>JAGOMA010000014.1 GCA_017993775.1 Chloroflexota bacterium | reverse complement strand
TATCTCCGGCAGCTGCTTTGTTGATCGAATCAGGATCGTAAATTTCGACGCGCAGCACGTCATCTGGATAGTTTGGTGGGAGTAAGATGCGGTAATGATACGTGTAGGGGCCAGGTTCCCAAGGGCTGTTCAAGGGTGAAAAAGGATCTCCATAGGAGGTGCAAATGTTTGGACCAAATAAGGATTGGTTGGAGGTACTCACGACGCCCTGGTCTACGCGCCGGCTGGCGTAGATGTCGGCTTGGGGGAAGTATGCGGCCGTGGCTGAACGCACGAGATCGTAGCTTTCAAGTCCAATCAATCTGAGAAAGTAGAGTTCCACCGGCCAGGTAACGGTGATGGTGTATTCTGTTTCCCCGATGACTGTATCATCTTGAGTGCTTTCCAAGGATTGGGTAACGGAAATGGGAATGTTGTTGGCATTGAGAAATTGTCCGGCGCGTGTGTCGGCGGAATCTTTGCTAACCAATAATTCTGTTACGCCGGCCAGGGCGGCGGCATCGACGGCCGCTTGCAACTGCGAGCTGCGGGCGAATAAAAAGCCCACATCAACGGCTATGCCTACAAACGCCAGGAGGCCAACCAGCGACAGGGCGATAATAGCGATGCTCTGCCCTGCTTCGGGATGGTTGGCAATGGGATTTTTTAGTCTTGGGGTATGAATTAATTTCATGTGCAACACCTCTGTTTAACCAGATGATTTACATAGATGTGATTTTTAGGATTTAAGACCCTAAGGGTTTTCCTGAACCCTTAGGGTCTTCATATATTAGTTCGTTGGTTGTCCGCAGGAGCTGTCCCAGCGAATAAACTCGGCCATGATCCAGGATTCAGGCAAGTTATGGCCAATGATTCTGAATATCGCGAATCGTTTGATTTTATACGCGGCGTTGCTGCCACCCTGCCCATTTGTATCGGCATAGACGATCATGCGCAGTTGGCGATTCAGGACGATGTGTTCTTCCAGGGTTTTTCTGGCGCCGGAACTGTTGATTGTGCCGGTGCTGGTGGCAATATAGTCGCCAATATGCATTTCGCGGTCGGTAGGGTCGCCCATTTCTACAAAGCCTGAGACTCTGGGTGTGCCATAAACCGGGCAGTTGCCGGGAAGGGGCGTGTAGTCGCGGCTGTTGCCGGGCCACGTTAAGCTGGCCTCGAGCGCGGTAGAATCGTTGGAGCACCCATTCCAGCCCAACCAGCCAAAATTGCCGGGACCAGTGCCGTTTTGGATTTTGTAAATGTAGCCTTCTTTGGCGTCTTGCAGTGGTTCGTTGGGCCTGTGGTTGACGAAGCTGTAATAGTTGGGGTTGGGGTAGGGAAATGGCGACGGGCTGGTGACAAAGTGTTTGAAAGTGGTAGGCCACCGGTTTTGGGCGTCGCTGCTGTCGCCAGGGGGCAGTACAGAGCGGATGGCTTCGTGGATGGCGATGGGGAAGGCATCGCAGCCATTGGTTGTTTCAACCTGTGAACTTTCCATGCGCATGAGGTTGAGAGAGCGCACAGAATTGAACCCTACCAGATTGGGGAGCGCATCGAGGCCAAGGATTGAATCTATGTCGTGAATGGCGTAGACGCCAACAAAACGCAGGCCGGCGGCAATGGCGGCGGTGGAGTTGTTGCCATTTTCATCCGTCTGGAGTTGTTCCAGAACTTGCTGCTGGACATCTGCGGCCACTATGTCGCTGAAGACCTTGGTTTGGCCGAGGCCATAGACATGGTCAAATTCCCACGTATTGGGGACAAAGCCGGTGCCGGTATTGTTGATTTCGCCGCGCACGGCCCAGAGGTCCCACAAACCTTCATCGACGTTAAGGGTTTGGGTGACGGCGTTGAGGGCGGCGAGTGACATGCCGATGTTTTCGCCGCCGTTTGCGCCAAAGCGAGCGCCGACTCTCGTGGCATTGTTGACGCGGTTTTGGGTGACGACGATATTGCTGACTTCGACGAGTCCGGCAATGATGATGATAAATATGGGGAAGAAGAGGGCTACTTCCACAAGGCTTTGCCCACGATCCCGTCCTTTAAAGATGCTGCGCAAAAATTTTTTCATCGGTAGAACCTCCGTAAGGCATGTTTGTCATGCTACGACCACTTAAGATGCATCCAGTACTTCTAGGATTTCGCCTGATGCTGCGTCTATACGCATTGTTAATGAATTTCCATTTTTTGTAGATAGGAGAGAAGTAAGCCATTCGACACGGCCGTTTCCGTTTGGGTTATTCATGGACAGGGTCATGGAGTATATGGTGATGCCTTCTCTTTCAATAAATCCGTACCCGCCATTGTTGAGAAACGTTTGGGCGATTTCTGAACTATCTTGCTGCCAGGTGGTGATGTCGAATAATTCCATTTGCCGCGGCGTGTCCCGGGGCGATAAGCTGGCCTCGTTCTGATAGACAGAGACAACGGCCGTTGTTCCTGTGGACGGTGAATAAAAAATAAAGCCCCAGGTCTCTTGCCCGGATTCCAGGTCTGATGCGTTGACGCCTTGGGGCCAGGTGGCTGTGGCGCTGACTAAAACAGCGTCTTCCTGCCAGCCTCGGGCCGATTCCTGAGCCTGGACATACGCATTTTTAGCTGTTTGCTGCGGCGTACTCCGAGTCGGGGCAATGTCATCGGCGTAACCGGCAGCAACTGCCTCTGGGCCAGAGAGCGGGGAGGCGATGTTGGTTTCCGGGCCTAGCCACAAGGAGAGCGCCAGTCCGATGACGACGACCAACAAGACCAACAAAACGATGCCTAAAATCCATTCCAAACGGCTCATAACGTTCGTTTTTCTCCTCTTATTTCCTCAGCATGGGTAGATAAGCGCCGTAATCTGATTCGTTGGATTGGAAATAGATTTGATTGGCGTTACCGCTGTCGTTGGTGAGGGATTCTTCGTAGGTTAGATAGAGCCAATTGGCTTGGGAGGCGCTAGACGGCCGTAACGCCCGTATGGTTGTGTCGGTAATTTCTTCACGAGCGTTGGTCCAGCCATTGCAGCTGTTGGCCATCCACACTTGCTCCTTGCCAGACAAATTGTCGGTTGTGGCGCCATCGAAAAAAACATAGGTGCATCCCAGGCGGTCTGATGGCGATGAGGCCAGGTCGACTGGCTCAATATTTACGTATAACGCTGTCCCGGAAACACCTCCCTCATTGGTCCATCGATTTAGGTTTTCACAACTCGATCGGCAGCTCAACAAATAAACGTATTGTTCGGCAGGCTGTTGGAATATGGTCGTCAGCGTTACTTTTAGACCCGTGTTTGTATACGTTATTCGTGGTTCTTGAGACGAAAACGAACTGGATGTGTCGATAGCATTTGAGATGTTGATGGGCGTGCTCCAGGTTACGCTGTTGGTAGACACGGTTCCTTTAACATAATTAACAACGTAATTTCCGATGCCTGTATCAAATTGCAATTCTTGCCAGACAACATGCACATTTCCCGCTGGATCCACTGTGATGGCTGGCGAGACGGAATCGAATCCGGTGTTTGTTAATACCAGGGGTTCCGTCAACCAGGTCGCGCCCCGATCTTTAGAACGGGTGTAGAGGATGTTGGGCACCGTTTTTAAAGGATTGGGATCGTTGGTATTGCCTTCCGACCAGACGATATGGATGTTGCTGCCGAAGGTGGCTACCGCCGGCGTGGTCACGCCGGGATCGCCATTGGGGTTGGACAATGTTTGAAAGCTGGTACTCCAGTTGGCGGAATTGGCGTAGGCCAATGCTCGCCCTTCGCGCCAGGCTGCGTGGGCTGTGCCCTGATCGTCGAAATCGAAATGAATTTGTTTCGATTCAACGCCCACACTTTCATGAATAGCAGCGGGCGTGGTCCAGGTTGTGCCGTAGTTTTGGGAAACTGTGTAGAAAGGATCGATGGGTGTGTTGTTCGCCGCCTGCGAAATAAAGAGCACCATGATTTTCCCCGGCTGATTCGGATCAGCCTGGATAACGGGGCGTTTGGCGTTCGTGATCCCTGTGGAGATGACTTTTGGGGTTGACCATGTATTGCCGACGGGCACGGCCGTTTCAGCCACGGCCGTTTCTCTTCCCAGGCTTACCGCCAGCAGAAAACCGGTCAAAACAAAGATTAAAAACACAACAGCCTTTTTCATAGTAACCCTAACTCCAACCATTACCCTTATGGGCAAGGAATGTGGTTCGTGAATACACTGATCAATGGCAGCACATTGGGCACCGCAATACCGACGCGCATTCCAAAAAACGATTTTTCTGTATCAATGCCGCCACACGCTTCGATGCGGTAAGTTCCGTTAGGAATATTATTGAACTGGTAAAAACCTGATATCGCTGACGCCTCTACCCTGGCGACAAATTGCCCGGATACCTGATCATACAAAGTTACCTGGGCGCGCAGCAGTGGGTCTAGACCATCATCGCTCGGCCATTGGACAAACCCCATCAGCGACTCGCTGCCAACGCCAAATGGCGGCGTGGGCGTGGGTGTGTTGGCAATTTGTACGCCGGTTACGGCCGCCGGTGTAGAAATGTTGTTGGTTTCAATTGCTTCGTTGATTTGTTCAATCGAGTCCACCATGCCATAGACCAGGTGAGATGCCGGTTCGTTGGCAAAGCCAAAATCACTGGTAATCGTGATCACGCGTGACGTATTGCCGGGCAGCGAACTGACGCCCACATACCCTGAACTTTCGCCAATCGGGATTCGGACTGCATTGGGCAGCACCGTAACTTCCGGGTCAATGAAAAGGTCCACAAAGAATTGATTTTGGACATTCACATCACCAGTATTGCTGATCACCATCTGGTAAGAAATCGGCTGGTAGGCCACCGGAGTGCCGGTGCTGATAATTTGGGGTGGTCCAACAATGATCATGTCGGCCGGTTCAGGTGTGCCGGTGGGAGATGCTGCTGGTGTGGGAACGGCCGTGGCATTATCACAAGGTATCTTGTATTGTGTTGTATACGTTTTTGTGCCGGCTACAGCAATCACATTATAACTCCCCGTTGTCAAACCGATTTTGGTCCAGGTTTGCGAGAAGTACCCATTATGGCCGGTGATTCGAGTCTGGAAATTATTCGTATCTTGCCAATACAACACCACATCGGTCCCTATCGGCCAATTCACCCCAAACACTGTAAACTGCACAGTCCCAGTTGCCGGATCAGGTGACCCGCACGATGGCCGCAGATAAAGATACGGCGTAGAAGGCGTATTGGTCGCCGTTGGCGTTGGGGTTGCTGTTGTGTCCACCGGCAAAGGCGTTGGTGTAATCGAGGGTGTTGGGCTGGATGTTGGCGTTGGCGTGCCGGGCAGCACAAAGGCGATATCGGTAGAACCATCACTGCTTTCTACCACCAGCCCCATTCCCGCCTGGAGAGTAATGTTTAGCAAAACGGTGGCAAAGCCCGGACATTGGTGCCCATCAAAATCACGCAGTTCATGGTAGCCGCTAATAATTTCTCCGTTTGCCAGGTTAATAATTCGAACGTTAGAGCCAAGTTCACCGCTAATCAGCACATAATTGAAATCGGCAACTGGCGGCGAATCAAACAAGACTCTACATATATTGGGGGTCGATGTGGGCGTGTTGGTTGCGCGCTGGGTCGGCGTTGAAGTGACGTCCTGTGTTGCCGTAGGTGTATTTGTTGGCGTTGGCGACGGCGTTACCCCCACTGTTGGAATTTCCACAGCCGACGGGATGCCCGCTCCCACGCTTGAGCCGCCCAATTGACCAAACGACTCATTATTCATCATTGCCTGACCAAATACGGGGATGGACGGCAAGATTGGGCGGAAAAAAGGCGTAATAATCGGTACGCGGTAATAGGCTCGAACCACAACCGCCTCGTTGGGCATGCCGCCAAAATCAGGCCGCAATTCTCCTGTGCCCTGGACGCCGCCCCAAACTTCAATGTTGTAATAATTATCGTCCTCGAAAATGCCAGATGCTTCATTGAGTGGCAGCCCTGCGAGACTGGAGTGGGTGCGGCTTATAATAGAAGCAACGCGCAAATCATCACATTGAAATGAAAATTTTGGCAAAAATTCAGTGGCGCAATCTGGCCGGTCAACTCTCCCGGTGATAGCGTAACGCGCGCCTTCTCTGGCTGCATTTTGTACAGTCCCCCAGGCCCACATGATACGCGCTGCTTCAATGATCAAAAATATCACCATCAATAAAACGACGATGATGAGGGCGAACTCGACGAGCGCTTGTCCTTTGGTTGCGTTCGGGTGCTTTTTTAATTTCAACATAATGCATCCATTTTGATATTGATTGAATTATAGGTGGCTGAGGACGATTGAATTTTTATCAATTATGTCCTCTTTGTTGTTGAATGCCGGTAAGATTTTCTATTTTAGTCAAGCGTGTTAGATTTAAAGTATCATCAAGATAAATCTACAGATACACTATCTTACCAGACGACTGCCTTTTAAATGTTGATTAAACGTTTTTTTTGCGTTTTTTCTGGGAATATTGGGCTGGACAAGCATGACAAAAGTACTAAAACTGTCGTTAATAGGACCATTGGTTATCACTCAGGATGATTTACCGTTGGCTGACCTGACCACGGCGAAGGCCCAGGCGTTGTTGTGTTACCTGGCTGTGGCGGCACGGCCGTTTTCCCGCCAGGCGCTCGCCGGTTTGTTGTGGGGCGACTTGCCGGAAGCTGATGCCCGGCGGAATTTGCGCGGCGTACTCATGAAACTGCGCCCAAACCTGGCTCCCTACCTGCACATTACGCACCAAAGTCTGGCCTTCAACCGCGATAGCGCCTATACCCTGGATGTAGAAGATTTTTACGCGCTCACCGCCCGCCGCCCGGATGCCGCCAGCAAAATAGACCATCTGCGGCAGGCGCTTGTTTTGTATCGCGGCGACTTTTTGGAGGATTTTCACCTGCGTCACGCGCCGGCATTTGAAGAGTGGGTTATGCAGCAGCGGGAAGATCTGCGCAAGCGTATGCTCGATGCGCTGAAAACGCTCACGGCCGTTTCCCTACAAACCGCCGCCTACGATGAAGGCATCACCACTGCTCGCCACTATTTGGCCCTGGAACCGTCCGACGAGGCTGCCCATCGCCAACTCATGACGCTGCTGGCCCTCAGCGGCCAGCGCAGCGCAGCGCTCAACCAGTTCGACCTGTGCCGCGCCGCCCTTCAGGACGAATTGGGCATAGAACCGGCTGAGGAAACGGCCGTTCTCCGCGACCAAATCCGCGCCAACACCTTGCCCTTGCTCACACGCCCAGCCCAACCCGCCCCCGCGCCCGCGCCCCCTCCTGCGGCAAACCTCCCTCCATCGGCCACCTTCATTGCCGGCCCGCCGATTACCCAGCCCGCCCGTTTCTTTGGCCGCGAACGAGAAATCAAACGCCTGTTTCATTTGCTTCGCCATATTCCCATGCAAAACGCGGCCATCATCGGCCCCCGCCGCGCCGGTAAAACATCCTTGCTCCACTACCTCAAAACAATCACCACGGCCGTTCCCGCGCAGCTCCGCCCCCACCAGCCCCAGGATTGGCTGCCCAATCCCCACGAGTATCATTGGGTATTTGTCGATTTTCAGGATACCCGCCTCGGCGACCCGCAAACCCTCATGCAGCACCTTCTGGCGCACATGGATTTACCCGTGCCCGACCGGTGCGATCTGGATACGTTCCTGGACATCGTCAGCGATGAACTGCGCACGCCCACGGTTATCCTTTTGGACGAAATTGGCGTCGCCCTGGAACGTTATCCCCAACTTGATGATGCGTTTTGGGAAAGTTTGCGCTCGCTGGCTACCAATCAGGTGGGCGGCCGACTCGCTTACGTCCTATCCGCCGCCGAAACGCCGGACAAATTGGCCAATCAGAGCGGCCACGGTTCGCCCTTTTTCAATATCTTTGGCTATGTCGCCAATCTTGGCCCGCTGAAAGACGAGGAAGCGCGCGCCCTCATCGCCAGCTCGCCCATTCCCTTTGCGGAAGCCGATGTCGCCTGGATTCTGGCCGAAAGCGGCGGCTGGCCGATGCGCCTGCAAATTCTCTGCCGCGAACGCCTGCTGGCCCTGACTGACGGCGAATCCGGTGACGAATGGCGCGCCGACGCCCTCTATCAGATCGCTCCGTTCCATCACGAACAGGCAGACGGCCGTTCCCCCCAAACCGGCGCATAACCATGGGCAGCTACACACCCTATTCCCATGAACCCGCCCTTAACCGAAATCTATTTTTCGGCAGTTGGCGGCTGCTATTCTGGTTATTTTTTCATCCGGCCGCCTGGCGCGCCCACCTCACGGGCATCGATCCCCACCTGCCGCCCGATTTTTGCCTGGCCGAACTCAAAGCCGCCCAACTGAAAAATTTTGCCTTTTGGCGGCTGCTGACAATGCTCTTTTTGGCCTGGCCCTTTTTGCTCATGCTGCTTGTCGGCCTGACTTTGTGGCTTCTGGGCCTGCCTACCGCGAGTATTGCTCTGGGACTCATTGTCGGCGGAGGAATCGCCCTGTTAGCCAGCCTGGCTGCCAGCCTGGTCGGCAGTCTGGCCGTGGGCACGGCCGTTGGCCTGGGCACAGGTCTCGTCACCGGCATCGTCGCCGGCCTGACTCTCGGCGAAGCTGCCACGCCCATCACCGCCGCCACCATCTCCTTCGACCTGCTCCTGGGCACGGCCATCGGTCTGGCCAGCGGTCTATCCGGCGGTCTGGCCTACGGCGTCACCATCGGCGTTACCGGCGGCGCGCGCGATTTGGCCCCCGCTTACTCCATGCCCCGGCAAATCAGCGGCGTCCTGGTAGGCATTCTTGTCGGTCTGATGGGCGGCCTTGTTGTCGGCCGTTTCACCGAATCCTGGCTGGCCGGCCTGGTTTTGGGTTTACCCTTCAGTCTGGCCATTGCCTGGCGCACGGCCAACTGGCAGCGCGGCTTTGTTTGGGGGGCCTTGCTGAGTGTCATCGCCTCGTTGTCGATGGGTGTTGCCTTCATTTCGCCGGAAACCGGAGTTTTAAGCGCCATCTTCAGCATCTTACGTCTGGCCGCTCTGATGATTGCCCTGTTTGCCCTGCCCTATGTCCTGGCGGAGCGTGTTGCCGGCCCCTGGGCTGGCGCGTTAGCCGGGGCTTTGGGCAGCGGCAGCGGCTTGTTCGCCCTGGCTACAACGAGCCAGTCGTTGGGGCCAATTTTGCTGTTCACGCTGGCCGGTACGTTGTTGGGGCTGACGTTGGCCTGGTGGCGGCCGGTCGTTACGTACCCGGTTGTCACCGCCTGGAACCTTGCCCTGATGCGTTTGGATGAGCGGCGATTGCCTGAAGGACGGCCGTCGCTCATCCGCTGGCATTCGGCTTTCTGGGACGAACTCCAGCGGCTGCCGCTGGTGGGATTGGATGTCCATATTTTGCTGCTGCTGGCCTACGATCCGGTGGAAGGCACGGCCGTTATGGATTTTCTCAGTCACGGCCGTCAGCGCTGGGCCACTCAGGCGGCGCAAATCGAAACCGACGCCCGCCAGCTAGAGCAATGCCGGGACATCCAGGCCATCGGCGATGTTCAGCGCACCCTGGCCGCCGGTGAGCTGTCCGGTCCGGCCAGCGCTCTGCTGCGCAGTTTCAGCCGCGTCAGCCGCGATGTAGACGCGGCGCAGCGCCAGGAAAGCGCCTACAACCAACGGCTGGCCCTCAACGCGGTCGAAGACCGGCTGGATGGCTTGCTGCGCGAACTGACCCGCAGCAACGAACGCTACGCCGACCGGTTTCGCCCCATCGCCGCCGCCTGGCGCGAAGTCGTGGCCGAGGCCAACCGCCAGTTGGTGGCCGAAGCCGAACTGCGCCAGGAAATCGACAGCCCCTACATCATCGGCGTCCCCCTCACCGAGCAGCAAGAAATCTTCATCGGCCGCGCCGACATCAGCGCCCGCATTGAACAACTGCTGCTAGATCGGCGTCAGCCGCCGCTGCTGCTCTACGGTCAGCGGCGCGTGGGCAAGACCTCGCTGCTCAACAATTTGGGCCGGCTGCTGCCCAGCACCATCATCCCCCTGTTTGTCGATTTGCAAGGCCCGGCCACCCGCGCCAGCGATAACGCCGGCTTTCTCTACAATCTGGCCCGGTCGATCACCCGATCCGCCCGACAGCGCGACCTGATTTTGCCCTCGCTCACGCGGGAGAATCTGGCGGACGATCCGTTTTCCCACTTTGAGGAGTGGCTTGACGAAGTGGAGCAGGCGCTCGATGGCAATTTGGCGCTGCTGATGCTGGATGAATTTGAAGTCCTGGCCGACGCTTTGGACAAGGGGCGGTTTGACGAAGTGACGGTGATGGGCATGGTACGCCATCTGATTCAGCACCGCAGCCGGTTCAAACTGCTGCTGTCCGGCTCACACACGTTGGACGAGTTTCAGCGTTGGGCCGGGTATCTGATCAACGTGCAGGTGGTGCACATCAGCTATCTCAGCCCGGCTGAGACGCGCCAGCTGGCCGCGCAGCCGGTGGGTAATTTTGCCTTGCGCTACGAAACGGCCGCTTTAGACCGCGTCCTGGCGCTCACGCGGGGGCATCCGTTTTTGGTGCAGCTTTTGTGCGCGGAAATTGTGGCCTTAAAAAACGAGCAGCCCCCGGAGCAGCGGCGGCTGGCGCAGGCTGGGGATGTAGAAACGGCCGTTGCCCCCGCCCTCCAGCACGGCAGCTTCTTCTTCGCCGACATCGAACAAAACCAGGTAGACCGGGTAGGGCGGGAAGTGCTGCGCCTGATGGCCAGCCACGACGAAGGCGAGGCCACGCCCCGCCGCGAACTGGTCGCCTTTGTGCCCAGCCTGATGGCGCTGGAAAAATCCCTGCTGCACTTGCAGCAGCGTGAATTGATCGAAACGGTTGATGGCGGTTATCGCTTCCAGGTGGAGTTGGTGCGCCGCTGGTTTGCGGAACGGCCGTAACGATTGACGCTGCCAGATTTTGTGGCTACACTGTGGCCATCAACACCTGAGGGTACCAAAATGGCGGAAAAAATTGGCGTGCGCGAATTGAAAAATCAAACATCACAAATTGTCCGGGCCGTTCGTGAGGACATGGCGGAATATGTCATCACCCTGCACGGCAAACCGGTAGCAATGCTGCGCCCAATCACCGAAGCGGACGAAGAAGCGCTGCGGCAGTTGGAAACGGCCGAATTTTTAACCAAAATGGACCAATTGGCGGTGGAAATAGCCGCCGATTGGCATGTGGCGCAAACGGCCGTTGAACTCGTCGCCGAGCAGAGGCGCGGCTGATGGCTGTCCTGGATGCCAGCGTCGTCGTGGCCCTTTTCAGCGCCAACGAACCCCATCATGCCGCCAGCCGTGAGTGGCTGGTTCAGGCGACGGCCGTTGCGGAGCCACTCGTCGCCCCGGTTATCGTTTTGGCGGAAGTTGCTGCAGCCCTCAGCCGGGCCAAAGGCGACCCGGCGTTGGCCCGGCAAGTTATTCAACTCCTGGGCCAGGGCGGTTTGTTTGAATTGGTTCCCATCTCGTTGGCTCTGGCAGAACAGGCGACAGCCGTGGCTATCTCGGCGCAGATTCGCGGCTGTGATGCGGTTTATGTGGCGTTAGCGCAGCAGCTAAACCAGACGCTGATCACCCTTGATCATGAACAATTAGCGCGAGGCACGGCCGTAATCCGCGTACAAACACCGTAAATTCCAAATGGAGGATGACAATTGAGCGATCTACATCCCGCCTTTGACTGGCGTGAAGTGGCGCGGCTGGCGCTGGCTTCGCGTATCATGGACGAACTAGAAGAAAATGAACTGACGCCCTCCGGCCTGGTTACCTACCAGTTTTCGGCGCGCGGGCATGAATTGGGCCAACTGCTCATCAGCCAGTTGTTGACACGGCCGTATGACGCCGCCAGCGTCTATTACCGCTCACGGCCGTTCCTCCTCGGCTCCGGGCTAACTTTAGAAGAAGCGCTCACCGCCGACATGGCCCGCTGCGGCGGCCTCAGCGACGGCCGTGACGTGGGCGTGGTCTTCAATCTGCCCCGGCGTAATCGCGCCCTGGTGCTGCCCAATGCCGCCGATGTCGGCTCGCAGTACACGCCGGGCGCGGGCTGGGCGCAAGCCATCACCTACCGGCAGGAAGTGTTGGGCGAGGATGTGCAGGCAAGCATTGCCGTCGTGTTTGGCGGCGATGGCTCTGTGGCCAGCAACGGCTTCTGGAGCGCGTTGACCATAGCGACCACACAGAGCCTGCCCCTGCTCTTAGTCATCGAGGACAACGACTATGCCATCTCCGTGACCGGCGACCACCAGACGCCGGGGCGCAACGTCGCCCAGAATCTGGCCGCCTTTCACAATGTGCAAATTTGGGATGGCAGCGGCACGAATCCGGCGGAAACGGCCGTGTTGGTGGAAACGGCCGTCACTTTTGTGCGCCAAAACCGGCGGCCCGGCCTGCTGCGCCTGCGCGTGCCGCGCCTGTCCGGCCATTCCAGCGTCGACAACCAGGCGTATAAATCGGGCGCTGAGCGCGAGGCGGAAAGGGCGCGCGACCCGATTCCGGCGCTGAAGGCGTATCTGGTTCCCGCGCTGCTGGACGAGGCGGGCTGGGCAAATTTGCAGCAGGAGGCGGAAACGGCCGTGCAAACCGCCCGTCGCACCGCCGAAGCCACGCCGCCCGCCGAACCATCCAGCGTGACCCGCTTTGTGTTGTCCGAACCGGGCTTTCCACAGCAGGCTGGCGGATTGGTAAGCGAGGGAATTGTGCTGCCGGGGGGAACGGCCGTGCCGCAACCGGCCGATCCGCGCCGCATCAACGTCATCGAGGCCATCCGGCGCACGCTGGATGTGGAGCTGGCGCTGAATCCACGCTGCCTGATCTTTGGCGAGGATGTGGGCTTGAAGGGCGGTGTTCATGCCGCCACCTTGGGGCTGCAAGCCCAATATGGCCCCAATCGCGTGTTCGACACCAGCCTGTCTGAGGAGGGCATCATCGGGCGGGCGGTGGGCATGGCCCTGGCGGGACTGGTTCCCGTGCCCGAAATTCAGTTCCGCAAGTACGCCGATCCGGCGACCGAGCAGCTCAACAACTGCGGCACGATTCGCTGGCGCAGCGCCAACAAGTTTGCCGCGCCCATCGTGGTGCGCATTCCTGGCGGCTACCGCAAAATTGGCGATCCCTGGCACAGCGTGACCAGTGAGGTGATGTTTGCCCACCAGCCTGGCTGGCTGCTGGCGGCCCCATCGAACGCTGAAGACACGGTGGGGCTGCTGCGGGCGGCGCTGCGCGGCAACGATCCGGTCATCTTTTTTGAGCATCGCTATTTGTTGGATGCGGCCTGGGGCAGACGGCCGTATCCCGGCGACGAGTTTGTGCTGCCCTTTGGCCGGGGGCGGCTGGTGACAACTGGCGACGACCTGACGGTGGTGACGTGGGGGGCGATGGTGGAGCGCTGCGAACTGGCGGCGCAGGAATTGGCGGCGGCGATAGAAATCATTGATCTGCGCACGCTGGTTCCCTGGGACCAGGAAATGGTGCTGGCGTCGGTGCGCAAAACGTCCAAAGTGCTTATCGTCCACGAGGATATTGGCCTGGGCGGCTTTGGCGCGGAGATCGCGGCGACGATTGCTCAGGAGGCGCTGCTGGACCTGGACGCGCCCATTCAGCGGGTGACGGCGCCGTCCTGCCCGGTGCCGTTTAACACGGGGTTGATGACGGCCGTGGTCCCCGGCGTGGAAAAAATTCGTGAGAAGATGGATTGGTTGGTGGGGTTTTGAGGATTTGGTTTGTGATGCGTGATGCGTGATGCGTGATGCGTGATCAAGAGGGTCACGCATCACGCATCATTCTCATTTCCCAAGCATGTCGTCGTAGAGGATTTTGGCGATGCGGCCAATGAGCAGTACGCCGGGGGAGTCGGGGGACCAGCGTTCGGGGGCGGGGTCGTCGGCGGTCATGACGGTGAGGGCGAAGGCTTGTTGTGTTTGCCAGGAACCGCGCCAGATGACGGCCGTTTGCGCCCGCAGCCCTGTAAACGATCCCGTTTTGCCTGCCAGATGCAGTTTGTCTTCTTCCGGTTCGTCTGTGCTGTAGGGCGACAGCGGCAGATAGCGGCCAACCCGATCTGAGCCAACCCCGTCCATCAGGCGCAGCATTTCGTCGCAGGTGGTGGGGGAAACGTGTTGGCGGCGGAAAACGGCCGTGATCATTCGCGTCAGGCTCTCCGGCGAGGCGGTGCCCAGGTTGCGCTGGTCTTTGGCGATTTCGTCGAAGTCGATTTTGCGGTGGAGGCGCACGTCGGGGTAATCGTTTTTATCCAGCCATGCGTTCACGGCGTCCAATCCCACATGATCGATCATCACATTGGTCGCCAGATTGTCGCTGACGCTCATCATCAAAAACGCCCAGTCGCGGACGGGCATGGTCAGGCCGGGGGAGAGGTGCTGCAGCACGCCGCTGCCGCCGATTTTGTCGGCGCGGCGCAGCATGAGCGGCGCATTCAGGTCGGTGAGGCCATCTTCTACCTGCTGCATGAGGGTGAGCAGCACCGGCAGTTTGATGACGCTGGCGGTGGGGTACACGTCGTCGGCGCGCAAGCGGATGGATTCGTTGGTTTGCAGGTTCAGGGCGGCGAGGGCGAAACGGCCGTTAAAGCCCGTGGCCGCCTGTTCAATAGCTGAGAGTATGGTGGACATAGAGTTTTTCTCGAGGCGTGATACGTGATGCGTGACCAAAACACGCCTCACGCCTCAATTCCTACTTTTCCGCTTCCGGGATGGCGTACAAAGCGCCGTTGTCGCTGCCTACGTAGACCACGCCGTCGGCGATGGTGGGCGACGAGACGCCGCCGCCGGTGGTGAAAAGCCAGGTCTGTTGGCCGTTACGGCCGTTTACCGCATACAAATTCTGGTCCCAACTGCCAAAATAGACAATGCCATCGGCAATGGCCGGAGAGGAAAAAACGCTGCCCGAGGTGGCAAAATTCCACCGTTCCTGCCCCGTATTTTCTTCCACGGCATATAACTTGCCGTCCAGATTGGTCAGATAGACCAGGCCGTTCCAGATGGCCGGCGAAGAATACGCTTCAGAGGTCATGGGGAAGCGCCAGCGCAGTTGTTGGCTGGCCATGTCCACGGCAATTAACTCGCCGGTGAGCATTTCGGTGGTAATGGGGTAATAGATCACCCCATCGCCCAGGGCCGGACCGGCTGTAAAGCTGGTGTTGGGCAAGGGGAATTCCCAGGCTTTCTCGCCGTTGATGGCTTTAACGGCCGTTAGCACCCCCGCGCCGTTGCCAAAATAAACCACATTGTCGGCGATGGCCGCCTCGAAGGAAATTGGGCTGCCGGTTTCCACATGCCATGCTTCCTGCCCGTCGTTCACGTTGATGGCGTACAGGTTGCCGTCTTCGCTGCCGATATAAGCCAACCCATTGGCGATGGCCGGCGACGCGGTGATGCTGCCCTGGGTGGAAAAGCGCCACAGTTCCTGGCCATCGGCGCGGTTGATGGCGTATAAGTTGCCATCCATGCCGCCAACATACACGACGCTGCCGGAGACGGCCGGCGAGGAAATGATCGGTTCGCCGGGCGTGCCGATGGCGGTGCGCCACGTCTCCGCGCCGGTGGCGGCGTCAGCGGCAAATAAATTGCCATCGTAACTGCCGAAGTAGACGGTGTTTTCTACAACGGCGGGGGCGGTGAAGACCCATTCCCCGGCGGCAAACTGCCATTTGGGGAGGGCGGGGTTTTTAACGGCCGTGGTCTCATACACGCCGTTGCGCAGCAGATTGGCGCTAAAAAAAGCTTCAGGCCCTGTTTCGGGCGGCGCGCCGTCGCGGTTGCGCCCACAGGCGGCTAAAACCAATAAGCTGAGAAGAAAAAACAAACTCCATTTACGCATATAGTCCTCACAATGAGACCCTAAGGGTTTCTGAAACCCTTAGGGTCTGGATCGCGCCGCACGCCGCTAAAAGCGGCTTGTTATTCTTTCAAAAAATTGCGCAGCACCGTGTGCAAAATGCCGCCGTTGCGGTAGTAATCCACTTCCACAGGAGTATCGACGCGGCAGATGGTTTGGAAGGTAACGGCCGTGCCGTCGGCCTTCATCGCCTGGACCGTGATTTCCTGGCCCGGTTTCAATTCATCGGTCAGGTTGCGTGTGGAGTACGTTTCTGTGCCGTCTAAACCGAGGGAAACGGCCGTGTCGCCGGCCATATATTGCAGCGGCAGCACGCCCATACCCACCAGATTACTGCGGTGAATGCGCTCGTAACTTTCGGCGATGACCAGCCGGACGCCCAAAAGATACACGCCTTTGGCTGCCCAGTCGCGGGAACTGCCCATGCCATAATCCTTGCCTGCCAGAACCACCAGCGGCGTGCCATCGTCCTTGTAACGCAAGGATGCGTCAAACATCGTCATCACTTCGTTCGTTGGCAGATAGGTGGTCCAGCCGCCTTCGGTGCCGGGAGCCATCTGGTTGCGCATCCGCACATTGGCGTAAGTGCCGCGTGTCATGATCCGGTCGTTGCCGCGCCGCGAACCATAGGAATTGAAATACTGCGGCGCAACATCAGCCTCCAGCAGGAATTTGCCCGCCGGGCTGTTTTGGGCGATGTTGCCGGCCGGGGAAATGTGATCGGTCGTTACCGAATCGCCGGCTTTCACCAGGACGCGCGCGGCCTGAATGTTGCTGATCGGTTTCACTTCTGGCGTCAGTTTGGTGAAGAACGGGGGTTCCTGAATGTAAGTGGATTCTTCGTTCCAGTTATAGATTTCACCGCCGCTCACGGGGATTTCGTTCCACTGGTCGTTGCCGTCCCACACGTTGGCGTATTGGGCGTTGAACATTTGCGGTGACAAAGAAGCGGCCATCGTGGCCTGGATTTCTTCACTGGTTGGCCAGATATCGCGCAGGTAAACCGGCGCGCGATCTTGGCCTGTGCCGATGGGGTCTTGGACAAGATCGATGTCGGTGGTGCCAGCCAGGGCATAGGCCACGACCAGCGGCGGCGAGGCCAGGTAGTTGGTCTTGGTTAGCGGGCTGACGCGCCCTTCGAAGTTGCGGTTGCCGCTGAGTACGGCTGAGGCCACAATGTCGCCCTCTTTGATGGCCTTGGCGACGGCTTCCGGCAGTGGGCCGGAGTTGCCGATGCAGGTGGTGCAGCCAAAGCCGACGATGTTGAAGCCTAACGTTTCCAGGGCGGGCAGGAGGTTGGCTTTGTTGAGGTAATCTTCGACGACGCGTGAGCCGGGGGCAAGGCTGGTTTTGACGTAGGGAGGCACAGTTAGCCCTTTCTCGACGGCTTTTTGGGCGACCAGACCGGCGCCAATCATGACGCTGGGGTTAGAGGTGTTGGTGCAGGAAGTGATGGCGGCGATGACGACGGCCCCATGTCCGATGGCGGTAGGGGTGCCTTCGACAACGGCCGTTCTGCCCAATTCCTCCTCTTTCAATCCCAGACCTTTGGGTCCCATGGGCGCAAGCAAGGTTTCGCGGTACTGCTTTTTCATGTCGGTGAGGGCGATGCGGTCTTGCGGCCGTTTGGGTCCGGCCAGACTGGGGACCACTGTGCCCAGATCCAGCTCGACAACATCGGTGTACAGCGGGTCGGGCATGTCGTCGGTGCGGAAGAGGCCCTGCGCTTTGGTGTAGCTTTCTACAAGCTGGACCAGCTCTTCAGGGCGGCCCGTATTGCGCATATAGTTCAGCGTTTCCGCGTCCACCGGGAAGAAACCGACCGTCGCGCCATATTCGGGGCACATATTGGCAATGGTTGCCCGGTCGGCGAGGGTCATGTTGCTGAGGCCGGGGCCGAAAAATTCCACAAATTTACCCACGACGCCCTTCTGGCGCAGCATTTGGGTAACGACCAAGACCAGGTCGGTGGCTGTGGCTCCTTCAGGCAGGCTGCCGGTCAGTTTTACCCCGACAACATCCGGGGTGAGCATGTAGATGGGCTGGCCCAGCATTACTGCTTCGGCTTCGATGCCGCCGACGCCCCAGGCGACCACGCCCAGGCCATTGATCATCGTCGTGTGCGAATCGGTGCCGACAAGGCTGTCGGGGAAGGCGACGAGGCCATCGCCCTCTGGTTTGGTCATGACGACGTCGGCCAGGTATTCCAGATTGACCTGATGGACGATGCCCGTGGCCGGCGGCACGACGCGGAAGTTTTTGAAGGCTTCTTTGCCCCATTTCAAGAATTCGTAGCGTTCGCGGTTGCGCACGAATTCGCGTTCGACGTTGAAGAAGAGGGCGGCTTGCGAGCCGAATTGATCCACTTGTACGGAGTGATCGATGACCAGATCGACCGGTACGTGGGGATTTATTTTTTTGGGGTCGCCGCCGAGGCGGGCCATGGCGGAGCGCAGGGCGGCCAAATCGACGACGGCCGGTACGCCGGTGAAATCTTGCAAGATGACGCGGCCGGGTTTGAAGGGGATTTCATCTTTGGCCGGGGCGGGGGCATGCCAACGGGCGAGTTTTTCGACATCTGCGGGCATGACCTGGTAGCCATCGCAGGTGCGAAGGAGGGCTTCCAGCAGGACTTTGATGGAGAAAGGCAGGCGGCTGACGTCGCCTAGTTTGTCAAGACGATAGTAGTGGACGTTGGTTCCGGGGAGTTTGGCGCGCGCGCCAAAGTGATCGAATTGTTGGGTCATAAGTCACCTCGTTGTGAAATTGCGGATTGCGGGTTGAACTGTGTGTTGTCGCTTTCCTGGGAAATCATGTCAAATATCAGGGGGCTACCCCTTGCAGGCTTTATTATAGCCAAAATGGAGATTGGGGAAACGGCCGTTTATAGGGTTATAATGAGGGAACAGGCAGTCAATGGTGCAGTTAATGAAGAAAGGGTAACAGTTCAGGTCTCTTTGGGAAGACCCTAGAGGTCTAGGTCCAGATAATCTGGCTTCTCAGGAGCAAACCCTTCGGGTCTGAATAATAGGAAGGAAGGTAAGCAATGGTTAGTGCGGTGGTATTACTGAATGTGGAACCTGGGCAGGTGAACGAGGTCGGGGCGCGGCTGGCCGAGTTGAAGGGCATCAGTGAAGTGTTCTCCGTGGGCGGGCGGTTTGATTTGGTGGCTATTATTCGGGTGCAGGATAACGACACGATGGCCCAATTGGTGACGGAGCGGATGCACAGCGTGCCGGGCATCACTAATTCTGAGACGTTGATTGCGTTCCGCGTGTTTTCGGAGCATGATTTGGCGGCGATGTTCTCGATTGGGTTGGAATGAGTTTGAGGAGGGAGATTGAGGAGTGGAGAGCGCAAAATCTTCACTCCCCAGTCTCCGCCGAACGAGAATCCCGGTTTTTCTACATGAGTGAATCTGTTTTTGATGAGTTTCCGGTGTTGGAAACGGAGCGGTTGCTGCTGCGGGCGGTACGGCCGTCTGACGTGACGGCCGTTTACGCCATTTTTTCTGACGAGGAAGTGACGCGTTATTACGGGCTGGAAACGTATACGGCCGCTGAGGAAGCCGCCCAGCGTATTGCCGCGATTCGTCAGAGTTACCTCAAGGGCCGCTCGCTCCGCTGGGCCATCACCCGCAAACATGACGATATTCTGCTTGGCACCGTGGGTTTGATGAACTGGCGGCCAAAATATTTCCAGGCGACCATCGGGTATGAATTGGCCCGGCCCCATTGGCGGCAAGGGTTGATGACGGAGGCGTTAACGGCCGTGATCGATTTCAGTTTTGTTGTCGTGGCCCTCAATCGCCTGGAAGCCTTTGTCGTGCCGGAAAACACGCCATCCATCTCCCTGCTGGAAAAATTGGGTTTCGTCAACGAAGGGTTAATGCGTGAATATGGCTATTGGCGGCAGGCGTTTCATGACCTGTTTCTGTTTTCGCTGCTGCGAAAGGATTGGTCGCCTATGGGTTGATAATCCATTTCTCCACCAACAACGGGGTTTTAGGCATTTCGCGGTTGGCTGGCTCGGCGCGTGATAGGTAAACGGGGGGCGTTGCGTCCATCACGTTAAACACACCAGCTCAACAAAATCCCCAAAGCCCGAATATGTCCCTGATCGTTCTTTACACCGCAGCCTTTCTTAATCAGTAATTTTCAATTTAGATCAGGCATTCGTGCGAACAAGGTAATTTATTTGCACTCGACGCTGAACTGTCATGTTGAGCAGAGTCTTCGGAACAAAGCATCCCGCTCCACCAGAAGAAGGGGATGCCTCGGAGGATGCTTCGGCAGACTCAGCACAGACTCTCAGCATGACACATTTCTGGTTAAATTGAGAATTGCTGTTTCTTAATCACTATGTTTGCAGATTTATGAATGGTACGCGGATAAAGCAGATTTTCGCGGCTAAACCGGTATAAAATCGGTGTTTATCCGCCCCATCTGTAAAAATCTGCGTCTTATTTCTAAAAAATGCAAAGGTAGAGTTAATGTGATGTGCCGTTTTTTCTCTTTATAGGATGGTAGCAAAATGAATCGTATGTTAGTTCAAACACATGCCCATAAGATTTGGATTGGGTTCACCCTGATAATTTCAACTATTCTGCTGGTGATGGTGGCGCCGCGCCTCTTGGCGGCATCGGGCGATCTGGACCCGACGTTTGGGGTGGGAGGGCTGGTAACAACAGATATTGGGGTGGCTTCTGGCGACAAAGCGTTTGCCGTGTTGCAGCAGCCGGATGAGAGCCTGGTGGTGGTGGGGTCCAGCGACAATGGCAGCGGCAGCGATTTCGCCGCAGTGCGGTATTTGGCCAATGGTCAGCCGGATATAACTTTTAGTGGTGATGGCAAGGTGACGGTGGCTGTTACCGCCAATGCGGATGCGGCGAATACGGCCGTTCTCCAAAACAACGGCTATATCGTGATGGCCGGGTCGGCGTTTAATGGGACCGACGATGATTTTGCAGTGGTTCGGCTGACGGATACCGGCGCGCCGGATCCCACCTTTGGCACAGGCGGGATTGTGGTGACGGATATTGAAGGCGATAATGACGTGGCTCAGGCTGTGGTTATTGATGGCAACGGCAATATCGTCGTGGCGGGATACGGCCGTACACTCAGCGGCGGCAGCGATTTTATCGTCGTGCGGTATGACAGCAGTGGCGTCTTGGATCCCACCTTTGGCGCAGGCGGCATCGTGGCCATAGATTTTGGCGCAGCCGAACGGGCCAATGGTCTGGCGATTCAACAGAATGGCAAGATAGTCCTGGCCGGACACACCGACGCCGGTTCTACCGGTGACGATTTCGCCGTCGCCCGCCTTTCAACCACCGGAGGCCTGGATATTACCTTCGATTTTGACGGCAAAGTAACCACAAACTTCAGCGGCAGCAGCAACGATTTGGCCCAGCGGGTCGCGCTGCAAAATGACGGCAGCATTGTAGTGGCCGGTTACGCCAGCATTGGCGGCAACGACGATTTTGCCTTAGCGCGGTATCAGGCCAATGGACTTTTGGACACCTCATTCGACACAGACGGCAAGGCGACAACGGCCGTTACCACCGGCAACGATCAGCCCTACGCCCTCACCCTACAGCCAACAGGCAAAATCCTACTTACCGGCTTTGCCCTCGATCCCATCCAACTTGATCACGATTTTGTCACTGCCCGGTATAACCAAAATGGCAGCCTGGACAGTGGTTTTGGAACCAACGGATTGGTCATCACCGATCTGGGCACCATCAACACGGCCAGCCGCAGCCAGGACGAAGCCTACGGCATGACTGTGCAGGCAGACAACAAAGTCGTGGTGGCCGGATTTAGCGATCTGGTTATTGGTAACGACGATTTTGCCGTCGTGCGCTACGTTTCGCCCAACACCGCGCCCACGGTGGCCGATGTCAGCAAGAGCGGCAATGAAGACGCCGATGTAACCTTTGCGGCAGCCAATTTTACCGCGCAATTTAGCGATGCTGACGGCGACACGCTGCAATTTGTGCAGGTGACATCCTTGCCCATCAGCGGTACGTTGACACTGAACAGCACCCCAGTCACCGCGAATGATGTCCTTTACGTTGGCGATTTGGGCGGGTTGGTTTATACGCCGGATGGCGATTGGTTTGGCGCTGACAGTTTCGATTGGAATGGCTCTGATGGCTTTGATTACGCCGCGACCGGTGCGCAGGTGCTCATCACCGTGGCTTCGGTAAACGATGCGCCTTCATTTACCAAGGGATCGGAACCGGCGGTGAATGAAGATGCTGGTCAACAGGTGATTAACAACTGGGCCACAAACATCTCAGCCGGGCCGGCCAATGAGGCGAGCCAGACGCTTACCTTTTTGCTGAATAATGATAATTCTGCGCTCTTTTTGGTGCCTCCGGCCATCAGTTCCAGTGGCACACTGACCTTCCGTCCGGCGGATGATGCGTTTGGGCAGGCGGTGGTAACGGCCGTGCTCATGGACAACGGCGGCACAGCCAACGGCGGCGTTAACATCTCACCCTCGCAAACCTTCACCATCACCGTCAATAGTGTCAACGATGCCCCATCTTTTGTGAAAGGGGCCAATCAAACCGTGGCTGAGGACGCTGGGGCGCAAACGGTGTCCGGCTGGGCTGCCAGCATCTCCCCCGGACCGGCCAATGAAGCCAGCCAGACAGTCACCTTTACCTTGACCACCGATAACGACGCGCTGTTTTCAACGCTGCCAGCGGTGGACGCGGCCTCTGGCGATTTGAGTTATACTCCTGGCGCGGACATGAATGGCTCGGCGACCATTTCGGTGACGCTGCATGATAATGGCGGCACGGCCAACGGCGGGGTGAACGTCTCGGTCAGTCAATTGTTTAGCATTACCGTGCAGCCGGTGAACGATGCGCCGGTTGTGGGCAATGTGCCTAAATCGGGCTTGGTGAATGCGCCGCTGGCGTTTACGGCCGCCGACTTTGCCACAGCGTTTGCCGATGTGGATGGTGATGCACTGGTTAAAATTCGGGTTGAGTGGCTGCCGGCGCACGGCGAATTGCGCCTGAATGGCACGGCCGTTACCCTGCAGCAAGAAATTCTGGCTACAGACCTGGGTACATTGCAGTTTATCCCGGAACAAAACTGGTTTGGCTCTACCATTTTTGGCTGGAATGGCTCCGATGGCACAGTCTACGCCGCACAAACGGCGCAGGTACAGATCGACATCGCTCCCTGGCCGTACTCGGTATTCATCCCGGCGCTCAACAAGTAACATTGACACCAATATAGGGGGCTGGGGAGATAGGGCGACAATTGGTTTCCCTGTCTCCCGGCCTCCTAAACGAAGACAGTATGGCTGCATTATTTTGGAAATATCAGGCTTTAGGCAACGACATGCTGGTGATTGATCCGGCCGTTTTTCCCCTAACGCTTACTCCGGCGCGGGCGCGTTTGCTGTGCCATCGCCACTTTGGCCTGGGGGCGGATGGCATTTGTTACGGTCCGCTGCCTGGCGAGCCAGGCCCAAACACCATGCGGTTTCTGAACCCGGATGGCAGCGAGGCGGAAAAAAGCGGCAATGGGCTGCGCATTTTTGCCCGCTATTTGTGGGATGTAGGGCTGGCGCACGGCCGTTCTTACACCATCACCATCCACGGCCAAACCATCCAGGCGGACGTGCTGGATGATGAGGCGCGCACGATTGCCCTGGCAATGGGGCAGTTAACCTTTTCCTGGGTAGAAGAAGAAGTGGCGGTGGATGGCGCGGTGGTGAGGCTGACGGCCGTGTCCATTGGCAATCCGCACTGCGTTCTGTTTACCGATGATTTGACGGCCGTCCACACCATCGGGCCAAAACTAGAGACATCCCCTTTGTTTCCCAATCGCACCAACGTGCAGTTGGTGCATGTGGTGGATGCCCATAGCATGGAGATTGCTATTTGGGAGCGTGGAGCGGGTTACACGCTGGCCTCCGGCACGTCGGCGAGCGCGGCGGCGGGAACGGCCGTGCGAACCGGGCGCTGCCAAAGCCCGGTTACGGTGCGTATGGCCGGCGGCGAGGCGACGGTGACGGTGGATGAAAATTGGCAGGTGGTGCTGACGGGCGGGGTAACGGCCGTGGCTCAGGGGACCATCGCGCCTGATTTGCTGCGTGAATTAGAAGATCTCGCAGGTTAGGCAGTGGGTTAACAATCACCCAGCAACGAGAAGAAGAGCAATGACAGACAGAATTATTGTTTATGGCACAAAAAAGTGCCCCATGGTGCTGCCTGTGCGCGGCATGTTAGATCGGGCCGCCGTGCCTTATGAATACATCGACGCCAGCGATAATCTGCCGGCAAAAATTCGCTTACAAGAACTGAACGATGGCTACGAAAGCGTGCCAACCCTGGTTTTTCCCGATGCCAGCGTCCTAACCGAGCCATCCATGGCGCAGCTTCGCGCTCGTCTGGAGGCCGATGGTTATCAGGTGCCCCACACCCGCCCCTGGCAGGCGTGGCGCGAGAATCCGATCCAGACTTTGCTAGGAGTGGGCATGATGGTGTTTGCAGTGTGGGATGGCAACTGGTTGTTTTTGCTGATTGGCGTGCTGCTGCTGACCTTTATCCCCACCCGCGCCTATTTCGAGCGCTAATTCGCAGCGCGGGAGATTTTGTGATTGGTCGCATCCACCACCACAAATGAAAACCCGCAGATTTTGCCCGTGGCGC
Source organism: Chloroflexota bacterium (assembly GCA_017993775.1). Lineage (GTDB taxonomy): Bacteria > Chloroflexota > Anaerolineae > Promineifilales > Promineifilaceae > Leptovillus. The sequence goes on along the minus strand of JAGOMA010000014.1, from coordinate 104,738 downwards.
AGAGTTTTTCTCTGCGTCTCTACGTAAAATCGTTTTCACAGGAGTTAACATGGGCCTGGGCGCCGGCTCAACACCATCAATGAAAAGGACACGGATGAACACGGATTTTCACGGATTCTTGTCCGCGTTTATCCGCGTCAATCCGTGTCCTTTTTTCAAGGGAGAAAATATATGATCAGGCAAGACGGCCGTTCCCCCAACCAACTGCGGTCTATTCACTTCGAAACCAACTTCACCAAGTGGGCTGAAGGCTCCGTGCTGGCTCAATTTGGTGACACCCATGTATTGTGCAATGTGACCCTGGAAAACTCCGTGCCCAACTGGCTGCGTGGCCGCGAAACTCCGCAAGGCTGGCTGACGGCCGAATATGCCATGCTGCCGCGCAGCACCCACAGCCGCACTGCCCGCGAACAGCGCTGGCCGAAAGGGCGCACCCAGGAAATCTCGCGGCTGATAGGCCGCAGTCTACGCATGGCGGTCGATTTAGCGGCGTTGGGCGAACGCACGCTAACCATCGACTGCGACGTGCTGCAGGCGGATGGCGGCACGCGCACGGCGGCCGTTTGCGGCGGCTGGGTGGCGGTGAATCTGGCGTTACGGCCGTTAATCACCAGCGGCGACCTGCCGGAAAGTGTGCTGCGTCAGCAGGTGGCGGCCATCAGCGTGGGCATTGTCGATGGCGTGGCCTTGCTCGATTTGCCTTACGCGGAAGATGTCGCCGCTGAAGTGGATTTTAATGTGGTCATGACCGCCGCCGGCGAACTGATTGAAGTGCAGGGCACAGCCGAAAAAGCCCCATTTCCCCGCGCCCACCTCGACCAACTGCTGGATTTGGCGACCGGCGGCATTCAGACGCTGGCCGCCAAACAACGCGAGGCGCTGACGGCCGTCTGACACGCCTGATGCGCCTATGAACTGTCCTGAAGGGTGAGGCCCGATAGTCATGAGAGAATATCGGGCGATTCAGTCTTCAGTTTTCACCTTATTCCCCCGACGTATTTCAGAATTGTGGCAAATAGGCCGCGAACGTTTTTAGATACTCTTCCAGAATAGCCCGCGCCTGACCAATGTCATTGATCATCGGGTCGAGCAGCAGGGTTTGCAGGGCCAGGTGGCGGTCGCCGGTAACGGCCGTTTCCACCACCATTTCCACCAACTCCGCCTCCCGTCGCAGCAGCGCCGTGATACCGGCCGGCAGCTCGCCAATTTGGATGCCACGCACGCCCAGCCGGCTGACTACCGCCGGAACCTCCACAATCGTCTCGTCGGGCAGGCCGGCGATGGAACCGTGGTTGGGGATATTCACTGTTTCGTCAAAATAATTTTCGTTGTGGGTGATGGCCGCGATGAGTTCGGCAGCGCCTTCGCTTTCGGCGGCGCGCATCCCATCCACCGACAGATTACCGGCAGCCATGTCCGCCAGCATGTGGTTCATAAAGTCGCGGCTGGCTTCGTTGCTGTCCCAATCATACAGGCGCAGGTCATAGGTTTCCCACGGCCTGGTTTGGGCGTTGTGGCCATAAGGCAGATATTCCACCAGATGCGTGTCGCCGGGAATGGGCAGCAGATCGAACGTGCGGAAAAGGTCCAGCGACAATGGCTCCAGCGTGGGCGGGGCGTCGGCCAGCGCGTCGCGGAGGGCGGGGTAGAGGTCTTCGCCGGTGAGTTTGTCGCGCACGTCTACCAGCCAGATGAAGTGGTTGAGACCGGCCGATTTGATGTCGATGTGTTGACGGCCGTATGCCGCCAACTGATGGGCAATGGGGGTGTTGGCCGGGTCGGACCGCAACGAAATGGATTCAGGCACGGGGATGTGGTAGCGGTTGCGCAGCAGAACGGCCGTAAGCGCATACCCAATCTGAATTTGATGACATTTGCCGACGATGTTGATGTGGCTGTATTTTGTAACTGCTCGGGTAATGCGCGGCAGGGGATTGCTAAAATTGATGAGAACGGCCGTTGGGCAAAGCGATTCCATATCCCGCACAATGTCTAAAAAGGGCGGAATCTGGCGGCAGGCGTGCATCAGGCCGCCGGGGCCGCCATTTTCGGCATAGGCCTGGCGCAGGCCATGTTTCAGCGGAACCTGCCAGTCCAGCCGCCACAATTTCTCGCGCGGCGGCACTTCAATCGACACAATAACAAAATCTGCTCCTGGCAGCACATCGCGCCGATTTGTGCTGGCGCTGATGCGCATGTCGGCGTCCCAGGCGTCGCTCATCCGTTGGGCCACTTTGGCGACAATTTCCAGAGCCGGCTCATTAAAATCTACCAGGGCCAACTCGCTGCCTCGCAAACGGCCGTCACGGACAATCGTTGCCAATGTGGATGGGCCAAAACTGGCGCTGCCCGCGCCGATAATGACAATTTTGGGGTTTAAAGACATAGGTTTTCTCCGTTGGTCTACAAAATAGAAATAAATGCGTTGGTGTGAAAGCGTATGATAACACGTAAAGCTGCGCCTAACCGAAAAAATTAAATCGTTTGTAACCACAGACCCCAAGGGTTTGCCCCCGAGAATTTGGATTATTTGGCTATCAAACCCTTGGGGTCTTGCCAGAAAAACCTGAACAGCACAATCGTTTTACACTTTGGGGATTTGCCAATATACTTAAAAACGCCCAATGTTTGAGCAGGTTTCTTTCCCGAAACCCGATTCAGGATTTTCACCCAAAACAGCCAAACTAAATTTATAGTAGGAGGACGACGCAATGGCAGACGAGAAAAAGATGGTAGGCGAAGTCTATTACCCCGCGCCAGAGGTAGTTGCCCACGCGCACATTCGCGATTATGAAAAGGTTCATGCAGATGCATCGGCGGACCTGGCAAAATTCTGGGGCAAGGTAGCCGCAGAAAATTATGAATGGTTCCAGCCGTGGGAACAAACGCTGGATGATGACAACGCCCCATTTTATAAATGGTTTAAGGGAGCGAAGGTCAATATCGTCCATAACGCGTTAGACAGGCACATGCGCACGGCCGTGCGCAACAAAGCCGCCCTCATTTTTGAAGGGGAACCGGGCGACACCAAAGTCTACACCTATCAACAACTCCATTACCAGGTCAGCAAATTTGCCAGCGTCCTACGGGCTATGGGCGTGCAAAAAGGGGACCGCGTTACCATCTACATGGGCCGAATTCCCGAATTAATCATCGCCATGCTGGCGTGCGCCAAAATTGGGGCCATACACTCCGTGGTTTACGGCGGCTTTTCCACCGAAGCGCTCCATGAACGCATCGACGACAGCCAATCCAAAGTCCTCATCACCTGCGATGGCGCCTGGCTGCGCGGCACTATCATCGAACTGAAAAAAATCGCCAACGAAGCAGTTGATCGTTCTGGAACCATCCAATCGGTGATTTGCGTCAAGCGCACCGGCATGGATGTGGAGATGGTGCAGGGGCGTGATTATTGGTACCACGACTTGATGGCCTTGCCCATTGCCGATCCGACTGCGCCGACGCAGGTGATGGATGCCGAAGACCCGCTGTTCATTTTGTATACCTCTGGCACCACCGGCAAGCCTAAGGCTATCTTGCACACACATGGCGGCTACATGGTCTGGACATCGACCACGCTGAAGTGGGTGTTCGATATCAAGCCGGAAGATGTGTGGTGGTGCGCGGCCGATCCTGGTTGGATTACCGGCCACAGCTACATTGTCTATGCGCCTCTGATCTTGGGGGCGACCAGCGTGATGTACGAAGGCGCGCCTACCTTTCCTTACCCGGATCGCTGGTGGTCGCTCATCGCCAAGTATGGTGTCACCATTTTGTACACGGCGCCCACGGCTATTCGCGGCCTGATGCGCTTCGGCGAAAGCTGGCCCAACAAGCATGATTTGTCGACGCTGCGCCTGCTTGGCTCTGTTGGCGAGCCGATTAATCCGGAAGCGTGGCGCTGGTACCATCGGGTGATTGGTAAAGAAAAATGCCCCATCATGGACACCTGGTGGCAGACGGAAACCGGCGGTTTTATGATTACACCGCTGCCCTGCGTGCCTCTCAAACCAGGCTCAGCGACGCGCGCTTTCCCTGGGGTGGATATTGATGTGGTGGATGAGGATGGTCATCCGGTGGCGGCCAATGAGGAAGGGTTCCTGGTGATCAAATCGCCCTGGCCCGGGATGCTGCGGACGATTTTTGGCGATCCTGACCGGTATGTGCAGCAGTATTGGAGCCGTTTTGCCGAGCAAGGCTGGTATCTACCGGGTGACAGCGCCAAAAAGGACGAGGATGGGTATATCTGGGTTATCGGCCGTATCGACGATGTGATTAAGGTATCCGGTTATCGGCTGGGTACGGCCGAAATTGAGAGCGCGTTGGTGAGCCATTCGGCGGTGGCTGAAGCGGCGGTGATTGGTGTGCCGGATGAGCTGCGCGGCAACATCATCAAGGCCTACTGCATTTTGCGGCAGGGTTGGGAAGGCAGCGAAAAGCTGGAACACATGCTCAAAGATCATGTGGCTCACGAAATGGGGCCGATTGCTAAACCATCGACGATTGAGTTTGTGGATAATTTGCCCAAGACGCGATCAGGCAAGATTATGCGGCGCATTTTGAAGGCCCGGGTATTGGGTCAGGATGTGGGGGACTTATCGACGCTGGCTGATTAACGGCCGTTTCCCCCAAAAGCCCCCTGGAACAACAGCGGGTGTGTTGTGCTAAACAAAAAAGAGCCTGGCATTTCTAAAATCGCCAGGCTCTTTTTTTAATTATTGGTTAGCCGAACGCCACCAACGAGGGTGATTTTTACGCAGGTCATCACGCGAGGGCAGGGGGAAATAGGCCAATTCACTGGTATTGCCCAGGTAAACGCCGTTGCTGATCATGCGGTAGGGATATTCGACGGTGTGTGTGCGGTCGATCATTTTGGTGTGGACTGGTTTGGTTTGCAGTTCGACCAACCCTTCGCGCAGTTGGTGAATATAGTCGTAGGGCAGGTCGCCGATGGAACCATATTCCGGGTTTTTCGCCAGTTCGCCCAGGCGTAAATCGACGAAGCAGACGGCCGGCAAATGGATCATGCTGTCGGGGTCTTGGGTCAGGAATTCGTATAGAGACAATGGGTCCAGCGTGCTGACAACCAGCGGCGAAACGGGGGCGATTTCCTGGTACATGTATAAACCGGCGTCATCTTTGGGAAATGTATTGCTGCGTTTTAGGGGCAGGGTTTCGCCAAATTTGGTGACGAGGAAGAGGGTGTCGATGTTGGTGAGGGGGATGTGTTCGAGAACGCGGTAGGTGGCGATATAGACGGATTTTTTGGGACGGCCGTCTTCGTGCGGCACGCAGCGGGCAATTCCTTCGTCGATACGGAAAAAATCGTGGCGAAAATCCGGGTCTAACTCGAAAAACATGGCCTGCCCGCGTTGTTTCTTGCTGTAGCCAACCGTGTAGTAGACGCCAAATTCTTCTGGTGGATACATCGAGGCGATGAGGGCTTCTGGTATGAGGGACAGGTACAGGTGTACAGTCATGTAAGTCTCCGCTCCTTTTTGCTTCTTTGCGCTGACAATCTCATCGGCAGATGATGAGGGGATGATGATTGAAATTATAGCCGTATCTCCCAAGCCTACCACAATTGTAAATGCCTGGGCAACGGCCGTTCTCCCGTGTTTGACATGGTTTGTGCGATTCGTTACAATCCGCTCCCCGTGTTAAGCCCAAACAAAGGGGACAAAACTTAAGAATAAAATCAGGTAAAATTTCCCCTGAAATGCAGTCTTTCAACATAATTGGTAGCAAAATCCTCACGACATGGATTACCACAAAACCTTGCAGGAGGCGTAAGTTAATTACATGGAACAAACATTGTTAATGGCCCAAGATGCGGTTTCCGGCCGAACGGCCGTGCCGTTGTTATGGTGGCTCGGCCCCATCGGCGCGATCATTGCTCTTGGGTACGCATTTTATTTTTATCGCCAGGTCATGGCTGAAAGCGAAGGCACCCCGCGCATGATCGAAATTGCCCAGGCGGTCCGTGAAGGCGCGATGGCTTACCTGACTCGCCAATATCGCGTTGTGGGCATTGTCTTTGGCGTTCTTTTTGTGGTTTTCCTTATCATGTCCTTCTTGAAGCTGCAAAACCCTGTGGTTCCTTTTGCCTTCATTACTGGCGGGCTGTTCTCGGCCGTTTGCGGCTTTTTCGGCATGAAAACGGCCACCAACGCCTCGGCCCGCACCGCACACGCCGCCAGCCAGAGCCTGAACAACGGTTTGCAAATTGCCCTGCGCGCTGGCGCCGTGATGGGTCTGGTGGTCGTCGGATTTGCCTTGCTGGATATAACCGCCTGGTTTTTAATTTTGTATTACGCCTTTCCGGTCGTTTTGCCCAACAGCTTTATCAGCACGGCCGCTAACCCACTGCCCATTATTACCGCTACCATGTTAAGTTTTGGCATGGGCGCGTCTACTCAGGCGCTGTTTGCTCGCGTGGGCGGCGGTATTTTCACCAAAGCGGCCGATGTCGGCGCCGATTTGGTGGGCAAGGTAGAAGCCGGTATTCCCGAAGACGATCCGCGCAACCCGGCGACGATTGCCGATAACGTCGGCGATAACGTGGGCGATGTGGCCGGCATGGGCGCCGACCTCTATGAATCTTACGCCGGCTCCATTTTGGCGACTTCTGCGCTGGGCGTAGCGGCCGTGGCAACGGCCGGAACAGCCATGGGCGGCTTCACCATTATGGAATTGCAGCTTCGTTATTTGTCTGCGCCAATTGTCCTGGCGGCTGTGGGCGTGGTTTTGTCCATCATGGCGATCTATCTGGTGCAGGCGGATGAAGGGGCATCGCAGGCGCAGTTGATCGGCGCTTTGAGCCGAGGGTTATATGGCAGTTCCATTGGCATTGCCGTGTTGTCGCTGCCTATTTTGTATAGTTTGGGTCTGCCGAATTGGTGGCAGGTGTGGACGGCCGTTGTCACCGGCCTCGTCGTGGGCATCATCGTCGGCAAAGCGACCGAATACTACACCTCGCACGCCTTCAAACCCACACGCGGCATCGCCGCTCAGGCGGAAACCAGTTCCGCCACCGCCCTGATTGAAGGCCTGGCGGTGGGCATGGAATCGAACGGGATTCCCGTCATTGCCATCGTCTTCGGTATTGCCGTTAGTTTTTATGTAGTCGGCGGCAACAGCAGCATCCTCATGGGGCTTTATGGCGTCGGCATCGCGGCCGTGGGTATGTTGTCCACGCTCGGCTTCACGCTGGCCACCGACGCCTACGGCCCCATCGCCGACAATGCGGGCGGCAACGCCGAAATGGCCGAACTCGACCCCAAAGTACGCGACCGTACCGATCAACTGGATGCGGTTGGCAATACCACGGCGGCCATCGGCAAAGGGTTCGCCATCGGTTCAGCGGCGTTAACGTCGCTGGCCCTCCTGGCCGCCTATTTGGAAGAAATCCGCCTGGTACTCACAGAACTGCGGGGCATCGAAACGGTGCAAATTGCCGGTAAGGCAGTCGCCGTGGCCACGATGACCATGCAAGATTTTATGATTTATTACAACGTGACCTTGCTCAATCCGGCCGTTTTGATCGGTTTGTTTATTGGCGCGGCCACCGCTTTCTATTTTTCGGCGTTAACGATGCGCGCCGTGGGGCGAGCGGCTGGCGGCATGGTGGAAGAAGTCCGCCGCCAATTCCGCAGCGATCCGGGCATTTTAGCCGGCACGTCGAAGCCGGATTATGCGCGCTGTGTAGACATCAGCACTGTTTCCGCGCAGCGGGAAATGGTGACGCCATCGGTTATTGCCATCGCCGTGCCCGTGATTGTGGGTATATTGTTTGGCGTGGCCGGTGTGTTAGGGCTGCTCTCGGGTGGTTTGGCCGCCGGGTTTGCTCTGGCGGTGATGATGGCCAACGCGGGTGGGTCATGGGATAACGCCAAAAAGTATATTGAAGAAGGGCATCATGGCGGGAAGGGATCACAAGCGCACAAAGCGGCCGTTGTTGGCGATACGGTGGGCGATCCGTTCAAGGATACATCTGGCCCGTCGTTGAACATCTTAATCAAATTAATGTCGATGGTTTCAGTGGTTTTTGCCGGGCTGGTGGTTGCTTTTGCCGGTGGTCAGGGCTTGTTGTATATGCTGGTGAATGGGGGTTGAGGCGTTGACGCAAAACTGCCCGGCAGTAGATTGTGATTGATTTAGAAAGGGTGCGGCTATCATGCTGCGCCCTTTTTTCTTAAGGCGTATAATTACAGGAGAGTTTGACGATTTAGCGGGAAAAGGATGTGCGGATGAGTAGTTTACTTGTTTATGCGCCTGCTCTGGCGCACACCAGAGCTTATCACCCAGAGAGCCACCATCGTTTAGCTGCTGTGTTGCCGCACCTGGAAAAATTCGGAGTGCTGCAAGATTTAACGCCTGTGGAGCCGATGACGGCGACTTTGGAGCAGTTGATGCGTACGCATTCGGCGGATTTGATTGAGCATATTCAACAGGTTTCCTGGTCGGGCGGCGGTTTTTTGGACCATGGCGACACGTATGCGACACCGGAAAGTTTTCGTTTGGCGCGTTTGGCTGCCGGCGGCTGCTGCGAGGCTGTGGATGGCGTGATGACGGGCCGGGCGAAAAATGGTATTGCCCTGGTGCGCCCGCCGGGTCACCATGCCGGGTTTAATTCGGTGAGCGGTTTTTGTTTGCTGAACAACACGGCCGTTGCCGCCCGTCAGGCTCAGGAAGTTCACGGGGCAAAACGAGTGGCTATTGTTGATTTTGACGTGCATCATGGCAATGGCACACAAGAGATATTTTATTTAGACGACAGTGTTTTGTTTGTTTCTACCCATCTATTCGCCCCATTTTTTTATCCAGGCATCGGCCGATCCAACGAGGTCGGGGCGGGGCATGGGCTGGGGTATACGCTGAACGTGCCGCTGCCGCCGTATGTCGGCGACGAAGGGTACTGCCGCATTATGAAGGAATTGGTTTTGCCTAAAGTGGCCGCGTTTAAGCCTGATTTGCTGCTCGTTTCGGCCGGGTATGATGCCCACTGGCAGGATCCGCTGGCTCAGGGTGGGCTGAGTTTGCGCGGTTATGCCCGAATTTCCCGTTATCTGGTGCAGATGGCCAATGATGTGTGCAACGGCCGTATCCTCTTTATTCTCGAAGGCGGTTACGAGCTAAACGTCCTGAACAGCGGCATCCTGAACACTGTATACGCCCTGATCGGCCGCGATGAAATCCAGGACACCATCGGCCCTATGCCCCAACAAGAGAACGACGTGACTGATCTACTATCCCAACTCAAGGCTCGTCACTTGCTTAATTAAGCGAAACTTTGCATAATATCGCCAGAAGTTAACCATAACACACGCGTAAAACGTAAAACTCGCATTTTCTTTTATGTCAATTCTCCGGTCTGTTTTACGTTTTGCAGGAAATAAGGTTACCCTGTGACAACCATAGCCCTGCACAAATATCATGAACAGATCGATAAGCTACTAAACGACAGCCATTATGATCTGGCGGTTGAACACTGCCGCCATATTTTGCAGCAGCATCCGCAGCATATCGCCACCTACCGCCTGCTGGCGAAAGCGCTTCTGGAAAAGGGCGATTACGCCGGAGCCACAGAATTATTCCAACGGATTCTCAGTGCGGATCCCAATGATTACATCGCTCATGCCGGTCTGGCTGTGATTTATAAGGAAGAAGATGTCCTTTCGCAGGCCATTTGGCATCTGGAGCGCGCTTACGAAATCGAGCCTTATAACGCGGCGATTCAACATGAATTGCGCACACTCTACGTCCACCAATTCGAGAATTCGCGCCGGGGGAAACAAAAAGACGACACGGCCGTTCCCAATACCAGTTTGCCGCTTAGCGCCGGGGCGCTGGCCCGCTTTTACCTGCGCAGCCAACTGTACGATCAATCTGCAGCCCTCCTGCGTCCAACTCTAGAAAAAGACCAGGAGCGCATTGACCTCCGTGTTTTGTTGATGGAAGCGCTCTGGCGTGACGGCCGTCGCATTGAAGCCGTCAACGTTTGCCTCCAAGTGTTGGATCAACTACCCAACTGCATCGCGGCCAACGCCATCATCGCCGAAATCTGGCTGCGAACCGGGCGCGTGGACGAAGCCCAACGATACCTCCGGCACCTTCAAACCATGTTGTTGTTCGATAAACGCCACATCGACCGCGAATCGCCGGAAGGCAGCGCGTTTCATGTGGAAGGCGCGATCCCTTTGCCCGGAGTGGTTGAAGTTGATTATTTAGGCGCAGACCTGGAGCCGAGAGAGTATCAAGAACCTGCGGGCTGGGTTTCTGGCACGGCCGTTGCCTCTGGTCAAACCGAAGCCGGCACAGGCGACGACGACCTGTACCAATGGCTGGAAGGATTGACCGGCGAACTGCCCTCGTTGGACGACACGCCGCCAGAGGCCAGGGCCACGGCCGAATCAGGATTCCCGCTAGACGAGATGGCGGAAAAGGAAACGGCCGTTTCCCCCACCAAACACCAATCCGATTGGCTAGCCGGCATGCAAATTTCCGCCGAAGAAGAGCCACAACAAGATTTAGATTTTGTCACCGCCGGCATCCAAAAACAGCCGGATAAAGAGATCGAATTTGCCGATCTCTTTGGCGAAGACGAAAATGCTGCGGCGATGGATTGGTTGGCCGCCTCCGAAGAAAGCAAGTCGCCCGAACCCGCCAGCAAACCGGCTAGAGCGCAGACACCCATTGACGATCTGGCCCCTGATTGGCTGGCCGATCTGACCCAGGACGACCTGGGACCGCTGGATGTTGATCCGCTCACCGCCGCCGTCTGGCTGCGCGAAGACGCCGGGGCTGAAATAGAAGAAGCAGAAGACGACAGCGAATTCGATTGGCTCAGTTCGCCCGCCGAACCACTTCCCATCACTGACGATCAATTTGCCGCCGGGGAAATTGACCTTGCCCAATTTGCCGATTTTGGCGAGACGCCAGACGAGGATGAGGATGAAGACACCTTTGAGTGGCGTCTTACCGACGAGCTAACGGCCAGAGACGCCGTGGAGAATTTGGATGAATTGGCCGGCGGCATGGAGGAAGATGTTGACTTCTCTGTGGTTGCTTTGTCGGATGATGCGGCCGAAATTCCGGATTGGTTGATTGGCGGCGGCGAAATTAGCGATCTCTACGACGAGCCAAAGCCGGTCACCGACCAATTGGCCGCTGAATTAGCCGATTGGGTGGCCGCTAATAATCCTGATTTAGCTGAGACGGACGAGGATTTTGACTGGTTTGAGTCTGGTGATGCAAAAAAATTAGCCGAGGTATCCGGCGATGCGCCAGATGAAGTCCTGTTCGCCGCTGGTTCGTTAGCTGAAGCCGACGATGACGAAGCGGCCTGGGCGCCTATCGGGACGGATGAACTACCCGACTGGTTGGTGAGCGATGTGCCAGCCGCCGTGGGGTCTGGCCTGCTCGACACGCACAATCTGGCAGACACGGCCGTTGCCGATCAAACTCTGGCCGACGAAGACCTTATCAGCTCAGACTTGCCGGATTGGCTTCAGGAAGAAGCGGATACGGCCGTTTCTCCTCCCATTCAACCAACCGATACCGGCGATCTGCCCGACTGGTTGATGGGCGCGGCCCTGGACGTTTTTGATTCTGCCCCCCTGGACGACACAAAAGTTCCCTTGGCGGCTGTGGAAGAACCCGATGAGGACTTCCAGCAGGAAATGATCGAAACGGCCGTGGACGAGTCAGGGGATGTGGCTGAACCGGTGATGAGCAATATGCTGCGTACGGCCGTTGCCCTGGATTTGTCTAGCGAAGACGACTTTTTCGCCGCTGAAAGCCAGGCCCACGAAGACTTACCCGATTGGTTATTACCCGCTGAAGAAACCGGCGAAACATTAGTGACCGCCAGCCTGGATGTGGAGGAAGTTGTGAGCGACGATAAAGACGAGAAAATAACAGGCCCGCAAGGAAAACAGGATTTGCCCGAAGAACCCAAACTGCCGCCAGACGACGAGTTAGACTGGCTGGATGATTTGTCGGCGCTTTCGGATACTGCCAGCCCAAGCATTGCTTCCCTCAGCCAGAGCGACGAACTGCCCGATTGGCTGCAATTCGACGCCCCGGAGACGATTGCGGCTGAGACGCCAGAGGATGTATTGGCAACGGCCGTGGCCGATGAACCTTCCGATCCCCTGCTCCCTCTGGAAGAAGACCCGGAACTCGATTGGTTGGACGCCCTGGCCGTTGGCGAGCCATCTCCGGAACCCATCGACGAATTGCCTACCTGGCAGTGGCCAGAGGACCAGGCAGACGATCTGTTAAAAGATTTGCCCGACCAAGCGGACATTTTTGCTGACGAGGTGGACGTATTTAGCAGTCCGGAAGCCGCCGCCAGCGAGATCGACTTGCCTGCCGATGAGATCGTGCCTGAATTGACCGACTTCCCCGATGACCTGGATGACGCCATGTCCTGGCTGGAAGATTTGGCCGCGGAACCCGATGCGCCTGTCGAGGAATTACCCACAGCCGCCTACGCGATAGATCTCGACAACCTGTTTGCCGCTGAGGATGCTGCTGAAGAGCGCGACTTGCTCGCACCCGTTGATGAACCAATCGACCTGCCTCCGGATGACCCGGAAGCGGCAATGGCCTGGTTGGAGCGATTGGCTGCCCGCCAGGGCGCGCCGCTCGACGAGCTGCCTTCCATCCCAACCGCTGCCGCTTCGCCTGAAGTGGTAATCGATGACCTGGATACCCTCGAAATGGAAATTCCGGAGCTTGCCGAGCTTGAGGAGGCTGAAGTCATCGAGGAATCATTGGAGCCGGATCTATTTGCCGCTACCTTGATAGGTGCGGAAATGGTGGGCGAAACGGCCGTAGACGATGACGATTTGAGCCTGGCCGTGCCCGACGACCCAGACGAAGCGATGGCCTGGTTAGAGCGATTGGCCGCCCGCCAGGGCGCGCCCCTGGACGAACTACCATCGATCACCCATGAACCGGCGGAAGAGGCCAATTGGGAGGCCGCGCTGGATGGTTTAACCACCGGCGACGCGGACGTATTGGCCGATTGGGACGAGGAATGGCTGCAGGATGCCACGATTTTGGCCGCCCCGGATGACGAGATTGCCGCTCTGGAACCGGTTGACGAAGTGCCCGACGACCCAGACGAAGCGATGGCCTGGCTGGAACGATTGGCGGCTCGCCAGGGTGCGCCTCTGGACGAGCTGCCATCCATAGAACGGCCGTCTACCATCGAAGACGAAGCTGATTTTGGCTCCGAGATGGATAGGGTCTTCGAAACCGAAATGGCCGCCCCCGCCAGCCAGGACGATGCGGACGACCTGGATTGGGATGCGTTAGCCGGTGAATTTGCCGCCGAACCTGCGCCTGGAGTGCAGGATGAATTGGATGAGGCGATGGCCTGGCTGGCCGATCTGGCTGGCGACGGCGAGCCGGAAGCTATCGAACCGCCGGCTGCCAGCCAGCCAGAGCCGCTGCCGGTTGTCAGTCCGGCGTTGTTGGCCGAACTGATCTGGCTGGAAGAAGAAGTTAGCCTGGAAAGCGACGGCCGTTCTCTGGCAGACTCCGACCTGGACGAACGAGAAATTTCTGATGATGAACTGGCCGAGGCGCTCGCTCAGCTGGATATGCTGGCTGTGCTGCCTGCGGCTGAAACAGGCGCGCCGGATATCTGGGAAGAGGCTCTTTCCTCAGATGACGATGATTGGGGCGTAGATTTAGGGACGCTGTTTGCCGAAGCTGAGGAAGAAGACGCCCCGGCACTGAAAGAATTTGTGGCCGCTGATGTAGCTGACGACATTATCGTCGCAGAAGAAGCCAAATTACCTGACGACACATTTTTAGAAACCATTCCGGATGATCCGGATGAGGCAATGGCCTGGTTGGAACGGTTAGCGGCCCGCCAAGGGGCGCCGTTGGATGAGCTGCCCTCTTTGGCTGATGCGGATGAGGCGACACTGGCTGAGTTGACGGCCGTTTCCCCCGACATAAACATCGTTGGCGCCAATCTGGAAACGCCTGAAACGGTTGAAACGGATCTGAATGTGCCCGACAACATCGATGACGCGATGGCCTGGTTGGAGCAATTGGCCGCCCGCCAGGGTGCGCCATTGGACGAGCTGCCCACAGTCACCGGCGAAGTCGGTGACCTGAAAACGCCCGATTGGATTGCCGCAGAACAATTGGCTGGCGAGGCAGCGTTTGAACCCATTGAGCCAGAGGCGGAAATAGACGATCTCTTGATGGCCGCAGAAGTGGAAGCCGTTGCTGGGGTGATGGAGGAAGAAACGGCCGTGTCAGACACCACCGACGAGGCTGCGCCGGACAATATCGACGATGCCATGGCCTGGTTGGAGCGATTGGCCGCGCGGCAGGGAGCGCCATTGGATGAATTACCCAGCGTCGATGAAACCACGCTGGGGGATGACGATTTGGGCATGCCTGATTGGATAGTGGCGGCTCAGGTCGCCGCAGAACAAGAACCCCCTGTGGCGGCGCAAGACGCTGAAGCGACCATTGAAAGCGATCTACTGCCAGCGGCAGACGAATGGGATGACATTTTCCAGGCGGAAGAGTCAACGGCCGTAAAGGACTTTGAATCAACCTTTGCCGCCCACGACGAACAAGATTTGGATCTGGATGAGGTGGACGAATCGTTACCGGATTGGTTGACAACCGAAGGCGAAGAAAACAGCGTTCGCGTAGGCGGGCATACAGACTGGCTCGGAAGTTTACCTGAGCCGGACCTGGATGGCTGGTTGGAAGCAGAAGAGCAAGCGACCATCGCCGGTGTGCCAGAAATCGAGCCGCCGGTCGCTCACCAACCAAGCGGGAAAACTGGCCCATTGTCTATCAAACGCAAGACCGGCCCGCTGCCCGAATTACCTGGATTCGAGGATCCGGATTTCGACGACGATTTGTTGATGCCTGATTTAGACCTGGGGATTTCGACCCTCGAATTGGATCAGAGCCGGCTTGTGTCTGCGCGAGAAGCGCTGAACGCGGGTCAGTTTGACCAGGCGATGAACGAATATGCGGGTCTGGTAGAAGTGGGTGAAGGCATCAATACGTTGATCGCTGATCTGGAAGCGGCTGCTGGGCGGCATCAAGAAAAGCCGCTTGTACGCAGGATGCTGGGAGATGCCTACATGCGCAACGGCCAACTGCAAAAAGCTCTGGAAACGTACCGGCAGGCGCTTGACCAGATGTAAAAATCAGGTACAAATCTAGGCCTGCTTAAAATTATCAGATACCGAAGGACGAAGAACAATGGTTTATGACTGGCGTTTTTCGTCCTTCGTTGTTGATAGAATCTTATTTTGGGAGTAAATCTTGATGGAACGCACTTTGATTTTGGTAAAACCCGATGGCGTGCAGCGCGGGCTGATCGGTGAAATTGTTGGGCGCTTTGAGCGCCGGGGTTTGAAGCTGGCGGGCATGAAATTCTTGCAGATGTCTCAACAGTTGGCAGAAGCGCATTATGCCGTGCATCGGGAACGGCCGTTTTACAACAGCCTGGTTGAGTACATCACCTCTGGTCCAGTCATTGCGATGGTCTGGGAAGGTAAAGACGCCATCGCCGCTGCGCGCTCGACCATGGGCGCCACCAACCCCGTGGCTGCTGCCCCAGGAACCATTCGCGGTGATTTTGGCATGGAAATTGGCCGCAATTTGGTGCATGGCTCCGACAGCCCGGAAAACGCCGCCAAAGAAGTCAGCCTTTTCTTTTCGGCGGACGAGTTGGTAGCCTGGAATCGTGTCACCGACAGTTGGATTCGTGAATAACAATTGCCCGGTGAAGTTCTGAAACCATAAAAAAAAGAGCGCTGATATCGGCGCTCTTTTTTTACCAGGTGGTCGCAGGCATTATTGCATTCGTAAAACGACGCGGGCGTCCGTCCACAAATCCTCCAGGCTGTAGTAGTCTCGTTTGTCCGGGGAAAAAACATGGACAACCAGATCGCCAAAATCAATCAGAATCCAACCGGCTTCCGGAATTCCTTCAACGCCAGAGGCCAAAATGCCAGCCTCTTGTTTGGCTTCCGTGCGTACACTTTCGGCCAGGGCGCGGATCTGACGGTCGTTTTCACCATTGCAAATTAAAAAGTAGTCAGCAAAAACAGTGTGTTCTCGCAGATCTAGCAGCACGATATCGCTGCCTTTTTTATCGAGGATGGAATCGACCAATACATGAGCAAATTCTAGACTTTCCAGACGTCACCTCCAATCTAAAGATAAAAAATTTTAACATGATCCGTGAAACAAAGACAACTGCGTTTGCCGTTGGATGAAAACCCTCATAAAATCCGAGCGTATGTTCTACCGTTGAGTGCGTTCGTGGCTCAGATGAGCCAGTGAACAATGAACAAGTTGTTTCTGTGTGAGGTGAAAATGGCAGGGCCAGATGATTATGAGATTCCGCCGCGAATCCGGCCGGAGGATGACGCCGGTTATTTGGAAAAGATTACTCAGGCTGTGTTTCAGGCCGGTTTTAGTTGGCGCGTAATTCGCCAGAAGTGGCCTAATTTTCAGACAGCCTTTGCCGGGTTTGCGGTGGACAAGGTGGCCGATTTTACGGCCGAGGATGTGGAGCGGTTGGTGGAGGACAAGGGGATTGTGAGGAACGGCCGTAAAATTGAAGCTACCATTCACAATGCCCGTGTGTGCCAGGAGCTAGTTGCCCAACACGGCTCCTTTTACGCCTATTTGCGCAGCCGGGATGGCGAGGATTACAATTCACGCGCCAAAAAGTTTTGCCGGGAATTCAAATTTATGGGACCAATGGGCGCGTACTTCTTTTTTTGGTCGGTGGACGAGGATGTGCCCGACTATGAAACTTGGCGCGCCGAGCAAGAGCAGCAGCGATAGAGGGGCATCGTGGGATTATTTGCCAGAGACACCGGTCAATTGAGCCAATCTGCCTGGACGGTTAGCGAACTGACGGCCTATATTCGAGAATTATTTGCCATTGATTTCCGCCTGCAAGACCTGGAACTGAGCGGTGAAATTTCTAATTTTACGCGGGCGCGGTCGGGTCATTTGTATTTCACGTTGAAGGATGCCGGGGCGCAAATTAAATGCGTCATGTGGCGATCAGCGGCGGAGCGATTGTTTTTTCAGCCGGAGGAAGGAGATGCGGTGGTGGCAAACGGCCGTATCTCTGTCTATGAAGCTGGCGGCGTGTATCAGCTTTACGTGGAACATATGCAGCCGGCCGGGCGGGGCAATCTGGCCGTCGCCTTTGAACAGCTTAAACAGCGTTTGGCCGATGAGGGGTTGTTTGAGGCGGCGCACAAGAAGCCCATCCCCCTGACGCCGCGCAAAATTGGCATTGTCACGTCGGCCGATGCGGCCGCGCTGCGCGATATTTTGAATGTGCTAAATCGTCGCTATCCGCTGGTATCTGTGTTGATTGCCCCGACGCTGGTGCAGGGCGCAGACGCGCCGCCGCAAATTGTGCGCGCTTTGCAGTGGTTGGACGGCCGTTCCGACATCGACACCATTATTGTAGCGCGCGGCGGTGGGTCCATTGAAGATTTGTGGGCGTTCAACGACGAGCGCGTGGCGCGGGCAATTTTTGCTGCCCAACATCCCATCATCACCGGAGTGGGGCATGAAACAGACTTTACCATCGCCGATTTTGTGGCCGACCAACGCGCGCCTACGCCTTCAGCTGCGGCGGAATTGGCCACGCCGGATATCGAGGAGATTCGGCCGTTGCTGCAAGGGTACGCGGCTATGCTGCGGGCCGAGCTGGATGATCTGATTCGTCAGAAGCGGTGGCAGGTGCAGACGATGGCGCGCGCGCTGACCCATCTTAGCCCGCAGGCGCGGCTGGATAACAATCGGCAGCGCCTGGATGTGACTTCGGCGCGGCTGGAAAGGGCGCTGACCAGCCAATTGGTGCGCGTGCGGAATCGGCTGGCAGTGGCGGAGGTGGGATTGACGGCCGTCAGCCCATTGGCCACCCTTTCGCGGGGGTATGCGATTGTGCGTCATCAGGACGGCCGTCTGGTGCGGGCCGCCACCGAAGTGGCGGCCGGTGATGGCTTAACCATTCAGGTTGCCGACGGCCAGTTTACGGTGGAGGTGAGTGAGTGATGGTCATGGAAAAGGTGGGGAAACGGCCGTTCTGGCGTGATCTGGTCGTGTGGGGCATTTTGGCGTTGTTGCTGGCGGCGATGGTCGTCGTTGTGGCGCTGGCTCCGGCCGAACAGTCTTTGGGTTCGGGCATCAAAGTGGTGTACGTCCATGTGGCCCTGATTTGGACCGGCATGGCACTAATGCTGGTGAATGGCCTGGTTGGGTTGGCTGAGGCGGTGTTGGCACGGCCGTTTTTGGAGCGTTGGCGGCAGGTGATTGGTTGGGTGGCGTTGGGCGTGTTTGTATTGGGCGTCGTGGTGAGCTTGTGGGCGGAGCAGGTGAACTGGGGCGGCGTTTTATGGCGTGAACCGCGTAATCTGGCCGTCTTTAATGTAACGGCCGTGGCGATTATTGCTCAGGTTTTAGCCGGTTGGCTGCCACAATGGCGCTGGCGCGGCCTGTTCGCCACTGGTCTGGCGGCTTATTTGCTGTGGGAAATTCCCCGCACGCCGCTGGTGATGCATCCCAGCGATCCGGTACGGACATCTAATTCCATGGGCATCCAGACGACGTTTTATAGTTTGTTTGTGCTGTGTTTGGGAACGGCCGTGTGGCTCATCTGGTATGTGCTGCATCGCCAAAACGAGAACTCCCTTGCATCTTAAAGCGCGGCTGCTCTACTTCCTGGGCGGAATTTATTGGCGAATCTTCAAGCCGTTGGCCTGGGGCGTGCGCTTGATGATGATCCAGGATAATCAAGTGCTTTTGGTTTGGCATACCTATCGGCCCGGCTGGTTTTTCCCTGGCGGCGGTCTGAAACGCGGCGAAAGTTTTGAAGCTGCAGCCCGCCGCGAAGCCTCCGAAGAAGTAGGCGCGACGTTAGGCGAAGTGCGTTTCTGGGGCCTTTATTCTTATCTCCACGCCGGTAAGAGCGACCATGTGGTATTGTTTGTGTGCGAAGATTTTCAATTAAACGGCCGTACCGATTTCGAAATCGCCGATCACCGCTTCTTCCCCCTCACAGACCTGCCCTTGGAGGTGACCGGCGGCATGAAAATGCGAATTCAAGAATATTTGCAGGGCGATCATCAGCCTACAATCGGTTAACCGAGATATAGAAGATGCGCCAACCTTCTTTGGGGTTTGGATGGGCTGCGCAGCACGCAACAAAATCAGGAAAGGTAAATAATGCAACAAGAAACAGAGACCTTATCATTTGAAGAAGCCTTACAAGAATTAGAAACAATTGTGGCCCGGCTAGAAGCTGGAGAATTAACATTAGATGAATCCCTGACTCTCTATGAACGAGGGCAAAAACTGGCCGACCGCTGCCACAAGCAACTTAACCAGGCGACACTGCGCATCGAACAACTGACCGCCGACGGCGAAATCATCGAATTGCCTTCACCCTGATCATTGTTATACTTCCCTTTCGTGTTGTTACCAGTGATTAAATTGAACTGATTAAGGCAACAACTTGACACCATTATCTTGTCATTTTGTTGCCTTGTCAGGTGTAAGAGGGTTACTTTGTTTAAAAGTATTCGTGAATCACTAAACCGTACCCGCCAAACTGTTTTCGGACAGATCGTTAATGTTCTGGGTATGGGCGAAATCACCGAAGAGACCTGGGAAGACCTGGAAGCGCTGCTCATTCAGGCTGACGTAGGCGTGCCAACCACCATCGATCTGGTTTCTGGCATGCGCAAACGCGTTGAAGCCGAGGGCCTTTTCCGCGCCGATCAATTGCTGGCGGCTATGAAACAGGAAATGCGTGCAATTCTTGTAGATCCGCCTGTTTATGAATTAGAGCAGCCGCGCCAACTGACCGTGGTGTTGGTGGTTGGCGTCAATGGCTCCGGCAAAACCACGACCATTGGCAAGCTGGCTTACCGCTATAAAAATTTGGGCAAAAATGTGCTCTTGGCCGCCGGTGACACCTTTCGAGCGGCGGCTATCGATCAATTAAAAATTTGGGGCGAGCGCGCTGGCGTGCCGGTGATTGCCGGTCAACCGGGCGGCGATCCGGCCGCGACGGCCTACGATGCAATTCGCGCGACCCGCGCTCGTGGCTACGATTTGCTCTTTGTCGATACGGCCGGACGACTGCACACCAAATTCAACCTGATGAAAGAGTTGGAAAAAGTATATGGCGTTTGCCGTAAAAGCGTCCATGCAGCCCCGCATGAGGTGTTTTTGGTATTGGATGCGCCAACCGGACAGAACGCCCTGGTGCAGGCGGCCAAATTTAAGGAATCCGTGAAGGCCACCGGCGTGATTCTGACCAAACTGGACAGCACGGCCAAAGGCGGCATGGTGTTTGCCATCTATCGGGAATTGGGGTTGCCGGTTCGTTTTATTGGCACAGGGGAACGGATCGAAGATTTGGCCCCGTTTGACCCAGATCAATTTGTGAATGGCCTGTTTGCCAGCGAAGGGTAATGGCGAAGGAGTTTGTGATGGAAGCTTTAATTGCACAATTGGGTGAATTACAAGAAACAGTAAATCATTTGCGGAGGCGGCTTTGACGTAGCCGCTAAAATTGACAAGATTCAACAACTTCAGCTCATCGCCAGCGAAACGGATTTTTGGGACGATCCGCAGCGGGCGCAGTCGGTGATGCGCGACTTGACGCGCTTGAAAGATCAGGTGACTGTTTGGGAGGTGTTGAGCAAGCGTCTGAATGATGCTTTGGAACTGGCGAGTTTGGGTGATGAGGATTTGGAAGCCGAAATTGAGCACGAGCTGGCTGAGCTGACAGATCGGGTAGCGAAGCTGGAATTTCGGGCGTTGTTTTCGGGCGAGTATGATGACGAGAACGCCATTTTAGCGATTCATGCCGGTGCGGGGGGGACAGAGGCGCAGGATTGGGCGCAGATGTTGCAGCGGATGTTTATTCGTTGGGCGGAGGCGCATCGGTTTCAGGTCACTATTCTGGATGAAAGCAGTGGTGATGAGGCGGGCATTAAGAGCTGTTTGATGTCGGTGGAAGGAGATTATGTGTACGGCCGTCTCCAATCTGAACGTGGGGTACACCGTCTGGTGCGCATTTCTCCTTATGACGCTTCCAAACGACGCCATACCTCTTTTGCCAAAGTCGAAGTCTGGCCAGACGTAGCCGAAGATATTGAGATTGAGGTCGATGAGAAAGATTTGCGCATTGACCGTTTCCGGGCCAGTGGGGCTGGTGGTCAGCATGTGCAAAAGAACGAAACGGCCGTGCGCATCGTACATCTGCCAACCGGCATTGTTGTTTCCTGCCAAAATCAACGATCTCTAACCCAAAACATGCAAGTCGCCATGAACATCCTCAAATCGCAGTTATTTGATTTGGAGCGGCGCAAGCAAGACGCCGAAATGGCTGAGCTTAAGGGGGAAGATGTAGACGCCGGTTGGGGCAGCCAGATACGTTCTTATGTGCTGCATCCGTATAAAATGGTCAAAGACCACCGCACGAATTATGAAACTGGCAATACGCAGGCGGTGTTAGACGGCCGTTTAGATGATTTCATGGAAGCTTATCTCAAACACATACTTGGTGAGCCAGCCTGAGCATTCAAAACCCGTCCGCTAAAAAATTGACATTTACAGTTTCTTTGCTACCATAGCCAATTGGCTTTTTTAAGAGTTCTCTCATGAGAATTCTATTGACATATCATTTTTTACAACTAGAATAAACTGGTTATGTTATAAAGTGTTCTAGGTTACTCAAAGGGCGTTGGCGTAACTGCCATACGCTCTTTTATGTGTTTATGCACTTTAGTCCCCCCGACGCTCAGCGTCACTTGATAAACGTGAATATTGGGTCGGAGCTTCAAATCTTTTGGGAGGTCACCTGGTGGATACAACAGAATTCCGCTCGCTGAAAATCAGTCTAGCATCCCCCGAACAAATTAGGTCTTGGTCTTACGGTGAAGTCACCAAGCCTGAAACCATCAACTACCGCCGTTTACGGCCGGAAAAAGATGGTCTGTTTTGTGAGGCCATCTTTGGTCCAACACGGGATTGGCAATGTTATTGCGGCAAGTACAAAAATATCCGATACAAGGGTATTGTTTGCGACAAATGCGGGGTAGAAATCACCCGCTCCTCGGTCAGACGCGAACGCCTTGGGCATATTGAACTCGCAGCTCCTGTAGCGCATGTTTGGTATACCCGCCGCGTCCCCAGCCACATGGGTTTACTTTTAAACGTTTCCCGCCGCAATTTGGATCGTGTTCTCTATTTTGCGCAATACGTTACAACCAATGTCGATGAGGAAGCACGCCAGCGCGCCCTTAAACGTCTTGACGACGAGCTTGAAGAAGCTGAACTGCGTCTGGAAAAAGAAATGCAAGGCGAAGTTGCCGATGCCACGCTGGATGTCACCGCTCGTCTTGGGGAATTAGAAGGCCAATTAGCACAACTGAACGCGACATTTGATGACCGTTTGGCTGAGATCACGGATGAAGTGGTGCGTGAAGCCAAAATGATGGAACAGCGGCTGGAAAACATGAAGAAAAACCCAGCCACTGAAGACATTATTCTGGATGGAGAAATTATTGTCCAGAAAGGGCAATCCATTGGCCGTGAACATGCAGTTTTGGTGCAAGAAATCACGACCGACCGTCTGACTCGTGTACAGCACGAACATGAAGAAGATCATCAGTCACAAGTCGCTGCCTTGCAGAAAGAAATTGCGGAGCTGCGTTCTGAAACCCAGGCTGTTGGACAAGAAAAACGAGACTTCATCGGCATGAAGCAATCTCGCTTGCGGCAGCAGTACCAGTCTAACCGCGAACAGTTGGAAAGCCTGGCGCAAATGCAATTTTTGAACGAGACCGAATACCGTGAGTTAAAAAGCAAATTCGGCAATGTTTTTAAGGCCGATATGGGCGCTGAAGCGTTGTACGAAATTTTGCGGCGCATGGATTTGGATAAATTGTCACGCGATCTGTGGCGAGAAGTGCGTACCACGCGCTCCAAGCAAGCCGCAAAACGCGCCACGCGCCGGTTGCAGGTTGTGGAAGCCCTGCGCCAGAGCGGCAACCGCCCGGAGTGGATGATTTTGACTGTTTTGCCGGTCATTCCGCCAGATTTGCGCCCGATGGTGCAGTTGGACGGCGGCCGTTTTGCCACTTCTGACTTGAATGATTTATATCGCCGCGTCATCAACCGTAATAACCGCCTGAAGCGTTTGTTAGAATTGGGCGCGCCGGACGTGATTGTGCGTAACGAAAAGCGCATGTTGCAAGAAGCCGTCGACAGCCTGATTGATAACAGCCAGCGCGGCAAGGCGCTTAGCCGCCGTGGCCGCCGCGAGTTAAAATCGCTTTCGGATATGCTGAAGGGCAAGAAAGGGCGTTTCCGTCGCAACCTGCTGGGCAAGCGCGTGGATTATTCTGGGCGTTCGGTGATTGTGGTCGGGCCGAAATTGAAGTTAGGCCAGTGCGGTTTGCCCAAAACAATGGCTCTGGAGCTTTTCCGGCCGTTTGTCATTAGCAAATTGGTGAAATACGGTCATGCCAGCAATGTGAAAGGCGCGCGTCGCTTTATCGAGCGCCAGCAGCCAGAGGTTTGGCAGGTGTTGGAAGAAGTGATCGTGGGACGGCCGATTATGCTGAACCGCGCTCCGACATTGCATCGCCTGGGTATTCAGGCGTTTATGCCGATGTTGGTGGAAGGCAAAGCCATCAAGCTGCATCCGCTGGTTTGCGCCGCGTTTAATGCGGACTTTGATGGCGATCAGATGGCGGTGCATGTGCCGTTATCGGATCGGGCTGTGGAAGAGGCTAAATCGTTGATGATGGCCACGCGCAATCTGCTCAAGCCAGCGAACGGCGAGCCAATTGTGGGTCCGTCTAAGGACATGGTGTTGGGTGTGTATTACCTGACGCTGATGCAAGACGGCCGTCTCGGTGAAGGCCGCGTGTTTAGCTCAATGGAAGAAGTCCAGACTGCATACGATCTTGGTTATGTGGACATCCATGCACGCATCAAACTGGAAACTGAAACTTACTACAAAGACAACCACGAACGTTACGTCGATGGCAAACCACGGCATCACATTATCGAAACGTCACCGGGGCGCGTGTTGTTTAACCTGTCTTTGCCCCGAGAAGCACGCTTCGTGAACCGCGTTTTGGACAAAGGTGGCGTTACCTCGTTAATCAACAAGGTTTACCGTCTGTTAGGTGACGATGCCACGATTGAACTGGTGGACAGCATCAAGAATATCGGCTTCAAGTACGCCACGATTTCTGGCACGACCATTGCCGTGGCCGATCTGACTGTGCCGGAAGAGCGCGGCGAGATTTTATTAGGCGCACGTAAGAAAGTGGATGAAATCGACCGTCAATACCGGCGTGGATTGCTGACCGAAGACGAGCAGTATCAACGTACGGTTGAGCAGTGGAACAATGCCAAAGATCAGGTGGAAAAAGCGGTACGTAACGCGATGGATCCGGGCAGTCCGATTGCTATCATGGCCTTGTCTGGAGCAGGCAAGGGCGGTTTTGGCCCTATCACTCAGTTGGCCGGTATGCGTGGTTTGATGGCTGACCCCAGCGGTCGGATCATCGTGGTGCCGATTCAGTCGAATTTCCGCATGGGCTTAAACACCCTGGAATACTTCATCTCCACGCACGGCGCGCGGAAGGGGTTGGCGGACACGGCGCTGCGTACGGCCGATGCCGGTTACCTGACACGTCGTCTCGTAGACATCGCGCAGGATATCATCATCATGTCTGATGACTGCGGAACGAAGAAGGGCATTCATGTCCGCCGGTCGGATAATTTTGGCAAGCAGACGTTGGCCGAGCGGTTATACGGCCGTTCCGCCGGCGAAAACATCGTCAATCCGGAAACGGGCGAAATCATCATCCACGAAAACGAACTGTTTACCGACGAACTGGCTCAAGAAGTCGATGAACTGGGCATCGCCGAAGTGTATGTCTATTCGCCGATGACCTGTGAACTGCGGCGCGGTGTTTGCAAGAAGTGCTACGGGATCGATCTGGCGCGTGGTAAGCTGGTGGATTTGGGAACGGCCGTTGGTATTGTGGCCGCGCAATCCATTGGCGAACCCGGCACACAGTTAACCCTACGTACATTCCACACCGGTGGTACGGCTTCCGCCGCTGGCGACATCACCCAGGGTTTGCCCCGTGTTGAGGAGCTCTTCGAAGCCCGCCAGCGGCCCAAGGGTGAGGCAGTCATGACTGAAATCGGCGGTATCGCCGAAATTCGCGTCGTCGATGGCGTGCGCCATGTCTTCATCACCGAAAGCAAGCTGGTGGAAGATGCTTACGACATCCCGGCAGATTGGCTGCTAAAAATCGAAAACAACGAAGAAATCGAAGCCGGCACAATCATCGCTGAAAAAGACGACGAGATTATCCCGGCGCGTCATGGCGGCCGTGTGCAAAAAGATACCAAAGGCCTGCGGGTCATTTGGGAAAGCCGCGACGAGCGCGATTATGAAATTCCCGCCGGTATGCGCATGTTGATTTCCGATGGCCAACAAGTTAATGCCGGAGATCAACTCACGGAAGGTTCCAAGAACCCTCACCGCATCCTGGATATTTTAGGGCGTGATGCTGTCACCCAGTACTTGCTGCGCGAAATGCAAATCGTCTATCGGCCGCAAGGGCAAAACATCCATGATAAGCACTTCGAGGTGATTATCCGCAAGATGTTGAGCAAAGTGGTCGTGACAGCCTCTGGCGACACAGAAATGCTGCCCGGCGAACTGATCGATCTGGCGATTTTCCAGGCCAATAACGAAGAAATCATCGAAGAAGGTGGTATTCCGGGTCAGGCCGAAGCTGTCTTGTTGGGCGTCACCAAAGCTGCGCTGAATACCGAGAGTTTCCTTTCCGCCAGTTCGTTCCAGCACACCATCAAGGTATTGGCCGGAGCGGCCATCGGCGGACGTGAAGACCAGCTACACGGCTTGAAGGAAAACGTGATCATCGGTAAGTTGATTCCGGCCGGTACCGGCTATAAAAAACACCAGGAACAACTCGAAGCCCGCGAAGAAGCGGACATGATTTCTGCGCTTCCGGAAGACATCGATTTAAGTAAAACGTTGATCGGTGATGATACGGATGAAGACATTCTTGCGGCGATTGCGGCGGCGGCGGCGATTGATGCGGCTGACGCACAGCGATTGTCGGGTAATGTAGATATCGATTAGTTGTAAACCCAAGCGAACAGAACACCAAAAAGGGCGATTCATGACGAATCGCCCTTTTGGCTTTTTAGGCTAGTTAAGACCTGATCTAAATAAGATTGTGCCAATCTTCTTGGGGATTAAAAAAATCGAGAGACCTGTTGAGGTATTCCGAAGCATCCCATCTGCTGGGAATAATCAGGTTATAGGGTTTCTTCGCTCCGAAGACCTTGCTCAGAAGGCAGGACCATGCCTGGTAGTTTTGTTGAGAGCTGATAAGACCAAGCTGCGAGACTGGAATTATGCGTTGCGCTGCAGGAGCATTTCTGTGAGTGTTTGCAGGGCGACGGCGGCGCTGCCGGTCGGTTGGGCTGCTTGAAGCTGATCAACTGCGCCTTCGGAATATGCGCTGGCTTGGTTTTGGGTGAAGATGCGCGCCCCACAGGCATTCAGGATTTGGATGGCCTCGCGGACGAATGTATCGTCGGTGGCCGGTTGCAGGTAAAGCTGTTGCAAGGCTTCGCTTTGCTCCAGGCCATAGAGGACAGGGAGTGTTTTCTTTTTGGTGATGATGTCTGTGGCGGCCGATTTGCCGGTTAGGGATTCGTCACCCCAGATGCCCAGAATGTCATCTTTTACCTGGAAGGCCAGGCCGAGATCGAGGCCAAACTGTGTGTAATGGGTGATTGTGTCTTCGTCTGCGCCGGCGATGCGTGCGCCTAATTCTGTGCTGAGCGAAACGAGCACGGCCGTTTTCCCTTCAATCATCGCCATATATTCAGTTACGCTAACTTCCGTCCGTTTCTCGAAATCCATGTCGGCGTGCTGGCCCTGGGTTAAACGCACGCAGGTTTCGTCGAAACGGCGCAGCGCCTGCACCACGATGGGGGCAGCCACGCCCCGTTCTATCAGCCGGTTCATGGCCAGGTGGGCGAAGGCAAACATGGCGTCGCCGGTATTGATGGCCTGTTCGATGCCCCAAATTTGCCACATGGTCTGACGCCCGCGCCGAGTTGGGCTGGCGTCCTCGATATCATCGTGGACCAAAGAGAAATTGTGCAGGATTTCGATGGCGGCGGCGGCAGGTAGGGCTTGCCGCCAATCGCCGCCGGCCGCCTGGCAGGTGAGCAGGCAGAGCAACGGCCGTATTTGCTTCCCAGGGTGTACATTGGCAGGTTGGAAGGATTCGTCCACCCAGCCCATGTGGTAATGGATCATGCCGTGGAAGGTATCTGGCATCGTGTTGTCGGCTTGAAGAACAGACCGCATTTCGTCGTTCAGCGCGGCCAACATGGTTTGTGATACGGTTTGTAGTTCGTTGGTCATGAGTTGTTTCCGTTTGGTGACATATGGGAGATATCAGGTCGGGAGTGGTCCGGCCTTTTTAAAATTCGCGCCGCAGCGGCGTTTTGTGGAGCGCAGGCAGGTTGCCGACGCCGCTGCAAAACATGGTTACGCGCAGCTCGTCGGTGATGGCGCCGGCCAATTCCACAACGCCTTCGATGCCGCCTTTATCGGCTGCGCGCAGGAATTCGCCGGCAAACCCGACCAGATTCGCGCCTAAAGCGATGCATTTGGCCACATCAATGCCGTTACGGATGCCGCCGCTGGCGAAAACTGGCAGGTCGGGGGCGGCGGCGCGGCAGTATTGCAGGGAAACGGCCGTGGGGATGCCCCAATCAATAAATGCACCGGCAACCCTGGCAAGACGCGCCGTTGGGGCGCGGTACATTTCCACCTGACTCCAGGATGTGCCTCCGGCCCCGGCCACATCAATGGCCGCAACCCCGGCAGACACCAACTGGCGGGCGGTGTTTTCGGCAAACCCCCAGCCGACCTCTTTGGCAATGACCGGAACCGGCAGGGCGTGGCAAATCGCTTCCACTTTGGCCAGCAGGCCGGCAAAGTTGCCGTCGCCCTCTGGCTGCACCGCTTCCTGTAGGGCATTAAAATGCAAAATCAGGGCGTCGGCTTCGATCATATCGACGGCGCGGCGGCAGTGGTCCAGGCCATACCCATAATTTAGCTGTACAGCGCCGAGGTTAGCGAACAGAAGAATATCCGGGGCGACATCGCGGACGCGGTATGTGTCCGCGAGTGTGTTGTCTTCGATGGCGGCGCGCTGCGAACCAAGGCCCATGGCGATGCCGACTTCTTGGGCAGCTGCGGCCAGGGTGCGGTTGATTTGCCGCGCCTCGGCTGTGCCACCAGTCATCGAGGAGATGAGGAGTGGCGTGGAAAGCGTTTTGCCGAAAACCTGCGTGTGAGTATCGACTTCGGCCAGATCGATTTCAGGCAGCGCCTGGTGGAGAAAGAAGTATTTTTCTAGCCCAGAGGTCAGTTTGTTGAATGTGACGTCTTCTTCTAAATTGATGCGAATGTGGTCGGCTTTGCGGCTTTCGTGGCTGTCGTTAGATGGGATGTCAGGTGATGGTGCTTTGCTAGTGGACGGCCGTTTATCGTTGGTGTTGTGCATGAAACACTCCATTTGGTGAGCTTGCTAGAGTATACAACGAGCTTTATTGAATGGCGAGTTGACCGTTTGCCCCACGATTACCGGTCGTGATTCGTCGCAGATATGTTGCTAGGTTAAAATAACTTGTCGGGTGTTTTGCATCTGACCAAAGAATAGGAGGTATGATGCGTGTTTTAATTACAGGCGCGGCCGGGTTTCTAGGTTCGCATCTTTCTGATCGGTTTATCAAAGAAGGCCATACAGTTGTGGGTATGGATAATTTAATTACGGGCAATATGGATAATATTGCCCACTTGTTTGGGAATGAACGTTTTTCATTCATCAAGCATGATGTGAGCAATCATATCTATGTGCCGGGTCCATTGGATGCGGTGCTGCATTTTGCGTCTCCGGCCAGCCCGAATGATTATCTGGCGCACCCGATTCCTACGTTAAAAGTAGGCTCTTTGGGCACTCACAATACGTTGGGTTTGGCCAAAGTGAAAGAAGCACGGTATCTGCTGGCCTCTACTTCCGAAGTGTACGGCGATCCGCAGGTGAATCCGCAGCCTGAGACGTATTGGGGGAATGTAAACCCGATTGGCCCGCGTGGCGTTTACGACGAGGCAAAGCGGTTTTCAGAGGCGATGGTGCTGGCTTACCAGCGGTATCATGGTCTGGAAACGCGCATTGTGCGTATCTTTAACACCTATGGCCCACGGATGCGGTTGAATGACGGCCGTGTCGTGCCCAACTTCATTTACCAGGCGCTCACCAATAAACCGTTGACGGTGTATGGCGATGGCCGCCAGACACGTTCCTTCCAATATTACACCGACCTGGTGGAAGGTATTTACCGCCTGCTGTTTTCGGCCGAATCCTTGCCGGTGAATATCGGGAATCCGAGCGAGATGACCATTCTGGATTTTGCCAAAGCGGTGATTGAGGTTTCGGGCAGCCAATCGGACATTTTGTTTGTGAATCCGAAGGATGATCGATTTACCGATGATCCCAAATTGCGGCAGCCGGACATTACGAAGGCGCGGCGGGTGTTGGACTGGGAGCCAAAAGTTGATTTGATGGAAGGGCTGCGGGAAACTGTGGCCTATTTCCAAAATCGCGTTTAAGTTTAGCAGGCAAACGGCCGTTGGTTGTTAAGCCCCAACGGCCGATTCTTTTCACCCTTTTCTCCCATGAATGCGTTAATCCCCCCCCCATGGCAGCCCGGCTGGCGGGCCACGGCCGTGCTGCGCCAATCAGCTTTATTTGGCGCGCTGGCGGTAGTGGCGGGCGTTTTGCTGGCGCGGCTGCCGTTGTTGTGGGGCGCGGCGTTGGTGGGCGGAACGGCCGTTATCCTCCTGACATGTATCCAGCCGCTCGTAGGGCTGGGCCTGATGCTTCTGTTGGGGCCGTTTGGCGCACTGGAAAGTGTGTTGTTTGGCTGGGGACTGGACAGCGGTCAGGCGCTGCTGCTGCTGGTTCTGGCCGTCTGGCTGGCGCGCGGCTTGTCGCGGCGGCGACTGATGCTGCCTCACACGTTTCTTACGGTGCCGTTGGGCCTCTTTTTGCTGGTGATGGCCGCAACCGTGTTGGATGCGCCTGCAGTGACTGTCGGTTTGCGCGAGCTGATGAAGTGGGTGGAAATTGGCCTGTTGGCACTGCTGGTGGTGGATTTTGGCCAGGAACTAGACCAGGAGGAAGGCCAGCAGAAGGGGGGAAACGGCCGTATCGCCCCCTGGCTTTTGGTTGGGCTGCTGCTTTTTTCTGGTGTGGTGCAGGCGGCGATTGGCATCTGGCAGTTCGGCCTGCGCGGTGATGGACCGGAGCATTTTCTTGTTTTAGGCCGATTTTATCGCGCGTCGGGCACATTCGAGCAGCCAAATCCCTTTGGCGGGTTCATCAATTTATCTCTGCTGCTGGCGGCAGGCATTATTTTAAGCCTGATAGCGGTTTTGTGGCGGCGCTGGCGGGAGCGGGAACCCGGTTTTTCGTTGACGGCCGTGTCCGTTTGGTTGCCGCTGCTGTTGGTAGGTGGCGTCACTCTATTGACAGGGCTGGCGCTGGTATTTTCGTGGAGCCGAGGGGCGTGGTTGGGGTTTGTTGCGGGAACGGCTGTCCTGCTGTTTTTTTGGCCGCGCCAGCGGCGATGGGGCGTCGCCATGTTGGTAGTTGGCGCGTTATTCTTCATAATTGGCTTACAGGCTAATCTGATCCCTGCCGGCGTCACTGACCGGTTGGTGAGTTTTGGCGCGGATTTGCAATTTGGCGATGTGCGCGGCGCCGATATCAACGACGCGAATTATGCCGTTTTGGAGCGATTGGCCCATTGGCAGGCGGCGCTGGGCATGGCTCGCAATCAACTGTGGTGGGGCGTGGGTTTTGGCAACTACGAGCCAGCTTACGCTGCTTATGCACTCATCAACTGGCCTGATCCTCTAGGTCATGCGCACAATTACTACCTTAACTTGTTGGCCGAGGTGGGGGTTATTGGGCTGCTGGCTTATTTGCTGCTGTGGAGCGTGATTGTCTGGCAGACCTGGCGGCTTTTGGCCCGGTTGGATGGGGCCGAGCGGGGAATTGTTCTGGGGCTAATGGCTTGTTGGGCTGCGTTGACGGTTCATCACCTGGTTGATAAGCTTTATGTAAATAACATTTACATTCATTTAGGCGTGATGTTGGGGCTGCTGGCGCTGCTGAAGCAAAAAGCAGACGGCCGTGCTGCCATCCCGTCACAGCCAAAAACTTAAAATTCGTGCAGACCCCAAGGGTTGGATGCCCAAACAATCCAAATTTTCAGGAACAAACCCTTGGGGTTTGTAGGGTTACATTCTTTTTACGGTGAGGTTTAGCAAATTCATGATTGCGATTTTTGTGCGTGTGGCAGGCGGCTTTGGCATCAATCCCAAAGAAGCCGAACGCTTTTTCAAGTTTTTAATCGTCGGAACGATTGGTTTTGTGGTCGATTTTGGCACGCTGACATTGCTTAAAGAAACCACGGGTCTGGCGACGGTGGTTGCCAATACTATTTCCTTTACCGCGGCGGTGATTAGCAATTTCACGCTTAACCGATATTGGACTTACCCGGATTCGCGCTCCAAGAGTTTGATGTCGCAAATGGGCCAGTTCGCCGTGGTCAGCATCATCGGACTGGTAATCAATAATCTCATTTTGGTGTTGCTGGAGCCGGTTTTTGATTCGCTGCTGGCGGGGATAGGCGTTTTGGCGCTGCCGGGCTACATCCCGGCGAAGATATTGGCCACGATTGTGGTGTTGTTCTGGAATTTTTTCGTCAATCGTTTTTGGACCTATAGTGACGTGGATTGATGCGCATAGGCATTGATGTGACTTCGGCGCTGACGCAGGGCGGCGGGATTGGCCGGTATACGCGGGAATTGGTGCGGGCGCTAACGGCGCTGGACGGCCGTTTCGATTACCATTTATTTGCCGCCAAACAGGTGGGGCAAACGGCCGTGCCCGACCCGCTGCCATCTGGCGAGCACATTCATGTTCATGCCGCGCCGTTGACAGAAGCGTGGCTTTACCGGCTGTGGTATCGCTTGCGGGTTCCCGCGCCGGTGCAGTGGACCACCGGACCGCTCGATTTGTTTCATTCGCCAGATTTTGTGCTGCCGCCGGTTGCCAAAGGCATTCCCACCCTCCTGACCGTTCATGATTTGTCGTTTGTTCATTACCCGGAGGTTTACCCGTCTGTGTTGGTGGATTATTTGAATCGGGTTGTCCCGTGGTCGATCCGGCGGGCGACGCACGTTTTGGCCGATTCAGCCGCGACGCGCGATGATTTGGTGGCTGCCTGGCAAGTCCCGGCAGACAAAATCACGGTCTTGTACAGCGGGGTCAACGAGCAGTTTCGGCCGGTCACAGAGCCGGCAATATTGACGGCCGTTGCCCATCGCTACCACCTGGACGATACGCCTTATTTTTTGTCGGTGGGAACCGTGCAGCCGCGTAAAAATTATCAGATGCTTATCCGGGCGTTTGCGCCGGTGGCGGCTGTTTACCCACACAATTTGTACATTGCCGGTGGTAAGGGTTGGTTATACGACGATATGCTGGCGGAAATTGAGCGGCAGGGGCTGAACGGCCGTGTGCGCTTTCTGGGTTTTGTGGCTGATGCGGATTTACCGGCGCTGTACAGCCGGGCCACTTTGTTTTTGTTTCCAAGTTTGTACGAAGGATTTGGGCTGCCCTTATTGGAGGCGATGCAGTGTGGCGTGCCGGTGGTGACGTCGCATAGTTCATCGCTGCCGGAAGTGGTGGGGGAAACGGCCGTACAGCTTTCTCCCCACGATCAGAATGCCTGGACCACCACGCTGCAAAATTTGGTCGCCGATCCGGCCTGGCGGGCGCGGTTGGTGGCTGCCGGGTACCGCCGCGCACGTCAATTCTCCTGGCAAAAAGCGGCCCAAGAGCTTCTTTCCCTCTATCAAACGCTTCTTCATCCGCGCTAAAAATTCTCCCAAAGACGACAATCGAAGGGCAAAATGACCAAAGTACAATACTCACGGTGTATATTTTGGGCTATCATGAAATGCGTCAACAGGCTTTCTATACAAATTTATTAGCAAGTTATTTTGAAATGAATTATTTCCCATCTGCCATTGAGCCAATTGTAGAAAAAAGCGCCCTGGCTCGTATTATTGCCGGAGAGGGGAGCAGCAGAAGGTATTTGTTGCAATGGAATCACCAGTGGGGGGCGTTTAATCTGATCGGTGGTAAAGTGGACAATGCGTGTGGAGACCAGAATTCATTCATGCGGACCATTTGTCGGGAAATTGAAGAGGAAATGGGCTTAAGCAGCCCGCGTGATTTTTTTATTGTCAAAGAGTTAAAGCAGATTTATTTGCGCCAATATTCCCAGCGTACCAATCATTTTAAGAATTATCATTTCAGCATTTTTGCTGTGGAGCTATTTCCGGAGTTGGCTCTGGATCGTAACCGGCTCAATACATTTGCCCGTTGGCTGTCTACTGGCAGAGAGAACATCTATGTTTCCGTTGATGAGATTTGCCGGTTACGCACCTGCGATAATCGTCCTATTTCGATGACAACGCGGTATATCTTGAATGCGTTGGACGAGTTGACGCCGGTTCCTTTTAGCGATTCGATTTGTCTGGATGGCGCTCATTGTTAGCTTGCAAGCATGGTTTTGCCCGGTTGATGCTGCGCGTTTTGCATGAAACGGCCGTGCCTAGTACAAAATTCCTATGAAGTGCAGTTCCTCCCCTTCGCATATTCGTGCATAATGTGGATACGTTATGTTAGGAATTTGAAAATATTTAATTGTAGTAACTAAAATTGCATAATTGGCTAACATTGAGGAGCAACCATGCCTTCAGAAACGCCCACACATAGTTTGAACGGGTTTGTGAAGTTAAAAACATTGTGTGTTGGGGGACATTTTACTCAGCCGGGAACTTCTATCCAGGCTGACCAATTTCCCAGAACTGTCTTGTGTCACACAAACGACTTTCGCTTTTTCATTGCCGGGTCATTTGAAAAGGCGCTGCGCATCATAAACCAGGATGAAGATATCGATCTGATTTTTGTGGACGCAGATTACGATCTGTTGCCGGAAATCACCATGTTTATTACCCAGGTTCGGGAAATTCGACCGAAACTGCCGGTTGTCGTTTTTACCAGCGCTCTGGATGATCGCGTTCGCTACCTGATGCGCGAGGGCGCAGCCTGGCATTTTGCCAAGCAGTCGGCGAAATTAGAGCATCTGAACGAGCAAATTCATAAACACGTTTTTTCTCCGGTTGTTTGGCCGGATATTTTTGATCGTTACGCCAGCGATCTGGTTAAGCCGCGCATTGAACCAGGTTTGAGCAACTCTGATCTAATGGCTTTGAATGACAATCCCGAAGAGCGCTACATCATTAAACGCTTGTTTGCGACCAGTG
Source organism: Chloroflexota bacterium (assembly GCA_017993775.1). Taxonomy (GTDB): domain Bacteria; phylum Chloroflexota; class Anaerolineae; order Promineifilales; family Promineifilaceae; genus Leptovillus. Next base: position 70,138 of record JAGOMA010000014.1, on the reverse strand, counting down.
ATGTTGTCCAGATTTTTCGGATGGATGAGGGGTTTAGTGGCTCACGCATTTATCGGGTGAAACCAACGAATGAGCTGCGGCGCATTCTGAAGATCGATGCGGCCGACCGCCTGGAGATGATTCAGGAGAAGCAAGACGCTTTAATTCAGCCGCGATTAAACCAGCGTGTTGGTCAGATACAGGGAAAAATGGTGCGGGGGCAGCATCTGGCTGGAGCTTGTTATGCCCTGGCAGGGTCCAGACGTGACGCGATTACCTTGACTCAATTTCTGCAAGACCAGAATCGACTGCGTAAAGAGTTGATAGACGCTTTGTTGGAAGAGCTTCGGATGAGTTTGGAACAGCTGTATATTGGCAGCAGCGACAGCGAGCTGCGATATTGGGCGCCATTATATTCACGGGTTCTGCCACCCCACCTTACTTTGGCCGACGCCGTTTTGGTGGAGCAGGATGATGAAAATGAAGGCGATATTGTGCTATCGGCGCAAGAGCTGACCACGTTATCTTCGGTGCCGGGAAATGTAAAATTGCAAGCGGTTAGTCAGGCGCTGCGGCACGGAGCGGAGCCGTGGGTGAAATTATGCGGGTTTGAGGTGGCCGAATTGGATACCGCCCATGGGGTTATCTATTTGCATGACGATTTATTGGCCATGTATCCGGCGCTGCCACTTTTGAAGAGTAAGGATCACCCAATTTTGCGTTTTAAGGTTGCATTTTCTGAATCGCAATGGGATATACTGGCGCATCCGTTGATTCGGCGGGGTAAGCGGATTTGCGTTCGTGGTCGCGTTGTGGCGTCGCAGGAGACGATTTTGGCGCAGCATATAGCCCGGATTACGGAACGGCCGTACAACCTGGAATCAGACAGCTATGATCTGGGGTCGGGGCAGTTCATTTCGCCCGTCACCAATATCCGCTGCCTGCTTTGGGAGATTGGCCGCGAAGATATGATCGTGCCTATTCCTCAGATTTCGCCAGTCGTGCATGGCGATCTTAATACAACCAACGTATTGGTTGAAGCTGGCGACACCGGCGTCGCTGTCTGGCTGATCGATTTTTCCGATGCTCGCCCCGGTCATATATATTACGATCTGGCAAAATTGGAAGTGGAATTTCGGACGCATGTCTTGTATCGCCTGTATAAATCAATGATCGACGAGGGGTTGTGGGATTCGGACACAGCGTTCAAATTTGCCTTGTTATTGGAAGATGTACTCTGGCAGGCTGAAGGGGATTTTGCCGATTTTATTAGCGATTTACGCGATTATCGTCCGATTTGGTACGACACGTTGTATACGCAATTTCCGTTATATTCAGAAAATCTGTTTTATTTCTTGTTTTCGCTGCGGCAGATGGCCAAGACGCACAGCCCGGAGCGTTTCCGCTATCATTATCCGGTGGCGGTTTTCTTCCAGAGCATGGCGGCCTTAAAGTTTGAAGAATTAGAAAACGCGCCCTGGTATCCCTGGGCCAAAAGATTGGCTTTGTGTTCTGGTTTGGTAGCGGGGAAACATGCGGTGCGGGGCATTGAACGGCCGTTAGAAGTAAGCCGCATTCTCAACACACTACGCGCTCGCAGCGCCTTCGCCCTGATCACCATTGGCAGTGGAGAGGACCGGCGCTATTTGCTACAGTGGAATGCCAATTGGGACATGTTTAACCTGGTTGGTGGCCGAATGGACCTGACTCAAGGGGATAAAGACTCATTCGCCAGAACCATTCAGCGCAAGTTACTGGAAGAACTTGGCCTGCAAAGTCCCCGAGATTATCGTATCGTGTGGGAATATAAGCCCTTGCATCAGCGGCAATTTTCCCAGCGCGACTACATCTTCAAAGATTACGAATTTCACGTGTTTAAGATCGAATTTTTGCCCCGACACCCACTCACCAAAGAAGAATATGACTGGTTCGTGCAAAAATTATCACCCGAACGTGAAAACGTCCTTGTTTCCCGCGCCGAAATAGAACGACTCCGTACCTTTACCAATCGCCAAATTTCGACGACCACGCGCATGATCCTCTACGAACTGGGTGAAATTACCGCCGATGAACGGGACATGCCCACCATTTTGGATTTTCAACTAGACCGTGATCACATTGTTGTCAGCCGGGGGCGCGCCCAAATTGTGGGATTACTAACCAATCCACAGTATGCCGATACCATCGAGAATCTGACCTTAGACATACTACCCTCGCCATCTTATGAGGCCGAAAAAGATTCGGCCGTTATCCAAATTGGCGCAGTGAACCCAGCCCAGAGCGTTCCGCTGACCATCTGGCTGCATCCCAGAGAAAAAGAGGCGCGAATCATGATTCGGGCGACATATTACGATGTTCGCGGCCATGAATATCAGCAAATTTTAGAATCAGATGTCCAGTTTGATTCGCTGGCGCGCAGTTCCTTCCACGTCGATAACCCTTATGTTGTCGGTAAGCCGCTAACGGCCGCTTCCGAATCTCTTTACGTCGGTCGAGAAGATGTCTTCCGCTGGATCGAAGAAAACCTGATTGGCAAAACACAGCCACACACGCTGATCTTGTACGGCCAGCGGCGAATGGGCAAAACATCAACTTTGTATCAATTGGTGGGCGGTCATCGGGGTAAAAACATACGAGAATATCCCGGTTATCCCATTTATCCGGTGTACATCGATTTACAACGATTGGCGGGCTGCGAAATGGCAGAGTTTTTTGACCGCTTAAGCCATGACATTTCCCGGAACTTACACCGCCGAGGCATCGAGGTGAGTCCTCCTGCCTCCTGGTCTGTCAATGGAACACTTTTTCGTGATTTTGACGACTTTTTAGACAAAGTAGAGGATAACCTGCCGGAAAATGGCCTGCTGGTGTTGATCATGGATGAATTGGAGCAGCTGCAAGTAAGCATTGAGCGAGGCCAACTCAGCCAGGACATTTTGTCTTATTTACGCTCTCTCATGCAGCATCGTACCCGAGTCACTTTTATTCTGGTGGGCACAAACCAGTTGGTAGAAGATTATTGGAGTATTATTTTTCATGTGGGCATTAGCCGTGAGATTGTTTCATTAACGCGAGACGAGACTGAGCGCCTGATCCGCGAGCCGGTTGCTCCGATGATCCAGTACGATGATTTGGCGGTTGAACGAATCTGGTTGGCGGCGCGTGGGCATCCATATTTCAGCCAGCTAATTTGTCACCGACTGATCAGCGCGACGAATTTGACCAATAATCGCAGCAAATTAATTTCTATTGCCGATGTGCGGGAGACGTTTGATCGTATTTTGGAAGAGGATGATAGTCATTTGCTGCACCTGTGGAATGAGTGTTCGCGGGATGAGCAGTTGGTGTTGGCTTCTTTGTCGGGCAGCGCCGAATTGGGGGAAGAGGCTATATTGCGCCCAGAGATTGCCCAGAGATTGCGGCATGTGGATTTTGCGGATGAAGTGTTGAATCAGGCGTTAAAGAGTTTGGAACAACGCCGGTTGATAACGCGACGACCAGTTGAGAGAGAGATGCAGACACGGCTGCCACGGCCGGGCGGCTGGCAGCCAACTTTAATCAGTAAGGATTATGCATATGCTGTATCGTTTGATTTGCTGCGTAGTTGGATTGTTGGTAAACGGCCGTTAGGCTCGTTATTAGATTAGGGGAGGATGCATGATGCTAACGTATGTGGTTGGCCATCCAATAAAACGGCCTGAAGATTTTTACGGCCGTACCGAACAAGTCGCCCGGTTCTTTGAGATCGTCGGCGGCATTCAGGCGCAATCTTTAAGCGTTCTGGGCGTGCGCCGCGCGGGCAAAACCTCGTTTTTCCAATATGTCTCACACCGTGAAGTTATGGCCCGTTACGTCCCCAATCCCCGTGATTACATCATGGTTTACATCGACATGTCCTCTTGCAAAACGCCCGTGGATTTTTATCATCGTCTAATAAATAAGCTAAACCATTCCTTAAGCGGTACGAGACCACTTAACCTGTGGCAGTCGCCATCCGGCGAAGCCAATCTGTATGACGTAGAATCCATTTTGTGCCAGCATCCCCACCGCCGCATCATTTTACTCCTGGATGAATTTGACCATATCCGGACCGGCTCCTTTACGGAAGATTTTTTAGCCGAGCTTCGCGCCATGACCGGCGTGTTTGATTATGAACTGGCCTGTATTACCTCGTCCTACTGGAATTTGTCGCAGTTGGGCGAACAGATTGGGCTGCCGCCCACTTCCCCTTTCTATAACATCTTTTATCCAACCCCGCTGTATTTGCCTGGCCTGGAGATGCGCGAAGTGGAATTGCTGATTCGCCAACCGGCTATGCAAACCGGTTTGTTATATGTCGATAACGAAGTGGCCGACATCCATGCTTTGGCCGGATCGCTGCCATTTTTTGTGCAGGCTACGGCCGCCAAATGGTACGAAACAAAGCTCTACGGGATGCCCCCGACATTTAACGCCTTGCTGCCGCAAATGTTGGTCTCGCTGGCTCCCTACATGGAGCAATGGTGGCGCGATCTCACCAAATGTGAACGGGATTATTTGCGCAGTCTGGCGTTGCGCACGGCCGTTCACCCCGATTGGGCGCATTCCCCAGCCCTCAATGCCGCGCGGCGCAAACTGCGCGCTCTGGGCTTCATTGTGCCCGGCTTCAATGATTGGAATGTCAACGGCGCTATTTTTGCCGAATGGATCCGCCAGCACGCCAGCAGCGCAGAGCAAGATGAAACGGAAACGGCCGTTTCCCTTCCCATCACCATCAGCCCCACCGAGATCCGCCGTCTGCTCAACGACTATTTCGACTATCAGGAACTCCGGACCCTATGCTTTGATTTAGGCCTCGAATACGATTATTTACCGGGCGAGGGCAAAGGCGCTAAAGTCCGCGAACTTGTCGGCCACATACAACGCCGCGATCAGAGCCTGGAGCGTTTAATATCAGCCATTCGCATCGAACGCGGCCAGATCATCTAGCCGCCAGCGCAACCATTGTTGCCCACCTGCGTAATGGTAGCCGTAACTGGAAAACGCAAATACACAACAGCCCTGACTGCTGTGTGGAGGTAACAATGAGTACTATGAAGGCAACAAATAAATTGAGACGGCAAAATGGCATCGTAGGTGGCGTTTGCGGCGGATTAGGCGAATTTTACGGCATCAGCCCCTTCTGGTTTCGCCTGCTCTTCCTGATCTTGCTGCTGCCCGGTGGTCTGCCCGGTTTACTGCCATACGTCCTGCTCTGGATCATCATCCCTCGCCGCTAACCCATGCCCATCAAGCCAAGAGCCTGGCTGCCTTTTTCTAGACAGCCAGGCTCTTTTTGTTTCCTGGGAAGATTGGTCCAATCTGGAAACGCCAAAGCTAATTCCCAGCGAACGCTAACTTGTTAAGACCCCAAAGATTTATTTGCCGTCAGTTGGCGCGTCTTTTTGCCGGTGTTGATGGAAATTAGCCTGCCGATTCCTTCCGGGCTTGGGCATAATAGGCGTCCAGACGCGCAAAAAATGCGGATTCTTCACGATTGTCTGGATTGTCCAATAATTCGGCTATCGCCTCCTGGCTGCGCAGTTGGGCCGGCCAATCAACCGTGTTGGCCATGCGCAGCGCCACTCGCGCCGCCAGCACGGCCGCTTCGCGCAAACTGGTGATCTCCGTCTTATCCAGCGTGTCGTAGCGCGTGTGGGCATATCCCCGACCGCTGCTTGGCGGTCCGCCCACGCTGCCGATGCCGCCCGTCGGCACGCCGGCCATTAAAAATGGATAATGGTCCGAATGGGCGTTGATCGACTGGTCGATGCCAAATGGCAGCGCCATTTCTGTACTCCAACCGGCCAAAATTGGTTCCAGAGACGGCCACTTATTCAGCACAATGCCTTTGTTGGGCAGACTCCCCGCCATGTCCATGTTCAGATAAAAGCGGATATTCGCCATCTCGTCCGCGTGCTGTTTCACGTATTGGGTTGATCCTATCAGGCCAATTTCTTCTACACCCCACAAGACAAACCGCACAGTGAAGGGTAGTTTGCCGGCCGCATAGGCCGCCAAAACCCGCGCGGCTTCCAGCAAAGCCGCTGTCCCAGAAGCCGGATCGGTCGCGCCTTGGGATATGTCGTGGCCATCGTAATGGCAGCCCAGCATGATCATTTGCTCCGGCGCCTGATTGCCGGGCAGCTCGCCCACGACATTCCAGGAAATCATTGGAACGCATTCGTCGGTGCTGGTCAGGCGGATTTTGACCTCGCCGTGCCGTTTTACCAGGCGTTGCAAAAATGCGCCATCTTCCAGCGCGACAGAAATGCCGGGGATGAGTGACTCGCCATCGTTGCCGATTCCTCCTGTGGCCGGACCAAACCCCGGGTAATGATTGATGAAAATGAAACCGGCGGCTCCAGCGACGACGGCACGGCCGTGTTTTTCCATGCGGTGGACCCAGCGTTTGCTACCTTTGGGCCGGACTTCACTGGTGGTCAGGACGATCTGGCCACGGATTTCATCGGCGCGGGCTTCGAAATCTTCCGGCGCGCCTTCGCCCATGTCGATGAGCGTGCCTTCTAATTGGCAGGCTGGTGAATGAGGCAGGCTGATGCACGGAAGCTCCATTTGGATGGGGGCAATAATTTCTAACTTCATGCTGCCCCGCCGCCAGCCAATGTAGTGGATGGGTTCCAGGTGAACATTTTGTAGGCCATAGGCAATCAGTTTGGCTTGCATGAAGTCGGCGGCCTGTTTTTCGCCGGGTGTGCCGCCAAACCGTGAGCCAAACTCGTCGCAAAGGATGGTCAGATTGTCCATTACTTCGCTGCTGGTATACACGTCGCCGACCATTTGCCGGTCTAGCTGTAAAAAGGGATTGGATGATGTCATGGTTTCTCCTAAATTTGAGATTGGACCATTCTTTGAGATTGGTCCAATCTTCTGGTTAACTGTTCAGGGCAAAGTGGGGGATTCCGGGCAGGGTGAAGATGAACAGACTGCCGCCATCGGGCGCATTTTCGACCCAGATACGGCCGTTTTGCGCTTCTACCGCCAGTTTACAAAAAGTCAGACCCAGGCCGGTCCCGCGAACCGGCGCGCCGTCTTGATTGGTGCGTGTAAAGCGGTCGAAAACTCGCTCCTGCAAGTCTGGCGGAATGCCCGGGCCGGTATCGCGGATCAGGCAGCGCACCCCTGGTTCGGCGGCGTTGGTTGGATCGAATTCGGGTTGTAGACGGCCGTTTACCCTTCCGCCTGCCGGTGTAAACTTTAGCGCGTTATCCAGCAGGTTGATGAGTACCCGTCGCACCAATTCCTCATCGGCCCAAATGGCCGGTAGTTCGGGCGGAGGCGGATCAAACGACAGGGTAATGCCGCGCTGCTGCGCCAGCGGCAGAACCCGCTTTACCACCCGATCCACCAACAGCGGCAGGCGCATCGCTTCCGCTTCAACGACCGATACCCCCGCCTCCATGCGATTGATGTCCATCAGTGAATCGACCATATCCAACATATCCAGGCAACCATGCCGCGCAGTGTCCAGCAAGTCGCTCTGGTTTTCGGCGGATTGGTTTTCTAATAAGTTGATGGTGCTGACCAGTGTGGTGAGCGGATTCCGCAGGTCGTGGACGATCATGCGGGTGAGGTCGGTGCGCCGTTCGGCCAGCTTTTGCTCCTCGGTCACGTCGCGGAACAGCATCAGCCAGCCAAGCGCCTGATTATCGGTGGTGCGAACAGGCGCTTCCAGGCGGGTGAAGATGCGCTGGCTTCTGGCGTTAAAGGTGGTTTGTCGTTCTGACGGCAGGCTGCCGGTCTGGATTTGTTGCAGGAGGTTGGCAAGCTGCACGGCCGTATACCCCAACGGTTCGGCGGCGCTGCCTGCGTCCAGGGGCTGCCGGTAAAGCAGTTGGGCCGGTTGGTTTAACAAGGCTGCGGCTATTGGATTGAGCAAAACAATGACGCCGTTTTTGTCCACCATCAGCACGCCTTCCTGAATGGAATCCAGCAAAGCCTGTAGCTGTTTCACCCGTTGAGCCAGCGCTTCGTCCGTGAGGGTGTAGAGGCGGAGGGTTTCGCTGTAGAGGCGGGCGTTTTGGATGGCGGCGCTTACTTGCCCGGCAATTGTGATCAGCAGTTCGCGGTGCCATTGGTTGAAGGGAGTATTGGGCGGCTGACGCTGCACGATCATCACGCCGTTTATCCGGTTGGCCGAGGTGAGCGGAATTCCCAGCCAGGCTGTAGGCAGGGGGCGGGGCGGGGCGAGTTGATGGCGGGCGGCGAAGGGCATGTTGCGCGGGTCCAGGTCGAGGACACGGCCGTTTTCCATCACCCAGCGCGTAAAATCATCCGGTTCATACAGGGCCGGGTTGGGGGAAGCGGCGTTGGGGAACGGCCGTTGCCACTGCCCGGCCTCATTACACAGCACAACGGCAAACTCGTCCACGGCCACCAGTTTACTGACCAGTTCGTGCGTTCGCGCCAACACGATCGGCAGATCCAACGTTTCTCGCAGCGATGCGCCGGTCTGGTTCAGGGCGGCAAATTGCGCCAGCCGCCGCTCCATGATGAAGCGGCGCTGCCAGGAAATCCAGATCAGGACGCTGAAAACGCCGACGCCCAGGGCAAAAATCACAAATGTCGGCAGCCCGTCACGCACAAAGGTGATGCTGCCCAGCCAGGCGAACGGCTGGGCCAAAAAGCCAAATGTGACGACCGATAAGGCATTGTCGCGGAAAAAGCGGCTCGACGGCCGTTTCATCAACAGCCAGATCAGCCACATCAACAAAAAATAAGTCGCGCCATAAACAATCGCCAGCAAGGTGAGCAAATTCAGGTCTAATTCTTCGATAAATTCGACGGTGAGGGGCGCTGCGCCGCCAAGGCGCTGAAACGCCAGCCCGGCCAAGATGAGGCTGAGCAGGTGTACCAGGCCAATGCCCAGGCGCTGCGGCCAGGATGGTCGGGCGACGTCGACGTATTCCCACAGGGGATTCCAGAGCGGGCGGGCAATTTCGGCCAGGATAATGCTGAGGATGAAGAGGATAACGGCCGTTTCCAGTCCCACCATCAGCAAACTACTGATCACCACCACCGGAGCCAGGCCGGCTGCGCCGCGCTCCGGTGGCAAGCTGAAATTCAAGGTGATGATCATGAGCAGCCCCAGCAAAATGAGCTGTGGCGCATTCTGGCTTTGAGTGGCCGCCCAAATCGCTCCGATAAGCGCCAGGAACAAAACACCCCACTCGGCGAGGTGGAGCAATCGGCTGTTGGGGCGTAAAAAACGAGTGGTGAACGGCGGTTTTATCACGCGTTAGAGTGTAATACGTCCTACGCTGCCAGACAACCCGGTGGCTGATATTCCAGTTGCAGCCGCGCGCCATGTTCGCGCGCTGATTAAAATTCGTTATACTCATCCGGCGTCTATGGATAAAAAAGCGATCATTTTCCTTTTGGCGGCGCTGATTTTTCTGGCGCAATGCCAATCGTCAGAGTTGGAAACGGCCGTAACCACCGTTTCCCCGCCTACCGTAACGCCCATTCCCGCCATCGGCATTACCCTGGCGACCAAAGCGCCGCCAACGGCCGTGGTGCAGCAGACCACGCCCACGCCCCGGCCTGCGCCCACAACGACGCCCTCGCCCACGCCGATTATCTATCTGGTAGCCGAGGGCGACACGTTGTTGGGCATTGCCATCGCCCGCGATACGACGGTGGAGGAGATTAAATCGCTGAATCCTGAGGTGCAGCCGCAGCTTTTACAAATTGGGCAGGCGTTGATTTTGCCGCCGCCGGTTGTGGCCGATTATGCCGGCTTGGTGGGCACGGCCGTGCCCATTCAGGTGCGCGTGCGCCAGATTCTGGTCTACCGCACGCCGGTGGGCGCGGTGTGGCTGCTGGGCGAAGTGGTAAACGATGGCCACACGCCAGTCGATAATGTGACGCTGACCCTGGAGCTGCCCGATGCTGCTGGCGGTCTGTCGGTAACGGCCGTGGCCTGGGCCAGCGCCGCCATCATCCCGCCGGGCGGCGTGTCGCCGTTTGGCGTGCTGCTGGCCGCTCCGCCCGCCGAATTGGGCGCGCCGTTAGTTACCGTATCGGGCGGCGATGCCGTGGTAGATTTGGGATCGCGGTATCTGGATTTGGTGGTGGGGGATACGGCCGTTTCTGCCCAAAGCGACCGGGCGGAAATTAGCGGGCAGGTGCAAAATGTGGGCGACACTGCCGCCCAGATAACTGTGGTGGCCAGTTTGTACGACGCTCAGGGCAATCTGGCCGGTTTTCAGCAGATGACTTTGCCCGATGTGCTGCAGGCGGGCGAGACACGGCCGTTTACCATGCAAGCCGCGCCGCCGGGCGGAACGGCCGTTACCGTGCAGGTCATCGCTTTTGGGCAGCGTGTGGCAAGTGGCGCGCCATAATTCGTCATCTATGTTCCGCGATTTGTTGGCGGACTGTAAATTCCATCGTTTCAGGAGACTTATGCTTTTTCGTTATCGCCTAATTCGTCTGGCTATGAATGTGGTGCGCCTGATTATTCTGGCGCGCATTAAAGTGATCGGGCGGGAAAATATTCCCCACGAAGGCCCGTATATTGTGGTCCTCAATCACACCAGCGTTGTAGACACGCCGGTGCTGCTGCTTACGTTTCCTGTGCAAAAATGGCGTTTTTTTGCAGTGGAGAAGTGGCGCTATCACCCTGTTTTTGGGTTGATTATGGCCTGGTTGGGCGCAATCTATATCAACCGCGGCGAGGCGGATCGTCAGTCGCTGCGCGAAGCGCTGACGGCGATTGCTTCAGGCACGGTGTTCGGGCTGGCTCCGGAAGGCACGCGCAGCTACTCCGGGCAGTTGATGGCCGCAAAAGATGGCGCGGCTTTTTTAGCCAGTCGGGCCAACGTTCCCATTTTGCCTGTTGGATTGGTGAATGGGGATCGCTTGTTTCACAATTTTAAGCGGCTGCGACCGACGACGTTGGAAGTGAGAATTGGACGGCCGTTCACGCTGCCGACCGATGGGGAACGGGTGCGCACAAAGGATTTGCCCGTATATACACAGTTAATTATGGCGCAGATTGCCGCCCTGCTGCCGCCGTCTTATCATGGCCATTACGCCGACAGCCCGGCGCTGGCGGCGCTGCTGGCCGGGGAAGATCCGTGGCCCTATTGCCAGCGGGACCCCGCCGACAAGCCGCCGTCCATCGCCAGCCAGCAGCCCACCACATCTATTACAAAATGATTACACCTCGTGTAAAAATTCGCCTGTGTAAGACATCTGTAAGGTATTGCCATTATAAGAAAAGGTAGATGGAATACATGAACACTCTCACGGAATTGGGCGACATTTTAGTTGTCGATGATGAAGCGTCGGTGGTGGAAGTGGTGAGCCTGTACTTGAAGCGCGAAGGGTTTCAGGTGCGGGTGGCGCGAGACGGCCGTCAGGCGTTAGAGGCCGTGCGTAAACAGCTTCCGGCCCTGGTGGTGTTGGATTTGATGCTGCCGGAGGTGGATGGCCTCTCGATTTTGCGCGAGCTGCGCGGGGATACGGCCGTTAACGTTCCGGTTATTATGTTAACGGCGCGCCAGCAGGAAACAGACCGCATCTATGGCCTGGAATTGGGCGCGGACGATTACGTAACAAAGCCCTTTTCACCGGCGGAACTGGTTTCGCGGGTGAAAGCGGTTTTGCGACGGTCGGCGGGGACGATGGGCAATGATGGGGGGCAACGGCCGTTAACTTTCACCGATCTCGCCGTCGATCCCAATACCCGGCTGGTAACCGTTCGCGGCAAAAATATCGAGCTAACGGCCACCGAGTTTAACCTGCTCTGGTTCATGGCCTCCCATCCGCGCCAGGTCTTTAAACGCGACCAGCTGCTGGAAAAAGTTTGGGGTTTTTCCGAATACGTGGATCCCAGCACAGTCACCGTCCACATTCGCCGCCTGCGCGAAAAAATCGAAATCGACCCGGGAAACCCCGTCTGGCTGGCGACGGTGTGGGGCGTTGGCTACAAATTTGAGCCAGGATAAATCGCCATGATAAACACACTCGACCAAAGCAAACCATTGGCCTGGTTATTGCGCGCATCCTGGCGCATCTTGCTGCTGGGCGCTGCGTTCGCCTTGCTGGTCGCTGTCTTGTTGATGCAGGCGCTCATGCAAGCACCGCTGGCCGATGTGGCCCAAATGGTGACCACCCTCACTGTTACCTCGCTAATTTCGCTCGGCGTGGGCTATGTTTTGTTCCGGTACGCCGCGCGCCGCTCGCCATCGTTCAGCCTGACTTTGGTCTTAACCTATGGGTGGGCTGGGGTGGTGACGCTTTTTAACGTCTGGATCATGTCGGAACGCATGTTTGCCAGTCAGCACGATCTCATTTTAAGCGGCGTGCTGCTTTTATTTGCGGCCATCGTGGCCACGTCGTTTGGCGTGTTTGTGGCCGCAAATTTGAACACCGGGCTGCGCGAACTGGCCGATTCGGCCCAACAGATTGCCGCTGGAAATCTGGATACGCGAGCGGTTGTGCAGGGGCAGGACGAGGTGGCGCGGGTGGCTGCTACGTTTAACCAGATGGCCGCGCAACTGCAGCAGGCGGCGAATGAGCGAGAAGAATTGGAGAATTTGCGCCGCGATCTGATCGCCTGGACCTCGCATGATTTGCGCACACCCCTGACCAGCATCCGGGCGATGATCGAGGCGCTGCATGATGGCGTGGTGGAAGACCCGCAAACTGTGCAGCGGTATTACCGCACCATTCGCGCCGATATCATTGCGCTTAATGGGCTGATTGACGATTTGTTTGAATTGGCGCAGCTAGAAGCTGGCGGTCTGAGTATGGAGTTTGGGCGGTATTCGTTAGGTGATGTGATTGTGGAGACGCTGGAGACGTTTCAAGCGCTGGCCAAACAGCGGCAGGTGTCGTTGGTGGCCAACGTGGGGCCAGATGTGGACCCTGTGCGGCTAAATGTGGCGAAAATTCACCGGGTGTTGGCAAATTTGCTCAGCAATGGACTGCGCTATACGCCAGATGGGGGGAGCATTTGGGTAACGGCCGTGCGCACTTCTGATGGCGTGGTAGTGACAGTGCGCGACAGCGGCGCGGGTTTTAACGAAATCGATTTGCCGCGTGTGTTTGAGCAGTTCTACCGTGGCGAACAGGCGCGGACGCGAGCCGCAGGCGGCGCGGGCCTGGGTTTAGCGATTGCTCAGGCGATTGTGGGGGCGCATAACGGCCGTATCTGGGCGGAAAACGTGCCGGACGGCGGGGCATTGGTCGGGTTTTTGTTGCCTGACTAAGCCATTAGCCATCAAAAAAGCCCGGCTTTTTGCAAAGCCGGGCTTTTCATTAATTCCTTAAATTCCTTACATTTCTTCTCGGTAGGTAAATCCATGTCGCTTGCGGGCATGCAGCACGGCGCGCCGCAAGATCTCATAGACAGCTTCCGGGTCTTTGACGTTTTTCAGGACAATACGGGGTTCGCTGCGATCATGGCTGAGGATGGAGATGTCGCCGATGTTTATCATGCGCTCACTCAGCGCTTGTTTGTAATCCAGGTCCTGGATGCGTACCAACTCGATGTTTTCCCGGGCTTTGCCCAAGAAGCCGGAGGTGATGCGAATCCGTTCGTCGGTGATGGTGTATTGCAGGGAGATGGAAAGGAATGGACGACCTTCCCAGAGGATGTCTTCTTTGTCGTCGTCGAGGACTTCGTTGGAAACGGCCGTTCCCACCACTTTGGACGTTTCGCTCTGAACTTGTTTGCCCATTTCGTCATCCAAAGCCATCAGCGTGGCATCCATAACCACATCGACCAGGCTGGTCAGAGTTCCTTTGTCGATGCGGCTGAGGTCGATGCCTGATTGCTCTACAGCCTGCCAAATTTCAGATTTTAACTGAGCGTGTGTATCTTGAATGGACATATTTTTTCCTTTTGCTATACCTGCTAAACAAAATTTGTTAAAAAACCCGATTTGCTAATCTAAATTTTACGAAACATTGATAGCATAATGCACGGTCATCGGGTTGTCAAAACATAGTCTGCCCGTTACAATAAATTTTCATTCAATCTAAATTTGTTACTGTTCAGGTTTCTCTGGGAAGATCCTTTGGGTTTGAGTTCCCGAAGGTCTTACTTCTCATGAGCAAACTCTTAGGGTCTTACACAGTCACTTAAATTTTAATCAACAGCTTGAGTTGTTCAATGCCAATCTATACGTATCGTTGCAAAGAATGTGACAATGAATTCGAAGTCCGCCAACGCATGACGGATGATCCATTAACGGAATGCCCCGTGTGTTCAGGAGAAATCCGGCGTGTCGTCAATTCAGTTGGCGTCGTGTTTAAGGGCAAAGGGTTCTACGTAACGGATAACCGCTCCGGACAAAGCGCGACATTGCCAGGGAGCAAATCAGACAAAGGCGACAAAGCCGCCAGTTCAGATGGGGCGGGCGGTGGAGAAAGCGACAGTTCCACCAAAAGCAGCACTGAGGGTGCTGCAAAACCGGCAAAGAGCGAGGCGCCAACGACAACGGCCGTTTGACCCCATCCCCGCCATGCTATCATAAAAAACGCCTGCCTTAACCAAGGCAGGCGTTTGCGTAAATCCACAAATCCAGCGAAAAATTAAATTTGGAAGCCCCGCGTCGCCGATACGAGCTTGAAGTCCAGGTCGGTTACAAAAGTTTGCAGCTTGTTGCGCAGCTGATCCCAAGAGTCGCTGTGAAGCGCATCATTCATTCTTTCCATCGACGGCGTAATTCCGCTGGCCAACTTCTGCTCACAATCGCCAAAAGTGGTATACCAGACCTGAATATCGTCAATACCCAGCTTATTCATTCCCGGCATAAATTCATGAACGAGAAATTCGTAGTACTCCGACTCGGTTTCAGGGCGAATATTCCAGCGCATTAAAAGTTTGGTTGCCATAAAATTCCATCAATCCCATATTTTACGATGTGCGGGGCGTCAACAAGATGATCTCCGTTTCTTCTGGTAAATTGCCGGAAGAAATTTTTAGCGCGCTTTCTTCCTTTGGCTCTGTAACCCCCATTTCTTTTAAGAAACGATCCACAGCATCCAATTCGATGCTAAGGTTGGGTAGTTGATAGTGCATGGGGATGACGATGTTAGGCTCGATCATCGATACCAGTTCCGATGCCTGGGCGGCGTTCAGGCTGTTCCCGCCGCCGACCGGCAAAAGCAGCACCGAAACTTCTTCTAATGCTTCTATTTGCGTCTGAGTAGGTACTTTTTGCATGTCACCCAGATGGGCAACGGTTAGACCGTCATAATCGAACACATAAATGATGTTGGGGGCATATTTGGCCTCGCCTGGCGTGGCGATACCGGTGACGAAGACATTGCCAATTTCGTATTCGCCTGGCCCAGTTAAGACGTGTTGATAGCCGGAGACAACTTCTGGCCGGTTGTGACCTTTAGCGTCATGGCTGACTGTGATAATATCTGCTTTTAGTTTTAGGGATGGTAGCCCAAGACCAGAGTCATAAGGGTCTGTTACTACGGTAGCATGTTTTCTTTCGGTAATGCGAAAGCAGCTAAGTCCATACCAGGAAATTTCCATAAAAAACGCTCTCCTTCGTGGGCATGATTATACTCGATTCCTGAATAATAGACAGGTGAAGCATTTGGCGGATACTGAGTTGCGACTGCTTGAATTGCATGGCGGCGTTGTCACGGGAGGCCCGACATACACTTGTTGGCTGCCGCCGGTGGCAGATGGTTATGCTGACGCTCAGATAGACGATTATGGGCCGGGAAAGAAACAACAAGCGGATCACGGCCGTTCCCGCTTTCACTGGTCTCCGGGGATTCATCTGTCGTTACGCGCCCGTTTTTCGCATGATAGCGATCAGTTGGTCGGCACGGCCGGTTTCGGCTTTTGGAACGCGCCATTCGGCGACCCAACTGTGCGGCGGCCGGCGCTGCCGCAGGCGGCCTGGTTTTTTTATGCCTCACCGCCCTCAGATTTGCCACTGGCCGCGCAAGGTCCGGGGCGTGGCTGGTTTGCCTCTACGCTGGATGCTGGGCGGATCCCGGCCGTTTCCCTCATGCCTATTTCGCCGATCATTCTCTTGCTGAACCGGCTGCCGGCGCTGCGTAAGCGACTCTGGCCGTCTGTCCGCCGCCGTCTGGGCATTGGTTTTGCGCCGGTAACGGCCGTTATGACCGCCTGGCATACCTACGAATTGCTCTGGCTGCCGACAGGGTGTCAGTTTGTCATAGATGGCGAGACAATCTTGCGCACCGCCCACAGCCCCAGAGGTCCGTTGGGTTTTGTCTGTTGGTTGGACAATCAATACATGGTGGCTACGTGTGACGGCCGTTTTCGCTGGGGCGTGCTGCCTACAACCCAAACCCAGTGGTTGGAAATCAACGATTTGCGCCTCAGACCAGCCTCCGGTTAGCTGCGCTTCGCATACCCAAAAATTTTGACATGGCAAAACGGCCGTGTTATACTTCGCAACCTTGTAGGGACCTACCTGAGGGAAGGAGGGATGGCCGAGTGGACGATGGCAACGGTCTTGAAAACCGTAGTGGGCTTTGCTCACCGGGGGTTCGAATCCCTCTCCCTCCGTTGACAATTTTGTAATCGGAGTTACTTAACAGGTTAATAAACCTCTCCACAGGTTCATAAACGGGGAGATGCCAGAGTGGTCGATTGGGGCCGCCTGCTAAGCGGTTAACGGTGTTAAAAAGCCGTTCCAGGGTTCGAATCCCTGTCTCCCCGCCTTTTTGCTTCAACACCTGTTTTAGGTAAGTTTTCATGAAACAAAGTTGTTCAAAGAAGCAAACTGTGATAATTTTATAGAGGTCTAACATGCGCCCTTAGCTCAGTGGATTAGAGCGACTGGCTACGAACCAGTAGGTCGGGAGTTCGAGTCTCTCAGGGCGTACTAAACAAGCGACACCATTTGGGGTCGCTTTTTTTTTGGGAAATCCGTTATGAAAACACCTGCCGGAAAAGAATGCCACTTCTACTACCAGGATTTTCATCGGGGTAATTCTACCCAAGAATGCCGCCTGGTAGCGCAAAAATCACATTCGGAACCCTGGAAGCCCGATGATTGTTTTGCCTGCCCTGTGCCGGGCATATTGCTGGCAAACAGCAGTCCTTATCTGGTGCTGGAGGCGACCATTAAAAAGGGTTTTCTGGGCATGAATCGTCGGGTAGAAATTAAGGCATCATGCAGTCGCCATCTGATTGACGTGCCGGAACCACACATTGGCTGCCTGAAGTGCGCCCGTGAAAAACCGGGCCTGCGTGATTTATTCAATGCCGAGTAGCCTGTTTCTGAGGGGAGAACCATGCAGCTGCAAGCGATTTTGTTCGATTTAGACGATACATTGTTAGGAAATGGCATGGATGCCTTTATTCCCCGCTATTTTGCGCTGTTGGGCGAGTATGCCGAGCGGTATATGCCGCGTGAAAAATTTTTGCAAGAGTTAATGATTTGCACGCAGGCGATGATGGATCATGGGGACACGGCCGTTTCTAACCGTGAGGCGTTCTGGCAGGCCTTCCAACAGCGTACCGGCCTCGATCCCGAGGAAATGGAAGCCTTTTTTGAAAGCTTTTATCGAGACCATTTCCCCCAATTGGCTGACGTCAGTGCGCAGCAGCCGTGTGCCCGCGAGTTGGTTCAGTATTGTTTTGATCATGGCCTCAAAGTCGTGATTGCCACCAATCCCATGTTTCCGCGAATTGCCATCGAAGAACGATTACGCTGGGCCGGACTGCCCATCACCGACTTTCCTTTCGATCTGGTTACAACTTACGAAAACATGCACGCGACAAAACCTCATCCGGCTTATTACCAGGAAATTTTGGACATCATTCAAGTTCCTGCGCCGGCAGCCTTGATGGTCGGCGATGATTGGGAAAATGACATTCAGCCGGCCGCGGCCGTTGGCCTAAATACTTTTTGGTTGACACCTGTCGTCTCTGAGCCGCCCGATAAGACCATTATTAGCGGAGCCGGATCTCTGGCGCAGTTTTATGACTGGTTGGTGGGCAATCGGTCACCCGAATCAGCATCTTATAGGGTGTTTTGATGTTGCAGGAGCCGCCGCCTGTCGCCGAATTGTTAGCGGAGTTGGAGAGGTTTGCTACGGCCGTTTCCCAAGCCCTCACTGCGGATTCTATCGACTGGCAGTGGCGGCCGTCGTCAGGTGAATGGAACCTGACAGAATTATGTTGCCATTTGCGCGATGTGGAGCGGGAAGTGCACCAACCGCGTTTCCAAAGCATGATGGCTGCGGCAAATGCGTTCATTTCTGGGGCGACATCGGATGATTGGGTGACTGAACGGCAGTATGCGCGGCAGAACGGCCGTATCGCTCTAAACGAGTTTCTGGCAGCCCGCAGTCGCACCATTGCCATGCTCCCGCCACCCGGCGATCCCATCTGGGCGCGGCAGGGACGCCACTCCTTTTTTGGTCCAACCAGCACTCACGAGCTTCTCAATCTGGCTGTGAAACATGATCAGGCGCACTGGGATCAATTGCAACTGCTTTTGCGCCATTAGACCCGCGCTCCTGTGGCAAATGTCATATACCTGCGCTGTTCATCTGTATTTTCTGACGTAAAACCTCGATTAACTTCCGACTGGAATCATCTTGAAATAGGGCGTAATGGCGCTTTTTGTAGGCCAACTCGCTTAGATTTTGGTGATATCGCACCAATCGCCAATAAGCCACAGGCCCATCGTATACAAAGCAGGTTAACTGTGCCCGGATCCGGCGGCGGCCAGAGCAAACGGTCAGGTAGTGGGTCTTGGCCAGATGGCCCAGAGTCACTTCTTCAGCCAGGTATTGGCGCAGCCACTGCCGTTCTTGCAGCAGCGCCCAAACGATAATCAGCAGGGTAAGCAGCACGCCACCCCAATCGCTCACCAGCGCTACCAAACAGAGTAAATTGCCAAAGGAAATGGTGAAGTTATGAAGGAAATGGAGGAAAACGGCCGTACTCCATCCTCCGATCAACGCCGCTGCTTTCACCACCGGTTGAGTCGCCATTCGCGCCAGAGCAATACCCAGACCTGTCATACTGCTAAATAGGGCATGGTTTAGCCCAAACACAATACTGCGGGCAAACACATTCAGCCCCCAAGCCTCTAAGCCTCCCTCCTGATACACGCTGATGAAATAAAACACATTTTCCACCAGCGCAAACCCCAGCCCAACCATCGCCCCGTAAATGATGCCATCTAGCGGGCTGTCGAGTTCATCGCGCCAGATAAGCAAAATAGCCAGAATTGCCAACCCTTTAATCGATTCTTCGACAATGGGGGCGATCAGGCTGGCGCTAATGGTTTCTCCCAGGGTTTCGCCAGTTAGCCAATATATGGGCGCGCTGAGCAAGGTGTTGAAAAAATAAGCGAAAAAGATGCTAGGTATGGCGCCCCAAAAAAATGTAGCCGTCAACAACCACCACGGCTCTTTTTCATACCGGTCGAACCAGTAGATGAGAGCAATGTAGAGCAAGATTGGCAGAGTGGCAACGGCCGTGGAGAGTGAAAAAATTTGAGTGGTAGATAAGGCCATTAAAGGCTCATACATGCGGTCAGCCGGGTGGTTTCTGGAAGTTCAGGGTTTCCACGAATGACCTGATCTCGAACAGGTGATGCATCAACAAAATTATACCGGTTTCCCAGGAGCCACCAAGTTGAGACCCAGACCTGAAGCAGCGTGAGTGGCAGGGTTGGCTGGCTGCAACTTTTGTAACAGACCTGCGTATGGGTAAACAGCTTGCCAATCGGAATTCCCAGGCAAGCTGATAAATGTCACGCAGGGGTAAAATTGCTCAGTGCTATTTGCGAGGGTTCCCTGCACCAAACCAATTTGTGAGGAGCAATAAAATGACAGAAGAATTTGTAGATAACGTAGAAAAAGAAGAAATCCCGGTTTTAGAAGAAGCAGAAACAATGGAAGAAGACGGCCGTAGCTGGTCCGAAGAATTTGTTGTTGCGGGTGGAGAGCTGGTGGGAATGGTTAAGAAACTGGTTCGCGAAGCCACCGTTCGCCGCTTAGTCATTAAAAACGAGAAGATGAATTTGAACCTGGAAGTTCCCCTGGTTTTAGGCGTGACGGGTATTGCCCTGCTGCCGGCGTATGCGGCTGTGGCCTTAATCGCCGCCTTGGTGACGGATTGCACCATTTTGGTGGAACGGCACGAACCGGCTCCGCAAGAAAAAGAGCCAGAATTGGCTCCCGAAGGATAATCCAACAGCCTATCTACCCAGATTTTGGTGCGAACAGCAAACCCGAATTGTTTTCCGCCTGGTATCTGGCGCACCGGGGCGTTAAATTTTTCGGGTTCTATGGCACAAATTAAACCTGACAGGCAAGAAACAGCCTGTCAGGTTTTTTTGTTTTAAGGGTTTTTAGGCGTTTATGCGCTTCCGAGGGAGAAATTGCCAGCGCTGAGAGTGCCCCGTAACCCTCCAAAATGAAAGAGGACGAGACCATACCCATTTTGGCGGCCAGCAGTGGGTCGTGGGTGGTAGCCAGCCCGACCATAAACCCGCCACAAAAGGCGTCGCCGGCTCCGGTGACGTCGATGACCCGCTCGTCGTTGGGGGCGTGATAGGGGGACAGGTGGGTGATACGGCCGTTTCCCTCAGATACCAACACCCCTTCTGGCCCCATTTTAATGACCGCCAATCTGGCTCCCATCTGGCCCAAAGTTATGGCCGCGTCCTCCATAGTCACGCCAGTACCCATCAGCGAATGAATTTCCTCGCGACTGGGCAAAAAGGCGTCGATGAGAGGCAAAAACGTGGCCAGATGGGGGATCAGTTCGGGAACCATGTACCGTTCGCCGGGATCAACGGTAATCTGGCGCACGCCAAATTGCCGCAAGGTGGCCGGAATGTACATGTGGCTGCGTAGGGAATGGGGCGATAAATGCACGGCCGTTGCGCCATCATACGCTGCCGGCCAATCTGCCGGCCGTAAGGCCAACGGTTCGTAAATGTACGGATCGTCCTGACCGGGGGTGGAGTGGAGATAATTCGCCAGCGCTGGCGGAAGCGGCTGCTGGATGCGGTCAAAGTGAGCGGCCGGATTGGTGTCATCTCGACGGCCGTCTGGCGTATAGGCAAAAAAGGTACGATGATCCTGGTCGCCCGGCACACGAATCAGACCGGTTGTATCCAGACCACGGCTCGCCAGTTCATCTAACCAATGTTGGGGGTAGTTTTCGCCTAAACGCGCCCAAAGGCCGACATTTTTTGTCCAGATAGAGGCCCCGACGGCCGAGAACAGCGCATTGCCACCCGGTAAGCCTGTGTACGCTTTCCCATCGTGGGTAATCAAATAATCGATTCGGAGTCCGCCCCCGGTAATGAACTTCTTGGTCATAGTTTTTCTCAGTCTGTTCTAAAAGAGTATACTGGCGCAGCCGCGGTTTGCCGTTTATAGGGCGTTAATTTTATTATTGGTGGGCATTGTTGGCTTAGGTTGTGCCGACGATGGCTTGATTTTAGCCAGGTTGGAGGCGGTATGTCTGAGGATGTGGTGACAAAATGGAACGGCCGTTACTCGGCTGAAGGTGCCCAATGGCAAGCCAGCCCGCCGCGAGACCTGTTGTTGAGCTTTGTGGATCGCCTGCCGGCGAGAGGCTTGGTTTTAGACGCCGCTGCCGGAGTAGGCGTCAATGGCTTGGTATTGGCGCGGCGCGGGCTGCATGTGGTCTGTCTGGATGTTTCGGAAGTGGGTTTGCGGCTGGCCAGGGAACAGGCGCGGCGCGAAAATTTGTGGCTGGAAACGGCCGTCTATGACCTCTCTCATCCCTGGTTTCCGCCAGACTGTTTCGATGTTATCCTCAATTTTCGCTTTTTAGAACGGGCGACTTTCCCGATGTATCGGCGCGCGCTTAAACCGGGGGGGTGGCTTCTGTTCGAGACCTTTATCCGTACAGCGGAGACGCACACGGACGTCGATTTTTATCTGCTGCCTGGCGAGTTAACTGCCGCTTTTGCCGATTTTGAAGTGCTGCATGATGAGGAGATTTCGAGGGTAAACGGCCGTTCCGGACAACCAAAATCTACAGCGCAGTTGGTGGCGCGCAAGCCAAGCGATCTAGGGTTAGAGATTGCCAATCTCCAATCCCCACTCCCCAATCCCTAATTTCCCACTCACGGTATCGGAAAAGCCCGGCTGCGGTCATAAATTTGTTGCAGGATGACTGCGCCTTCTTCTGGTGTGGCCAGGCGGGGTTGGCCGCCAAACTGGATGATGGCCGGCACAAATTCCAGCTGGCGCACGCCATCCGCATCTAGCCAGACATTGAGCAGCACGGTGTTTGGTTCGCCATCAATGTTAAAGGCGAAATTCCCCAGCCCGTACACTATCACCCCGTCCTTGTAAAATTCTATGCCTTGCAAAATATGGGCGTGGTGGCCGATAACGATGTCGGCCCCGGCGTCTATGGCGGCGTGAGCGGCGTCTAGCTGCTCCTGGCTGGGCGGAATGACGTATTCGTACCCGCTGTGTACGATCACCACAACCAGGTCAACCTGAGGGCGTACGGCCGTTACATCCTGGCTAATCTCTGCCGGCACAGCCCAGGCAAGGCCTGGCGCGTCAGCCGTGGCCGTCCATGTGGCCGTATCGAAATGGCTGGTCACCTCGACCGGAACCTGCACGTAGCTCAGAAAGGCCACGGTCAGGCCGTTGGCTTCGGTGATGAAGGGCGCGCGCGCCGCGGCGGCATTAACGCCGGCGCCGATTACGGCCACGTTTTGCTCGTTCAGCAGGCCAATGCCTTGCAGCAGCGATTCCGGTCCGTAATCCAGGGCGTGGTTGTTCGCCAGAGACATCACGTCAAACCCGGCATTGCCGATGGTTTGGGCGGCCGCAGGCGGCGACTGGAAGGTATAATTTTTGGGCGCAGGCTCGCCGATGTCGCCCAGAGCGGTTTCCAGATTGCCTACAGCCAGGTCGGCAGATTGGAGATAGGCGGCGAAATTGGCGAAAGGGTAATCGATGTGGCCTTCGATGATTGCGTTGCCCAGCGAGCGATCCAGATTCACGTCCCCCACCGCGGCCAGTTTGATGACCGGTTTGGGAGCCAAAACGGGCTGGAGGATGGCGGCCAGATCGGCTACGGCCGTTTCGTACCCCGCCTGTCCCACCAACGACCAGCTATCCCACAGCGGATAATTCGCGTCGTCGGGTTGGTATCCGTCGATCAGCAGCGGCCGCTGTGCGGGCGGCATGGCCGACCAGGGCATCACTTTGGCCAGGGCATGGCCGTTGGCCACAATAGACTGCGCTTCGGCCAGATTAGCGTACTCCCAACTGTGGTTAAACGGCACAGTCAATACCAGCGGCTCGCGGGACACAATCAGGCCATCCGCGCTGTGGGTTAGGGTGATGGCGGCGTTGGCCGCGTCGGGCGCGTCGGGCGTGTCGGCCGCCACAATTTGCCACTCCCAGGCCGATTCGGCCTGCGCCAGAGCTTGCGAGACGCTTTCCAGCCATTCGGCGGGCAGGCTGAGGGTGACAGCCGGTTTGGGTGTGGGCGAAGGTTGGGCAGTGGCCGTAGGAGTGGCCGTAGGAGTGGCCGTAGGAACGGCCGTTGCTTCTGCTGTAGAAGTGGGCGGAACGGCCGTTGGGGCCGGCGAGTCTGTCGGTGACAAGGGTTTGCCGAGGGCGGCGGGTTCGCTAACGGCCGTGGCCTGCGGCGCAGGCGTTGGGGTAGACGGCGCGGCGGCCGGCCCACAGCCCGCTGCCACCAGCAAAAACAAGACGAGAAAGAAACCTTGCGCGCGCCAATCCAGTCCATGGACTTTAAGTTTTTTCGCGTTTAGCCGTGCCCAAAATTTGTTCATTGCTGCTCCGGAATACAAGGTTCGGGTTGATTGGCAAGCTGGTACTCAGTAAGCGTCTGGCCCAGTTCTTTGAGGCGCGTAGCTGTTTCCATGCCCACGTAGCGGTAGTGCCAGGGTTCATAATAAAGGCCGGTCAGTTCAAACGTTTCCCGCGTATAACTTAGCGTAAACCCGTACCGGTGGGCATTCTCCAGCAGCCATGCGCCTTCGCTCGTTTTGAAGAAATAGGTGTGAAATTCAATGTCCGGCTGACCCACAACGTCGGCCAATTCTGGCGAACCAAAGTCGACGGCCGTGCCCAATTGATGCTCGCTGTGTCCCGGCGGCGCGCTGACAATGGTCGCGCTGTCTGGGTTTTGTTCCAGCCATTTGCTAAAGGCAACACTTTGCGCATAGTAACTGCGATAACCGGAGATGATCTGCGGTTTTAGACCGGCGGCCTGCATCGCCATAACCATTTCCACCAGTTGATCAATAGCTACCTGGCGGATTTCTGTAGGATACCCAAGCGTTACATCAACCGGGAAATAGTCTGCCAGGGCCACAAGGTCTTGCGGTGCATAATCGCGGCTCAGGCCATACGTGAGGGTGACCAGTGTGAGCAGATCGTCTTGCGGCAATCGTTGGGTGCAGGCGGGGATGGGCGTTGCGGTGGGCGTCGCTGATGGCGTGTTGGTGATTTGTGGGGTGGGCGTCGGCGTGATGGTAGGGATGGGCGTGGGAGTTGCCGGCGCGGTTTTGGCGCTGGGTTCAACGGCCGTTTCCGGTCTAATGGTGGCGATGGGCGGCAAAGGAGGAACGGCCGTACCTGTGGGAGAAACGGTGGTTGAGGGAACGGCCGTTCCCGGCTCAGTCATTGTCGGCTGACAGCCCACCAGAAGCAGGCTTGCCAGCAATCCAAAAATAATCCAGTTGCGTCGTATCATGGCGACGGAATTGTAGCGCAGATGCCAACAGAGCAACAATGGCCACTACCGGTTGTGGAAAACGTTTTGCTTGCGTTAAGGAATGAATTGGCCCAGGAGTAGACCCATTTTGCCGATTGGTCCACTCCTGGCAGGCGCGCGAAGGGGGGTTACCGCCGCCGCTGTTGCGCAGCGCGGCTGCTGGAGGTCATAAACATCGAGGCAGGAAGATTGAAGCCATACGTCTTTAACCGATGCTCAATCATCGGCCGCCCACCGCCAGGAACAAATTCACCCATGACCTTACCATCACGCTCGCCCAATTCTGTGAACTTGAAAATATCTTGCATCACGGGCGTTTCGCCTTCCATGCCACTGATCTCGGTGATGGCCGTAACTTTACGGCTGCCGTCGCGCAGGCGTTCCTGCTGCACAATCAGGTTGATGGCCGACACAATTTGCTTACGCACCACCGACAGCGGCAAATCCATCCCGGCCATCAGGACCAATGTTTCCAGGCGGGAGACGGTGTCGCGCGGGCTGTTGGCATGGACGGTTGTCAGGCTGCCATCGTGGCCGGTGTTCATGGCTTGCAGCATGTCCAGCGCTTCGCCGCCACGGCATTCGCCCACGACGATGCGTTCTGGGCGCATGCGCAGCGAGTTGATGACCAGATCACGAATGGACACCTCGGTGTCGCCGCGGCGGGTGGGTTTTTTGGTTTCCAGACGCACCACATGCCGCTGCGACAGGTTCAACTCGGCGGCGTCTTCAATGGTGACAATGCGATCGCCATCGGGAATAAAGCTGGAAAGCACATTGAGCAGCGTGGTTTTTCCGGAGCCGGTGCCGCCGGAGACGACAATGTTCAACTTGGAAACGACGCAGGCGCGCAGAAATTCGGCCATGTCGTCATTGAGGCTGCCAAAATTGATGAGGTCCTGAATGCCAAAAGGCGTTTTGGAAAATTTACGGATGGTGATGTTGGGGCCGTCGATGGCGCAGGGAGCGACGACGGCATTGACGCGGGATCCATCGGGCAAACGGGCATCTACCAGCGGGTTTTCGCGGTTGGCCACGCGGCCAAGGGGTTTGATGATTTTGTTGATGACGCGTTCGATGTGCCCATCGTTGACAAAGAAGGCGTCGGTTTCCACCATTTTGCCTTTGCGTTCGATGTAGACCAGGTCTGCCCGATTTACCATCACTTCGGTGATGGTTTCGTCTTTGAGCAGCGGCTCCAAGGGCCCAAAGCCGACGATTTCGTCGACCAGGCAGTCGAAAAAGGTTTCCTCCTGGTCTGGGGGAATGTTGAAACGGGTGTGTTTGCGGGCCATTTCGTAGCGGTCACGGATGAGTTGGATGGTTTGGGGGTCACGGTTTACGGCCGTTTTCTCGGCCAGTGAGGCTTCTATTTTTTCGGCCAACCACAATTTTGCTTTGGCCAGTTCACGGTTGCTTTCCAAATTAGCCGACATGGTTTTTTCCTCGGTTGCGTTACTGCTGGGTTATGACCAAGTAATACCACTAAATTATAGGCGGGTTGGCGCGGTTTTCGTATAGGTTATGTTGCCTATTGTGCTTTTGTGGCGGCCGAAGGGCTGCCCCAGCCGCCGCCGCCGGGCGTTTCCAGGCGCAAGATGTCGCCGGCGGCCAGTTGCAAGGCGGCTTTGCCCGGCAGGATGGTTTCCTGGTGTTTGTGGATGAGGCTGTTGCGGCCGGGTTGTCCGGGTTCCCCACCGAGCAGGCCGTAACACGGCCGTTCCCGCCGCTCGCTGATCACGCTGACGGTTACTGGCGTAAGAAACTCGATGGTGCGAATCAGGCCATCTCCGCCGCGATGACGGCCGTTTCCCCCCGACCCCTGCCGCAGCGCATACGCGCCCACGCGCAGCGGGAAGGCATATTCCAGCGCCTCGATGGGCGTGTTGCGCGTATTGCTCATGTGGACATGCACCCCCGACGCGCCATTCCCTTGTGGTCCTGCGCCCGCGCCGCCGCCGATGGTTTCATAATAAGCAAAGGCGTCGCCGCTGGTGGTTTTTCCGCCGAAAGTGAGGTTGTTCATGGTGCCCTGGCTGGCGGCCGGGATGAGATCCGGCAGCGCCTGGGCCAGCGCGCCAAAGACCACGTCCACCAGGCGCTGCGAGGTTTCTACGTTGCCGGCGGCTACGGCGTGCGGCGGGCGTGGGTCCAGCAAGCTGCCGGGCGGAATGCGCAGCGTCAGCGGGGCGAAGGCCCCTTCGTTCATGGGTAAGTCGGTTTGCAGCAAGGCCAGGGCTACGCAGCGCAGGCAGTAGGCCACAGCCGACTGCACGATGGCCGGTACGGCATTGAGGTTGCCGGCCACGGCCGTGCCGGTGCCGCTAAAGTCTACAGTCATCTCGTCGGCGTGGATGGTGATGGCGGCGCAAATGGGCACGGCCGTTTGCCCATCGTTGTCCAGGTAATCGGTGAAGGTGAAACGGCCGTCGGGCATCTGGGCCACGGCGGCGCGGGTCATGCGGGCGGCATACGCGATAAGAGCGTCGGCGTGGGTTATGGTTTCGGGCAATCCATACCGGGCCACAATTTCTTGCAGCCGCTGTGCGCCGATGGTGTGAGCGGCCGTTTGAGCTGCCAGATCGCCATTCCGCTCGTCGGGCGTGCGCACGTTGCGCAAAATCAACTGCCAGACCGCTTCGTTGCGCTGTCCGCGATCCACCAGTTTGATGGGCGGGATGATGATACCCTCCTGGAAAAGCTCGTTGGACAGGGGCATGGAGCCGGGCGACATGCCGCCTACGTCGGCGTGGTGGGCGCGGCTGGCGACGAAAAAGTCGGGCGACAGGAGATTGGCGATTGGCGATTGAACGAAGACGGGCGAGACGAGGGTGATGTCTGGGAGGTGATTGCCGCCCTGGTAAGGATCGTTGAGGATGACGACGTCGCCGGGCTGGAAGGGGGCGCAGCGGTTGATGGCGGCGCGCACAGAAGCGGGCATGGCTCCCAGGTGAACGGGAATGTGGGCGGCCTGGGCCAGGAGACGGCCGTTGCCCAAAAACACGGCGCAGCTAAAATCCAGGCGCTCTTTAATGTTTGGGCTGTAAGCAGCCCGGCCTAGCGTCACCCCCATTTCCTCGGCCACAGAGGAAAATAGATGACGAAAGATCGATAGTGAAGCGGCGTCAGTCATTAAAAACGGGCAGATTGCCTAAAGCTACAATATGCGACCAGTCAGAATCCCCTTCGGTGAAAACGGCCGCAACCCGGCTGACCTTGGCCTGAGCCTGGTCACAAATAATTTCCATGCCTTCCAATGTGCTGCCGGTGCTAACGACATCATCCACAAGAATGACACGTTTGCCGGTGATCAGCGCCTGATCTTTTTCATCCAGATAGAGCCGCTGGGGTTTGCCGGTGGTAATAGAGATGGTTTCCGCTTCGAGGGCGCTGCCCATGTAGGATTTGTATGATTTGCGCAGGACGATGTAGGGCATGCCCATCAGAGCGCTCATTTCGTAGATCAGGGGGATGCTTTTGGCTTCGGCGGTGACCAGAACCTGGGCGTCTGTGTTTTTGAGACGTTCGGCTAAAGCGGCGGCGGCGGCTTTGACGACGTTGGTATCGCCGAGCATATTGAAGATGGCGATGCGCACGCCCGGCGCGACCTCGAACAGTGGCAAATGACGGACGATGCCAGCGATCTGGACCATGTAGGTTTCACGTTGCGACATGGGTGAATGTCTCCTTTTTAGTTTGTTGGGTAGAATACTTTTGTAAGTATCCTTGATATTTTTTTAAGATGACGACCCAATTAGTGTACCCAATGGTCGGCGGAATGGCACGTGAGTTCCATTTTTGTTGGCAGGAGCGAGCAAAATGAAAGCAATTATTGTGGAAGGGAATCAGGAAAAGCCCATGTTGGTCTGGCGCGAAACCGACGATGTGGTTTATGGGGCAGATGAAGTGATGGTGGCGGTGCGGGCCACGGCCGTTAACCGCGCCGATCTCTCGCAGGCCAGAGGCAGCTACCCGCCGCCGCCGGGAGCCAGCGAGATTTTAGGGCTGGAAATGGCCGGGGTGATTGAAGCTCTGGGCGCAGAGGTCACCGGTTGGCAGGTGGGCGACCGGGTATGCGCGCTGCTGCCGGGCGGCGGTTATGCCGAGAAGGTGGCTGTTCCTGCCGGAATGCTGATGCGGCTGCCGGAAGATTGGACATTTGTCCAGGGAACGGCCGTTCCCGAAGTGTGGTTCACCGCTTATATCAACCTCTTCCTGGAAGGCGATTTGAAGAAGGGCGAAACGGCGCTTATTCACGCCGGAGCCAGCGGCGTGGGCACAGCGGCCATCCAGTTGGCGCGGGTGGCCGGGGCGCGGGTGTTGGTGACGGCCGGATCGCCGGAGAAGCTGGCCCGCTGCCGGGAATTGGGCGCAGACCTGGCCATCAATTATAAGGAAGAGGATTTTGTGACGGCCGTACACGAGGCCACCGACGGCGAGGGCGTGGATGTGATTCTGGACCCGGTGGGCGGCGCTTATCTTGACCGTAATGTGCGCAGCCTGCGCCGGTTTGGGCGGCTGGTGAACATTGGCACGCTGGGCGGAGTGCAGGGGGAGATGAACACGGGCTTGCTGCTGGGTAAGCGGTTGAAGATTGTGGGATCGACGTTAAGGACACGGCCGTTGGCCGAAAAAATCGCCATAACCCGCCAGTTTACCGATCGCTTCTGGCCGCTGTTGCGCTCCGGCGATTTGCAGCCCATCATCGACCTGATGTACCCCATCACCCAGGCGCAGCAGGCCCACGAGTACGTGGCTCAGGACAAGAATGTGGGCAAGGTGATTTTGTTGCTGGGCGAGTAAATGGTGTCTAACGGATGTTAAACAGAGGTTGTGGGATGTTTACCATCTGACTTATTCCTAAGCTCCAGCAAATCCCATAGATTGCCGTATAAATCTGCAAAGACGGCTACTGTGCCGTAGGGTGCTTCTTTCGGTTCACGCACAAAGGGGATGCCGGCGGCGACCATCTCGTGGTAATCGCGCCAGAAGTCGTTGGTTTGCAGAAAGAGGAAGACGCGCCCGCCAGTTTGGTGGCCGATAACGGCCGTTTGCTCTGGCGATGTCGCTCTGGCAAGCAGCAAGGTTGTGCCGCTCGAACCGGGCGGGGCTACCACCACCCAGCGCTTGTCTTGCTCCGGCTGGTAAGTGTCTTCGACCAGGGTAAAGTGCAGCTTCCCGGTATAAAACGCAATAGCTTCGTCGTAGTCGCGGACGACCAAGGCGACGTGGATAATTGATTGGTTCAAGGATGACCGCTTGCCGGGAAATTCATTTTTCCGCTTCGCTTTTGTCCGGTTCGGGCGGCGGTTGTTCGACCAGTGGCAGGGGCGGGGGTATCTCTTCAGTAAAGGGCGGCAGATCGAACATTTTGCGCCAGACGTAATTGCCAATGAGTTTGATAGAGGCCAGCAGCGGCGCAGCCAGCACAGCGCCCAAAATTCCGGCCAGCGACGCGCCCATCAAAACGCCCAGCAGCACCATTAAGGGGTGCAAATTCAAAGCGTTGCCCACAATGCGCGGCACGAGTAAGTTGTTCTCCAATTGTTGGACGATGATCATGACGCCCAGCGTGACGAGGGCCAACTGCACGCTGGTGAGACCCCAGTAGTTTTCCGGCTGAAACAAGGCGACGATGATGGCGACAACGGCCGTGACAATCGGCCCCACGTTGGGGATAAACTCCAGCAGTCCAGCCATCACCCCCAAAGCCAGCGAGTACTGCACCCCTAAAATTGCCAGACTGATGCCCGTCACAAAGCCGATGATCAGCCCCAAAATGACCTGACCACGTAAATACGAACTCCAAATCAGGCTGCTGTACGCCATCAACCGCTCGGCGTCGCGCTGATAGCCGGGCCTTTGGGTCAGGCGCGCCACATAGCCGCCTAAATTGGGGATTTCGGCCGTCAGGTAAATGGAAATAATGAAAATAAAAAACAACTGGCCTACCACGTTGATAGTTGTGGTGGCAAAAGAGGTCAGAATGCTGCCGCTGCGGCTGACGGTTGGTTCTACATAGCCCATCAACTGGTTCACTACGGCGTCCCATTCGACCGACGCCGGGGCAAAAGAAAATGAACCCAGGCGAATCGGCTCGGTGCGCTGGCTTAATTCGCGCAGCAAATCGACGAAATCGGCCACCAGCGAGGGAACCTGATTGATAAAGCCGCCCACCTGATCATAAACCGAAACGCCCAGCAGGATACTTCCGCCAACGATGAGGACCACCAGTGTCAGGTAAATTATAGCGATGGCCAGGGCGCGGCTGAAGTGGGTGCGATCGTTGATGAAGACCACAATGGGGTTGATGAGATATGCCAGAATCGCCGCAATCGTCATCAGGCGAATGATGGACGTGAAGCGAAAAATAAGCGCAATGACCAGGATCAGGGTGCTGACGGCGACAATGATTTTGGTATTGGCGCTCCATTTTGGGGACTGGTAATCGGTTTCGTTTGGGTTCGGGATGGGCGAATCCGCTGCCATAAATTCCTCCTGAAAATGAGCGAGAGTGAGTGCAAAAATGATGCCTTGCCGGTTGATTAACGGTTATACGGCTAACGGCCTAATTCTACCTCGTAGATGTAGAAAAGTGGATTGGCGTGGTGGCCGGGAAGGGAGTAGGCACGGCCGTTCGGGTACATCTCTTCTACGGCATCTATTTCGCCCGCCCGTTCCGGCAGAAAGATAAAACTCACATTTTGGCTGGATGGCGTGGGGCTGCCGGTGGACTCGGCAACATCGAACAAGTTTTGGTTCGCCTGGAATTCGGTCACCAGGAACGGGATGGTGGGGAAATTGATGTACATGACCGGCGGGCCGTAAAAATAGGCCGACGCGTTTGCGCCGTTCAGGCTGTTCAGATAATCGGCCACGCCCTGGGCAATCTCGGTGTTGCGGTCGCCAAAGGTGTAGGATTGGCGGTAACGGCCGTAATAAAAAAACATCTCATTCAACGATACCAAGGTGGCCAAAACCAGCAGGGCGGGCAGCAGCCAATCGGCACGGCCGTTGCCGGGACGCACCGCCAGCGCCCAACGCCCAATCTCCACCAGCGCCAGCGCCGCCAACAAGCTCAACAGCGGCGCAGCCAGCACCAGCCGGTGGCTGCTTGGGGTTTCTATCAGCAGCGCGCCGCCAAAAAACAAGGTGATCGCCAGAGCCGATACCAGCAGCGCATGGCGCGCCTGCCGCAGCCGCAAAAGCGCGATCATCACGCCGACCACCAGCAAAATGGCCGGAATAGTGCTCAGCAGCGATACCCCCGGGCGATAAGCCGGACTGACATCGGTGGCGGCGTTGAAGGCCAGTAAGGCGCGTTGGATTTGCTCGCCAAAAATCGTCATCTGGCTGCGCCCTGTGCGCAGGGCTTCTTGCGCCAGCCAGCCCGTTTGCCCGGCCAAAATTCCGTTCGACTGGAACCGGTCCATAAACACGCCGGGATTGGCGCGATAAAAAAGCATTTGGGGCAGGGCGACCAGAAAAGCCAGCAGCGACGCGGTTAACATATCCCCGGCCTGCCGGAAAACAGTGGGGCGGTCTGCCAGCAGGGCAAAAAGAAGCAAACCCAGCAGCATGAGCGGCAGCAAGTGCGACGCGGTGAAGAGGTAGGCGTTCAGGCCAACGACGAATCCGGCCCATAACCAGGTGTGGCGGCTGGCACGGCCGTTCTTCCCATCTGTCCAGGCCGCGCCCAGCAGTCCCAAAGCCAGCAGCAAGAACAGACCATCCCACACGTTGGTAAGGCCCAAGCGGCTGTAGTGCAGGTGAAAATGGGAACCGGTCAGCAAGACGGCTGCAATCAGACCCACTTCCAAACTCCACAAACGCATCCCCACCCAGAACACTGCCACAACTGTCAGCGCGCCAACCAGCGGCGAGAAAAAGCGAATGGACAATAGGGAGGGGCCGAGCAGCTTGACGGGTACGGCCATTAGAAAATAGGGTAGAGTGGGGTTGGTTAGCCAGCCGGTGGAAAAAGGATTGTGGGCCAGCCCGTCGGCGACGGCGCGTACGTCCAGGCCAACTCCGGCTTCCAGCCCATTGAGGATGAAGGGGTGATTGCTGAGGGCGGCGGCGCGGATGATGAAGGCGGTGAAAAAGAGGGTGAGACTGCCCAGCCATACGAACCGGCGGTTAGCGGGCGGGCCACGGCCGTCAGTTGTTTCTGGTATGGTTGTGGATGGTTGGTAAAGGGCGTAAAAGCCAATGAGGATGCCAATGAGCCACAAACTCAGCGTGAGCAGGGGCGGCCAGGGGGCGATGCCGTTGGCTGCCTGTCGGTAGGCGATGAGCACCAGGAATAATCCGGCAAAAAACCCCCAGCGCCGCCGGGGGATGGATAGATGGCGTAGGGTGGACCACGGCCGTTTGTCTGCCCGCGATTGCCCCATCACACCCAGGCGCCATAAAAACAGCAGCAGGGCGATGAAACTGTAGACGAACCAGCGCAGGCCGGCGGGCGGATTGCCCTCTGCGCCGCCAACGTTGCTCTGGCCGATGAAGGCCAGCGCCACTGTTAGCAGCAGCAGACCGGCCGCCAGGACGTCAAAAGGGCGACGGCCGTTTTCCTCCTCATGGTCATCGTTTTCCGGGAGCGCAAGTGCCTGGCTCGTTACGGTTGCAGGGGTTTCGTTGGCTTGCCAGCCCGCTAGGTTGTGGATGGGGGTGGCGGGTTGGCGGCGCTGCACGGCCGTTTCCAATTCGGCAATCGTAAACGGGCGGGCAGGCGGCAGGTGCGTCTCGATGGGGCCGTTGGCCACTTTGCGGGCGACGATCAGGATGTATGCGCCCTGTGCCTGGGCTTCTTCGTCGTAGAACGGCCGTAACCATTGCTCGGTCATGGCCAGGCTGTTTTCCCAGGGGGCCAAAATCCAGTGGCCGGTGAGAAAGTGCATGGCCGCCGCCGGCAGCCCTTGCGCGTGGCCGATTTCCAGGGCGTGCAGCGCCTGGGGTGAAAAATAATATTGCCAGCGCTCAATGGCCAGACCGGCTTGCGCCAAGCGCGCCGCCCAAACTTCCGGGCTGTCTGTGTGGACGTGGCGGGAGATGTAGTTGAACCCGCTGCGGTACCTATCGGCCAGACCGGTCAGGTTGAGTTTCTCCAAAATCTGCGCGCCGCCCAGCCATTGGGTGAAGTATTGGCTGGGCATGGTGATGAGGAAACGGCCGTCTGGTTTTAACACCCGGCTTGTGTCATTCAGCACGGCCTGCACATCGGGGATGTGTTCCAGCACGGAATTGGAGAAGGCGCTGGCGAAGGTGTGGTCGGGGAAGGGCAGGCGGTCGCCCATGCCCTGCATCACCTGGTCGTATTGGTCGGAGCGATACGCTTTGTTAAGCGGTCCCCACCAGGGATCGACGCCCACCTCAATGCGGCGGTCGAAGGTCATCTGCGCGAAGTGGCCGTCGCCGCAGCCGACATCCAGCGTGGGGCCGGGCAGATCGACGGCGTAATAAAAGCGCGATTCCACCGCCCGCAGAATGGCGCGAAAGGCGGGAATGGTTTTAAGCTGCCGCCAGAGCAGATCGTCTGCGGCGAAGGGAGAGGGCGGTTTGGTGGATGGTTGGTCGGTAGTCACGTTTGTTGGGTCTCGTAGGGGAATAGATACACGGGTTTTGCGGGTAGGACGGATTGTCACGGATTTTTTGATGTATCCGTGACAATCTGTCCTATCTGGGTCATCCGTGTATCCATCCTAACTTTTCACCTGGTCGCGCATGGCGCGGAGGCGTTCGTAGGCGGGCGGTTCGGCGGCGGTGTTGTTGGCCGTGCCGGTTTGTAAGGCTTTGAAGAGGCGCAGGTATTCGACGGCCGTTTGCGCCGGGCTAAAACTGTTGGCGATGAGGTCGGGCGGGCGCAGGTAAGCTTCTTTTTGGTCTAGAATGGTGACCACTGCTTGGGCCAGGGCGTGGGGGTCGCCAACGGCCGTGATCTCGCCCATGCCCGTCATCGTTACCGGCTGGCGTACGCCGGGCAAGGCGCAGGCAGCTACCGGCACGTTGTTGGTCATGGCTTCAATCTGCACCAGACCAAAACTTTCCGTGCTGTTCAGGCTGGTTACGCACAACACGTCCAGATTTTTGTAGAAAGCGGTCAATTCGGCTCCGTGCAGCGTGCCCAGGCGGAAATAGCGGTCTTTGTATCGCTCAAAAAGCGGGGCCAGACGCGCGGCGTAGGCTTCTTCTCCCAGGATATTTTCATAAGGGCCGGCGTGCAAAACAAGAGCCTGCGGGTGTTTGGCGAAAATTTCGGGCAGGGCGTTTAACAGCACTTCCACCCCTTTTTCGGCCGCCAGCCGGGCGGAGATGCCAATGACGAGACGGCCGTTCAGCTCATATTTTTGCCGGAATTGTTCGGCGTCGGCGTCTGTGCAGGGGGTTAATTCTACGGGCGGTGGGATGATGTGCAGTTTGCGGCCCAAATAGTGCGCAAGAAAGGGGGAATGCGTGCCATAATCGCGGGTATACGTGACGATGGCGTCGGCCAGTTCTCCGGCGAAGCGATTTTGCGTCTGGACAACTTTGTCGACCATGCGGTTGAAGCCGCCTTCGGGCAGTTGTAAATCGCAGTGGTAGGTCAGGACGACCGGTTTGCCGAGCAGGCGGCCGCGTGTGGCCACGCCCGGCGCGTCGAACTGTGGCAGATGCAGGTGGATCACATCGGTGCGATGGGCCAGTTTCCAGGCCATCGGCCCAAATTCTGGCATGATCACCCCTTTGCTGACGCGCAGTAAGACGGGGATGCGCACGATTTTTACGCCGTCCATCACTTCGTAACGCGGCAGGTCCGGATCATATTGCGCCGTCAGGACGGTGACATCGTGGCCCAATTCGACCAGAGCGCGGCTAAGTCGTTCGACGTAGATGGTCAGGCCGCTGACCCATGGTCGGTAGTAGGTTAAAACTTCAAGGATTTTCATAGAGGTTCCAGTTCGGGTTTGGTATTTGGCGTTTCGGCCTGCTGTTTATACACGGCCGTTTCACGAAAGACTTTCCGGTTTTTTTTCTGAGCGATTGGCAAATTGGCGCGTGGCGTCGATGACGTGGCGGAAGGTTGCGCCGGTTGCCAGCAGCCCCACGATGCCCAAAAGGGTCGTGGTGGTGAGATTGATGGCATGGTACAGGAAGGCAAAACTGGCCGCCGGTCCTTCCGGCTGGCCCAGAATGGTGGTCAGGGCAAAGATGACGCCGGCGTGGAAGACGCCAATTTGGCCGGGCGACGAGGGCGCGGCGACGCTTAGGGCGGCGGCGCAGACGACGAATCCGGCCATTGCTGGCGTGGGAGTCAGGTTCACGGCCAGCAGGCCAAAGTAGTAAGCGGCAATGATGGGCAGCCAGGTCAGAATGGTGGTGACGAGCAGGATGAGGCCGCTTTTGAGGCTGGTTAGACTGTTGAGGCCGGCGAGGAGATCGTCGATGCGCTGGACCCAGGTTTCGGTGTTCAGGCGGCCGATGCGGGAAAAAACGGCCGTGGCCAATCTGCGGGCTAACGGCCGTTGGTTGGCGGCAATCACCAAAATCACAACTGCCACGCTCGTTAGAGCGCCAATAAACAGAGCTGTTTCTTGCACCTGTATGGGCAGCGTTTCTACCGAGGCCAGGGTGAACGGCAGTAAAACAACCATGAACAGCATGTCTAAAATGCGTGTCACCACCACTGTGGAAAGCCCGCGCGAAATCGTCACGGGCGGGACACTGCCGATTAAAACGGCCTGGGCCACGTCGCCGAGGCGCAGCGGCAGGAAATTGTTGACCAGGTAGCCGATGTTTTGGATATGGAAGGTGCTGGCCAGACTGATGTCGTTGTTGAGCATGAAACGCCAGCGGACGGCGCGGATGAGCAGGAAGAGGATGATGCCGACGGCCGTTAACCCCAAATATCCCCAACGCGCTGTCTCCAGGGCCGCCAGAATTTCTGCCGGCTCAATAAAAAAGAAGATGGCAACCAGACAGATAAGGCTGACCATCATGCCCACCCAAAATTGACCTTTTTGCTTCTGATTCGTATCCATATCGGCGGGATTATAACAATAAGCGTGTTCCATGGCACTCTTGGCTGTCGAGGATGTTGAGGATGTTGAGTTTCAACGAGAAGACCCCAAGGGTTTGATTTCTATAGGCCTAACTTCTCAGGAGCAAACCCTTAAGGTCTGTGCAGCCACAAAAAATTTCCATAACGCCAGATTTACTCCAATTTGTTTGCTCAGGCCATCAAGCAGGCGTTATAATGCACTGCATTGACAGACAGAAGTTTGATGGGGTTCCGAAGAGGCAGAGAACATGTTGGACAATATCATTCACATAGCAAAATGGCCCTACCAATATCCACCAACCGAGGAAGAACTTCGTCAACTTTTGTTGGATGAGCAACTACTCCCTTATCGTTGGTCGAACGAGCCGGGCGATTATTACGATGCCCATGTTCATGATTACCACAAAGTGATCTATGTCGTTGCCGGATCTATCACCTTTGGCTTTCCTGTCGTGGACGAGCCGACGATCCTGCGACCAGGCGATCGTCTGGATTTACCGGCCGGTGTGCGGCACAACGCGGCCGTTGGCCCGGATGGCGTGGTCTGCCTAGAAGCCCATCGCTAGTTCGATCCACTTCTCGCACGCTTGGTCAAACCGTTTCCCAATATCATGATGTCTGGGAAATAAACTTCATAGGAGAAGGCATGCAATGGAATATGTACATTTAGGCCGTACAGGGTTGAAGGTTTCGCGCATCTGTTTAGGCATGATGACGTATGGCACACCGGAGTGGCGCGATTGGGTGCTGCCTGAGGCAGAGAGTCGGCCGTTTGTTCGGCGCGCGCTTGAGGCAGGCATCACCTTTTTCGATACTGCCGATATGTATTCTCTGGGGGTGAGCGAGGAAGTTACCGGCCGGTTATTAAAAGAGATGACCCCGCGTGATGAAGTTGTTGTGGCGACAAAGGTCTTTTTCCCCATCGGCAAAGGTCCAAATGGCGGTGGATTGTCGCGCAAGCACATTCTGGAAGCTATTGACAATTCGCTTCGTCGCCTGGGCATGGATTATGTCGACCTGTATCAGATTCACCGTTGGGATTACGATACACCCATCGAGGAGACGATGGAAGCGCTGCATGACGTGGTGCGGGCAGGCAAAGCGCGTTATATCGGAGCGTCCAGCATGTTTGCCTGGCAGTTCGCCAAAGCGCAATATACGGCCGATTTACACGGCTGGACGCGCTTCGTTGCCATGCAAAATCATTACAATCTGGTCTACCGCGAGGAAGAGCGGGAAATGATTCCCTTCTGCAAAGACCAGGGCGTGGGGTTGATTCCCTGGAGTCCTCTGGCGCGCGGCTTTCTGGCTGGCAATCGCCAGGTGAAGGGGCAGGGGCCGACTGCTCGCGCTCACAGCGATGAGTACGCTCATGGCATGTATTATGAAACGGGTGATTTTGCGGTGCTGGACCGGGTGATAGCCATGGCTGACGCGCATGGCGTTAAGCCGGCGCAAATTGCCCTGGCCTGGATGCTCCACAAACCGGGGATCACGGCGCCGATTATCGGCGCGAGCAAAATGTATCAATTAGAAGAGGCTTTGGCGGCCACTCAGATTCAGCTTTCCGCCGCAGAGATAGCGCAATTGGAGGAGCCATATCAACCCCACCCAGTATTGGGTCATGGCTAAGATTCAGGTGATTTAACTTGAGACCCCAGGCAGCAACAAAAAGCCTGGGGTCTCAAGCTTATTCGAAGAAATCGGGCGGGAAAATTTCGGGCAGGGCTGGTTCGGCGGATATGACTGGGGCTGTGACGCGCAGCAGGCGCAGGTAATCGGCATATTGGACGACAACGCCGATAAGGCAAAGACTGAGAATGATAACGGCCGTAAAACTACTGCTGCTATCCAAACTGAGCGCCTGGTAAATGATCTCAACCCCAATTACCACCGTAATAATGATGAGTACTTCTTCGCCAAAGCGGCGCGCCAGCCACACCCCCAACAGCCCACCAACCAGAATGATCACAATATTGAACCAATCCACAATCGGTTCCGAAAGATTCGCATCGTTCGTCAGGATATAAAACGAAATCTCGTGCAGCCATAGCGCAATATCCGCTCCGGCGGCAAACCCCACGAGCGTGATAGCCCAGCGGGGCCACGTACGCCCCACATGAAGCCCCAGGGCCGCTACGGCTACAGCGATGAGCAAAAACAGCCATCGACGTTGGTCGGCTAATTCCCAGCCGGAATTGAGCGAGGCTACCACGATAGCTAAAAGATTGGCTGTGACCGTAAAGCCAATAACTCCTAGCGAAATCCACAATGCGCGGCGTCCTGCCAATAAAATATACCCTCCCAGGATCATCCCCAGGATAGACAGAGCAGCATTAACAAGAAAAGGAACCAGCATGTTTCACCTCTACAGCTTAGTAATCGCATAACAATTAAGTGGCGCAGATTGGTCCAATCTGCAAGATTGGTCCAATCTAAAAACTGCTAACTTGTTTTTGCATGGCGACTTAATAATCATTCTCATCTTCGGAGCGGGATTGCCATAATGCCTTCAGAACCACGTATGCGCCTACCAAAGCTCCGCTCACAAACATGTAAAATGCCAGATCAGACAGGCGAAAACCCAGCAGCTCAGTATCAATGGTGCTGGCAATTGCGGAGCCAACGATCCAGCCGGCGAGTACTAACCCGATCACCAGTCTATCCAGGCTTTTGTTTAATGCTTTATCTAGTTTCGTCACTTCTTTGGAGAGGTCGCTTGTATCGATATGGACGCTTACTTTTCCTTTTTCGTATTGATCGAGCCATTTTGTGGTAGCTTCTACCAGCGATGGGATGCGGTAAATAACCTCGCGCGAGCTGCGAGAAATTTGCGTGCGTACCGTTTTTGCCAGCGCTTCCGTGGTCATCTGATCTCGCGCCAGACCAAGGCTGCTTTCGACGGCCGCACTGGAGAGAGCAATGCTCGGATCCAGCCTGCGGATGATTTCATCCGCCTGCATTAAGGTCTTAAAGACGAGCGTAAAGTTAGGGTCCAGCCGCAAACCAGTCCGGCGCAGAACGTCTTGCAGAGCCGTGAAGCTGTATGAGATGTCGGCTTCTTGAATGCCCAGGAACCGCTGCCCAAAGCGTTCCATTTCTTCCAGAAATTCCCCCTCGTCAATGGCGCGCCCTGGTAGTGGGCGGCTGAGTCGGAGAGCGGCTTTCCCCATGCTGTAGCCGTCCATCTCTTGCATGGATACCAGCAGGTCGGCTAGGGCCATGCGCTGGCTGCGATTCATCTCGCCCATCAACCCCATATCCAGAAAGCCAATTTCGCCTGTTTCCAGGTTCACGAGGACGTTGCCAGGATGGGGATCGGCGTGAAAAAAGCCATCGAAAAGGGCCTGTTTGGTCATGGCGCGGACAAAGTCGCGGGCCAATGTATGAGGATCGATGCCTGCTTCTGTAATGCGGGCGACATCGCTAATTTTTACGCCGGCCAAAAATTCCATGGTCAGCACTTTGTCTGTGGAATATTCGGGGTAGATGACGGGGACATGGATAGATGGCAGCCCATCCATGTTGTGAGCCAACAGTCTCACATTTGAGGCTTCGTTACGGTAGTCTAGTTCATAGAGAATGCCGTTGGCGAATTCATCGACCAGCCCGCGCAGGTCGATTTCTTTGGCCCAACTTTGGCGTTTTTGGATGCGTTTGGTGAGGTCGCGCATGACGTTGAGGTCAGCTTTGACGGTTACGTCTATATTGGGGCGTTGGATTTTGACGACAACGGCCGTACCGTCTAATAAAGTCGCCCGATGGACCTGTGCTGTAGACGCAGCCGCGAAAGGCTCATTGTCAAAGGTGGCAAACAAATTTTCCGGCTCATCACCCAATTCGCGGACAATTATTTTGTGGGCAATTTCATAAGGAAACGGCGGCACATTGCTCTGTAATCGTTCCAATTCGTGCAGCCATTCGGGCGGCAATTGGGCGGCGCGGCTGCTGACAATCTGGCCAAACTTGACAAACGTTGGTCCTAATTCTTGCAGCATATAGCGCACTTTTTCCGGCAGCGACAGCTTTTCCACGGGATCTACGTTGCGGAAGAGCAGTTCTTGCATAAAAATTCGGAAACGGGCCAGCGGCGTCAGATCAACCGCGATGTCTTTGGTGTAGCGGCCGATAATGTTCGAAATCTGAGCGACGCGCAGGTTTTCAGCGATGGCGTTGCGGCGGCCTGAAGATAACAGCCCTACCCATCGCCAGTAAAACTGACTTTCGGTCTTGTTTTGAAACTCTGGCATATCGAGACCGAAAAAGGCCTCCATCACCAAAACTGTCAGCGCCATGAAGGTGCCCCCAAAGATAACCCAAAGCAGTTTAGGGCTGTTTATCTCGATACTATTGGGGGTGATCCAGATTAAAACGTAGAAGAGAAAGGCGTTGATTACGATGGCAAACAAACCCATTGTCCGGGCCAGGAGTCTTGCTGTTAGCAGCAGCACTAAAGGTCGGATCAGCGCGTTGATGATGCCGAATAAAATGCCAAACAGGAGGTAAGTTGGACTGATATTGATGACTCCAGGCAGCAAGGGTTGCATGGCAATGCCGGGAAGGAAAATGACGGTTATGGCTAACGCCAGAGCGTTGACAATAACCCGGATGATGAAATAAATCATGCTTTCCTCCTTAAAGATCCGATCCCTGTTTGAGGGTTTGCCACAGACAATGGACTTCTGTGGTGAATGAACAGGACTGATTGATAGCATATCCTTAACCGATAAAAAAGGCTAAGAAGGAGAATAAAAAAAGCCCGCTGCGAATGGCAGCAGGCTTTTTTTTATTGTGACAAGTCGGTCTGTTTATTTGGCGAAACCAACAGCTCGAGTTTCGCGGATGACTGTGACTTGAATCTGACCCGGATATTGCATACTGTCTTCGATGGTACGGGCGATGTCTTTGGATAACCGCATAGCGCCCAAATCGTCGATGGCGCCGGGTTTGACCAGGATTCGGATTTCTCGTCCGGCTTGCAGAGCGTAGGCGCTTTCCACGCCGTCGTAGGAAGTGGCGATGTCTTCCAGGGTGCGCACCCGCTTGATGTAGTTTTCCAGGCTTTCGCGTCGCGCGCCGGGGCGTGCGCCGGAAATGGCGTCGGCTGTTTCCACGATGATGGCTTCAACCGATTCCTGCTCAACTTCGTGGTGGTGGGAGGCGATGGCGTTGATGACAATGGGTGGCACGCGGAAGCGTTTGGCGAATTCTGCGCCAAGCATAGCGTGGGTGCCTTCTTGTTCGTGGTCCATCGCTTTGCCCAAATCGTGCAGGAGAGCGCCCATTTTGGCCATTTCTACGTTCGCGCCCAATTCAGAAGCCAACACAGAGGCGATTTTGGCGGCTTCTACGGAGTGGTGGAGCTGATTTTGGCCGTAGGAGGTGCGATATTTGAGGCGGCCCAACATGCGCAAGATTTGCGGATTGAGGCCGTGGACGTTGGCTTCGTAAGCGGCTTGCTCGCCGGCTTCTTTGATGACTTGTTCGACTTCTTTGCCGGCGTCTTTGATGAGTTTTTCGATGCGGGCGGGATGGATACGGCCGTCGGTAATCAATTTCTCCAGCGCCCGGCGGGCGATTTCGCGGCGTACGGGGTCGAAGCTGGAAACGGTAACGGCTTCAGGGGTATCATCAACGACAATATCGACGCCAGCCGCTTGTTCAAAGGCGCGGATGTTACGGCCGTTTCGTCCAATAATGCGCCCTTTCATTTCTTCCGAAGGCAGCGGGACCACTGAAACCGTCATCTCGGCCACCTGATCACTGGCGATGCGCTGCATGGCCATGGCGATGAGATTTCTCGCTTTGGCATCGGCCGTTTCCCGCGCTTCATCTTCGATCTCGCGCATGACCCGCGCCATATCTTGTCTGGACTCTTTTTCAATTTCAGCCAACAGTACGCCGCGCGCTTCTTCAACCGTCATGTTGGCAATTTCTTGCAGCTTC
Source organism: Chloroflexota bacterium (assembly GCA_017993775.1). GTDB lineage: Bacteria > Chloroflexota > Anaerolineae > Promineifilales > Promineifilaceae > Leptovillus. Next base: position 27,410 of record JAGOMA010000014.1, on the reverse strand, counting down.
TGTTGTTGCTCTTCCTCTTGCTGCGTCAGGTCGTTGAAGCTTTTGTCCAGACGACTTTGACGCTTGTTTAATTTTTGCTCTCTTTGCTCCAGTTTCGCCGCTTGCCGGTCTTGGGCCGCGCTGCGATTGTCTACGCGCTCTTCCGCCTTTGCCAGGTCATCGTAACGCTTTTCAATAACTTTTTCAGCTTCCAAACGAATTTGTTTGGCTTCGTTGGTTGCCGTGTTCAAAATTTGTTCAGATTCTTTTTCGGCCGTTTCCCGGCGGCGGGCTAATTCTTCGTTAAATTGTTGTAGGGCCTCTTCGTTCCGGGGCTTTAGGATGTACCAGGTGGCGGCTGCGGCTGCCGCAGCGCCAATGATCAGTCCCACGAAGATGCCTATCCATAATCCAGGCATATTTGTTCTCCTTAAAAAGTAGCTGCAGGTCGGCGCTTTTCCTTTGAGGAAGGCCGGAAACTGCCAGGTGTTTTAATTAAAAAAATCTTGCGCAGTGGTCGAGGAGGCGCTTAAGGAACCCCATAAATCGTCGACTGTGGCGCGGATAATGTCGTAGGGAAAACCACGACGTTGAAGATATTGGCTAAGTTTGTGTTTAAAAATCTCTTCCGGTTGGCCGGCCAATTGGCGGGCTTTTTTGTCGGCGGCTTGCTGAGCTGCGGCTGTTTCGTCGAGTGCGGATAAGACCCGGTTGATAATTTGTGGGTGTATGCCTTTTTGTTGTAATTCTTGCATTAAGGCAAACTGGCCGCGAGGTTTAAATGTTTCGCGCTGTTCTACCCAGTAACGGGCAAAGGTTTCATCATTTAACAGGTCAACGGCCGTCAGGCGTTCGATAATGTCGTGAATGGCTGTTTCGGAATATCCTTTTTTCTGAAGATGTTGTTGGACTTCGGCCTGACTGCGAGGGCGATAGCTGAGAAACCGCATGGCGGCTTCTTTTGCTTTCTCCACCGCATCTATTTCTTGCAGCGCCGCAATATCGACGGCAGAAAGAACCTGCCCCAGGTGAAGACGCGCTGCGGCCACATATGCCAGGCCAAAAGCAAATTCGCCATCGATGTAAACATTTACTCGATCCGGGCTGCGTTTTTGTGCACTTAGTGCGGTGATAGTACCCATTTTAACGAAAAACGACCGTGGTCCTCGTTCGCCACGGCCGTTGCTGATAACGTAGTCTGTATAGCCTCACAGCTACACAATCGTGTCTGTTATCGACGAATATGAGCTTGTTAGCCGAATTCCCGCCTGGGTCATGTCATCGATTCATGCCAAACGGCTGCTGATTTACATTTCACCATACTAAAAAAGTTGCTAGCTTGCTCAATTGTCTGATGCTGTCTCAAACCTGGAGAGAAATTACCCGACTCTCAGGAAATTGATTGTATTTTTAACAGAATAACCCACGTTCAGTTTTGGCCTGTGGCCCTGTCAACCTGATTCGTCGACAGAATTTCAATATCAATTATTTAATCAATTAGCGTGCTGGCGCTGGCCGGCCGCTTCAAGGCTGGTAATCCGGCTGCTTCACGAACCAAATCTTCCAATTTTGCCAAGATTTCAGGGTTCTCAGACAGGAAAACCTTTGCGTTTTCGCGCCCCTGGCCTAGCAGGGTTTCCTCGAAACGAAAATATGCGCCGCGTTTGTTAACAATTTCATACGTGACGGCCAGGTCCAAAACATCGCCTGTTTTGGAAATCCCCTCATTATACATGATATCAAATTCGCATTCGGTGAATGGCGCGGCCACTTTATTCTTCTTAATTTTTACTTTGGTTCGGTTGCCCACCACATCATTACCGGCTTTAATGGCCTGTGTGCGGCGAATGTCGATGCGTACGGACGCATAAAACTTGAGGGCATTCCCGCCGCTTGTCGTTTCCGGATTGCCAAACATCACGCCAATTTTGGAGCGCAATTGGTTGGTGAAAACGACAATGGTGTTGGTTTGTTTGATGGCGCCAGATAATTTACGAAGGGCTTGCGACATGAGACGGGCTTGCAAACCTACATGGGCATCGCCCATTTCACCTTCAATCTCCGCTCTGGGAACCAGAGCAGCGACAGAATCGACAACCACGACATCCATTGTGCCGGAGCGAATCAGCGCGTCGGCGATTTCTAGCGCCTGTTCGCCTGTGTCCGGCTGTGAAACGTATAGGTTTTGCACATCCACGCCGCACTTCTCTGCGTAGCCAGGATCCAAGGCATGTTCCATGTCGATGTAGGCGCAGATGCCGCCTTGTCTTTGCGCTTCAGCGACGATGTGTTGGCAAAGTGTTGTTTTACCGGATGATTCCGGGCCGTAGACTTCGATGACACGCCCCCTGGGAACTCCGCCAACACCCAGCGCGATGTCCAGCGAGAGGGAGCCGGTGGGGATGACATCTACCTGTAAGTGGTAAGCATCCCCAAGCCGCATGATGACACCCTCGCCAAAACGTTTGTTGAGGGTCGCTAAAGTATTTTCTAATGTGCGGTCGCGATCCTGTTTGTTCATGCTTTTATCAGCCGAATGGTTATGTCGAATTTTGACCGTGTAGTGTACAATAGCGTCATGGAATTCGCAAACCATTGGCGCACTCAAGAATCCATCAGGGACCAGTCTGAAATTAAGGTCCGAGTCGCGGTTGACGCTGATTCCGGGGCTGTTACGCGGCTGCTGCGGTCGGCGGCAGGGAGCCATGTGCATGTGGATTGGCGGCTGCCGATCGAGTGGTTGGGTTCGCCCCATTTTGTGGTTGTTCCCCAAAATTTGGAAGAAACCGGTACGCGGTTTTCTAAGTTTTTTGCGCTGCCGGAGCGCTTGGTTGCTTGTCTGGCGGCGACGGCCGATCCGCTGCCGGCGGCCTGGGTGCGCGTAGCGGCTGTGGCCCAAGAGGCGGAGGGTTTAACGTTGTTGGGGGCCATGCTGGATCGGGTGGTGGGTTCTTTGCGGGATACGGCCGTTACTCAATTGGCCTGGCTCGTAGCTCAAGAGTGGCCCAACCGCTGTCTTCCCGCATTGGGTTTTGAGCAGATTAACCAGATTGAAACGTATGTCAAGTACGATCTGGATGTGCCGCAGTTTCATCAAGCCCCTGATTTAATCATTCGTCCCGTCCAACCGCGCGATTTTGCCGCTTTGGCAGAGATAGAGACCATCGCTTTTGAGCCGTTGTGGCGCATGAGCAGCGACACGTTGGCCCTGGCCCAGCGCGATGCGTTATGTTTTGATGTGGCGGAGGGGAACGGCCGTGTCGTTGGTTACCAGCTTTGTTCTTATGGAGCCAACAGCGCCCATCTGGTGCGCCTGACCATTGCCCCACAGGTGCAAGGTCAGGGGGTAGGCAGCGCGCTCCTCGCGCAAGCCATCCGCACGGCTGCGTATGATGGCCTCCGATATATTTCGCTAAACACCCAAGTCGATAATTCAACTTCCCAGCATTTATACAAAAAATTTGGCTTTCTCCCGACTGGCGAACGGCTGCCGGTTTGGTCGAAAACCATCTAACCAGACATTTTGGCCTTCGTTGATGTGTCAATGTGTTGCGGTTCAAGGTTGAATGGAGGATAGATGATGGCAGACCTTCACAAAGTTCAATTAGCCGAAGACACGCCGTATGTCAATGCCATGCTCCTGCAAATGATCAAAGGGGTTGAAGAGGTGATGGGCGTGAATGGCCTGAACGCGGTGCTGCGTTTGAGCGGCCTGGAACGGTATATTGACAATCCGCCACCGAATAACCTTGAATTTGGCGTTACGGCGAGAGAATATGCCGGTCTGAATGAGGCGATCGAGAAATTTACCGGGCGCGCGGGTAAAGGGATGCTGCAGCGCATCGGCCGTTCTTCGTTTCGGTGGGGAGTAAAGGAACAATCGGCCGTGATGGGCTTGGCTGGCATTGCTTTGAAGGTGCTGCCTCAGCAGCTGCGCAAACGCGCTGTTCTTTTGGGGGTGCGCAAGGGCATCATGGACACCGTGGAGTATGCCTCCATTGACGTGAAGGAAGAAAATGGCGCTCTCATTTTTACGGATTACGCTTGCGTAAGCTGCCATCTGCGCCACAGCGACCGGCCGGTGTGCCATCTTTACGTCGGCTCTTTACAAGAGGCAATGACTTACGCTACCGGCAAATCGTTTCAGGAATTTGAGGTGGTCGAGACCCATTGCATCGCGCAGGGCGACGATTTTTGCCGTTTTGAAATTCGTGATCGTTAGGCTGAGATAGACAGCGCTGGCTGATCTCAAAGGAATTTTTCATCCTTACTTCCTGGCTTGATCGGGCAAAATATCTGGTTGATGTTCTGTTTCTGGTCGCGGTGGGAGCATTTTGGGGGCTTCTGGGCGGCGCTGTTCATGCGCCGTTTGCCGCGTTGTTAGCTGCGTTATTGTTGTTAAGCATTTTTAATACCTATCATCAACTTCTTCCCCGACATCCAGGATTGGACCGGGGTTTATTTTTGGGGTCCATTTTAGGAGTTGTTGTCGGAGCGGCAGGCGTTTTCTTGGAGGAATCAATTACAAATTTGTGGAGCGGCGCTCAATTTGGTTTGACGCTGGGCTTTTTTCTGGGCGCATTGGTGGGGGTGATAACACGGGCGCGGTACGACGAAGGAGATTCGCTGGCCGTCAGGTTGTTTTTGCTTGTGGGGTCTATTTTTCTCGGCGCTTTGTTGGCTGCCAGTGTGGGCTTGATGACCGGATTGGTGTTAGGCGGCGTGGCTGAGGGCGTTTGGGGCATGGCTTTGGCTGTTGTGTTGGGGGGGATTGTTTGCGGGTATCTTGGTTCTTATTTTCAGTCTAAGCGGACGGTTTGGATGGGAGTTGGGCTGGGGGTATTGGGCACGGCCGTTTCCCTGTTTTTTCGTGGTCCTGTGGCCGGATTGGTCGTGGGGGCCATGGCCGGATCGGCTTCGCCGATGCTGCTTGTAGCGGCGATTGGCGCGGCTGGTGGTTTGTTGGGCCGTGGACCGAAGGCCATGATGCTGGAGGCGTTGGAAGCGCCGCGTGATATGCTCTTACAAGGTCTGGTGCCATATTTGCTGCCCGCCGTGGTAACCGGGGCGATTATTGGCGCGCTGGCGGCTGGCCCCGTTGGGTTACTTTTGATAACGATGCTTGCGGCATTTCTGAGCATGTTGTTTGGGGCGTTGGGGGATGTAGACGGCCGTTCCGGCGTCCTGATCACCATGCGCTCCCTGGTAGAAACGGTGATGATGGGCGCGGATGATTGGCCCCTGGGGCACCTTCTGCGGGCGCTGAAGGGGCAAACTCGTGGAGTGATTTTGAAAACGGCCGTAGCTGGCGCTGCTTTTGGCGCGGTTGGTGTATTTTTCGGGTTATACTCAGCCACTCACATCATCGCACTATGTCAACAGTGGGGCGGTTAGTTCCCGGTAAACCAATATCCGTAATTCGTGATCCGTGAGCTAAAGTCCAAACTCTGGAACAATTTTCAGACAGCAATAGACGGACTTCGGGTTTAGGTGGGGAATATCAACGAATAATGGAAAGGATAAACAAGTATGGCAAGGCACAAATTAACTGAAGATGAGTTAGCAGAAGCATTAGCAAACTTGCCCGGTTGGGTCGTGCAAGATGGCAAATTGCATAAAGAATACAAATTCGCCTCGTTTGCGGAGGCGATGGGTTGGCTGATGACCGTGGCTATGACCGCCGATAAGATGGACCATCACCCGGAGTGGTGCAACGTTTACAATCGGGTGCGGGTTGACCTGGTGACGCACGATTTGGGTAATGTGATCAGCAATTTGGACGTGGCTTTGGCGCAAAAAATGGAAGCGGCGGCATAAAAAAAGCACTCCACCAGGGAGTGCTTTGGAATAGCGGGGACAGGATTCGAACCTGCGACCTCCGGGTTATGAGCCCGACGAGCTGCCTCTGCTCTACCCCGCATCAACGAGTCGGGATTATAACAAGGCGCTGTTTTTTGTCAAGGGAAATTTAACATAAGAGCGCAGCGGCCGTTCTTGCTCCCCCACCCTTAGTCGAGTATGCTTAAACGCAAAAGACCACTTAGAGGATCAAATGCCTAGATTAACCAAAATTTATACCCGCAAAGGGGATACCGGCATGACTGCCCTGGCCGGCGGACAACAGGTGCCTAAAGAATCGCTGCGAATTGAAGCTTATGGAACGGTGGATGAACTAAATTCCCAATTGGGTGTGGCATTGGCCTGTGAATTAAGTGACCGACTGGCGCAAGAAATCCTGACCATCCAGAATGAATTGTTTCATTTAGGTTCGGATCTGGCCTTTTTAGAAGAAGACAAAGCCAAGTTTGCCATCCCGCAGATTGAAGAGCGTCATATACAGAAATTAGAGGCGCTCATTGATGAGTTAACGGCCGTTGTCGGTCCCTTGGAGAACTTTATTTTACCCGGCGGCTCAGTTGGCGCGGGACAACTGCATGTAGCCCGCACGGTTTGCCGGCGCGCAGAACGCCACGTCATCGCCTTATCGCGGCAAGATCCTGTCGGCGCGCAAGTTATCCCCTATCTAAACCGTCTATCCGACGCCCTTTTTGTGATGGCCCGGTATGAAAACCACGCCCAAGGCATCCCCGAACCCTTGTGGGATTCCAGAGCTTAACGCGAGATGCCGGTTTCTTACTTTTTAGGTACACTTTTCACCATCAAAACGATTGATTGGAGTTAGGCATGTTTACAAATTTGCTTGTTATTACCATTTTAATTATCGCTTCCTGGTTGGGGGCGACGATCTATTATTTATATACTTCGCGGCAGCAAGAAACATTAAAGGACGACATTCAAACTTTACAAACCCTGTTGGATAAAACCGGAAAAGACGCGTCGCAATAGGCGCGACCAATCATTTGGTCTTTTGGGAGGGAACGGTGCGGAAGATAGTTGCCATTTTTATACTGATTTTTAGCGGCACGGTATTTTTAGCTGCCTGCAATCTTGGCGGCAGCAGCATCGACGAGTGTAACGCTGGCGGCGTTTTGTTTGCTGATGATTTTAGCGGTGAACAAACCTGCGGTTGGGGGCTTTACAATCGCGGCGGCGCGATTACCGAGATTGATGCAGGCGTTTTGCGCATCAGCACCAGCCAGCCGGGGCAGGTTCGTTGGACAAATCCGGGACGCAGCTTTGATGATGCGATTATCACTGTCCAGGCAAGGCAGGTAAGCGGCCCAGACAATAATGCTTATGGCGTGATTTGCCGTTACCAAAATGAAGAGAATTTTTACATTTTCCTGATTGGCGGTGACGGGTATTACGCGATTGGAAAATACACGAGTGATTCCCCGACAGTGACTTATCTGACGGCAAATGGCGAGTACCAATATTCCGACGCGATTAATCAGGGTTTGGCCACCAATCAGATCCGAGCCAGCTGCATTGGCAACGAATTGAGTTTGGCGGCGAATGGCATCCCATTGGTGACAGTGACCGATCCTACGTTTGTCATTGGCGATGTGGGGTTGGGTGTTAGTACGTTGGAGCTGGGCACGGCCGTTGTCGAATTTTCAGATTTTCGAGTGGTTGCGCCCTAGGGCATGGCCTTCCAGCACATTCTGTACCGGTCAAAAAATTCGCCTCGTTGGGTGATGGGAGATTAAATTTTGCGGCACAAGCGCCTGATTGTTGGTTTATTGCTTTTTGTTGTGGGCGGGTTGACGGCTTGCGGCGGTGGCGCGGAAACTGCCAGCCTGGCCGGCAAAGACGCGCTCTTCGCCGACACCTTTTCCCCGGATTCTACTGGTCCGTGGTTGTTGGAAGGGGATGATGTGGGCAGAACGGCCGTTATCAGCCAAGAGCTTGTCATTGCTATAGATCAGCCTAATACTTTTCAGTTTTCCACCCTATCAGAGCCATTGTTTAACGACTTTATTTTGGAAGTCGATGCGCGCCAGCTTGCCGGCAGCCCCGAAAGCAGCTTTGGCGTGCTGGTTCGGATGCAAAATAACGACCAATTTTACCGCTTCGACATCACCGGCAGCGGCCTTTACATGGTTCAGTGGCGCAATGCCAATGGCAGTTGGAGCCAAGCCCTACCGGATTGGACCGCCTCTGAGGCTATTAGCCAGGGTCTGAACGTGCCCAATCGCTTAAAAGTGGTGGCTCAAGGCTCCAACCTGTCGTTTTATGTCAACGAAGTCTTATTGCAGCAAATCAATGATGTTTTATTCCCCTCCGGCGCCATTGGCCTGGCTGCCGGTACCTTTGGCCAACCGGGTTTACAGGTAGCTTTCGACAATGTAGTTGTGCGGGAGCCGTAATGAACCGCCAACAAATCGGAGCCGCGTTAGGCACGGCCGTAAGCGATATATCTCCTCTTAGCGGCGGCTGTGTTGGGCAGGTATACCTGCTAACCCTTGCAGATAAGCGGCAAGTTGTCGCTAAGGTTGATGATCATCCCCAATCCTCTTTAGCCCGTGAAGGGTTTATGCTTCGATTCCTGGCCCAGCAAAGCAGCTTGCCGGTTCCCGCAGTTTTGTATGAGACCGAGGGGCTGCTGGTTATGGAATATTTGCCGGGAGAAAGCCATTTTACGGCGGGCAGCCAGGAGCATGCGGCGGAATTATTGGCATCGCTGCATCAACTTACGGCTGCATCTTATGGTTTGGAGCAAGATACTTTGATTGGCGGGCTGCACCAGCCGAATTTATGGATGCCTACCTGGCTTGATTTTTTCCGCGAACGGCGGTTGTTGTATATGGGGGAAGAAGGCGTGCGTTCAGGGCGGCTGCCGGCCCCTGTCTTGCGGCGGTTGGGACGATTTTGTGAGCGTTTGGACAAGTGGCTGGTGGAACCGGAACGGCCGTCACTGATTCATGGCGACGTATGGACAACCAATGTCCTGGCCGTTGGCGATCGGATTACCGGGTTTGTCGACCCGGCCATTTATTACGCCCATTCGGAAATGGAGCTGGCGTTTATCACGTTATTTGGCACATTTTCACGGCCGTTCTTCGCCCGCTATGAAGAAATCAGGCCAATTGCCCCTGGATTTTTTGCCGAAAGGCGCGATGTATATAATTTGTATCCGCTGTTGGTTCATGTGCGGCTTTTTGGCGGCAGTTATGTCAATCAAGTAGACCAAACGTTGCGCCAATTTGGATTTTAAACAATCGGCTGTAGGCGCATTCTTAGCCTAACTTATGGTTCGTACTGAATGGCGAAACGACTGGTCGAAAGTTATCAGGTGACGGAACTTGTGGAGATATGTTTTGGTAAGGACGTGTGGCTGCCGGCGACGGTTCGAGAATTACAGCACCCTGGAATATGGGCACAAACCGCAGACGGCCGTCTCTGGTTTGTAACCAATACCAAGCATATTCGCCGCCGGGATGGTACAGAACAGTGAGCATGCACGAAGAAACTATCCGTAAATTATTGGCGTTGAACCAAGACTTTTATAACGATTTGGCTGTGCCTTTTGCTGAAAGCCGGGCCAGACCGCAGCCGGGTTTTCAGCAATTACTGGCAGAGCTGCCAACACCGTGTGATTACCTGCTGGATGTGGGGTGTGGCGACGGCCGTTTGGGCCGATTCCTCCAGGCGCGGCGCGCAGTCAAATGGTACACCGGCGTTGATTTTAGCGCCGAACTGTTGGCCAGAGCCGAATCCATTACCATGGGTGATTTTCACCAGCGCGACATCAGCCAGCCCGGGGCGCTGTATGGTTTGGGGCAATATCAGGCCATTGCCTGCCTGGCGGTGTTACAGCACATCCCCGGCGCGCAAAACAGGCAGGTGTTGGCCAATGAAATGGCGCGGGCATTAATGCCTAACGGCCGTATCTTCATCTCTACCTGGCAGTTTTTAAGCAGCGAACGCCAGCAGCGAAAAATTATCGATTGGGCCGCCGTCGGCCTGACCGAATCTGACGTGGACCCCAACGATTTCCTGCTGACCTGGCAGCGCGACGAATTTGGTCTGCGCTATGTCCGCATGATTGATGAAACCGAGATTGCGTCGTTGGCTGCCGCGGCCGGCTTACAGGTGGTGGGGCAGTTTAGGGCAGACGGCCGTGAAGGAAACCTGAGTCTCTACAGCATTCTTGAATTTGTGTAGGGATCAAAAATGGGCGCAACCGCAAAGCGCGTGGAGAACGCAAAGGGGGAACATAAAGAACTTTGCGCCGGCTGCGTCGTTTGTGGTGAAAGATGTTTACAGAACTCCGCGCCCCAAAATGTTTGCCTTTGCGCCAGACCCACACGCCCAATGTGCCGCATTTCTACTAATTTATGGTGAACGGCCGTCACTTGCCGCCGTACAATCGCCAGTGTTACAATCGTTTTTTGGAGGATTTCTCATGACGCTCAGCGAAAAATTACGCACCGACATGGCCAACGCCATGAAACAAGCAGATAATGAAACCAGAGATGTGCTGCGCATGTTGTTGGCCGCCATTAAACAGGTGGAAGTCGACGAACAAATCACTCTGGATGACACCGGCGTGGCCGCTGTGCTGGCCAAACAAGCCAAGCAGCGCCGCGAAAGCATCGCCGATTATGAAAAAGCAGGTCGCCTTGAATTGGTAGCCCAAGAACAGGCCGAATTGGCGATCATCGAATCCTATTTGCCCCAGTTGATGGATCGTGAAGCGGTGAAAGCCGTGGCCGCGCAAGTTATTGCCGATTTGGGCGTTAGCGATATGAAAGGCATGGGGCAGGTGATGGGGAAATTGATGCCCCAACTCAAAGGCCAGGCAGACGGCCGTATCGTCAATGACGTTGTGCGCGAACTGCTCGCCAACTGATTGGCAAGGACATTATCACCCGAAACAATGGAATCTAATCTGGACTTGTGGCAGCGAGGGCGGCGCGCTTTTCGCCAGTCTATTCTGTGGGTGTACGCCCTCATTATAGCCCTGGGTCTCACGCTTATTCTCTCTTTCCAACTTTTCCAGCCTTCCGATGTCATCGTCACCCTCAATGAACCCGCCGCAGCGGAAATTGTTGCCCCCTATACACACACCTTTACCAGCGAAGTATTAACCGAACAAGCCCGCCAGGATGCCGCCAAGGCGGTTCCCGATCAATACACCGCGCTGGATCTGAATATTGGCCGCACCCAACTCAACCTGGCCAGCCAGATGTTTAATTACATCGATACCATTCGCGCTGACAGCCAGGCTAATCAGGCGCGAAAAATTCAATACTTGCAGGCTATTCAAACGGCCGTTATCGACGAATTAGTCGCCGCCGATTTGCTGGCCATGAACGAAGCCGAGTACACAGTCGCCCGCCAGGAAGTGCTGGACATCATCGACACCGTCATGCGCCAGGATATTAAAGAAACCCAACTGCGCGATGCGCAGCGGGCCGCGCGGCTGCAGGCGAGCCTGAATCTGACCCGCGCGCAGGAAAATGTAGTCACCAATTTAGCCCCACAGTTTATAGTGCCCAACGTATTCCTGGATGAGGTAGCCACCCAGGCGAAGCGCACGGAAGCGGCTACGGCCGTTCAGCCCATTGCCCGAACCGTCTACAAAGGACAGGTGATCATTCAGGCCGGCAAAATTGTAGACGAAGCCGATTTAGAACTGCTCACCGAATTAGGCTTGCTGCAAGTAAAAACCAACTGGCGTACCGTGGTCAGCACATTTTTGTCCTCGCTGCTGGCTGTGGTGATTATTTCCTTATTCTGGCAGCAGTTCGAACCAATTATTCGCCAAAATACCCGTTATCTGGCCGCTTTGGGCAGTATCATCTGGATTTTTGCCTTGCTGGCCAAGCTGCTGCCGACAGGCACAACCTATATTTTGTATTGGTATCCCCTGGCGGCCATGGCGATGCTGCTGGCCGTGATTTATGATGAAGCCTTGTCGATTGTCGTCACCGTTGTCATGGCCGGTCTGATTGGATTTAACGTCGCCAATTCCCTGGAACTCACAATCTATTATGCCGCTGGCGGGCTGCTGGCAGCACTCACATTACGAGACGCACAGCGTGTCAACGCGTTCTTTCGTGCCGGCGTGGTGTCGGCCGTTGGCTACATTACCGTAATTGTGATCTTTCGCCTGACACAAGATATTGGCACCTTGGAGCTGCTTCAGCTTTTGCTGTATGGTTTGGCCAATGGCGTATTGTCTGCGGCCCTGACGTTGGTGGGCTTTTTTGCCCTGGGCAGCATATTTAAGATGACCACTACGCTGCAATTGCAAGAATTATCGCGCTTAGACCATCCCCTCCTGCAAGAGCTGCTGCGCCGCGCGCCGGGAACGTACCACCACAGCATTATGGTCGCCAATCTGGCCGAACAGGCCGCCGATCGTATCAAAGCGCAGAGTACGTTGGTGCGGGTAGGCGCGTTTTACCATGACATCGGCAAGATGAACAACCCATCTTTCTTTACGGAGAATCAGGAGGGACATAATCCTCATGATTCTATTGGCCCGGAGCGCAGCGCGGAAATTATTGTGAGCCATGTAACCGACGGTCTGGAATTGGCCCGCCGGTATAAAATGCCGGATCGTATTCGTGATTTTATTGCCGAGCATCACGGCCGTCGGTTGGTGCGCGGGTTTTATCTAAAGGCTGTCGAACAGGCTGGCGGCGATGAAACACAGGTGGACGAAAGCCGTTATCGTTATCCGGGGCCGCGCCCGCAGTCGCGGGAATCGGGCATTGTGATGTTGGCCGATGCGGTTGAGGCTACTTCCAGCGCTTTGCGGCCGAATACGGAAAAAGCTATTGAGAAATTAGTGACGACCATCATTCAAGAGGATTTGCGCGAAGGGCAACTGAACAACTCCGGTTTAACTTTGGGCGATATTCAGATGATTCGGGAATCTTTTATTGAAGCGTTGAAAGGGCGGTTCCATGTTCGCGTGCGGTATCCGGGGAATGAAGAGATGGAAGATAAGGATACACCGCTGGTAGAAGCGCCTAACGCGCCGTTGACGCTGCCGCCGCCGGAACAAATCGGCGAGCGGGTCTTAACTGATAAATCGTGAGGATATGGGTCATGGGTTCTTTTGTGATTGATGTGATGGTGGAAGTGGAGATGGAGATGGAGACGGCCTCGGTCCCTGAGGATGTGGCGGCGTTGGTGGAAACGGCCGTGCGCGCCACCTTAACCCACGAGGACCAACAACCTCCTTTGGAACTGTCCGTTTTGCTGACCGATGACGCAGAAATTCAGCAAATGAATCGTGACTTTCGCGGCGTAGATAAGCCGACCGATGTGTTAAGCTTTCCGGCGGGCGAGGCGCTGCCAGGCATGGAAGACGCCGATCCGTATCTGGGCGACATTGCCATTTCCGTGCCGTATGCGGCGCGGCAAGCAGCCCAGGCAGGGCATGACCTGGCCGGGGAATTGCAGTTGCTGGTCATTCATGGCGTGCTGCATTTGCTCGGCTACGACCATGATAATCCGGAAGAGAAGGCGGCGATGTGGGCAGCGCAAACGGCCGTGCTGGCCCATCTCCACTTGCAGCATGTCACCCCAACCGAAGTCTGAAATGTCTGAACCACGCCGCGGTGAATTTTACAGCCGGGTAAAAAGTTTTCGTTATGCCTTTGAAGGGTGGTGGCATGTGTTATCCACGCAGCACAATGCCTGGATTCATGCTCTGGTAAGTGTGGCGGTTTTGGGGTTGGGTTTGTGGTTGGGCATTTCGCGGCAGGAATGGGCGATTATTATATTAGCGGTAACGGCCGTGTGGACAGCCGAATTCATGAACACAGCCCTGGAAGCCCTCGTCGATCTGGTCGCCCCCGATTACCATCCCCTGGCAAAAATTGCCAAAGACGTTGCCGCAGCGGCCGTGCTGATCGGCGCACTGGGCTCCATCCTCATTGGCCTGCTTATCTTAGGCCCGCCGCTCTGGCAAAAAATAGCGTCCATCACATTTTAGAACTTGCCGGCCAATAACTTCCGCGTCAGATTCCAATTTATCTTGTTAATGGACCAGTCCCTGTGTTCAGGCGCGTGGTCCATTTTTCTGCCTTGTCCACCAGCATATTCCAGGCCACGGTAAAAATCGGTTTGCGCTTGTCCGGGTCTACGTAAATGCCTGCTTGCTTGTCCTCGATAGCTTGTTCATAAACAGAAATCATCTTTTTGGTCACATTCAGCGTTTCAAAGGAATTGGCTTTGGCAATGGCGCCAACGCGCAGGCGTTTAGCCAGCGCGTCGTCTTGTAATATTCGGTTCAGACCGGCCGCCAACGATTGGCTGTTGTTTTTGGTTAATAACCCGTCTTTTTCATGCTCTACGATGTCAGACGTGCCGCTGGCTTCGACGGCGACCACTGGCAAATCGGCGGCCATCGCTTCCATCGTCACCAATCCCTGTGTTTCCGTGATTGAGGCGAAACCAAAAAAGTCGGCCGCCTTCAGGTAATTCGGGACTTCCTCAAAGGAGATGCGCCCGATAAAATCGACGCGATTACCAATGTTGAGCTTGCCGGCCAATTTTTCCAGGGCAGATTTATCCGGCCCGTCGCCAATGAGCGCGAGGCGCACATTTTTGTGGGTTTGCATGACAATTGCCATCGCTTCGATGAGGGTGGCGAAGTTTTTCTCGGCGGCAAGACGGCCAATGGAGACCACAATTTTCTGTTCATCGCGCCAGCCATGTTTGAGTCGAACGGGACGGCCGTTTGCCTGCTGGTAAGGCTTCAGATCAATTCCCGTAGGAATCACCGTGACCCGTGAGCGAATGCCATAGGTATCTTCGATCATCTTTTTGATGCTGGGACTGGGCACAATAATGTGTTGGCACTTTTGCATATAGTCGGCTAACTGCCGTTCGATCAACTCGCGTACCATGTCTTCTGGCAGCCCCATCGACTGAGCGTACTCCTGGTAGCGCGTGTGGTGGGTAAACACCAGTGGGATGCCCAATTTTTCCGCTTTGTCGCTGGCCGCCGCGCCCATGGGCGATGGGTGGTGGGCATGAATAATGTCTAGCTTCAAAATGGGCAGCACCCAATCGATGTAAGGCGACACCGGAATGGTTGCGGGGTAATTGCGAATGGGGATATTCAACGATGGGTAGCGAAACACAAACGGCTCCGTGTCCACATGCCCAGGCGCGTCCTGGCCGAACACAAATACGGTATGCCCCAATTCTTCTTGAGCCTGCCGGAATGTGCTAATAGAGCGCACAACGCCGCTCATCACCGGGAAATAGGTGTTTGTGAAGTGGGCGATGTGTAGATTATCTTTGGTCATTCTTTTTCTCCTCACGGATTCGTTCTATTTCATGGTAGGCAAAGACGAGCATGCCGGCATTCCAGGTGAGCGGCGCTTCAGAGGTGTACCAGAAGGTTGACAGGTAGTGGCCATCACGGCCGTATACTTCATGCACCACGCCATCTCTAACAATGAGATCGGCTGCTTTTTGCCACAATTGGTCGGCTTCTGCCAGGCGGTCCATGCGCGCCAGAGCGACCATATGCCAGGCGCCAAGCCACATCCAGGCGGCGTGGGTATGGTATTCCGGTATACCGGCAAAGCGGTTTTCAAAGGCGATCAATTTATCCGGGTATTCCTGGTGAGTAACTTTTGTGGGAACCGGGTCGGCCATGCCGAACTCGTTCATTTTATCCAGAATGCTGTGCGCCTGCGCGGGGGTTGCCAGCTCCCAAACAATCGACAACAAATTCCCGCTGCTGCTAAGCATATCGTATTGGTCGCTGGTGACAAAATAGCCGAGGTCATCGCGCCAGAATTGTTTTTGGATGGACTGGCATACGGCCGTGGCTTTTTCCTGGCAGCACTGCATTTCTTCTGGCAATAGGCCCAGGTCGGCAAAGGCGGACATTTCCTGGAGCGCTTTCCAATAAAGAACATTGGTGTACAACACGCGCCCCGTGCGGCCTACACTGTCGGCCCAATCGGTAAAGGCTGCCTGTTGTAACAAGCCGTCTGGTTGGACATGGCTGTCCAGCCATTCCAGAGCTTTGCGCAGCGAGGTCCAATGAGACTTTACAAATTCATGGTCTTCGGTTTGGCGGGCGTAGCGCAGGGTGGCAATCACCAACAAGCAGTTGCCATCCAGCGAGATGGTGTTGTGAGCGGTGACATATTTGGGGCGCAGCGGTTTGTAAATGGGTTGTTCGCGGCGAAATAAGGAATGGATGTATCGGTCAACGACGGTGGTTGAGTGAATTTTCACCGGGAATTGACCGGTGATTTGTTGGAAATGGAGGAAAAGTTCCAGGCAATCACGCACGACATGGTATTCCTCAATAGCCAGCAGGCCATAACTGGCAAAGCCAAAATCGCGCGCCCAAGGTTCGCGGAAATTGCGCTGCCCGGCGCACAGGACAAGCTTTTGCGTGCCATCGGAAAGGTGGCGCACTTCGATGCCGGCGCGCAGGTTGTTGACGGCGATTTCATAGCCATGATTGCCCATGTCGTTGTCGTTGGCGGCATTGATGAGGATGTGGTGGGCACGAAACGAGGGTTGTTTGAAGACGCGACGGATGTAGCGCTGCACGCGCCAAAAGGCGTAGACAACCAGACTGGTCAGCCCAATGACCAGGGCGCTCAGTAAACTGGTTTGTTTACGCGAGGTGTGTTTTTTGGGGGAGGGCGGTTTTCCTGGCATTGGTTGGTGTGGGTTGTCTGGTTTCTGGTGGGAGAAGAACGGCCGTTTTCCAATCCGCCATTCTCCCTATTTCTGCTTTATTTGGGCCGGGCTTCTGGCGCAATGTCGCGCAGGAAAGCGTTTGCCGCGTCGCGTTTAGACAGGATGGGCTGGGAGATACCCCAATTGATGGCAATGTCAGGATCGTTCCAGGCGACGCCGTTTTCGTCACGGCCGTTATCATAATAATTGTCCACAATATACGTCAGGGTAACGTCGCTCAACGCTAAAAAGCCGTGGGCCACGCCAATGGGTATAAACAAACCCACCTCGTTGAAATCGCCGATTTCCATGGTTTGGGTGTGGAGATAAGTGGGGGAAGACGGCCGTAAATCCACCATGCCCGCGCGAATCATCCCTTTCGCCACACACCAATAATCAACCTGGTGGTGGTGGAAATGCAAGCCGCGCAGCACCCCAGCCTGTGAATCCGACCGGTTCATCTGCAAGATGTCCCAATTGCGCTGTGGAAACCAATCTTTGCGAAATGTTTCCATAAAACGCCCACGTTCATCGCCAAAGGGGCGTAGTTTAACCGTAAAAACTCCTTTAATTACTTTTGATTCTTCGATGCGGTCCATGATTATCCTTTTCGTTTAGTTTCTTTGCGCCAGGCTGACACATTTTCCCCGGCAAGAAGAAATTGAAGAACGGCAATGTTCAGCTTCCTTTTTCAAATTCTCGGTTGATGGCCTGACGCGGTTTAGTATGTAATTAGCTGCGTAGAAAATTGCTGATGAAAAACCACAAATTCGCCGGCCGTTCTGCCAGCCGACGCATGAAATAAGGATACCAGGCCGTGCCATAAGGCACATACACTCGCACCTGATACCCATCGGCGACTAATTTTTCCTGCAATTCCCGCCGAATGCCATAGAGCATTTGGAATTCAAATTCTCGAGGGCTGATCCCGTTGGCTTTTACGTAGTCCAACGTTGCCTGAATCATTTTCTCATCATGCGTGGCAACGCCCAGATAGACACCCTTCTGCCGCGCAGTTTCGCTCAACATCATTTCCGTTAATTTAACATAATTCTTGTCGGTGTCTGCTTTGGCGGCAAAGGCTACGTCCGCAGGTTCTGCGTATGCGCCTTTGCACAGGCGCACCCAGGCGCCGTTATCGATCAGCTCGGCGATATCTTTTTCGCTGCGGTAGAGGTAAGATTGGATCACAATACCCACGCGGTGACCAAATCCCAACTCATCCCGCAAGCGGCGATAGACCCCCAGAGTGACATCGGTGACGGCGCTTTCTTCCATGTCGATGCGCACTTTGTTGTTGTAGATTTGGGCGCGTTCCAGCAGGCTGCGCACGTTGTCCAGCGCCAGGGACTCATCTACCCGGAGGCCGAGCTGTGTAAGCTTGACGGAGACGTTCCCGTTGATGCCGTTGGCCTCGATGGCGTCTAAAATGGCCAGAATTTCGTCGCGCGCGGCGCGGGCTTCGGCGGGGTTGTTAACGCTTTCGCCCAAGAAATCGAGTGTGACCTTCATGCCTTTGGCATTGAGATCTTTTGCGGCCGACATGGCTTCGGCAATAGTGGTGCCAGCCACAAAGCGCATAGCGACAATCTGGGCCACACTCAGTTTGCTGACAATTTGCCGCGCCCAATTGGCCTTGGACAGATAGAGCAGCACTAAGTGCAGCCACCGCTCGCTGAAACGGTAAATGATCAAGACAAATAGGGCAAAAAGAAGGAGAAAGGGAAGAAATGGGGAACGTTTTGTTGTGGTAGTCATGGCATTATTTTACCTTAAATTTTAGCGAACCAACAGGGAGTAGCCGCCGTCTAAAATGATGGTTTGGCCACAGATCATTTTGGCTGTGGGGCTGCATAAGAAGCAGGCGAGGTCGGCGACATCGTTCGGGGTGCAGAGCCGGCCGGTTGGCGTGTTGGCTTCGATGGTCTGAATCAGGTTTTGGCCTTTGTCTTGAAATACCTCGAAATAATCCAGAGCTTCGGTGCGGACAACACCGGGCGAAACTGCATTGACAGTGATGTGTAGCGGCGCGAGTTCGACGCCCAGGTAGCGAACCAGGGATTCGATGGCCGCTTTGGATGCGCCGACGACGGCGTATTCGGGCAAAACGCGGGTGGAACCCTGGCTGGAAATGGCCACGATGGCTCCGCCGCCGCGAGCCGCCATGAGCGGCGCGGCGTGCTGCGCCCCAAAGAGGAGGGATCGGGCGTTGATGTTCATGGTCCAATCCCAGCCACGGGGTTTTTGTTGTAGTGCGGGGCGGTTGTAGCCGGAGGCGGCGTTGTGGATGAGGATGTCCAGTCCGCCGAAGGTTTTCTGGATTTGTTGGTAGAGGTGTGCCAGGTCATTGAGGTCGCCGGCGTTGGCTTTGACGACCAGGGCCTGACGGCCGTATCCCCGAATTTTTTCGGCTGTTTCTTCGGCCGGTTCGCGGTTGCGGAAAAAATTAACCACAACGTGCGCGCCTTCTCTGGCAAAACGAAGCGCAACCTCGCGCCCGATTCCTCGTCCTGATCCGGTGACCAGGACAATTTTGTCTTGAAAATGAGACATAATCGTTTTCCTCTGTGGGTTAAAATGATTTTAGCCTGTTCTGCTGATCTGCGTATAGGAAACGGCCGTTAAAGTTGGCTTTTATCCGTCGTTTGTTATGATTTAAGTTACCGATTTGGCAGTTTATGGTGGTTTTAGGAAATTTTGGCAGATTCATTTTGCTCTTTACGCTTCAATGAGACCTTTGTCGGGGATAAAGATGGATCGACAGTTAGAGATTTTGCGTACGATAGCGTTGAACAGTCAATACCTGTCCGACGTGCGCAACCTGGAAAGACGATTGCCAGATGTGATTGCCGGATTAGGGAAGGCGGCCGGAGTACGGCGGGTATATCTGTATGAAAATAGTACGTTGCCAGACGGCCGTATCTTGGGCAGTCATCGCCTGGGTTGGTCTGCATTTCGCCAGTTCATATTACGCAACTGCCAAAAATACCAAAACCTGGATTACCGGGTCAGCGGCTTTGGCGGCTGGATCGAAAAATTATTAACCGGCAGACCTGTCTATGGCCATGTTGATGAGTATTCAGCCCCCGAAGTCGAATTTCTTCTCAATGAGCATATCAAGTCCTTTGCTATCATCCCAATTCTTAGCGGCGAACGCTGCTGGGGGTTTTTGGGGTTCGATGATTACCAGCGAGAACGGGTTTGGACCGCCGGTGAAATTGAATCGCTCATGTACGTCGGGCAAGCTGTGGGAACAGCTTTTGAAAATCTGCGCCTCTTTCGTGCCGAAGGCTTGCGCCGCCGCGAAGCAGAAATCCTCAATGAAGTAAGCGGTTTTCTGACCCAATCTTTGGATTTGCACGATGCCTTGTCTCGCGCTTTGGATACCTTGATTCGCCATCTTACCGGTGAATTGACCATTTCGCTGACCTTGCTGGATGAAAAACAAAAGGCGCTGGTTGTCTTGTTGCAAAAATCGAATCATCCATATCATCCAGACCATGAGGTAGGGGCGTGCCTGGATTTGATAGATGTATCGGTTTCGCAGATAGTGATGATGACGAAACGGCCGTATTCCATCCCCACCCTCACAGAAGCCGACGCCTCCCAGGAAAGAGCCAGGCTCGCCATTGAAGCTGGTTTGTCCGCCATCCTTTACCTGCCTCTCCTTGTCCGGTCTGAAGCGGTGGGTGTCTTGCACATTGATGTCTACCTCCAGCCACGCAGATTCTCCACAGAAGAAATCACCATTTGCCAGGGCATCGCCAATCTAATGGCGGCCGCCATCGAAAGAGATCGCCTGCAAACAACAGAACGACAGCAGCTCCGATTGGCCCGCACTCTGCAGCAAGTTGGCGCTCTGCAAACCACCCGGCTTGGCCTGGAGATTGTCTACCAAACAATATTTTCCCTCTTGTCTCAAGTCATTACATTTGATAGCGTGTCCATTCAATTGTTCGATGAAGAAAATGACCAGCTAAAATTGGTGGCCAGCTCCGGCTTCACCAATGAAATCGTAGTTAAGCACTTCATCCACTCCATCGCAAGCCACTGCCTGAGCAAATTTTCCGAAGGTCAATTTGTCAATATCATCGCCGACACCTACAACGACCCACGATGGGTCATCAGCGATGAATTGAGTTATATCCATTCTTGGGTTGGCGCGTTGCTGCGCATCAACGATCGCAGCATCGGCATATTAAACGTCGATAGCAAGGAAAGCAATGCCTTCACGGAACAAGACGCCGCCACTATCGCGGCTTTTGCCAATCAGGCGGCCATCGCCATTGAAAACGCACGCCTTTATGAAAACGCCCGAAAGCAGGCCAACGAACTGGCCATCCTAAACGAAGTTGCCGTCGTCACTGCGGCCATCATGAACATCGACGAACTGTTAACTCAAACAACCGAACTACTGGCGACACGCTTATATCACGACAGTTTCGGCTTTGTCTTGATTGACGAAGTCAACGATACAGCCTGGCTTCATTGGTCATTTTTTGGCGCGGAAGTTGGCATTCTGATGCAGCCATTCCCCATGGAAAACAGCGTAACCGGAGTTGTGGCAAAGACCGGTTTACCAATTATTGTGCCCGACGTATCACAAGAGCCACGATATTGGCACATTGGAAAAGATTACCAATCGGCCGTGGCCGTGCCTTTGCAAGTAGACAATCGGGTGATTGGGGTAATAAAGGTTGAAAGCACCCGGTTAAACGCCTTTTCCGAAGACGATATAAAGTTTCTCATGACCTTGGCCGGATTAATTGGCATCGCCATTGTGCGGATACGCCTTTATAAACGCCTGCAAGAGCAATCTGAATCCCTGGCTGTGGAAGTAGCGGCCCAGACCCTGGAATTGCAATCAGAAAGGGACCGCACCCTCACCATTTTAGAAAGCGTTGGCGAAAGCATTCTGGTAATGGATCGGAACGCGGTTGTTTTATATGCCAACCAGGCCGCTGAACTGCAAAGTGGTTATTCGCGGCTTGAATTGGTTGGTCGGATGTTGAACATGTTGGAAAGCGGACTGACGCCAGAAACCACCTATGCAGAAATGCTAAAAACAATTTTCCAGGGCAGCACCTGGTCGGGCGAACTGGTGAACAGGCGAAAAAGCGGGTCTATTTATGACGTGTCGACGACGGTGACGCCGATTATGAATGCGCGCCAGGAAATCGTGAATTTTGTGAGCGTTCAGGCTGATATTACGCGGTTAAAAGAAGTTGACAGGTTGAAAACGAAGTTTGTAACCAACGTGTCCCATGAACTGAGAACGCCGCTGACCAATATCAAAACGTATGTGACTTTGCTGGAGATGGGGCGAAATGAAAATTGGCAGCGTTATCTGAAGGTTTTGCACCATGAAACCGATCGGTTGACGCAGTTGATTCAGGATTTGTTGGATTTGTCGCGGTTAGAGATTGAAGCTGTGCCGATTCGGCCAACGGCCGTTGACCTGCCCCAGATCATTCGTGAATACATAGATATTTTTGCGGCCAAGGCTGACATTCGCCAAATCAGCCTGCATGTAAACGTGGCTCCCAAATTACCTGTGGCCCATATCGAGGCGCGTCATTTGGGGCAGTTATTGACCAATTTACTGGGAAACGCCCTCAATTACACCCCGCCGGGCGGCCAAATTTGGGTTAGCGCCGGCGCAAAAGTCGATGTACAGGAGCCGCAACTATGGCTGAGAGTTGCTGACAACGGCATGGGCATTGCCGAGGCCGACATCCCCTTTTTGTTCGATCGGTTTTTCCGCAGCGATTTGGTGCAAACCCAGGGCATTCCGGGCACCGGGTTGGGTCTGGCAATTTGTCAGGAAATTGTAAAGCGGTATAACGGCCGTATCGAAGTCCACAGTACGCTAGGCCAGGGCGCTGCCTTCACCGTTTGGCTGCCCATCAACCTGGAAAGCAAAGTCGCCGATTCCAGCCCGGCCTGATTATCCGATGACCAACCGCCTGCCCCAATCCTTTTACGCCCGTAACGCCTGTGATGTGGCCGTAGCCTTGTTGGGTAAGCCGCTGGTGAGGCTTGCCGATGGGCATCTCCTCAGCGGGCGCATCGTGGAAACGGAGGCCTATTGTGACGCCGACGAGCCAGACCTGGCCTGCCACGGCGATCGGACCAATCACGGCCGTCCTACGCCGCGCACGGCCGTGATGTTTGGCCCTGCCGGTGTGGCATACGTCTATTTCACCTACGGCATGCACTGGATGTTTAACGTGGTTAGCGGCCAGGAAGGGCAGGCCAATGCCGTCCTTATCCGCGCTCTGGAGCCGCTGACCGGCGAAGAGTGGCTGGCGAAGAATCGGAACGGCCGTGCCCGCGCCCAATGGACCAATGGCCCGGCGCGCCTGACCCAGGCGCTGGCCATCGACAAATCACTCAACGGGGCGAATCTTTGCGCCCCTGACGGGGTTATTTGGATAGAAGACGCGCCCCCCGCGCCCACAGAGCAAATCGCCGCCGGACCGCGCATCGGCCTCGGCAAAACGCCGGAACCCTGGCTTTCTATGCCCTGGCGTTATTGGCTAAAAAACAATCCCTTTGTGTCAAAATAGGGGACGAGATCAAGATTGGAAATTGGAAATCTTTCCTCACGCTTCTTAATGGCTGTTTGCCAGACAAACTTACTAAATAAAAACCTTACCTCTGGAGAAAAATTGCATGAAATTACTCGAAGGCAAAAAAGCACTCATTTTTGGCATTGCCAACCAACGATCCATCGCCTGGGGCATCGCCCAAACCCTGCACGAGCACGGCGCGGAAATAGGCTTCAGCTACGGCATCCCGCAGCTAGAAAAACGGGTGCGTCCCCTGGCTGATGAACTGGGCGTCACCTTTGTAGAAATGTGCGATGTGTCGTCTGATGCGGACATTACGGCCGTTTTCGCCAAAGCCGCCGACCATTTCGGCCAGATCGATATCCTCGTTCACGCCATTGGGTATGCTCTCAAAGAAGACCTGGAGGGCCGATTTGTGAGCACATCACGCGAAGGATTTCGCATTGCCATGGATATCAGCGCCTACAGCCTCGTCGCGCTGGCGCGAGAAGCCGTGCCGCTCATGCCAGCCGGCAGCGCCATCCTAACCCTGACCTATTACGGCGCGGAAAAAGTTATTCCGCACTACAATGTGATGGGCGTGGCCAAAGCCGCCCTGGAAGCCAGCACACGCTACCTGGCCGCCGATTTAGGCCCGCAAGGCATTCGCGTCAATGCCATTTCTGCCGGCCCGATAAAAACATTGGCCGCCGCAGGCATTGCTGGCTTTCGTAAAATGCTTGGCTATGTCGGCGAACGCGCCCCGCTGCGCCGCAATATCGACCAGGAGGAAGTCGGCAAGACGGCGCTCTGGTTGTGCAGCGATCTGGCCAGCGGCGTGACCGGCGAAGTGGTGTATGTGGACGCCGGGTATCATATATTAGGCATGTCGGAACCACCGGAAAAATGGGAATAACGGCCGTGCCGGTAGCTTAATCCTTGTTGTAAGACCTAAATACTAATCTAAGATGAGTGGTGGTTGATTCCATCCAAATGGGTTTGACAATCTTAATCGATTGGCTATACTCAAAATTATTAACACAACAAATTAACACTCTTATCAGGAGCAGTGGAGGGACCGGCCCGTAGAAACTGCAGCAACCCCCGTTTAGGGAAGGTGCTAATTCCGACAGCAAACGCTGGCAGATAAGAGGTGAGCCTGAAATAAAGCAAGCCTCTTAACACCGGTTAAGAGGCTTTTTTGTTGTAAATACAGATGGGTGCGACCCATTTTCTTGGTAATTGGAAGACTATTTACAAATTTTGGAGGTTTTTTAAGACATGACAACAACATTTATGACGGCTCCCAGCCTGCTGTTTACATCGGAATCCGTAACTGAAGGGCATCCCGATAAAATGTGCGACCAGATCAGCGATGCTGTTTTGGACGCCATTATGGAACAAGACCCAAACGGCCGTGTCGCCTGTGAAACGGCTATCAAGACAGGCTTTGTCCTCTTGTTAGGTGAAATCACCACCACCGCCTTCGTCAACTTCGACGATCTCGTACGGAAGGTGATCGTTGAAATCGGCTTCGACGACAGCAGCAAAGGCTTCGATGGCCACACCTGCGGCGTCATGTCGGCCATCGCCAGCCAAAGCCCGGACATTGCCCAAGGCGTCGACCGCGCCCTGGAATATCGCAACAATGGCAACAGCGAAGCTGAAATCAATGCCATTGGCGCCGGCGACCAGGGCATGATGTTTGGTTACGCCTGTAACGAAACTGAAGAGCTGATGCCTCTGCCCATTCACCTGGCCCACAACCTGACCCGCCGTCTCTCTGAGGTGCGTCGCAACGGTACGCTGCCCTGGGTGCGCCCGGACGGCAAAGCCCAGGTCACCATCGAATACAGCTATGGTCAGCCCAAGCGCGTTCACACCGTTCTTGTCAGCACCCAGCACGCCCCGGAAATCGACGCCGACGCCCTGCGCCAAGGCATTATCGAACACGTTATCAAGCCCGTTTTGCCGGCCGAATTGGTGGATGATCAGCTGCGAATTTTTGTAAACCCCACCGGCCGTTTCGTGGTGGGCGGCCCGATGGGCGATGCCGGCGTAACCGGCCGCAAAATCATCGTCGACACCTATGGCGGCATGGGGCGGCATGGCGGCGGCGCTTTCAGCGGCAAGGATTGCACCAAGGTTGATCGCAGCGCGGCGTACGCAGCTCGCTGGGTCGCCAAAAACATCGTCGCGGCCGGCCTGGCCGACCGCTGCGAGGTACAGGTCGCCTATGCCATCGGCGTGGCCGAGCCGCTGAGCGTCAACGTAGAAACCTTTGGCACCGGCAAATTATCCCCTGACCACCTGGTTCAACTGATCAACGAACATTTTGATTTGCGTCCGGGGGCCATCATCCGTGACCTGAATTTGCGGCGGCCGATTTATCGCGCGACTGCGGCGTTTGGTCACTTTGGGCGCACGGACATCGATCTGCCATGGGAAAACACAGATAAGGCTGAACTTTTGCGCGCGTCGGCTCTGGTTATGGAGCCGGCCCTGGCTTAGTCTCGATTGCAGCAATTCTCAATTTGACGAGAAAGGTGTCATGCTGAGGTCCCCCGAAGCATCCCAGTCCCCTGGAAAATCCGAGGCCATAGGGATGCTTCACTTCGTTCAGTATGACATTTGAGCGTAACTAGGGCAGAAACGAGCTTGTTCACGCAAATGCCAAGTCCAAATTGAGAATTGCTGTCTCGATTGACGGGCATTTGACGCAGTTTCCTGGCTGCGTTAGAATTGCCTGTCTTGTGGGCATCCTTGGCAGGTATAGCGAATATGTGCCTTCAGGTTGCTCCTGAATTCTTAATGATGCACATTTTCCTCCCGCAGGTGGGGGTCAAGAGTGGGTCGATCCGAATGGGTTTCCACCAAGACTCCCGCCTGCGGGAGGATGATTGTCAGGTGATCTTGTGTTTGAGTCTTTAGGCTCCCGACTACAATCTGTTTTCGACAATTTACAGCGCCGTGGCAAGTTGACGGAAGAAGACGTTGATCTGGCCATGCGTGAAGTGCGCCTGGCTTTGTTGGAAGCAGATGTCAACTTCAAAGTGGTCAAGAACTTTGTGGCGCGCGTGCGGGAGCGTTCTGTTGGGCAAGAGGTAATGCGCAGCCTGACGCCGGGTCAGCAAGTGGTGAAGATTGTTCACGACGAGCTGGTGACGACGTTGGGCGAGCCTGGTCGGTTAAACCTGGGCATGCAGTCGCCGGCGGTGATTATGCTGGTGGGGCTGCAAGGCGCTGGTAAAACGACGATGGCGGGCAAGTTGGCGCTCCACTTGCGTAAACAGGGGCGACGGCCGTTGCTGGTAGCCTGTGATGTCTATCGCCCGGCGGCTGTGGATCAGTTACAAACACTTGGGAAACAGCTAGATATTCCGGTTTATACGGAAGGTACAGCTGCCAATCCGGTAAACATCGCGCGGAATGGCGTGAAACAAGGCGCGTCTTCTGGCGCGACAGTGGTTATCCTGGACACGGCTGGACGTTTGACCATCAATGAAATGATGATGGATGAGATTAAGGCGATTAAAACGGCCGTTTCCCCCATCGAAACCTTGCTTGTCGCCGATGCCATGACCGGACAAGAAGCGGTGCGCGTCGCGACAGACTTTAACAATGCGGTCAATCTAACCGGCCTGATCATGACCAAGATTGATGGCGATGCTCGCGGCGGCGCATCTATTTCCATGCGCGAAGTGACCAATGTACCCATCAAATTCTTGGGAACCGGCGAAAAACTAAGCGCGATTGAGGTGTTCCATCCGGATCGCCTGGCGAATCGTATTTTGGGTATGGGGGACGTGATGACCCTCATCGAAAAAGCCCAGTCGGAAATGGATCAGGAAGAGGCCCAAAAAGCGGGCGCTCGCATGATGGAAGGCAAATTCGACCTGGAAGATTTTCTGAGCCAGATGCAGCAAATTAAGCGTCTTGGCCCCATCGGGCAGTTAATGGAAATGATTCCGGGCATGAATAAGATGGCCAAAGACGTGGATATGTCTAGCGCCGAAAAAGATCTGGCCCGGATCGAAGCGATTATTCGTTCGATGACCGTGGGCGAGCGCCGCAATCCAAAGATTATCAAAGCCAGCCGAAAGCGGCGTATTGCCCTTGGTTCTGGTACAACTGTTCAGGATGTAAATATGCTCCTGAAACAATTCCGAGAGATGCAGACAATGATGAAACAATTGCGTTCTGGTCGCGGGCGCAAGGGATTGATGAATATGTTAGGCGGCCGTTTTCAGGGATAGTCAAACAGTCGCGAAGTCAGGCAGTCAGCTAGTTGGTCACCGT
>JAGOMA010000046.1 GCA_017993775.1 Chloroflexota bacterium | reverse complement strand
AAATTACCGATGTGCTGTTTTTGCCGATGGAGGAAGACACGGGAAATGGTTTACGCTTAATCGAATCCACTTGCTGGAAAGTTGCCGATTATCCGGCTGATTCCGCAGTTGAAGAGAAAGAGAGATGGGTCCATACGCTGCTTGCTATCGGTCATTTTGAAGATTCCGATGACGCCCCTACAGAGATATTGTTTGCCTGGGAAATAAACCTTGAAACGGGACAATTTGAAGAACTTCCGCCAGAAACAGTTGCCTGTACAGGCCTATTAGGGTTGTGAGCAAACAAGAATGGATCATTTTTGATTGGTCCCATTCTGGCACGGTCTTCCGCTTGCTCCTGTGGCCGGCGTCCCCGCCGCGCCACACCCCGCCGGCCACGCCCCACCCCGCCAGCTCAACGGCCGTTCCCCCATCTCACCCCCCACTGCCTGCTAAATGATTAGACCGTCCCCTGCCAATCGGCTCCAACACGGCCGTTTCCCACCTCCCCCAAACCCCACCAGGACCGCCAGATATGGCCTGCCCCATTTTTCCGCTTCCTTCTCGCTCCCACCCACATTTGGGCCACCCGCCCATTTCCCGGCCCTTTCCCCCATATACGGGCTTGCGCCTACCGGCTCGTGCCTCATCCATCCTTCGCTCATCCTTCGCTCGTCCTTCGCTCGTCCTTCGATCATCCTTTCTGAACCCTTCTTAAGCCGTCGCTCGCCCCCACATATGCCGGTTCCCTTTGCCCCAATGCCCCTTAGGGCTTGTAAAAGAATAGATTTCGCCCAGACCTGACAGGTTTTCTGAAACCTGTCAGGTCTAAACCGGGGAGTTATATGTTTACGAACCCTTAGCGTTAAAAACGCTCCTTCCTCCCCCCATTGCCAACCCCAAACGGCCGTGCTACAGTTACCTCACCCATATTTACCAGCTTTAACAAAGGAGTCGGAGCCTGACATGAGCACATTACTCGTTAAAAACACGGCCGTCCTCGTCACCATGGACGACCAGCGCCGCGAAATCCCCAACGGCGGCCTCTACGTCGTGGATAACGTCATCCAGCAAGTCGGCCCCACCGCCGACCTGCCCGCCACCGCCGACACCGTCCTCGACCTCGCCGGGCACGTCGTCCTGCCCGGCCTCGTCAACACCCACCACCACCTCTACCAAACCCTCACCCGCGTCCTCGCCCAAGACGCCGAACTCTTCACCTGGCTCAAAACCCTCTACCCCATCTGGGCCAACCTCACCGACGAAGCCATCTACGTCAGCACCCTCACCGGGCTGGCCGAACTCGCCCTATCCGGCTGCACCACCAGCAGCGACCACCTCTACATCTTCCCCAACGACTGCACCCTGGACAGCCAAATTCGCGCCGCCCAGGAAATCGGCGTGCGCTTCCACGCCGCCCGCGGCTCCATGTCCCTCGGCGAAAGCAAAGGCGGCCTGCCCCCCGACCGCGTCACCGAAGACGAAGCCTTCATCCTCAAAGACAGCCAGCGCCTCATCGAAACCTACCACGACGCCAGCCGCCACGCCATGATGCGTATCGTCCTGGCCCCCTGCTCCCCCTTCTCCGTCACCCCCGACCTCATGCGCGAATCGGCCAAACTCGCCCGCGCCTACGGCGTGCGCCTGCACACCCACCTGGCCGAAACCCTCGAAGAAGAAGAATTCTGCCTGGAAACCTTCGGCCACCGCCCCGTCGCCTATGTCGAATCGCTCGGCTGGACCGGCGACGACGTCTGGCACGCCCACTGCGTCCACATGAGCGAATCAGAAATCAGCCTGTTCGGGCGGACTGGAACCGGCGTCGCCCACTGCCCCTCCAGCAACATGCGCCTCGCCAGCGGCATCGCCGCCGTGCCCGCCATGCGCCGCGCCGGTGTGCCCGTGGGATTAGGCGTCGATGGCTCCGCCTCCAACGACGGCAGCCACCTGCTCACCGAGGCGCGGCAGGCCATGCTGCTCCAGCGCGTCGCCCCAGACCGCTACCTCAGCCAGGCTCCCGGCGGGCGCGGCGGCTTCGGCGGCCAACCAAACGCCATGACCGCCCGCGAAGCGTTGGAGATTGCCACGCGCGGCGGCGCGACCGTGCTGGGCCGCGACGACATCGGCTATCTGGCCCCCGGCATGAGCGCCGACTTCATCGCCGTGAACCTGAATCAGGTCGCCTTCGCCGGGGCCAGCCACGACCCCGTAGCCGCCATGGTCCTGTGCCAGCCGCCCGGCGTGGACTGGTCGGTGATTAACGGCAAAGTGGTGGTGGAAAACGGCCGTCTCGCCACCATCAACCTGCCCGCCAACCTGGAAAAACACAACCGCCTCGCCACCCAAATGGTTCGCGGCGAGTAAAAACTATCTACCACGGAGGCACGGAAAACACGGAGGATTTGTAGTTTAAAACTCCGCGCCCTCCGTGTCTCCGTGGTGCAATTCCCAAAACGACTATGCAAATTGGCACCAACGGCATCATCGTCAACGAATACGGCGAAATCCTGCTCATCCGGCGCGACGATACGCGCACCTTTGCCCCGCCCGGCGGCGGCCTGGAAGCCGGCGAACTGCCCACCGTCAACGTCAGCCGCGAAGTACGCGAAGAAACCGGCCTCATTGTGCTGCCCGTGCGGCTGGTCGGCGTCTACCACTTCCACTGGCTCAAAGAAGGCAACCTCGGTTTTGTTTTTCGCTGCTTGCAACAAGGCGGCGAAGTAACGCCTTCGCCCGAATCGCCGGTCGTGGCCTACTTCCCGGCCCACAAACTGCCCGGCCCCATCGCCCCCCTGCACAAAGAACGGCTGGCACGCAGCCTGGCCCACACCGGCGGCCCGCCCTACTGGGGCACGCAAAAAGACGACCTGACCATGCGCCTGGGGCGCTTCATGCTGCAACAGGTTATCTACCGCTGGAAGGATTGGCGGCGCGCGCGGCGCGGCGAACGGCCGTACATTGCCCCGCCCATCTGGAAGCTGGCAGCGTTTACCGTGATTCGCAACGCGGCTGGGGCCGTGTTATGGGTGAAACGCACAGACATGGATATGTGGAATCTGCCCGGCGGCGGCAGCAATTTTAACGAGCCGCCCTGGGACACGGCCGTGCGCGAAACCCACGAAGAAACCGGCCTCCATGTCCGCCTGACCAACCTGACCGGCGTCTACATAAAGCCCGACGCCCTCATGGTGTTCGTATTTACGGCCGTCCCCCTCTCCGGCCAGCTCACTACCGGCCCGGAAGCGGCCGAGTTCGCCTACTTCCTGCCCGGCCAGGAACCGGCCAACAGCCTGCCGCAGCACGTCGAGCGCGTCGCCGACGCGCTGGGGACGCACGAAGGCACACTATTCCGCCGCCAATCCGGCAAAACGGCCGCCCAGGTTGCGGCCTCTGAGGCGTGATGCGTGATGCGTGAGATCATCACGCCTCACGAAATCCCCAAAAGCAAGTTATCATCCGAGGAACCATGAACTTACTAGATTTTGGCGAGCAACGGCCGTCGCAAATCCCCATCGTCGTGCTGGACACCGAAACCACCGGCCTCCACCCTTACCTGGGCCACCGCGTGGTGGAAATCGCCGCCGTACGCCTGGAAAACTGGCAGCGCGTCGGCGAATTCAGCCGCCTCATCCAGCCGGAGCGCCCCATGGACCCCGACGCCGCGGCCATCAACGGCATTCATGACCGCGACCTCGTCGGCCAGCCCATCTTCGCCGACGTGGCCGCCGACCTGCTGGCCTTCATGGATGGCGCGCTGCTGGTGGCCCACAACGCCCCCTTCGACGCCGGGTTCGTGGGGCAGGAATTTACCCTCGCCGGTTACGCCGCCCACCGGTTGCCGGGCGAACCGGTGCTGCCGCAGCCCTGGTTGTGTACGCTGCAACTGGCCCGCCGTCACTTTTATTTTGGCAAAAACAATCTGGGAAGCATTGCCCGACAATTGGGCGTGCGCGTCGGGCGCGCCCATCGCGCCCTGACCGACGTGTACACGACGGCCGAAATCTTAAAACGCATGGCCCGCGACCTGGAAAAGAAACGCTTTGTGACCACGGCCGATTTGTTACATGCTCAGGGCGGCCCGATTTATACGCCGGCTGCGCCGGTAACGGCCGTTCCCCCGCTCATCGCCCAGGCCATCAGCCACAAACAACAGCTAACCATCCGCTACCTCAGCCAATCGGGTGAAACGCAGCGGCGCATCAGCCCCCAATACGTCACCGAAAACGAAGGCGTCGCCTATCTCATCGCCACCTGCCACACGCAGCAAGCCCAGCGCACCTTCCGGCTAGACAAGATTTTTGACGTGGAACGGTTGGAATGAGGGGATTTGCGATTTGCGATTTGCGATCATTCCAATCCCCAATCCCTAACCCCCAACCCCCAGTCTCAGAACGCGCCTTTGCCGCGAAGCACCACCCAGGGCGTTTTGAACAGGATGTAGAAGTCCATCCACAACGAGTAGTTTTGCACATAGTAGATATCGTCGTCGCTGTGCAGGTGCATGGGTTTGTCGGAACGGCCGTTTACCTGCCACCAGCCCGTCATACCCTGCGGTACGGCAAACCGTTTGTGCTGCCACGGTTCATATTCCGTCAGCAGCCAGGGCATCTCCGGGCGCGGCCCAACCAGACTCATGTCGCCTTTTAGCACATTAAAAAACTGGGGCAGCTCATCCAGGCTAGACCGGCGCAAAAACTGGCCCACCCGCGTCACACGAGGATCGTTGGGCTGCTTGTGAATCAGCTCGCCGTTGCCGTTTGTGTGGTTCACGTCGGCCTGCATCTCCTCCGCCCCTTCAACCATCGACCGAAATTTGAACATGAAGAAGATACGGCCGTTCTCCCCCACCCGCTCCTGCCGAAAAATAACCGCCCCCGGCGAATCCAGCCGCACAAGCAGCGCAATCAACCCCATCACCGGCAGCAGCAGCAACGTCATGATGCCACCCAACGTCAGGTCAAAAATGCGCTTCATCAACCGCTGGTAATCATTCAAAGCCGGGTCCCGCAGATTAATCATGGGAACCCCGCCAAAATCATCCACCGTCGCTCGATACAACGTCAGGCTGAAATAATCCGGCACCACCCGCAGCCGCACCGGCAAATCGCTCAGGCTCAACACCAATTTATTCACCTGCCCATACGCCCGGCGCGGCAAAGCAATGACTACATTATCGATGTTATTTGCCTGCACCACTTCGCGGGCATTCTGGATGTCGCCTAAAATCGACAGATTGGCTTCCCGTTTATTGGCATCGTCATCCAGATAGCCGATCAGGCGCAACCCGGCGAAGGCGTACGCTTCAATCATTTCGCCTACGCGCTGCCCCACTTCACCTGCGCCCACAATCAGCACGCGCTGTTCCGCTTCGCGCACACGCCCCATCTTAAACAACACGCGGGCAATGATGCGCCAGCCGAGCAAAAAGAACATATTGAGGATGACAAACGTTATGAACAACCAGCGCGACACATCCCGGAAAGCCAGATAAAGCATGCCGGCCACCACCAATGCGGCAAACGCGCTAGAGAGGGTGACGTGTTGCAATTCGTCTACGGCTTTGTAGGTGCGTTTGGGATCGTAAACCGACGCCAGCAGAAAAACCATCACCCACAACACAGGAATGATGACAAAAAGAATCAGGGGGATTCTCACTTCGCCAACGATGAGGAAGGGCAATGAAAGCAAATATGGTCGCAATTTGAATGCTATTCCCAGGGCCAGAAAGGTCAACCCCCCATCCAAAAACATGGATAAGATAGCAAAATTTATCCCAAATCGACGAAACATCTTCCTATCCCTTTTCCCTTATATGTTGTCATATTTCGAGGAGTTTTTCAGTAACCGTTCGTGTTTAACCGGGTGAGATCGGACTCATCTGGACCAATCTGAAACCCGCCGGCTAGTTTGCGAATGATCGCTAAGGCTCGAAAGGTCTTGCACTCTGCGGCATGAACTATCAAGGTAGTAAATTTGTCAGCAAGTTTAGCAATTTTCAGGTTTGAAACGCTTGAATAATTATGGTACCGACAAGTAGCGATGATGGACTGTTGCAGAGCAAATCTATTCTAATCAAATTTGTATCCTTTGTCTAACATTTCACAAACGGCCGTTCTCCCCATTCACCTCTCTATTTAGTCGGCCAACAGGCCCTCCAGGTCACGGCTTACCGCATAAAGTGAGGCATACACCGCGTGGGTAAAGCTGAAATCGGCTTCTTGCGTGTCTCGATTGGGGACCGCCACCGTTTTCATGCCGGCGGCGACCGCAGCCTGGCAGCCGGGGCGCGAATCTTCTAACGCCAGGCAGCGCGTCGGGTCAACGCCCAATCGCCGCGCCGCCAGCAAGTAAATGTCTGGCGACGGTTTGCCGTGGGCGACTTCATCGCCGGCGGCAACTGCGGCGCACGCAGCCTGCAAACCAAACTGCTCTAAAATGGCATGGGCATGTTCTTGTGGGCTGGATGTGGCCACCGCCCAGGGCAGCCCGCGCTCGGCAACGGCCGTTACCAATTCCATCAATCCGGGCATAGACGGCACGCCTTGCGCCCGACGCACGGCAAACAATTCGTTTTTGTAGGCGGCTAATGAAACGGCCGTGTATGGCAGCTCATACCGATCCAGCAGCAGCTGCGCGCTCTCCACCGTGCGGCGGCCGATCATCTGCCGGTAAACGTCGTCGGTTAAGGTTTGCCCGTGCTGGGCCACAATGGCCGCCCAGGCGGCGCGCGCCAGAGGTTCTGTATCGACCATCAAGCCATCCATATCAAAAATAACTGCGCGTCGCTGCATCCTATTCTTCCTCATCCGCGCCAATCAGCGCGGGCAAACTGGCCGCCGGCCGCAGGCGGAAACGAAACTGCACGCGCCCCAAACCGATCTGATCGCCGTCTTGCAGCAGTTGGGGCGCCAGGCCCACACGGCCGTAATTATGGAAGGTGCCCACCGCGCTGCCCTCGTCATAAAGCCAATACTCGTCGCTTTGCTGCAAGATGCGCGCATGGAGGCGGGCCACGCTGGCGTCGGCCAACACCAGGTCGGCGACGGCCGTGTCCCGCCCAATGCTCGTATTGGCCTGCGTCAACACAATCAAGCCCGCCGCGCCAATATCGCCCAAAAATGGTTCCAGCACGGCCATCATAAGCACCGGATCCGCTGCCGGGTCTGCTGCCGCTGGGGCAGCCATTTCCGTTTCCACTGGCGGTTTAGGGGCGGCGTTGCGGCGTTTGCGCCGCCAGAGCCACAACGCCGCCACAAGGCCCAGCGCCAGCAGCAGCCATACCCAGGCGGCAGACAGCAAATCGGCGGTGGGCACGGCCGTTATCACAGGTGTGGGCGTGGGGATAGGCGTGGGAAGCGGCGTGGAGGTGGGCGGCAGCGGTCGTTCTTCTACCACTTCCACAAGCGCCGGCGCGGACTTGGCCGTGAAGCCCCATTCGTCGGCCGCCTGCACCACAATTTCATAGGCCCCAGAAACGGCCGTGCGCACGTCCCAATCCAACAAAAGCTGCCCGGCGGCGTCCAGGGCCAATGTTTCCGGCGTGGCCTGCGGCACGCCATTCACCGTCCAGGCCAGCCCGGCTAACGCGCGCGGTTTGCCATCCGGCCAGGAAACCGTTAGCGGCAGCGGTACGCGCTGCGGCTGCAAATCCATCAGCGGCGTATCGGGCGCGCCGCCTTCTCGTTGGATCGATGGGTTGAGCGGCGTCACCGCGATCTGCGGCGGCAGCAGTTCCAGGTCCAGCGTGGTCAGATCGCGCACCTCGCCCAGGTTCAGCGAGATGGGATATTGGCCGCTTTGTCGCTGGAGCGATTCGTATTGCAGCTGCAGTTGTTGGCCTTGCTGCGCCCAAATTTCGTAAATGGCATCGCCCGCTTCCGGCTGAGGCATGTGCCGGGTCATGGCGGTGGTCGGCTCGGTCAGGCGATTGGCGCGAAAAATCTCGTCGGCGTCGGCGCGCGCGCCCAAAATGGCTACAAAGAGCGGCAGGTCAATGGCCTGCGCCTGCTGTACCAGGTCGTCGAAGGGCAGTTGCACATGAATTTGTCCGGCGTCGGTGAGCAAGAGGATGGCCTGGTAACGGCCGTCGGCCGTTTGTGTGGCTATCTGCGTGATGGCCTGAGACATCATCCCGTTCAGCGGCGTAGGATTCACCAACAGCGGGCCGGTTTGTTGGATGGCAGCGGCGACAACGGCCGGATCAGTTTCGTTTTGAATGAGGAAACGGCCGTTTTCCCCCGCTTCGTCCGGCAGCACAATCGACACCCGATCCAGCCCGGTCGGGTCCATAAACTCTTGGGTAAAGCGGGTAATGGTCGCCTGCACTTTTTGCCAGCGCGTCTCGCCGCTGTCGTCGTCTACGTCTAACATGGTCCCGTTGGCGTCGATCACAAAGGTCACATCGACGCCGACAGGCACGGTGGTCGGCGAAAAAGCAACCGGGATGCCGTTCTCGCGCAAGCTCAGGCTGGCCGGATCGGCCATCGGTCCCCCCGGCGGCACGAGGGTAATCACGTTGATGGTTACCTGGGGGAAATGTTGGTCATCGACGGCCGTGATACGAATGACCGTCGGCGGCGGATTTTGGCCGGAAACGGCCGTTGCCCCCAGACCTGCTGCCAAAACAGCCAGCAGCCCGATGATCAGGTTGATGGTTTGCCAAAGTGGACGGGTTCTTTTCGGGTGCGTTCTCATGCGTTTTAATGGCGGAATGTGTTTGATTATGTTTACTTTCTGCCCCTGGTTTGATATTATACAGGCAACTGCCGGAAGCTAACGAATCCGAGCCGATAATCATTTCGACAGGAGTGTTACGATTGCCCCACAAAGTTTAATCAAAAAAAGGTGGCAGTCGTAGCCTGGCAAACCCCAAGAGGCAGCAATTATGCACCAAACGATTCAGGAACGGCCGTCTTTTATACTCCTTCTCCTCGTCCTCTTTCTTAGCATCAGCCTGACGGGAACCCGTGTGTTGGCGCAGGAAAACCAACCTGCCCCGCCCCACCTGCACATCACCGACACCAACACCACCAGTCCGCCCAGCATCGAGCTGCAAGCCTATGGCATCGACAGCGACGGAACCGCGCTGCCGCTCTCGGCCAATTCGCTAATCATTGAACACGGCGGGCAAACCATAACGCCCGAAGTGGCCGGATCCAACAGCGTCGGCACGCTTACCGTGTTCCTGATTGATATTCCACCGGGCGTCAGCGACCAGATTCCGGCCATTCAGGACGCCATTTTACAATTCGCCGCCGAACCCACCATGCGCGAAGGCATGGATTATGTGGCCGTCTACAAGGTAGGCGAATCGGACCCCACCCAACTGTTAGCGCCAACGAATTTTCACAACAGCGTGCGCAATTTGTTTGCCAGCGCTCTGACCCCCGAAACCGGCGCGACGGCGCTGATCGACAGCACCATGTCGCTGCTGGATCAGATGGACGGGCTGAAGCCAAACCCGGCCATGGCAGCTTCCCTGGTGATCATGTCTGATGGCACGGACGCCGTCAGCACTCAGTTCAAAGATATCGACGTAGCGCCGCGCGCCGCCTTGCTGGGCATACCCGTACATACCATCTGGCTGACAAACACGGATTTGCCGCCGGTTGGGCAAGAAATCGGGCAAAATTACCTCAGCAGTGTCTCCGCCGGTTCGCGCGGTCTGACGGCGCGCATGGAAAATGCGGGCGAACTGCCGCCCATCTGGCAGCGTATCGCCAGTTTCCGCGACCAAACGCGCCTGCGCTATGTGGTGGAAAATATGGGCGGCGGCGAAGCCACAGTGGTTTTAAGCCTGGCAGACAACCCGGATGTGCGCGCCGAAACAACGGTCACTGTGTCTGGCAGCATT
Organism: Chloroflexota bacterium; assembly: GCA_017993775.1. Lineage (GTDB taxonomy): Bacteria > Chloroflexota > Anaerolineae > Promineifilales > Promineifilaceae > Leptovillus. Next base: position 30,802 of record JAGOMA010000046.1, on the reverse strand, counting down.
CCCAGTATTGTGATTAACCTGCCGCCAGAAAGCCGATTATTGACCCTGCCCAACCTGGATGATCCGGTGAAACTGCGGTTTACAACGGCCGTTTCCTGGTTAGATGGCGTCGAGCGCAGCATCGATGCGGCGCAGCTCATCGTAAACAGCCAGGTCATACAAGACATTCCCATTACCGACCTGCCTTCCTTTGAAGCCGAAATCAACAACCTGATTTTTGGCGACAACAGCGTCCAGGTCGCCATTTTGGACGACCAGGGCATTCCCGTCACCAGCCCACCCATTATCCTAACCATCCAAGAAGGCAGCCGCGAAATCCCCCCCGAATTGGCCACCGGCAGCAGCCTGGGCAGCATCTTTAGAACTATTCTAATCCTTTTGCTGATTGTGGCCGTGGTCGGCGGGCTTGTTTTCCTAACCCGCCGTCAGGGTTGGCTAAAGAAACTTCCGACCAGCGCCGGTCCCAAACGTGAGAAACCGGTCGCCGCCGCCTACAATCAACCCACCAGTGAGGACTACGCCAACGAACCCGTCGTCACCTCCACCGAACCGCTCGCTTACCTGGAAATTTTAGAATCGGTCACACGGATGCCCGATTATTTAGCCCTCACCGCCAGTCTGGTCAAACTCGGCCGTTCGCCAGCCCAGGCCGACATCGCCTTCGAAAATGACATTACAGTTTCCCGGCTGCATGTCAGCCTGCACCTGGAAGGCACGCATTTCCGCATTTTCGACGAACGGTCAACCAGCAGCACCTGGGTCAACGAACAACAAGTGCCGGAATATGGCATTCAACTCATGGATGGGGACGAAATCCATCTAGGGGCTGTTCACTTACGCTATCGAGAGGCTTAACATCATGGATTCACTTTTGAGCAATGTTTCCGGCCGTATCTACATTGTAATTGGCCTGTTTATCCTCATTTGGGGACTGCGTCTTATAGACGGCCTGCTGCTGCGCAACCGGTTAAACCAACGATTTGCTATCCAACCGCGGACATCCTTTCGGCTGCTGCCTATTCTCATTGCGCCTTTTTTGCATAAAGATTTTAAGCATATCATGTCGAATACCATCCCACTCTTGGTTTTGGCTTATCTGGTGATGGTTCCGAACACCATTGCTTTTTGGGTGGTAACGCCCATTGTGATGGTAACCAGTGGGCTGGGCATCTGGTTTTTTGGCAAAACGGGCACGGCCCATATCGGCGCCAGCAGCCTGATTTTAGGTTATTTTGGATTTGTGCTGGGGAATGGCGTTCTGCCCCCGCGCGATTTTGTCTCCATCCTGATCGCCATTGGGGTGCTTGTTCTGGGCGTCTTCTTTTATGGCGCGTTTGGCATGATCAAACAGATTGCGCCCGGTAAAGAAGGCATCTCCACGACCGGCCATTTGTTTGGCTTCTTGGGCGGATTTTTGGCTGCCTGGCTGGTCAGTTTGATTGCCGGTTAAATGGTTGCGCTTACACCTATTCAAAACGAAACCATAGCTGCAAACACGCATAGTTTTATGTTGGGGGCGGCCGGCACAGGCAAAACAACCGCTTTACAGCAGCGCCTGCTGCGTCTGCTGGCAGACGGGGAGCCAGCTTACACCCTGTTGGTTTTGGTCGCCGAGCCGGAACACCAGCAGGAATACCTGGATGCCGTACATCAATCGGGCCTCGGCCCTTACGCTGATCTGAAAATTACCACCTACACCCAATTGGCGCAGGAAATGGTGGCATTGTTTTGGCCGCTGGTAGCCCGGCCAGGCGGGTTTATTCATCCCTATCGTCCTCCCGCTTTTCTCAGTTATGATCTGGCCCAATTGTTGATGTGGGGCATTATCTCGGCTATGCTGCGCGAGGGGGCTTTTTCCGATTTGCGGCTGCGCCCGCAGCAAATTGTGAGCCAGTTGTTGGATACGTTGAATCGGGCGGCGTTGAATGGCTTGAGCCTGGAAGCGGCCATCGATCGGCAGATCGATACCTGGGTGGGAGAAGCGGAGCGGGTGCGTCATTTACAGGATGCGGCCACGGCCGTTTCCCAATTCCGCCGCCACTGCCTGTCTCACAGCCTGCTCGATCTCTCGCTAGCCGTGCAAATGTTCGATACACAGCTTGTAAAACACCCTGAATTCCATCGCTATTTCCGCGAACGCTTCCGCCACCTGATTGTGGACAACATAGAAGAACAGACCCCGGCCGGCCAAAACTTTGTCACGCAGCTCATGCACTCAACGCAAACAACGGCCGTCGCCTACGACAACGGCGGCGGATACAAACGCTTCATGGCCGCCGATCCGTCGGGAGCTAAACGCTTACGGCTAACCTGCAAGCTGGCCTTCGATTTCACGCAGAACTTTGTCGCCGCCCCAGAGATGATCGCGCTCTCGAATCTGGTAGAAAACTTTCTGATGCACACCAACCTGCCCACGCTGGGGGCAGAAAAGGCAGTGGAACGGGTGGTAAACGGCCGTTACCGCCGCGACATGACCTCTCAACTTGCGCCCCTGCTCGCCAATCTCGTCGATCAGGGAACACCAACCAATCAAATAGCCATCATCGTCCCCTACCTCGATGGCGCGCTCCACTACCTGCTGACCCAGGCCCTCCAAGAAGCCGGCCTGCCCTATTTTTTGCTGCGCCGCCGCTCCAGCCCACGCGAAGAACCGCGCATCCGCGCCTGGCTCACCTGGCTCGCCCTGGCCTATCCAACCTGGGGCCTCGCCCCGTCTGAATACGACGTCGCCGAAGCCCTCACCCTGAGCATCAGCGGCCTCGATCCCGCCCGCGCTGCCCTTATCGCCGAACGCCTCTACCAATCCAAAGGACCACGTCTGCTGCCCGGCACCGAACTGCCCGATTGGCTTGCGGAACGCATCGGCGCGCACACCATAAACCTGGTAGAAGAACTGCGCCTCTGGCTGGAAGCCCAAAGCCCTGCGCTGCCCATTGATGTCTTTCTCTACAACCTGTTCAACGATCTGCTGGCGCAGCCCCGTTTTCGCCCCGAACCGGATATATCCGGCGCGGCCGTGTGCGATTGGCTCGTCCAATCGGCCACCCGCCTTCGGCAGTCGGCGCAAGCGATTGGGTTAACCACCCCGGCCGAAATTGGCGTTACCTTTATTGATGGCGTCAATCAAGGCCTTGTCACTGCCAATCCACCTGAATTGGGCGACCCGCCCGACCCCAACGGCATTATGATCTCCACCATTTACGGCTACCTGCTAGCTGGACAACGGGCAACCTACCAGGTATGGCTGGAAACGGCCGCTACCGGTTGGTGGGACATCCCCAAACAACCTCTCAGCAATGCCTTTGTCCTGGCCCAAAGCCGCCAGCCAATCCTCTGGAGTACCGAAGAAGAATTTGCCATTCGCAACGAACTCCTCAGCAACATCATCCGCGGCCTCACAAACCGCTGCACAGGCCGCATCATCCTGGCAAATAGCGACCTGGACCGACGCGGTCTGCGCCAGGAAGGCCCCCTCTGGCGCGCCCTGCAACCTGCCCGCAAAACATAAACAATCACCCCTGAAACTAAAAAGCCCTGCCCATGTAAACATAGGCAGGGCTTTTGCATCACGCAAACAAGGCCAGCGTCACGCAGTCTGATTTTTATCAGACAACTGGGCTTTGTATTCTTTCACCAAATCCCGCTTCAATACCTTCCCCACCGTCGTTTTTGGCAGTTCGCTGCGGAATTCAATCAACCGTGGATATTTATATTTGGCCAATTGCGTCTTAGACCACTCGACAATTTCGGCTTCCGTGGTGGCGTCGCCTGGTTTTTTGACGATCCAGGCCTTCACTGTTTCACCACGCTTCGGATCTGGCACACCGGCAACGGCCGCTTCCATCACCGCCGGATGCATCATGAGAACCTCTTCAATCTCCCGCGGGTAAACATTATACCCACCGGCGATAATCATATCTTTCTTGCGATCTTCAATATAGAAGTAACCCTGCTCATCCATGCGAGCGATATCGCCAGAAAATAACCAGCCATCACGCAGCGAATTGACCGTTTCGGTGGGCATATTCCAGTATCCCTTCATCACCGTCGGCCCTTTAATCAGCAGCTCGCCAACCTCGCCAACCGGCAAATCCTTCTCGCCCTCGACCGCATCCACAATGCGGCATTCCACGCTGGGCAGCGGCAAACCGATAGAACCTTCACGGTTTTCCCCTTCGATGGGATTGCAGTGGGTGGCTACGAATGTTTCCGTCATGCCAAACCCTTCAACCAGTTTACCGCCAGTCAATTCTTCAAATTGGCGCTTGGTTTCCATGAGCAGCGGCGCAGAACCGGAGATGCAAGCGCGAATCGATGTGACATCGTATTTACCAGAGGCAACATCAGGGTTGTTGTTGATGGCAATGTACATGGCCGGTACGCCGGGGAAAAGCGTTGGTTTGTATTTGTCGATGGTGCTTAACAAATCCTTTTGGTCGCGGGGGTCGGGCACAATATAAAGGGTGGCGGCCATTGTCGCCGATAAAATCATGGTCGTTATCATGCCATACGAATGGAAAAATGGAATGGCCCCCACAAAGCCTTCTTTCGTTTCTTCCCATTCCAACCACTCTTTCAGCATGGCGACATTTGCGGCCAGGTTTTTATGCTGCCCAATCGCTCCTTTGGCCAGACCGGTTGTGCCGCCGGTATATTGCAGCATCGCCAAATCTTCGTTGGTTACGGTCACTTTGGCCTGCGGCGAACGCCGCCCCAAGGCGAGAAAGTCGGGGAAACTCATGTCGCCCTGCTCTGGTTTAACCTGATCGCCGCCTTTTTTCTCGCGCAGCAAGGTAAACAGGGTCTTTAGCATGAAGGGGAAGTACTCTTTGATGTTGGCGACGATAATCCGCTTGACCTGGGTATGGCCTTTACGCTGAACGCTCTTTAAAAGAGGGTAATACCGGCTCATGACGAATACTGTCTCTGCGCCGCAATCGGCCAATTGGTGTTCCAATTCTCGTTCGGTATAAAGCGGGTTGGTGGCAATGACAATACCACCGGCCTTCATGATGCCAAAATAGCTGATCACAAACTGTGGCGTGTTGGGCATATAAATGACGGCGCGATCCCCTTTTTTGAAACCGCTGGCAACCAAAGCGGCCGCAATGGCATCTATTTGTTCTTTGAACATTTGGTATGTCAGGGCTTTGCCTTTGTAATTGATGGCTGCGTGTTGGGGATGTTTGCGGGCGACGCCATCCAACATATCAAGGATGGTTTCCTGAGGGGTGTCAACCGTTGCCGGAACGCCTTTATCATACATTTTCAACCAGGGTTTATCCGCGTATGTCATTTCCATTGTTGGGTTCTCCTTCTATATTCACTGACAGCTAACCAGCCAGCGCCTCTCCTTGGGTTGTATTCAGGGGGTGGCAGCTCCTCTTTCATTCATGGACAAATAGTATCACAAAACATATCGTCTCTTGTAAAAAATGCACAATGTTCCTGGCCTAAACTTGAAAAGTCGTTGGGTCTTCCAGCGGGGAACGGATCGTGGGCAATTGGCCGGGTCTGCGGTGGATAGGGTTCGTTTCCGGTTTGGTTCAACGGTATACTTGTTGTAGTTTGTACGGCCGTTACGGCCGTTTCCGCCCTTGCAGAGCACCCAGGAGAGTAAAAGATGGTCGAAGAGCAAATCATCGCCTTTCAGGGCGAACCAGGCGCCTATTCCGAACAGGCCGTACGGCAGCATTTTGGCGCAAACGCACGCACCCTGCCCTGTCGCACATTTACCGAGATTTTTGAAGCGCTGCATAACGGCCGTGTCACCCACGGCATGTTACCCGTCGAAAACTCCCTCGCCGGCACCGTCGTCCCCGCCTACGACCTGCTCATGGACCACGACCTTTCCGTCCAGGCAGAGGCCATCGTCAAAGTAGAACACTGCCTCATGGCCCCCGCCGGTTCCCATCTCAGCGACATCAAACGCGTAAAATCCCATTACCAGGCCCTCGCCCAATGCGAACAAACCCTGCGCCGCCTGGGTATCACCCCCATCGACTACTACGACACGGCCGGCGCAGCCCGCGATCTGGCCGCCGATCCCGAACCCGGCACAGCAGCCATCGCCAGCGAACTGGCCGCCCAAACCTATAACCTGGAAATTCTCGTGCGTAACCTGGAAGACCTGGACTTTAACTTCACCCGCTTTTTTGTCCTCGGTAAATCCACGCCGCCCCGGCGCGATCCCAGCAAAACGTCGATCATCTTCACCACCCGCCATGTCCCCGGCGCGCTGTACGCCGTGATGGGTGAACTGGCCAGCCGCAACATCAACCTCACCAAGATCGAATCGCGCCCTCGGCGCAACCGTCCCTGGCATTACCTGTTTTACGTGGATTTTGAAGGGCACGAAGATGACCCACTGGTGCGCGAAGCGATGTTGGGCATTCTTAAACGGGCGTCTTTCCTGAAGGTGCTAGGCTCGTATCCGGCGGCCAAAATCGACACGAAAGAGTAACGGCTTCATTCCCCCACCACCAGCGGATTCAAATACACCACGTCGGATGGCGGCAGCAGCGGCGATTGCACTTGCAGGCGACGGCCGTTTTCCGCCACATACAGCCCAATTTCCAACGGGTAATAACCGGGCGCGGTTCCCTCCGGCAGCCCGATCTGGTACTCGTCCACCACCACTTCTCCCGCCAGCCAGCGGCTGGTGGGATATTGGCCCTGCTGGGGCAGCGCATCTTGCTGCCAAAGACAGCACGTCCCATCTCCATTAAGAACGTGAACAAAAACGGTGTAATCGGCCGTTGGCACTGTGATGGCCTGCCAAACCAGCCGCAAATCAAACGTGCCTGCCGCCTCGCCGGCTGCCAAATCGTACCCCAAAAGCTGAATCTCCCCGCCAAATGTCGCCGCCAAGGGGAACTGCGTATCGGGCGGGGCAAACAGGCGTTCCGTTTGCGCCACAGTCAACGGCCCCAAATCCACTTTAACAAGCGACTGGTTGCCCGCAGCAAACAAATGCAGGGTCAGGCGGTACTCCCCCGGTTCCAGATTCACCGGAATGGGCAGCCGCTGCCGGTCGATGACAAACTGCGGCGTCGCCCAACTGGGGAACGGATACGTGCCATGCACCGGCAGCGTTTCCAATAAAATCCGGCCGGTATGGTCGGCGCGAAAAGCCTCCACACGCAAACTAATGGCCGGCTGCGGCTCCTCGGCCAGCCACCAAAAGGCCAGGTCCATCGTCTCGCCGGTGGTAATGGCGCTGCCGCCACGTTCGTAACCTAACAGTTGCAGCCCGCGCCGAATGGGTTCGTCCACCACAAATGGCGGCGTGGGCAGCGGATCGGGCGGCGTCCCGGCTGTTACCGCCAGACCTTCAATCACCAGGCTGTCACCGGCAAAACGGCCGTCGCCATCCAACACCGGCAGCCGTTCCCCGCTCGCCTCATCAAACCAACCCAACCGCACCCGATAATCGCCCGGCGGCGCGCCTGCCGGAACCGGCACGTCGACGCGCTGCACCACTACATCGCCCGCCTGCCACTGGGCAACCGGATAGGCAAACGTCTGCGCCTGGCTCCAGCGCGCGCCCCAGGCATCTTCCAGGTGAGCAAAGGGCATAAAATCGGCTCCCGGCACGGCGTCGATGCGCCAATAAAGGGTCAGCGGCGCCGGTTCGCCGGCCGCCGCCGTGCCGACATCGTAGCCTAACAAGGTGACTGCGCCGCCAAAATGGATGGTTTGCGCGTGGGGTGGGTTGATGGTTGGCACGGCCGTTATGCGATACGCCACAAACGCCGGTTGTCCATCCGGCCCATCCACTGTGGGCAGCGCCGTCGCCCCGGCCAAAAATGGCTCGGCCCAATCGGGCAGCGGGCTGTTGATGGGATAAATGTACAGCGCCGACCCTTCCGCCGGCAGCACAAACGCCGCGCTTCCTGGCAGCCACTTCACCTCGCCATATCGGCCGCTGAGATAGGCGATGGTCGGGTGCTGGTAATGCAAAGCGGCGACAAAAATGGTCTCGTCGGGCTTGGGCGGCAGATTGTTGAGGAAATCGGCCACGGCCGTTAAATCGCCATCGGTAGCTACAAACAAAGCCGGGTCCATTCCCCAAACGTCAAAATAAAGCCGGCTCATCGCCAACCCTTCAGCGACCAAAACCACGCCACACAGAACCAGAAACCCAGTGTTGGCCAGATACGGCCGTGCCAGCCGCTGCGCCAGCGCATCCACCAATGTCACCAATCCCAGCGCCGGTAAATAAAAGATGAACGGAATCAGGCCAATCGCCCGTAAATTGCTGGGCAAAATTTCATTAACGGCCAGCGCAGTGGGCAAAACCATGATAAACGGCACGCATAAGAGCAAAACCGCTGCGGCTCGCTGCCAATCAGCCCGCAATCGCCGCCAACTTAACAGGGTTACAAACCAGCCCACCACCAACAATGTGCCCCAAAACAGGCTGAATAACGGCCGTTCCGGCACATTAAAGCGCACATATGGATCGCCCTTCAAGAAAAACATTTGCAACGTACGCCCATAACTTTCCAGCAGCGTCCGGCTGCTGGCCGGGCCAACCTGACCAATCCGCACCCAAAAGGCGTCTGGATGAGTGACGAAGTAAACAAGCAGTGGCGCAACCACTACCAGGCCAACGCCAGCAACCACCGCCAACTGCCGCCAATGCAGTTTGTAATGCTGCCGCTGGAAAAGCAGCGGCAGCGCCGCCAGCAGCAGCGGCGCCGGAAACAGCCGCGCCGCCAAATAGGTGTACCCCGTCAGACCCAGGCACACACCGCTCATAATCAGCCAGCGCCACTGCCCGCCCCGCAGCCCACGAAACAACGCCGCGGCCGTCAGAGCTTGCAGCAGCGGCTCGCTGATGGCCCGAAATCCCAACCGGCTGAACACCAAATGCCAAAAACTTACCGCCAGCAGCGCGGCGGCCAACAAAGCCACCCGTCGATCCCGTAACAATTCGCGCCCCAACCAGTAGGTTGCGGCAATGGTTAACAGGCTGATGAAAACGGCCGTAAGCCGCAGCGCAAACACCGTCTCCCCCACCAACCGCGCCAACGCCCCGGCCAGGTAGAAAAACAGCACTTCCTTGCCCGTGTAACTTTCAATAAAGATAGGACGACTGATGCCCCGCCCAATTTCCGCCGCCAAAATACCATTGGCCGCCTCATCGTAATGCACGCCCGGCGGCACAACTTGCAAATCTGGCAAGCGTAACACAGCCGCCGCCAGCAAACATAGCAGCATAAAAAACAGGGCGTGATACCGGTTGATTCGGGTCATAGTCATGGATTTTAGCCCGTCCCCTCTTAAACGTCATGCAATGGCAGAGTAGGCATTGTTAGAAATTGGCACTCTCCATTCTCCCAGGCGGTTCAATTATCCTGGATATTGTATAAAATTTCACTAGCGTAGGTTTGACGTAGGTTTTGCGTAGGATCGACGTACAGTGTGCCGTAGGGGTTTTGCCTTAGAATAGTCATTGAAGGGTAAAATCTCTTCTTCTTCTCCTCCTTTTAACGAGAGTCAGGTTTCGGCGTTCCTGACTCTCCAAAAACCAATCGGGCTGGTTCGTTGGGGACCAGCCCGTTTTTGTTTTAAAGCGTTGGTCGTATAATCCTCCGCTATGTCCGCCACAGAAACAGAAGAAAACAAGTTGGATAACGGCCGTTCCCAGGTCCTCCGCGCCGCCGGATTGGTGAGCGTGGCCGTCATGCTCAGTCGAGTAGTAGGGCTGGTGCGCGACATGGTCACGCTTAATTATTTGGGCACAGAAACCCTGGAAGCCAATGCCTATGCCGTCGCCAGCCGCTTCCCGGAAGCGATTTTTATGATTGTCGCCGGCGGCGCGATTGGCTCGGCCTTTATTCCCACATTTTCCGCCTACTTTGTGCGCCAGGACGAGCCGGGCGCCTGGCGGCTTTTCTCGTCAGTCATCAACCTGATTACCCTGGTGGTCGCGGCGATTGCTGTGCTGGCGGCCATTTTTGCCGCGCCGCTCATCCAATTCTTTTATGCCGACCAGATCACCCTGGCCCCGGAACTGCTGCCGCTAACGGTCACCTTAATGCGGGTGATGCTGTTTTCCACGGTCATCTTTGCCGCCAGCGGGGTGATCATGGGCGCGTTAAACGCGCGTCAGCATTTTTTGCTGCCGGCGCTGGCTCCCACCATCTACAATTTGGGCATCATCGCCGGGGCAGTGCTTTGGGTGCAGCCAGACGCCGGTCCAACCCAAGGCAAAGCCATGGGGTTGGCGGTAGGTACAGTGCTTGGCGCGTTGGGCCACTTTTTGATCCAACTGCCGGGGTTGGCGCAAAAGAAAGCGCGTTACGCGCCGATTGTCACCGTGCGCGATCCCGGTGTCATCCAGGTATTGAAGCTGATGGCCCCGCGTGTGTTGGGGTTGTCTTTTAGCGAGATCAACAAATTCATTATTTTGTTTCTAACAGGAACGGCCGTGATGGCTCTGGGCAGCCTACCGGCCATTAACGTGGCCTTTCGCATCATCAATTTGCCGTTGGGTATTTTGGGCATTGCCCTGGGCATTGCCGCCTTCCCTACGCTGTCTACGCTGGCCGCCCGTCATGCGCTGGATGATATGCGGGTCATCATCACCGATTCTTTACGCCTGCTGCTGTTTCTGGGGTTCCCGATTACCGTGCTGCTGCTGCTGCTCAGCCAACCCACCATCACGCTTTTGTTTGAACGCGGTTTGTTCAACGCCGAATCCACCGAATTTGCTTCGGCGGCCTTGTTTTACCTGTCGCTGGGATTGATTGCCCTGATGATGTTGGAAGTGATTGCCCGCGCTTTTTACGCCTTGAGCGACACATTGACGCCGGTTTTGGCCGGCGGCGCGCAGATAGCCATCATGGCCGTGCTGAGTTTGTGGTTGAGCCAGAAGGTTTTTCCGCAGCGCGGGCTGCTGCCGCTGGGCGGGCTAGCATTGGGGTTTAGCCTATCCAACTACTTTGAAGTGGCGCTACTGTTTTGGCTGCTGCGGCGCAAGATGGGGCGGCTGGAAGGGCGCGCGCTGCTGGATGGCAGCCTGCGCATGGGATTGGCGGCGGGGGTGATGACGGCCGTTACCCTCATCGCCCTGGCGCAAATTCCCGCTTCCCCCTGGTGGCAGATGCTGGTGGGGTCGGTCGTGGGCGGATTGGCTTATTTGCTGGCCTGCGCCGTGCTGCGCGTGAAGGAATTGGAGCAAGTTGTGGCTTACGGCCGTCGACGATTCAGTCGCTAACGGCAGCAGAACCACTTACAGATCGCGTTTTTCCGCTTTTCCCCGTTTTTCGCGCAAGTCCTGAAAAAATTGTTGCAACAAGGCGGCCGCCTCTTCCTCTAACACGCCAGACGTGATGGCCACCCGGTGATTAAATTCCGGCGCGCGCAATACCTGGACGACCGAACCATCTGCGCCAAAGCGCGTGTCTTTAGCGCCATAGACCAATCGCGGCAGCCGCGCCTGAATCATTGCCCCGGCGCACATGGGGCAGGGTTCCAACGTGCAGTAGAGCGTCACGCCAATCAGCCGCCAGTTTTGCACGGCCGTTGCCGCCGCCCGCAGCGCAATCATCTCTGCATGAGCCATCGGGTCCAGGTCGGCTTCTTTACGGTTAAACCCGACGCCAATCACGGCGCCATTCAGCACCGCCACCGCGCCTACGGGCACTTCCCCCAAAGCCGCCGCCTGGGCAGCCTGTGCCAGCGCCAGATTCATCCAATAATCATCCGCTTCCGTCCGCGCATCGTCGGGAATAGGCTTTTGAGTCAGCAAATCGTCTACCATACGCGAGATTATAACACTGACCGCCGCTTGAAGTCCGCCTCCCGGCATCCGACAGATTTTCCAGAGTTAGCGGCAATGGATTACGGGCAACGGATTGCGGAATACGGGTTCCCGGCGATTTTTTAGGAGGAATCGGCTTACAACTGACCAGAAACCGCTTTCGGGAATCATTTCAGCAATTCTCAATTTAGATCAGGCATTCGTGCGAACAGGGCAATTTCTTTGCAATTTAGGCTGAATTGTCATTCTGAGCGGAGTCTGCGGAGCGAAGAATCCCCATGTATTGGTCATTAGGGCTGAACGGGATGCTTCGGAGGACCTCAGCATGACATATTTCTAGTTAAATTGAGAATTCCTGGAATCATTTTGTGGACAAATCGAAAAATACGGGTATCCTATAAACGTTAAATATTTTTCACCCATGTTTGCGCAGCTTTTGGTTGTGTTTTAGACTGGGACTACATTTTGGAGAGAGTTAGACTTGGCAAAGAAAGTTTACGTAGGGAATTTGTCGTTTTCGGCCACAGAAGAAGATGTTCGTGACCTGTTTTCAGAGTTCGGTGATGTCGAATCAGTCGCCATGATCAATGACCGGGACACCGGCCGTTTTCGTGGTTTCTGCTTCGTCGAGATGGCCCCTTCTGCGGCTGATGCAGCAATCGCTGCTTTAGACGGCAAAGAAGTTGGCGGTCGTAATTTGCGCGTCAACGAGGCCCGTCCGCGTGAAGAACGCAGTGGCGGCGGTGGTAATCGCAGTGGTGGCGGCGGCAGTCGGAGCGGCGGTGGCCGTGGTGACAGCCGTGGCGGTAGCAGCCGTGGTGGTGGTGGTGATAACTACGGCCGTCGTAATGATTACAACGATAGTGGAAACAGCCGCCGTTGGTAAGTAATTGATTCCTGGCAACAGGTCAATTGCAAACAAGCGCATAGCAAACGGCCGTCTCGGAACCTGATTGGGAACCAAGACGGCCGTTTTTTTGTCTCTCTGCCCGGTAATGAGTGAATCACCCGCTGCCACAGAACTTCACGATGATCCGTTGGCGCAGTTTGCTGCCTGGTACCAGGCAGCTCAGGCGCAGAATTTACCCCAACCCAATGCCATGAGCCTGGCAACTGTGTCGGCTGAAGGTGACGTCTCGTCCCGTTTAGTGCTTCTACGCACATATGATCAGCAGGGATTTGTCTTTTACACCGGCCTGGACACGCAAAAAGCGCGTGATTTAGACGCCCATCCGCAGGCAGCGCTGCTTTTTCCCTGGCTGGCGCTGGGGTGTCAGGTGCGCATTCAGGGAACGGCCGTTGCCCTTTCTACCACTGAAGTATGGCAATATTTTGTCACCCGGCCGCGCGGCAGCCAATTAGGCGCGTGGCTCACGCAATCCAGCGAAGTGATTTCCTCACGAAGCATTTTGCAAGCGAAAATGGCCGAACTCAAACAAAAATTTCAGGCCGGGCAGGTTCCCTTACCCAGCGCCTGGGGCGGCTATCGTTTGCAGCCCTATCGGTATGAATTTTGGCAAAGCCAACCGGACAATTTGCCCGACCGCTTCGCCTATACGTTGCAAGCAGACGGCCGTTGGCTGCGCCAGCGCCTGATCCCTTAACTACGTCAAAAGGTCATATGGACATTTCAGCCGAAAAACTAGCCTACCTTTCTCTGCTTTCCCAACAATTCCCCACCATTCAAGCCGCCTCCACGGAAATCATCAACCTCAGCGCCCAATTGCAGCTTCCCAAGGGCACAGAACACTTCGTTTCCGACATCCACGGGGAGTATGAAGCCTTTCTCCACGTCCTTAAAAACGGTTCCGGCTCCATCAAACGGCGCATCGACGAGTTGTTTGTCTACGACATGGACGAGAAAGAAAAACGCGATCTGGCCACGCTGATCTATTACCCGGAGAAAAAGCTGGCCCACTTGCTGCCCAAAACCGAAAATCCGGACGCCTGGTATCGCATCACCTTGTTTCGCCTGATCCGTCTGTGCCGCAATTTGGCCTCCAAATATACCCGCGCCGATGTGCGCGCCGCCTTACCGGCCGATTTCGGCAACATCATCGAGGAACTGCTGCACGAACAAGAAGGCAGCGACAACAAACTGGCATACTACCGCAGCATCATCGAAACGATTATCGCCATTGGGCAGGCCAATGATTTCATCGAAGCGATGGCCGAATTGATCCAGCGGCTGGCCATCGCCCGGCTGCATGTCATTGGCGATGTGTATGATCGTGGCCCTGGAGCGCATATTATCATGGATACATTGATGGCCTACCACGACCTGGATATTCAGTGGGGCAATCATGACATTGTATGGATGGGCGCGGCGGCGGGCAGCGCAGCGTGCATCGCCAATGTCATTCGCACGGCGCTGCGTTACGCCAATATGGAGACTTTGGAACATGGATATGCGCTGAGTCTGCTGCCGCTGGCCACCTTTGCCATGGATGTGTATGGTGATGATCCGTGCGAGCGGTTCCAGCCCAAAATCGGCAGCGACGAGCAATTTACGCACAACGAAATCCAGTTGATGGCCAAGATGCACAAGGCCATCACCATCATCCAGCTTAAGCTGGAGGCGCAGATTATCCAACGACGGCCGCATTACGAAATGCAAGACCGCCTTATGTTGGATAAGATCGATTATGAGGCAGGAACCGTGACGGTGAACGGCCGTTCCTATCCCCTCCTCGACGCCCACTTCCCCACCATCGACCCGGCCAATCCTTACCAGCTTACCCCGGAAGAAACCAGCACCGTCACCCGGCTGCAACAATCATTCGCCATCAGCGAAAGGTTGCAGCAGCATGTGCGTTTTCTCTTTTCGCGGGGCAGCATGTACCTGATCTACAACGGTAATTTGCTCTATCACGGTTGTATCGCTATGGAAGATGACGGCTCGTTTATGTCGGCGCGTATTGCCGGGCAAGAATTTGCGGGCAAGGCATTTATGGACCGGCTGGACCGGCTGGCGCGGCAGGGTTATTTCAGCACAGACCCAGACGAAAAGCGATATGGCCAGGATGTGATGTGGTATTTGTGGAGCGGAGCCAAGTCGCCAATTTTTGGTAAAAACAAGATGGCGACCTTCGAGCGTTATTTCATTGCCGATGAAACAACGCACAAAGAAGAGAAAAACGCTTATTTTGCCTGGCGGGATAAGGAGGTAACGGCCGTTAAAATCCTGCGCGAATTTGGCCTAAACCCCGACACAGCCCACATCATCAACGGCCACGTCCCGGTACAGGTGCGTCGAGGGGAAAGTCCCATCAAAGCCGGCGGCAAACTGCTGGTGATTGACGGCGGGCTGGCCAAGGCCTATCACAAAATCACCGGGATCGCCGGCTATACGCTCATCTTCAATTCCTATGGCCTGCTCTTGGCCTCCCACGACCCCTTTGAATCGCAGCAGCTCGCCATCGAAGAAGGCATCGACATGCAAACACAGACAGAAATTCTGGAACGCAACCGCCTCCGCATCCGGGTGAAAGACACGGACGAGGGACACGCCATCCAACAGCGCATCGACAACCTGAAGGATTTGTTAGCCGCCTACCGCTCCGGGCTGATTAAAGAGGCCTGACTCCACCCTCGGTGCGCCGGGCATTTTGTGAAAGAGCAAAGATTTAAGATTGCCCAGGCTCTCATCTCAGTCGTTTAAAAACCTTAACGCAAAAGGGCAAAGAGGCAAAAGACGCAAAGATTTTGTCTTCTGAATCATCTTTTGGACCCTTTACAACGAGAAAAACCTCCGCGCCTTTGCTCGTTTGCGTTCTTGGCGTTCTTGGCGTTTAGTTTTCTTGCTATAGGGTTCCTACCAGCGCTTCTTTCAGGCTAGACGCCAACTTCTGTAACGAAAACGGCTTCTGCAAAAAGTGCACCCCACCTTCTAGCACCCCGCGATGGGCAATAAAATCGGCTGGATAGCCGGACACATAGAGGATTTTGATACCTGGCTGGAGGGCCATGATACGCTCGGCCAATTCACGGCCGTTCATCACCGGCAGAATGATGTCGGTCATGAGCAGATCGATGGTTCCGGCACAATTTTCCATTTGATGCAGGGCTGCGTCGGGGGTAACGGCCGTGATCACCTTATAACCCAAATAGCGCAAGGCATCGGCCGCCATTTGCAGCACCGCTTCTTCGTCCTCCACCAGCAACACGGTCTCGCCTTTACTCTGGAGCGGGGGTGGTGACGGCCGTTCTTCCTCCCCCACCTCCACCGGATCGGCAAAACGCGGCAAGTAAACCTTAAATGTTGTACCCAGGTTCGGCGCGCTGTACACCTGCACCTGCCCCCCATTCTGCTGCACAATACCATCCACCACGGCCAGACCCAGGCCAGTGCCTTTGCCAATTTCTTTAGTGGTAAAAAACGGCTCAAAAATATGCGCCAGCAAATCTTTTTCGATGCCGCTCCCAGTATCGCTTACCGTGAGCATCACATAATCGCCCGAAGGCATGGTAAATCCATTTGCCGCCACAATGGAATCCGCCAGGGCGATATTCTCTGTTCCGATCATAAACACGCCCACACCCTGAATCGCATCACGCGCGTTGACGCATAAGTTCACCAGGATCTGATCAATCTGCACTGGATCGATTTTAACCGACCATACCTGCCTGTCCGGCCGCCAAACCAACTTAATCTCCTCACTAAGCAAGTTCTTGAGCATCGGCAAAGTGCTTTCCACCGCCGCGTTCACATTTAACACCT
The DNA here is from genome assembly GCA_017993775.1 of Chloroflexota bacterium. Lineage (GTDB taxonomy): Bacteria > Chloroflexota > Anaerolineae > Promineifilales > Promineifilaceae > Leptovillus. The sequence goes on along the minus strand of JAGOMA010000046.1, from coordinate 14,309 downwards.
TGGGAGAAACCATCTGTTTACGCGCAAAGCCAAGCAGCTTACGCACCAGTTCCGCAGAATGCTGCGCGGTGGTGTAAATTTCCGTCAGATTCCGATGCAGCAGCGTGTCCGGATCGGTCACCCGCAGCGCCATTTCCGTGCGCAGCATCATCACCGCCAGCAAATTGTTAAAGTCGTGGGCAATGCCGCCCGCCAGACGGCCAACCGTCTCCATCTTCTGCGCCTGCGCCAACTGCGCCTGCAGTCGGTCATGATCTGCTTCTCGCTGTTTACGCTCGCTGATGTCTTGCAAAAAGGCGAAAACAGTCTCCATATGGGCCAGGTATTGCGCGCTGATTTCCACATGAAATGTGCTGCCATCCTTGCGCCGGTGCATGGTTTCAAAATGCACGGCCATGTCTTTTTTGATTTGCCCAATGCGCGCAGCCACATTTTCGCTTTGTTCCAATGCCTCAAGCTGCATAATGGTCATCTGGCGTAATTCTTCACGGCCGTAACCACTCATACGGCAATAGGCTTCATTAACCTCTATAATTTTGGCCGTATCCGGATCCACCTGCCAAAAGCCATTCATAGCCGTCGCCAAAATAGTGGCATTATGGATTGCACTCTGGCGCAAAGCTTCCTCCGCCTGTTTGCGCTCGGTAATATCGCGCGAATTCACAATCGTTCTAACAAACTCGCCATGTTCATCAAACTCCCGGCGCAGAATATCCTCGGCCCACATGTAAGTGCCGTCTTTGGCTCTCATTCGATATTCATAACGGCTAATGGGCAGTTTCAATTGCCGGCCACGCACGATCTCAGCCCCAATGCGGTCACGATCTTCCGGGTGAATGCGTTCCAAGATACTCGGCGTATCAAATTGCAACAATTCGTATTCGGCATAACCCAATCGCCGGGCACACGATGGGGAGGCATACACAACATTGCCAGCCACATCAATCAGTGTCACGGCATCTGTCGAATTTTCGGCCAGCAGGCGGTAAAGTTCCTGGCTGGCAGACAACGCTTTAGCCGCCTGCTTACGCTCGCTAATGTCATGATTCACACTCACATAACCGCTGATCGCGTCATTTTCATCGCGCAGCACCATCGACGACACTTCAACCGGAAAGCGGACGCCATCCTTGCGCGTCTGCGTTGCTTCACCACGCCACCCACCCGTCTCCGCGATCGTCCGCCGCATTGCCGCCGCATCCGCCCCAGGCCATTCGGTACGTGTGACCTCCAGTCCGATGCGTCCAAGCACTTCTTCGGCCCGCCAGCCGTAAAGAGACTCGGCGGCGGCGTTCCAGGCAGTCAGTCGATAGCTTGCATCAGAGGCGACAATGGCATCGTTTACATTTGCCAGCAGCGTAGATTGATATCGCAGTTGCTCCTCATTTTGCCTGCGCTCGGTAATGTCATGGTTAAGAAGAACAATCCCATTCACTTTACCGGTCTGGTCCAGACTTGGAACGTAGTTTACTTGAATCCAGCGTTGTCCATTTTCCAGAGAAAATGCGTTTTCGTACGAACATGCCTCGCCGTTTAACGCACGCTCAAGATATGGCCGGGCAAACTCAAAGTTTGCCTGGCTTAAAATCTTATTGACTGGCTGCCCGATAATCTCCTCCCTCGGTCGTTGAAAAGCAACTTCGTATTGGCGATTGACAAAGCGATAACACAAATCAGGCGCATTGACATACGCCATAAACGCTGGCAGATTATCGGCCATCAGGCGCAACAGGCTTTCACTTTGGCGCAGATTTTCTTCTGATTGTTTAAGCTCGGCGATATCCCAGACCAGGTCGGCGAGACTGGATACGCTCGCAACGTCGTGTTGGGTGTAATTTTCCGGTTTGTTGCCCACGCCCAGGATGGCAACAATGCGTTCGCCGCGAAACACGGGTACTACCAACTCGCGGGTTACCCCGGCGTGTCCTTCAGGCAAACTCGTACGGTGTGGTAATGAAGCGTAATCATTGTGAATCACCGGCCGGCGTTCCCGAATGCAGTCTACCCAAACGCCAGCTTCCGAAATATTGTAATGAAGCCCGTCGCCTTCTGCCTGGCATATTTCTTGCAGCGTATTGGTGGACCATGTCTGGAGCAGCAACGTCTCCTGATCGGCATCCAAAAAGTGATAAAAGCCAATCCGGCTGCCAGTCAGTATCTCCAGTTCATCTAATGTTGCCTGGAGCAATTCCTTTAGCGGATGGGTGACGGCGAATTGGAGCAGGCGCAGGCGCGCGGCCATGATTTGCTCTGTGCGCTTGCGCTCGGTCAGGTCAGTGGCGACCAAGCAGACGTGATTGGTCGAGTCTGCTGTGACCAGACGATTCATCGAGAGATAGACCGACATTGTTGTTGCATCGCTGGCCGCGATGGACAATTCTTCATGCTGTTGTGTATCGGCGCTGTTCAGCATGGCGGCCAGGACTGCCTGGCTGTCTGGCGGCAGCCAGGCGGCGATAGGGGCGCCAATGAGTTTATCGAGGGGAGTTTTGAGCATTTCGGCGAAACGGCCGTTCGCGTACAATATCACGCCATCGGTCGTCAACGTCAGCGCGCCATCACGCATACTCTCCACCAGGGTCCGGTACGAATGGTCGACGGCCGTAAGCGCCTCTTCAGCTTCTTTCAGCCGCAGGCGCAGCGCTTTGTTTTCGGCGGCAAGTTGTTTTTTGTTTTTGGTTGTTTTGGGCATATCAACGGTCCAGTTAGGAGAGCAGAATACGCAATTGAGGTCGGCGTTAAACCTGCAGCTTGTCTGTCAGGCTATGGTTTGCGCCATTTCGTTGAACCGGTAGATTTCAGCATCACAACGTCTTAACCCGTCGTTGCTGTCATTGCAGGATAAAAAGTATAACACATACTGGCTCGCGCAGGTGCCCAAAAACTAATTTGCGCCTATCTGTTTCCCAACCCGCCCAGCTTCCATTTGGGTAAGATTTTGCCCTGTCGGGATTGGTCCACTACGCCTAAATAGGGCAAACGGCCGTTACCCGTAGCCTGCCACTTATTGCCCCCCTTCCATCCATCGGTTAGAATGCCCCAACTACCCGATCGCCGTCAATCTACGGCCGTCTATCTTACAACCTTTTGTTAGAGCAACCTTTTGCTAGACACCACCGACCTCACACCCGACGAACCACCCTTCCCCGATTCCATCCGTGAAGATGGGGGCGTGGTCAAGGCCGCCGCCATTTTAGCCGCCGGCAACGTCGTCAGCCGCATCCTGGGGCTGGTCCGCGAAACCGTGAAAGCCAGCCTGTTCGGCGCGTCTGGCCTGCTGGCAGCCTACGAAATCGCCGCCTACATCCCCATCAGCCTGTTTGATTTGATCATCGGTGGCATGGTGAATTCGTCGTTGGTGCCTGTGTTCTCCGACTACGCGCCTAAAGAGCGACGGGAAGAGCTGTGGGGCGTGTTGAGCATGGTCATCAGCGCAGCCACGGTGCTGCTGCTGGTGGTTGTGGGATTCGTGGAAATTTTTACGCCGCAAATCGCCTGGTTGATTGGCGCACGCAACTTTACCGACCCGGCGCTCACGGCCGTTTCCATCCACCTCATGCGCCTCGCCGCCCCGGCCGTGCTGTTCATGAGCATCGCCAGCATCCTCACCGGCGCGCTCTACGCCCTCAAGCGTTTCGCCATTCCCGCCTTCATCGGCGCAGTGCTGAATGGGGCCATCGTCATCGCCGCCCTGCTGCGCCCTGATCATATCGAAAGCCTGGTCTGGGGGCTGCTCGCCGGTTCCTTCCTGCAAATTGTGCTGCAACTGCCCGCCATGCGCGATGCCCGCCTGCGCTGGCAGTTCAATTTGCGCCATCCGGCCATCCGCCGCATCCTCAAACTGTACGCGCCCATCATCGCCGGGCTGGTCATTACCCAGCTTTCCGTCGCCCTCAGCTACAACCTGGCTACCCGCACCGGCGACGACAGCGTGGCTTTTATGCGCTTTGCCACCACGCTCTACCAGTTTCCGCTAGGATTGGTCGTCACGGCGTTGTCGGTGGCCATTTTGCCCACACTCTCGCGTCAGGCCGAAAACAGCCTGGACGATTTCAAACACACCCTTTCCGATGGTTTACGGCTGGTAGTGACGCTGATTTTACCGGCCACAGCCGGGTTGTTTGCCCTGGCGCTGCCCATCGTAGCCCTACTGTTCGAACGCGGCGAATTTTCCGCCGCCGACACCCAGATCACGGCGCAGGTTTTGCGTTTTTATTTGCTGGGCTTGCCCTTTGCGGCGATTGATCAGATGCTGGTGTTTGCCTCTTACGCCCGCAAAGATACGCTGCGCCCGGCGCTGGTGGGCGTGGTGGCAATTGTGGTGTATCTGGCCACGGCCGTGCTGCTCATCGGCCCCCTCGGTTTATACAGCCTTATGGTCGCCGATGCCGTCAAACACATCGTCCACACGCTGATCATGTCCTGGCTGCTCAACCGGTCGCTCAACGGCCTGCGCGGCTACGGCATCGCCACGTCGGCCGTCAAATCGTTTGGCGCGGCCCTGGTCACCGGCCTGTCTGCGCTGGGCGTGATGGCCCTGCTGCTGCCCACCTTTCCCCTGGACTCGCTGCTCAATCGGGTAATTGTCGTTTTGCTGGGCGGTTTGGCCGGGGTTGCCGGCTACACGGTGATGGTCTTTGTGCTGGACATCAAGATCGCCAAATCCTTGCCCGGCCTGCTCCGCCGCCGCAAAAAAACCAACATCGCCTAGCAAGTCTCGCCACCAGCCTCTACTTCGGGTAAAATGTTTACATATCACCTGTCCGACGTTGGCGCAGCGCCGACGATATATGGGAGGAAACGGCCGTGTTAGAAAAAGCGTACCAACTCGTCATCCGCAAAGGACCCCATGCAGGGCAAACCATCCTTCTTGTCGCCCCTACCCTTACGCTGGGGCGCGATCCTGTCGCCGATGTGGTGATCGATGACGCAGAAGTTTCGCGCCTGCACGCCCGTCTGGTAGAAACCCCAGACGGCTACCGCCTGCAAGACCTGGGCAGCACCAACGGCACATTTGTCGATGGGCGCAATATCAGCGCCGGCCCCATCTTGCTGGAACCTGACCAGGAAATTCAGTTGGGCAGCAGCGTGGTGATTGCTTACCAGGAAATACCCGACGAGGCCGAAACCGACCTGGTGATTGAACCAGCCGCCACCATGCTTGAGGAACCAGCAGAATCGGTAGAACCGGTAGAATCGGTAGAAACCGGTGTAGATGTTGTGGAAAGCGTGGCAGTCGTTTCGACTGCGGCCGACACGGCCGTGCCCGTAACGGCCGTGCCCGACACCGAACCTCTCGTCACCCCATTCACCGACCCCATGCTGCCGCCATTTGAAGAACCGGCCGAACCGCTAGACCAGATTGAGCCGGCAGAGCTAATTGCGCCCCAAACCGAACCAGCCACAGAGGCTGAATCACCGCTGCCCGACCTGGCCGATCTGCCAAAGTTTGATCCGCCGCCCATGCCCAAAGCCACGCCCCGCGTTATTCCGGCCGCCGAACCAGTGGCTCCCCAGCCGCAAACCGGCGGCAGCTCCAGCAAACGGATCGTGAGCATTCTGGCCATCGTGCTGCTCATCTTGATGTGCTGCTGCTGTGGATTTCTTGTTTTTATGTACCAGTGGGGCGGCGACTGGGTGCTGCGTCAGATGCAAATGGTACCGTAACCTTTTCCCACCACGCACCATGCGTCACATCTCGCACATAACCCTACGAAACCCCAAGGACGCCCCATTTTTAGACGATGCCCCTTGAAGGAGCACGCAAATGGACAAAGCCTGGTTACAAAATTACGATTCACGGGTTCCTGAGTCCCTAAGTTATCCGGTCTTGCCGCTGGACCATTTTTTACTTCACGCCGCCCACAAGTTTCCCAAACGAACCGCCACGATATACAGCGCGCCAACGAACGGCCGTCTGGCGGCCGCTCGTCTGACGTATGCGCAGTTGAACAAGGCAGTCAACCATTTTGCCGCCGGGTTGCAGCAAACCGGCATCAAAAAAGGGGACCGGGTAACCATTGCCCTGCCCAACAGCCCGCAGTTTATCATCGCCGCCTACGCCACCTGGCGGATTGGCGGCATTGTTGTTTGCATCAGCCCCACGATTAAACCCGACACACTGAGCTATATTCTGACCGATTCGGGCAGCGAAACCCTGATCATTTCGCGCAGCTTGTATGAAACGGCGCAGGCTGTGCGCAGCAAAACCAGTCTCCAGCGAGTCATCATCAGCCGGGCGTCTGATTTTTTGCCCTGGACGGCCGTTTTCTCGACCAGCCTTTCTGGTAATCAGCCGCACGTGCGCCGGTTAAAGGGAGCCAGCGGCTCCTCCACGCTGTCGTTTAAGCACCTGCTGCGCGAAAAAACAGCCCGCCTAAAATTGATTGAGGTGACGCCGCCGGACACGGCCGTTATCCTCTATCCGCAACACGGCAGTTTCAGCAGCGCCCGCAGCCAACCTGGCGTCACCCTCACGCACCGGAATCTGGTGTGCAGCGCCACCATGCTCACTCATTGGCTGCCTCTGGAGCCCGGCCAAGAAACCAGTCTGGCCGCCATCCCGTTTTATGACGCCTATGGGCTGACGGCCGTTCTCAATGCCGGCATCGCCCACGCCGCTACCCTCGTCCTCATCTCCAATCCCAGAGAAATTGCCCACAGCCTGAGCGCCCTGGCCCAATATCACGTCACGTTTGTGCCCGGCGTGCCCAAGCTGTTCAACGCCCTACTGCAACAAAACGAACAGGACAAACGCAATCTTTCGTCCATCAAGATAGCCCTCAGCAGCAAAAATGCCCTGCCCTCGGCGCTGCGAAAAAGGTTTCAGGTGGCCACCAACGGCCGTCTGTTGAATGCCTATGGTCTCTCGGAAACAGGTGGGCTGGTAGCCATAGACCCCTTCCACACCATCCGGCCAACGGCCGTTGGCCTGCCCCTGCCAGACACAAACGTCCAAATCACCGATACCTCATTTGGCACCGATGCGCTCGACACAGGCGAAATCGGCGAGATTGTCGTGCGCGGGCCACAGGTGATGGCCGGGTACTGGCAGCAGGCCAAAACAACCGCCGAAGTGCTGCACACCGGGCCAGACGGCCGTGCCGGCTGGCTGTTCACCGGCGACCTGGGCTACCTGGACACCGATGGCTTCCTGCACATCACCACGCCGCGCCAGGACCCCGTCGCCCGTGGCAAACTGCGCGGCCAACGATAACCTCCCCGCCGGGTCATGGTTCAAACCATGACCCGGCCAATGACTTCCAGCACATCGCCCCTGCCCCTTTTTTTGTTACGCTAAAGATCAATAACCAAATCACACTACGTCATCCGTAGATTGCGTCGGCGCTGCCGATTGTTTCTCTGCTTTTTCCGCGCTCTGCGATGACGTGACTCTCCAAGGAGTTTTTAATGTCTGAGCCAATTTTAACCACCAAAGACCTGCAAAAATCCTACGGCGACAATCAGGCCGTGAAGGGCATTTCCTTCAGCGTTCTGCGCGGGGAGATCTTCAGCTTGCTGGGGCCAAACGGCGCCGGTAAGACGACAACCATCTCCATGTTGAGCTGCCTGCTGACGCCAACGGGCGGCACGGCCGTTATCGACGGTCATACCATCCCCCAGGACAGCCTGGCCATCCGCCGCATCATCGGCGTCGTGCCCCAAGAAATTGCCCTATACGATGAACTGACCGCCCGCCAAAACCTCCAATTTTGGGGCCAGATGTACGACATGAAAGGCAAAGCCCTGAAGCAGCGCGTCGACGAAGTACTGGACCAGGTAAACCTGTCCGACCGGGCCAACGACCGCGTGGAAACCTATTCCGGCGGCATGAAACGGCGCATCAACATCGCCGTGGGGCTGCTGCACAAACCGCAGCTGCTCTTCATGGATGAGCCAACGGTAGGCATCGACCCGCAAAGCCGGCGGCGTATTTTGGACATGGTGCGCGACCTGCGCGACCAGGGCATGACGGTGCTTTACACCACCCACTACATGGAAGAAGCCGAAGAATTATCAGACCGCGTGGGCATTATCGATCACGGCCGTCTCATCGCCCTGGGCACGCAAGAAGAGCTAAAACAAGTGGTGGGTAAGCAGGAAACCGTGCGCCTGAACTTTGGCGAAGGCCACGAAGCCAACGGCCACGCCGAACTGTTCAACGGCGTGGACGGCGTATTGGCGGCCACTTCGCTGAATGGCGAGATCGTATTGTCCGTAAAAGAAGCGGGCGCCGTGCTGCCGGCGGTGGTCACACGCGCCAACAGCGCCGGTCTGCCCATTCGGGCCATCGAAATCGAAGAGCCAAACCTGGAAGCCGTCTTCTTGCACCTGACCGGGCGCGCGCTGCGGGATTAGCCGCCTGCGGCGTGAGGCTTGTTACGTGTGGTGGTTACACCTTGCCAACACACACCCAAAGGTTATTACCATGAAAAAAATTCTAAACATTGGTTGGAAAGATTTGATTGTTTTGTTTCGAGACAAAGGGGCGCTGGTGCTGATGTTGGGCGCGCCGTTTGTTTTAACATTAGGGCTGGGGCTGATTACCGGCTCCTTTTCTAACAACAGCGGCAGCGGGTTAGCCGGTATCCCCATCGCCGTGGTGAACGAAGACAGCGGCGAGTTGGGCCAGGGATTGGCGGATGTCCTGTTTTCGGCCGATTTGGCCGAATTGTTGGCGCCGGACACGGCCGTTTCCCCGCAAGCTGCCCGCCAACTGGTAGACAACAACGACATCGCCGCCGCCGTCATCATCCCGGCCGGTTTTACCGACGGTATTCTGCCCAATGCCAGCGGCCAGGTGGGCGAGCCAGTGACCATCGAAGTGTACGCCAATCCCACCCGCCCCATCAGCGCCAATGTTGTCAGCAGCATTGTGGAAGATTACATCAATCAGGTGGAAACCGGCATGGTCAGCGTGAATGTAGCCCTGACGCAGTTGGTGATGCACGGCCGTATCACCCCCGCCAACACCGAATCCATGATGACCCTGGGGCAAGAAATGGGCCAACGCCTGCTAACCCAAACCACCACCACCCAACTCATCCGCATCGAACGCGACAAAGCCGCCGCCGAAGCGGCCAGCAACCCCAACTTCCTGGCCTACATCGCCCCCGGCATGGCCGTCGCTTTTCTGATGTATACCGTGGCTTTGGGCGGCCGCAGCATCCTGGCGGAACGCGACAAAGGTACATTGTCGCGGCTGCTCATCTCGCCTACCTCATCGACGCAAATCCTGGCCGGCAAAGTAGTGGGCATTTTTCTGACCGGCGTGGCGCAGGTGAGTGTGTTAATTGCCGCCAGCGCCCTGTTATTTGGCCTGCGCTGGGGCAATTGGCCGGGCGTGATCTTGCTCATCGTCACCGTGTCGGCGGCAGCGACCGGCTGGGGCGTGCTGCTGGCTTCGCTGGCCAACCGCCCAGGCCAGGTGGCCAGCTTTGGCACCGCGCTCATGCTGACCTTTGGCATTTTGGGCGGCAGTTTTGTGCAGATTCCGTTCACCGGGCTGCTGGCCCAACTGAGCAAAATCACGCCCAACGCCTGGGCGATTGAAGGCTTCATGTCGTTAAGCCAGGGCGGCTCGCTGGCCGATATTGCCCCGTCGTTGATCGCGTTGGTGGTGATGGCGGCGCTGTTGTTTGGCACGGCCGTTCTCATCTTCCAACGTCGCTCCGGCGCGCTCATCGCCCGCTGAACCCATCAACCAACCCGTTACATTCTGGAGGACTCATGTTCCAAAAAATCACCGCTCTGGCCTGGAAAGACACCATCATCCGCTTTTCCAGCCGCACCGAACTCCTTTTCTTTTTGATTCTGCCCCTGGTGTTTACCGTGCTGCTCAGCGGCGGCGTGGGCACCGGCCAAACCGGCGAGAGCGACAACCGCATTCTGCTGCTGCTGGTGAACCAGGACGGCAGCGAACCGGCAAACACGTTGATCGATGCCCTGGCGGCGTCGGATGTGGTGCGTATCGAAGAAAACCCGCTGGCCGAGGCGGAAACGCGCTTCGCCGACGAGGCAGCGCCGGCGCTGCTGGTGATTCCGGCCGGTTTTGGCGCGGCGGTGCTGGATGGGGAAACGGCCGTTCTGGACCTGCGCCAACTGCCCAACAACAACAACGCCAACGCTGCGGATCGGGCGGTGCAAACGGCCGTCAGCGACATCAGCGCGCCGTGGATAGCCGCCCGTGCCAGCCTGCAAGAGGCCGAACAACTCGCGCCCTTCGCCGACGACGCCGCCAGACAGGCCTACTTCCAACAAGCCGCCGACCTCGCCGCAGCCTTGTTGGCCGACGAGCCGCAGCGCGTGAGTGTCACCCAGCCAGAAGCGGCGCTCACAGAGGCCAACACCTACGATCAGGCGGCGCACCAATCGGCCGGGCAGCTCATTACCTGGGTGTTTATCCCGCTGTTGGGCACGTCGGCGCTGCTGGCGTTTGAACGGCGGTACGGCACGCTGCGCCGCCTGTTCGTAACGCCAACGCGCAAGGCGACGTACCTGTTGGGAACCATCTTCGGGCAATTTAGCACGGCCGTGGTGCAGATGGGTATTCTCGTTGGATTTGGTATAGTGGTCATGGGCGTCAACTGGGGCCGCTCGCCGGCCGGATTGGCGATTATGCTGCTCACGTTTGGCTTGTCGTCGGTGGCTTTTGGCGTGATGATGGCTGCGTTTGTTAAAACGGAAGGTCAGGCCAACAACCTGAGTATCATGCTGGGCATGTCGATGGCTTTGTTGGGCGGCTGCTGGTTCCCGATTGAACTATTTCCACCGGCGGTGCAAACGGCCGTGCACGTCTTGCCCACCACCTGGGCCATGCAAGGGCTGGCTGATCTGGTGATGCGCGGCGCCGGCGTGGCCGAAATTTTGCCGGAAGCGGCCGTGTTAAGCGGCTTTGCCGTTGTTTTTTTCATCGTGGGCATTGTGCGTTTTCGGTATGAATAAACAGGGAGATTGGTCCAATCTTGCCAGGTAAATCGAAGGAGTGGGCATATGGAAAAACCGGGTGCGAATTTTTATGAACAGGTGTACGCAGTGGTGCGGCTGGCGCCGCGGGGGAAGGTGACGAGTTACGGCCGTATCGCCAACATGCTCGGCCATCCCAACGCCGCCCGCGCTGTGGGCTACGCCCTCAACGCCCTCAAAGACAAACCCGACGACCCAACGTTTGCGCCGGTACCCTGGCAGCGCGTGGTCAACAGCCAGGGCCGCATCAGCATTGTCAACCGGGAGCATGGGGCCAACGTGCAGGCGGAACTGCTTAAAAGCGAGGGCGTCGCGGTGAGCGACGACCTGAAAATTGACCTGAAGATTTATCTTTGGGAAGGCTTATCTCTGCCGGAAATCGATGAAATTTTGCGGGGGTAGCCGGACAGCGGCGGCGGGCTAAGGCGCTACATGGCGGCGCGCAGCGCGGCGATGATTTTTTGGTCGGTTACGGCGAAGGCATAGCGGTCCAGATCGGCCAGTGTGACCCAGGCATGGTCGGCGACGCCGAGGTGTTGGGGCTGGCCGCCGAGGTAGGCGGCGTGGTAGGCGTGGAGGGTGATGCGGAAGTGGGTGTAGGCGTGTTTGATGCTGACCAGATGGTCGCCAACCCGGATTTCCAGGGCCAGTTCTTCTTGAATTTCGCGTTTCAGGGCGGCGGGCAAGGATTCGCCGTCTTCCTGTTTGCCGCCGGGGAATTCCCACAAACCACCGAGCAGGCCATTTAACGGCCGTTGCGCAATTAAAAAGCGCGCATCCTGCCCCATGCCATTCTGCCAGATGATGCCGGCGGCCACGTCGTAATGGGGCGTGCGCTGGCGCGGGGGTTTGCACGGCCGTTCGGGCTGCGTGCCGCGCTGCCGCGCCAGGCAACCGGCGGCCAGCGGGCACAGCAGGCACAGCGGTTTCTGCGGCAGGCACACCGTCTGGCCCAGTTCCATGAGCGCCTGGTTGTAATCGCCGGGGCGTTGGGCAGGCACGAGGTCGGCGGCAAGCTGCCAGAGGTGGTTTTGGGTGACTGGCTGCGTCACGTCGTCGGGCAGGTCGGTGAGGCGGCTGAGGACGCGGACGACGTTGCCGTCCAGCACCGGGACCGGCTCGCCGAAGGCGATGGAAGCAACGGCTCCGGCGGTATAGCGACCAATCCCTTTGAGTGTTTGCAGTTGGGCGGCGGTGGTGGGGAAACGGCCGTGCCAATCCCCCATCACACGTTGGGCGGCGGCGTGCATGTTGCGCGCACGGCCGTAATAGCCCAAGCCTTCCCACGCTTTCAGCACGTCGTCCAACGACGCGGCGGCTAAATCTTGCACGGTGGGGAACCGCTCCAGCCAGCGCTCGTAATAGGGAATCACGGTGGCGATTTGCGTCTGCTGGAGCATGATTTCCGCTACCCAGACGCGGTACGGGTCGCGTGTGTCGCGCCAGGGCCAATCGGCGTGGCCGGCGTCCCACCAATCGAGCAAGAGGGAAGAAATGGGAGGAAATGGGTTCATGGTAGATGATGCGTGATATGTGATGCGTGATATGTGATGCGTGATGCGTGATGTCACGGAGCACGCATCACGCATCACAGACACTTTTCTCAGGCGCGCAGGTATTGCACGATGGGATGGCGCTGCCCGGCGATTTCGTCCAGGTTGGCGGCGATGAGTTCGCCGCGCTGGTAAAGGTATTCGACATGAGCGCCGGTTTCTTCCAGCGCCAGCAGGACGTGGTAGCTTTCCACCGGGCCAAACAATTCGCGGCTGATGTCGGCGATGGATTTGGGGGCGCAGCAGATGTCCAGCACTTTTTGCAGGCGTTCGTCGTGGGATTGGCGGATGGCGGCGATACGGCCGTATACATCCTCAATCGGGTCCTGATGCCCGCCCAACCCCAACCGGATGCCGTCCAATTTCTCGATCTTCTTGAGCGAGGCCAGGTAATGGCCCAGGCCCATGTTGTGGGTGATGGATTCCGGGGCTTGATGGGGCGTGATGCGCGCCAGGACGTGGTCGGCTGTCAGCATGATGTCATCGACGTGCAGGCAGACCATGCCGGGGCAGTGGCCGGGCACGTGGTAGACGCGAATGCCGCCCACGGTCGGTTCGTCCTCGTCTAGCAAGAACTGGATGGGCGTGGAGCGGTAGAAATTTTTGCCGAAATGGTACGCGGCCATCAACCCTGCGCGGTGTTTGTCGGCCACGCCGGCGCGTTCCAGAAAAATGTCCAGGCGGCTGGCGGCGAAGACGATGCGCTCTTCAAAATTGGACAGCACGCGCCGGTCCAGAATGTGGACGCCGATGGGGGCGTTGGTGAATTGGCGCACGAAGGGCAGGCCGCCGTAGTGGTCGATGTGGCCGTGGGTGATGAGGATGGTGGAGACGGCCGTCAGGCTGATGGTATGGTCGTACTGTTCGGCGACGGCCGTGACGCCAGCCAGCAGGTCGTCGTTGGCTTTGTCGTAGCCAGAGCCGCAGTCTACCAGGATGAGCTGGTCGCCGTCGCTGATGAGGTAGACGTTGTTGACGAGGCCGGGGAAGGCGCGCACGGGGAAGGAATAGATCGCCCGCCCGCCGCTGGTGGTGAATTTTTGGATGGATGTCATGAGGGGATTATAGAATTGTCAATGGTTAATAGCCAATTGACAATTGACGATTGACGATTGGGTGACGGCCGTTTGGGGGAGAGCGATGTGTAACGCCAAGGCGCCAAGACGCGAAGAGGCAAGTGACCGGCATATGTGGGTGGCAAGAGACGGCTTAAGAAGGATTCAGAAAGGATGATCGAAGGACGAGCGAAGGATGAGCGAAGGATGCCTGGAGCATGAGCCGGTAAACGCAAGCCTGTATATGGGGGAAGAGGCCGGGAACGGGGTGGGTGGCCCAGATGTGGGTGGGGGTGAGAAGTAAGCGGAAAAAGGGGGCAGGCTATATTTGGGGGTCCTGGTGGAGGGTGAGAGGGGGAGGGGAGACGGCCGTTTTGCAGCTAATTTGCAGTCGATTGGCAGTGTTCAGGCGTTAAACGTGGGTATACTGGGGGCGTTCTAATAGTTTGGCAGGCAGTGGGGTGGAGATGAGGGGAACGGCCGTTGGGCTGGCGGTTTGGTGACTTGCAAGCGGGGTGTGGCTCGGCCAGGAGGCCGGCCACAGCGGCAAATAGAAGACCGCGCTGGAGCAGGGCCAAGCGAAATTCTCAATCGACAGCAAAACTTCATTGCTAACGAGCCCGGGTATACCATTCCCCATGGGTGGATAGGGCATGAGCATTAGGATTGACTATTGTTATTCCGAGTCCAAAGATGGAAGCTATTTAAATTGGTTAAAGGAACAAAAATGTTTGAA
>JAGOMA010000013.1 GCA_017993775.1 Chloroflexota bacterium | reverse complement strand
TATCGGCCTGAATGGCCCGTGTATGCCGGACTGTGCTTTTGGATTTTTGGTCTCTTTTTTTCATAAGTGAATTGTAGCCAATTACTGGCTTGACAACTCACAAAATTGCTTAACTTGTAACTGATGCTGTAAGGGTACAGATGGCCTGTCATATTTCAGGTAAAAATACGATAATCTCCCTACTCCGCCTGAGAAAAATGTGGGGAAGGTATTAGCTGAAAATATGTCGTTTGATTTCCATTTTTATGTCTGGCTACTGTTTTTTTCCGCAGCCATAGCTTCCTGGCTGGGTATTACCTCCTGGCGCAACCGCCGCGGCCGGCTAACAATTGCGGCCTTTGCGGGGTTAATGTTTGCCTTAAGTTATTGGTCTTTTTTTCAGGGATTAGAGATCGGGGTAGCTGGTTTACAGGCAAAAAGAACCATTGTTACGCTGCAATATATCGGCATCGTCGCCACCGTGGCGATGTGGTTCGTTTTCTCCGTTTCCTACACCGGACGAGACCACCTTCTTACTCGGCGGAATCTGGCTCTTTTGTCCATCGAGCCGATTTTTGTGATGGTTTTATTGTTCACAGATAGTCAGACCCAGCTTTTTCGGGTAAGGGTTTGGTTAGATTCCACCAACTCGTTTATGCTGCGGTCTGATTATAGTATTGGATTCTGGCTGCATGCGGTTTATTCGTACATTCTGTTGATGTCTGGCACGTTGTTGATTTATCGCTTTTTGCGGCAGTCGTCGAAGGTGTATTGGCGGCAGACGATGGTGATTATCGTCGGTATCTTTGTGCCCTGGTTGGCAAACTTGTTGTTTTTGCTGGGGTTTACGACGATTGATTTGACGCCGTTTGGATTTACAGTGACCGGGCTGGTGTTGGCCTGGGGACTGCTGCGGTTTCAGTTGTTGGATATTTTGCCGATTGCGCGCACGGCCGTTTTCGAAAGTCTCACCGACGCCATTTTAACTATCGACGACAAAAATCGCATCATCGACCTGAACCCGGCGGCCGAAACGCTGCTCCATTTAAAAACCGACCCCTCGCTCATCGGCGTGCCCATCGAACAGGTCATCGTTGAGTTCCCGACCCTCTTCCAGAATCAGAACAGATTGAGCGAGGCCTATGCTGACCTTACACTTAGTGACCAGGCCATTACCACCTACCTGGAGTTGCATTTATCCCCCATTTTTAGCTCAGGCAAAGATTTAGTCGGCCGGGTTTTGGTCATTCGTGATGTAACCGCCCGCCGCCTTGTCGAGAAGTCGGAACGTGAGCAGCGGATTCTGGCTGAAGCGCTGCGCGACGCGGCCGCCGCACTGAACAATTCGCTAAATCTGGACGAGGTGTTGGACCGGATTTTGCAAGATGTTGGGCGTGTGCTGCCTCATGATACGGCCAATGTCATGCTGCTGCGGGGCAATACCGCTCATTTTGTGGGGTATCGAGGCTATTCTGACCAAATTTTGGAAACTGTGAAAAAAAGATGGTCGCTTGATGACACCCCCAATTTGCGCCGTATGTTTGAAACCGGCAAACCGGTGGTTATCTCCGATGTGACCAAAGGCGCGGATTGGGTGGATACGCCGGCGACGCGATGGATCCGATCTTATGTGGGCGCGCCTATCCTGCATGATGGGCAGGTGAAAGGGTTTATCAATCTGGACAGCGGAACAAGAGACAGGTATCAAACGGTAGATGGTGAACGGCTGCAGGCGTTTGCCAGTCAGGCTGGGATTGCGCTGGGTAATGCGCAGTTGTTTGCGGAATTGCAGGAGCGTAATGCCGAGTTGGATGCGTATGCGCGGACCATCGCCCATGATCTCAAATCACCCTTAAGTCTGATCTATGGGTACATTGAGTTGGTGTCGAGGTATGATTTGCCGCCCATGGGGCAGGCGCATCTGGACATTATTCAGGCTACCGTTTTGCGCATGGAAGAGATGATCGACCAATTGTTGCTGTTGGCGCAATTACGGGATGTGATGCAAACGGCCGTGTCCGTTGAAATACTCCCTCTCCTCTATTCGGTTATTTCCCGCTTCACCGATCAAATTGCCGCCCGCAGCATCATCATTGACGTGGCTAAAAACCTGCCACCCTTGCTGGGTCACGCCCCCTGGATAGAAGAAATTTTTGCCAATCTCATCAGTAACGCCATCAAATACATCGGGGCCGATAACCAGGAGCCATTGATTCGGATTCGCGCCGTGCAAATCGAAAATATGGTCCGCTGCCAAATACAGGATAACGGCCTGGGCATCAAAGCGGCCGACCAGCAAAAGTTGTTCGACATGTTCACCCGGTTTCACCGCGAAGAGGCCAGCGGCACAGGGCTGGGGCTGCCCATTGTCGAGCGTATCGTGCGGAAATTAGGCGGCGAAGTCGGCGTGGAAAGTGCGCCGGACGAGGGCAGCACGTTTTGGTTTACTTTGCCGGCGGGCAATAAAAACCAGTGAGAGGGTACGGCCGTGTTTTGCCGCCCAATAGCCACTGTCGGCCAAATCCCTTTATTTCAGTCCCCCTGTATTTACACAGACCCTAATGGTTTGCTCTTGAGAAGCCAGATTTTCAGGACTTAAGCCCTTTGGGTTTTCCCAAAGAGACCTGAACTGTTACCCCGCTTTTTGATTCTAAGCACTCAGCCGTTTCACTTGGGTAATCATCGGTTGTGGGGCATAATCCGCGTCATCATGAGCAACGACACTGAACACTATACTATCGACCGCCAGCGGTACCGCCTGATCCTCATCTTTTTTGCGCGGGTCATTGCCCATTTTATTTGGTGGGATGTGGTATTTGCCCGGCTGCCCTTTGTTGGTGAACAGGCGCGCCGGACGCGGCCGCAGCGCTATCGGCTGTTGGCGCGCCGCTTTCGAGGGCTGGCGGTGATGATGGGCGGGGTGATGATTAAATTGGGGCAGTTTTTGAGCGTTCGCGTGGACGTGCTGCCGCCAGAAATTACCGATGAACTGAAGGGGCTGCAAGATGAAGTGCCGCCGGAGCAGCCTGAACGCATTTTTTCGGTGCTGCGGGCAGATTTGGGCGATCTGGAGCAGCGTTTTGCCGAGGTGGAGCAAAAGCCGCTGGCGGCGGCGTCGTTGGGACAGGCGCACCGGGCCTGGCTGCTGCCGGATGGCCAGAGGGACACGGCCGTTTCCCCCACCCACATTCCTCATGGCGAACCGGTTATCGTCAAAATCCGCCGCCCCAATATCGAAAATACCGTGGCCACAGACCTCGCCGCCCTGCGAATTGTCGCTCGCTGGTTTATGCGCTATCGGCCCATTCGCAAACGGGCCAATGTGCCGGCCCTCATGGAAGAATTTTCCGCCACTTTGTGGGAAGAATTGGATTACCTGTCGGAGGCGGACAACGCCGCACGGTTTGCCGATATGTATGCCAACAGCAAAAATGTGTACATCCCCAAAGTGTACCGGCAGCATTCGACGGCGCGAGTGATTGTGTTGGAAGATGTGACGGCCGTTAAAATTACCGACATCGATGGCATGAAAGAAGCAGGCGTCTCTCCGGCCGACGTGGCCAGCGTTTTGCTGGAAGCCTATTTCCAGCAAATTTTTAAAGAGGGCTTCTTCCATGCCGATCCGCACCCGGGTAATTTGTTTGTCCGGCCGTATACCGACGATGAATGGCGGCCAATAGATGCGAAAGAGAAACGGCCGTTTCGCCTGACCTTTGTTGATTTTGGCATGGTGGGTAATGTGCCGGAACTGATGGGCGAAAATCTGCGCCGGGTTCTGGTCAGCGTCACCCGCCGCGACGCCTACGAACTGACAGCCGCCGCCAAAGCCCTGGGCTTCTTCCTGCCCAACGCCGATCTAGACCGGATCACCGAAGCGCTGCGGCTGCTGCTAGACAGGCTTTGGGGGCGAAAACTGCTTGAACTGGCGCAGCCCGACCCGCGCGAAATTGCCGAAATCAGCCGTGAATTCCGTGATGTGCTGTTCGATTTTCCGTTTCAGGTGCCGAAAGATTTTATCTATTTGGGACGGGCAGTGGGCATGGTTTCTGGTCTGGTTTCGCAGCTTAATCCAGAAATAAACCCCTGGTATTATTTCGAAAAGTTTGGCGAGCAGGTCATACGGGAGCAGAGTGCGCGGGAATTTACCTGGCAGGGAATGTTGGAAGTGTTACGGCCGTATTTGGAAACGCCAGATCAGGTGCGCCGCGTGTTGTCGATGGTGGAAAACGGCCGTCTCCGCGTCCACAGCGTGCGCGACAACGAATCCAACCGCCGTCTGGAAAAACGGCTGGGCCAGCTTAGTTGGAGCCTCCTCGGCTCCGCCGGCATGGTGTCGGCAACCTTGCTTTACCTCAGCCGCAAAAATAGCGGTAAGAAATAGTTTTTTGAGGAAACGGCATGCGCGCAGGCTCAGCGCCATCAATGAAAGGGACACAAATGAACACGAATTTCCACAGATTCTTATCCGTGTTCATCCGCGTCAATCCGTGTCCTAATTTCGCAGCAATTCTCAATTTAACCAGAAATGCGTCATGCTGAAAGCTTGTGTTGAGCCTGCCGAAGCAACCTCCGAGGCATCCCCTTCTTCTGGTGGAGCGGGATACTTCGCTCCGAAGACTCCGCTCAGCATGACAGTTTAGCGTCAATTGCCAAGAAATTGCCTTGTTCGCACGAATGCCTGATCTAAATTGAGAATTACTGCTAATTTCGAAGGAGTGCTATGTGCAAGACTCCGAGCCACGCATCACCTACCACCTGTGTAAACCGCCTCAAAAATTGTTCAGCCGGGTGCGGATTTTTTCGCGCCAGTCCGGTTGTTCCAGCCCCAATTTCCGACGTAGTTCATCGATGGATGGCTCGGTCAGTTTGCTGCCATCGGCAAAAACCAGGGTTGGCACACTGGCAAAACCGTTGTTGATGCCGATCAGCGCCTCTTTGGCGGCTAAATCTTCTGTGATGTTGATGATTGTTACTGGGATGTTCTCGTCGGCTAAAAATTGCTCTACGCGGTGGGCGTGGCCGCAATAATTGGACGTGTATAAGGTGATTGTGTCGGTGTTGTTGCTCATGATAGGTCGTTGTCTTCGGGTGTCGTGGGTCCGGCGGCGGGGCGATTTGCCAGTTCACGCTGCACGGCGATTTCTTTTTGCTGACGGCCGTAATCCGCCTCGGTTACGAATTGGCCGCCTTGTATGTCGGCGTTTTCCAGCTCATAGCTGCTGTTCAGAATGACCACAGCCGGCATGGGGCGGAAACATTTGCTGTCGACAATGGTTTTGTGCCAGACATATCCGCCGTCATTGTTTTCCAGATCGTACTGTTTGTCGGCGCGCAGCCGCACAATTGTGCCACAGTTGTTGCAGCGCACATAAAAGTAAACGCCTTGTTTGTCCACGTACGCTTCAGTTTTCTCGCTGCCAAATAATCGTTTAAAGAATCCCATTTGGGCCTCCAAGGTGTGTTTGGCGAATCCGGACGGATTCAAGTTGTCCCGAATTATAACAGAGTTTAAACTGGGGGAATGGCAGAAAATGAAGCAGGTCAACGATTTTGGACGGCCGTTGCCGAGGCTGTCGACCCCGGAGCGTACAAACCGCAGCGGATAACAGACGTCGAAGTTGCCCGCCTGGAGTCGCAGGACGAGCCGTATTACGTTCTCAAGCAGCCACAAACCAAGACCTACCTGCGCCTGTCGGAACCGGACTATGCGTTGTGGTGGCAGATGAACGGCCGTAAATCCGTCAAGGACCTCCTGTTTTACAACCTCATTCGCTACAAATCGCTGCCCATCGCCCACCTGAATCGCCTCGTCGCCGATTTGCGCGCCGGTTACTTTTTGCAAGATCCCCCCACCAACGTCTACGACCAGATCAACGCCGAGTTAGCCGCGCGCGCGCCGGAAAATCGTGGCCGTCGGCTGCTGCACGGCTTTTTACACACCGAACTGGCCCGTGACGGGCTGGATGGCTTGTTCGCCACCTTATATGGCTGGTTGGGCTGGCTGTTTTCCTGGCCGGCCCAATTTATTTTATTGGTCATCATTTTATTGGGTGGGGTTTTGTACGGCCGTCTCTTTTTCAGCGGCAGTTTCCCCTTGCTCAACGGCGGTCTGAGCGTCGCCACCCTGTTGGCGGCCAACATCATCGTCATCTTCATCCACGAGCTAGCCCATGGTCTTACCGTCAAACGAGTTGGCCGCGAGCTAAATCGCGCCGGGTTCCTCATTTATTGGGGGATGCCCGCCTTTTTTGTCGATACCCGCGACACCTGGCTGGCGTCACGCGCGGCGCGCATCGCCGTTTCCTGGGCCGGGCCACATTCCGGCCTGTTGATTGGCGGCCTGATCGGCCTGGGTTTGACGTGGGCGTTAACGGCCGTGCCCGCCGCCGCCGCCCAACTCTGGGCCGCATTCCTCTTCCAAATGGGCTTCATCGCCTACCTTACTGTTTTTTTTAACCTGAATCCGCTGCTGGAATTGGATGGCTACTTTATTTTGATGGATTGGCTGGATATGCCCGGTCTGCGCCAGCGCGCTTTCACGTTCTGGCGCGAACAGGTTTGGTCGCGCCGCCGCGAATTAACAAACCCACGCGCTTTTGGGCGATCGTTGAGCCGTAACGAGCGCATTTTTGTCTTTTTTGGCGCGTTGGCCTTTGCTTACGGCATGTACGCGGTGTGGTTTGCCCTGTATTTCTGGCAGTCGCGGCTGGTTCCTCTGGCTCAGCGGTTGTGGAGCGATTATGGCTGGTGGGGGCAGGCGCTGTTGTTGGGATTGGTAACGGCCGTTATCCTCCCAATTCTCGCTGCTCTGCTGCGCTACAGTTGGAGCCGCCTGCGCGCCGGTCTGGAATGGCTCTCGCGCCGCGATCTGCTCTCGCGCGGTGATGTGCTGGCCGTGCTGTTGGGTCTGCCGCTGTTGTTTGGCCTGCCGCTGGTTATTTTTAGCCTCACGCTGCTGCCACACGCTGGATATGCCGTGGGCATTGTTCTCTGGTTGATCCACCTGGCGGCGCTGGCGGCGTTGGTGGGCATTGGCCGCCAACTGGCCGGTTCTCGTTTTCAATGGGGCGTTTGGTCGCTAACGGCCGTATTCGCCGGGGTCACGCTCGCCTGGATCAGCCCCGATCCCCCAACGTCCCAAATATGGCGGCAGGCTGCCCTGATCCTGGCGGGCGGCGGTGTGTTGGCCACGGGCATCAACTCCTGGTTCACCATCCAGCCAGACGATTTGGCGGTATGGGAACGGGTGACGATGGGCGCGTTTTTTGTATTGGGGCTGATTTATTTGGTGGGGCTGCTGTGGCTGGGGGGTGACGGCCGTTTCCTCCCCACCTTGCTCATCCTCATAGGCGTTTTTCCTGGGCTGGTGTTTCTCACCCCGCTGCTCTTCAATTTTTGGCATTCCCGCTTTGGTACGCCCTGGCTGCTGCTTGTTCTGGCCTTTTTGATCATCCCCTGGCTGCCATATTTTCCGGCGCTGCACCTGCCGGAAGCAATTTTGTGGCTGTATGCTGCCCTGTTGTATCTGCTGTTGGGCGCGCTGGCCCAATTTAGCCGCGCCGACGTGACCGCCGCCGACGTGGCCGCTTTCAGCGAGCGCGAACGATTGGTGAGTGCGTTTAACCATTTTATGCAAGCCTTGTTTACCAGTTACGAGGCTGTGTTTGGCAGCCGCCGCCTGCGCCGCATTTACACCGAAATTCTCACGCTCGGCCCCATCACCCCCGACGAGGATATTTTGGTCATTGCCCGGCGCTGCCAGCAGGCGCTGCTGCTGAGCGTGGACCGCCTGGATGATCTGGCGGGTACACTTTTTACGCGTCAGGCGGGGCAGGCCGCTTACGACAGTTTGCCCTGGCCGGAAGCGGAAACATTGGGGCGGCAAGTGTTGGCCGAGATGGATTGGGGCAGCGGCCTGGCGACCGGTTTCATTTTGGCGCGGGATAGGCGGCGTGATTTGATTCGGCAGGCGGATATTTTCGCCGGGTTTGACGAAGCGGGCCTGGATGCGTTGATGGCTGTGATACGGCCGTGGCACGGCCGTGCGGGGCAGCACATCGTCCAGGCCGGCAGCGACGCCCAGGCTTTTTTTCTCATCGAGTCTGGGCGGGTGGGCGTTTATCAGGAAGGGCTGGAAACGGCCGTTCTGGAAACGGGCGGTTATTTTGGCGCGCTCGCCTTGCTCGATGAAGGCGTCTATGAGGCGACTTATCGCGCCCTGACGCCGGTCAGGGCGCTGGTGATCGACCGCCAGAGCTTTGATCCGCTGCTGCGGGTTGATACAACTCTCTCGTCGCAGGTTAGTTCCGGGGCGCAGTCGCGCCAATTGCTCAAGCAAATGCCCCTGTTCAACAGCCTCAGCCCGCAGCAGTTGGCATTGATCGATGCGCGGCTCCAACAACGTCGAGTTAAGGCTGGTGAAGTGATCGTGCGGCAGGGGCAGGCGCGGTCACATTTATTTATTGTGGCTTCTGGCAAGTTGGCGGTGGCGCAGTCGGTGGGTGACGGGGAGCAGGTGATGGGGTATTTGGGGCCGGGCGAGCATTTTGGCGAGTATGCCTTGTTTGCCGATGTGCCTTATTCGGCTACCCTGCGCGCTGTGCAGGACGCGGATTTATACTTGCTCGACGAGCCGACATTTGACCGCCTGGTAGCCGAGTATAAGGGCATGTCACATTATGTAGAGCAGATTGGCAGCGGCCGTTTGCTTGTTTCGCAGCGTCGGATGGGCGTAACGGCCGTTCTGTCCTGATCCGTCTGCAAAAATCCGCACGCCATACTCTTGCGCAGTGGGCATCACGTCCCCAAGACCTTAATCCACAACGCGAAAATGGGCTTCCAGATTCACCAAATCTACCTCGGTCAGGGCGACGGTAAGCTGGCTGTCTAACGGCCGTTCCCCCTTCACATACACCCGCGTTTCCAAATCCAGTTCGGGAATCAACACCACATCCTTGCGCCCACGTTTTTCGACAATAATGCCTGTGCCCTGCCAATCCGGGTGTTGGCGCAGGTAAACCATCGTCCAATGCCGGTTGGACAGGCGTTCGGTGCGGCGCACGTCGCCAGAAATTGCGTCGGCTGCGCCCACACGGGCCATTACCTCTTGGGCATCCAGCAGCTCCTCGCCCAGAATGTAAGCGCGCAGTTGTTGGTGAACAACGAGGTCGAGGTAACGGCGCAGCGGGCTGGTGGCCTGGGCGTACAAGCCCAGGCCCAATCCGGCGTGCGCGCCGGGGGCGCTGCTTTGTTGGCTGGGTTTCATCAGGCGGCGGCGGGCAAAAAATTCGGCCGTCGTGGTGGCCGGCGGCAGCGGTTCGGCTGGCGCATCCTGGGTGGTGTAGGGCAGGGGGATGTTGTGGCTAAAGGCGAACCGGGCGATGGCTTCGCCGGCCATCAACATGGCGTCGCGCACCAGATCGCGGCTGCGCAAATTGGGCAACGGCCGTATGCTCACCGCGCCATCTTCAGCCACGCGCACCCGGACTTCCGGCAGTTCAATTTGTACTGCGCCGTTTTCGTGACGGCGCTGTTCCGAAAGCCGCGCGATTTCGTATAATGATTTAAATGACTCTTCGTGCAAACGGCCGTCAACCTCTTCATACGTCAACCGCGTGACGTGAATCCAGCTGGGCACAATCTCCAAATCAGTCACTTCGCCATTGGCGCCCAGGTCCAGACCAAAGGAGAGCGCGGGCGAAAGTTCTACCAGCCCCAGACCAAGCCATTGGGTGGCGGTGGGCGGGAGCATGGTGATGGTTCCTTCGGGCAGGTACAGGTTCGCGCCGCGCGCGCGCGCTTCCAGGTCTAGCAAGCTGTCTGGCGGGATCAGGGCGGCGACGTCGGCGATATGCACCCAGAGACGGCCGTTTTCCCAACTGAGAGCGTCGTCGGGGTCCTGGTTGCCCTCGTCGTCGATGGCGAAGGCGGGCAGGTGGGTCAGGTCGCGGCGTTCTTCGTCTGGCAGATCGGGCACGGGCAGGCGGGGGGAGGCGGCGGGCAGACCGGCGCGCGCCGGGTAAGGGTTGTGGTGGTCGTCCCAATACCCGATTTGCAGGAGGAGGGTGTGGGCGGATTCCGGCGTTTCGGACAGATTGAGGGCGCGGAGGGCCTGGCTGCGCTGGGTTTGTCCGTTGGCCAGGGCGGCGATTTCTTGCAGGTAACGGCCGTCATCGGCAGCCGTTACCCCTTTTTCCAGGCGGGCCAGAAAATCTTGCCAGGATTGTTCTTCGGTGGCTTTGGCAGCACGGGCGGCTAATTCATTGGCCGTTTGTTCTGGCGTACGGGCGGAAATTTCCTCGATTGTGCCGCTGAAATACAGCCCGTCGGCGACAAGCTGCCAGGCAGCCCAGGCAGTTTCCGGCGTGTAGGCCGCGAAGGCCAGTTCGGCCAGTTCTGGTAGGGTGGTTGTGCTTCCCTGGAGTAGTTCCCAGGCGGTTTCTATGTCGCCCTCTGGCATTGCCAGATGAGCAAGATGGGTGATGGGACCGGGATGGAGCAGGTCGACATCTTTGGGCCGGACTTTGAGGGAACGGCCGTCGGCCAGGTTGATTTCGATTTTTTTGTCGTTGGTTTTGCTCAATCGGGCCGGTTGGTTTTTGTAGAGTACCAGGCTGTTGAGCGGCAGGAATTGTTCGGGCATAAGCGCCATCCTCATTACAGGGTGAGGGTATTGTATGGGCAGATGGCGTGAACCGCCAATTGTGGCCCCTTTTTAGCTGGCTAATGGCGGACAAAAAACGGCCGTAACCAGATCGCCCGGCCATCTGGTAACCGGTTGATGGGAGATACGGCCGTATCAGGCGGCCATATTTCGTAAAAACCTTCCCGATGCCTTGACTGACTCGGGAAACGCATGGTATCATGAGTCAGCCAAATCATTTTATGTATAATGGGTTATGTCATATCATTGCAATAATTGGTTTTGCTTTTCCTATACAAAGTTCGTAGAGAAGGCGATTTCTGCGAGAACAAGCCTAGAAAGAGTTGCAAGTTAAAGGAGGTAAGATTATGACTCGTCGGATTATTTACATTTTGCTGGCGGTTGTAGTGGTTTTGGTGGTTGTTTTGGGCATCCGCTGGTGGTTAAATCGCGGTGCGGACGGCGATATGGTTACGGAAGAAACAGCCGGTGTTGTCGAAGACATGGCTGCCGAATCGGAAACCGGTGAAACGGCCGTCACAGGCGACGTCTCAACAGGCGACGTCTCAACAGGCGACGCCTCAACAGGCGACGTCTCAACAGGCGACGCCTCAACAGGCGATACTTCCACAGGTAATGCTTCGACAGGTGATGCGAGCCAACCGGCCGTCACAGAAGGCGATTCGGGCGAGATGGAAGTTGTTGTGGGCGAGGTTGTCGAAGGCGACCAGGCTGCAGCGGACGGTTCCGGGTCTACGGATGCGGCGGCTCCTGACAATTCGGGCCAAACGGCCGTAACTGATTCCACGCTTGGCGGCGTGCCGGAATCCGGCGATGCCAATGCCGGCGGTGGAATGGTTGCCACAGGCCCAGCCGACACAGCCGCTGTCGGTACCGGTGGCGAGGCTGCCGTTCAGTTGCCAGCCGGTCTGGTTGTTCCTGGTCAGGCTGTGCAGCACATCGTAGAAAAGAATGAATGGCTGACGCAATTGGCTCGCTGCTATGGCACCACGGTGCAAGATATTCAGGCGGCCAATAACTACGCCTGCCCGGACCTGATTCAACCTGGTTGGGTGGTGAACATTACCAATCCCGGCAATGCCGGTCCCATTACCATCAATGAAATGCCCTGCTTCGCCTATTACACTGTGCAGCAAGGCGAGAATTTGTACCGTATTGCCGAACAACATGGTATCCATTTCCAATGGTTGGCGCGCATCAATGCCATTTACAATTACAATCTGATTTATGGCGGGCAGGTATTGGTCATTCCCAACCCGGTTCCGCCGGAAATGACGACGGCTCCGTTGCAGCCATTTTATTACCCCTCCTGCGGCTATTACGGCTGTTGGTAGCCGCTTCCCGCGCCGTATGGTTGGTAATGGGTTTCGGATTTCCAATCGTCCGGTTTGTTAACTGAAACAAAAACGGCCGTCAGCAATAAACAATGCTGGCGGCCGTTTTTTTGTGACCTCAATCCAGTCTGCCCCTAACCAACGCCGCTTTGCCGCTGGTTTTCGGGGGTTTTCTACGTTGGATCAGCCATCGGTCAGACACCCCTCTGAAGCCGACTGCACATTTTTGATGTATTTGTAGAGCGTGCCGCGTGTCGCTTTGTAGGGCGGCATGGTCCAGGCGGCGCGGCGCTGGGCTAATTCGGCGTCGCTTAAGTCAACGTCAATTGTCCGCTTTTCGGCGTCGATGGTGATTTTGTCGCCGGTGTGGATCAGGGCGATGGGGCCGCCTTCCTGCGCTTCCGGGCAGATGTGCCCAACGATGAACCCATGACTGCCGCCGGAGAAACGGCCGTCAGTCATCAGCGCCACGTCTTTGCCCAACCCTGCGCCCATAATGGCGCTCGTTGGCGTCAGCATTTCCGGCATGCCGGGACCGCCCTTCGGCCCTTCGTAGCGGATCACAATCACGTCGCCCTTCACAATCTCGCCCGCTT
This sequence comes from Chloroflexota bacterium, assembly GCA_017993775.1. Taxonomy (GTDB): domain Bacteria; phylum Chloroflexota; class Anaerolineae; order Promineifilales; family Promineifilaceae; genus Leptovillus. The sequence continues at coordinate 117,026 of JAGOMA010000013.1, read as the reverse complement.
CCAGTCCGGCCAACATCTCCTCTTCCGAGTCATAAACGCGCGCCGTGCCGCTGAAAATCAGCCCTTCTTTGCCTGTAATTTTGGCGACGCTGCCCTCCGGGGCCAGGTTGCCGCGCAAAATCTGGATGTGGCCGGTCTCTTTGATCGGCTTTGCCAATGGCTGGATGATCTCCTGCCCGGCGGCTAGATTGGGCACTTCAGCCAGATTTTCGGCTACGGTTTTGCCCGTCACCGTCAGGCAGTCGCCGTTGATATAGCCGTTTTCCAGCAGATATTTCATGACGGCCGGCGTGCCGCCCACCTGGTGCAAATCTTCCATCACGAAACGGCCGCTGGGCTTCAAATCGGCCAAAAACGGCACGCGATCGCTGACCACCTGGAAATCGTCGATGGTCAGGTTCACGCCGCCCGTTTTGGCCATGGCGATGAGGTGCAGCACGGCGTTGGTGGAACCGCCCAAGGCCATCACCACGACCATGGCGTTCTCAAACGCTTCACGGGTCATGATGTCGCTCGGTTTGATGTCGCGCTCCAGCAGCAGGCGCATGGCTGCGCCGGCGCGCACACATTCGTCCAATTTATCCGGCGATTCGGCGGGATAGGAGGCGCTGTAAGGCAGACTCATGCCCAGCGCCTCGATGGCCGAGGCCATGGTGTTGGCGGTGTACATGCCGCCACACGCGCCAGGGCCAGGGCAGGAGTGGCGCACAATCGCCTGCCGCTCATCTTCAGTAATTTTACCGGCAATATATTCGCCATAACTTTGGAACGCCGACACAATGTCTAGCTTATCGTTTTGCGGGATGCAGCCGGCGCGAATGGTGCCACCGTAGACCATAATCGCCGGGCGGTCCAGGCGCGACATGGCCATGATGCAGCCGGGCATGTTTTTGTCGCAGCCGGGCAGGGCGATGAGGCCGTCGTACCACTGCGCGCCCATCATGGTCTCGATGGAATCGGCGATGATTTCGCGCGATTGCAGCGAAAAGCTCATGCCGTCGGTGCCCATGCTGATGCCGTCGCTGACGCCGATGGTGTTGAAGCGCATGCCGACGAGGTCGGCGGCTTCGACGCCGGCTTTCACTTTGTCGGCCAGGTCGAGCAGGTGCATATTGCAGGTGTTGCCATCGTACCACATGCTGGCGATGCCAACCTGGGCCTTGTCCATGTCGGCTTCGGTCATGCCGGTGCCGTAGAGCATGGCCTGGGAGGCGCCTTGCGCCTTTGGCTGGGTGATGCGGGAACTGTATTTGTTTAGTTGGGTCATATCTTCTCTTCTACTTTAGGGAGATGGAGTTGTCAATTCTTGCAGTAAGGAGCCAATTCGTTTAAGAACCTGGATACTCACACGTCCAAATTTTTTGACGATAATGGTTTGAGAGAGGGTGTAGATTTTATGCACGCGAATTTGTCCGGGCCGATTGAGTGCGCCTTCGGTCAATTGGTCGTTTGTAATGGTGAAGCCATAATGGGTTTGAAACGGCCGTGAAGTCATGGCCACTACAACTACATCAGCGTTTTGTTGATTGTATTGATCTGTGGAAATCACAATAACCGGGCGTCGCTTTTGCGCAGATAAGTCGGTGAATGGTATGGGGACCAGGACGATGTCACCCTGTTTAAGCATGATTCCAATCCTCGTCGTCGAAGGGATTGTCCCAAAGGTCCAGGCTGGTTTGAGCAGCGTGTGTCAGATCATGAAATGTGTCTGGTTCTTCAACGATGAAAATGGTGACATGTGCGCCAGGTGATAGGGGCACTTGCAGTTCAATGCGGCCATCGGGATTTACTTCGGTCTGATATTTCAGGGCTTTCTGTGGAAAATTAACAATTTTTTCCATTTTTTTTGCCTCTTGCCTAACGCAGGCATGGTTAGTAACTGTTTTACTCATTCTATCACGACTGCTGCGGTAAAAAAACGGCCAGAATGCGTTATTCCAGTACGGCCGTTCCCTCCACCTCAATCAGAAACTCTGGCCGCGCCAACGACTGCACGCCAATCCACGTGGTGGCCGGGGGCTGGTCGCCGGGGAAGAAGGCTTTCAGTCCTTCGCTGACGGGGGCGGTGCGGTCCATCCAGTCGTGGACGATGTAGATGCGCAGGGCGACGATGTCGTTGAGCGCGCCGCCGGCGGTGGTGACGGCCGTTTCCACATTCCGCAGACTCTGCCACACCTGCGCCCGCAAATCATTCGCGCCGACGATATTCTGATGTTCGTCCCAGGCCACCTGCCCGGAAAAGTACACCATGCGGCTGCCCTGCGCCACCACAATTTGCGAAAAACCAAATTGCAGACTGTTGAAAAGAGAATTGGGGTTGAGAGTTGTTTTGCTCATGAGAGGAGATTGGAGATTGGAGATTGGAGAGTGGAGACTAGCAAAAGTCTCCACTCTCTAATCTCCCTCAGTACACCTTACGCCAGTAATACCCCTTGAATATTTCCGTGAAGCCCATGCTGGTGTACAACGCATTGGCCGGGATCATGTCGCCGGTTTCCACGGTTACGTCAACCGCGCCCCAGGCTTTTAGCCGATGCAGCCCTTCTTGCATCAGGGCTTTGCCCAGCCCTTTGCGCTGGTGGTCAGGATGGGTGCAGACCGGTTCGAAGATGCCGCGCCGGTTCGTTTCGTCCCAGGGGATGCCCACGTAGGCGGCAAAATCGCCCGCCGGGGCGACGGCCACCAGGTCCAATTCGCGGCGGAAGCTGGGGGCGTTGCGGGTAAACCAGTAGTATTCGGCGGCGCTATGAAAATCGCGCCTAAACGCCGCATTGAGCAAATCGGCGATTTTCTGGCAGTCGGATAGGTCGGCCGGGTTGGTGGTGCGCAGGGTGTAGCCTGCCGTCAGGTTGGGTTGGGCCAGCGGCTGCTGCCCAAAGCGCAGCCGTCGCACCACACCGCCGTAGTCCATCTTTTTGTAGCCGCGCTCGCTGAGCAGGTGTTGGCGGTGGGCGTCGTAGTCGTAGACGAAGAATTGGAGTTGACGGCCGTTTCCATCCTCTGCCGTTTCGCTTAGATTCGTTTCCGCCCACTCGATCATTGCCTCTTCCAGGTAGCGGAAGTCTGGGTCAACCTGCAAATGGCCCCAGCCCTGGCCGTCCGGGTTGACGATGCCGACGAGACGGCCGTTGTCCGTTTCCCAAAGCTGGCAGTTCTGGTTCCAATCAGGATTGCCACCTTCACGGCCGTCGTAAAAACGGCGGCCTTCCCAGCGGCGCATGTCCCAGTTGAACCCCGGCGGGGTCGTGGTCACTGTTTCCAGCAGCAGTTGGTGCACGCACCAGTAATCGGTTTCATCCTTCAGCGGGCGATGGGACACCGTTGGCAAATTTTCTTGGGGGATCATGTGCATCTTCCTTTTGCGGCGACCAAACAGAAGGGTCCAATGGGGGTGGCGCGTTCAGCCGCATCGAGATTGTATCAGGCTGGCGCGGCTTGTAAATGGAGAAGTCTGGCTTGTCAGGGGATTGCGACTGAGAGAATGGGGACCAGGGTGATGGGCCGCGGCGCAAGATTACCGATGATGTTGATCATGAGTGGCGGGGCGGGGCGAAGCCCAGCAGGTGGATGGTTTTAGCCAGAAAGGCGTATAGTGCCCGACCGTCTACCGCTTCCCTGTTCGCCGTTTAGTCAGACCCAGTAGCGGCCGGACAAACCGGGTGCGAGGACTCAGATTGGGTCATGCGCGAGACGGCCGTTTGCTGCCCACAACCGGCCGATAGCCTCGCGCCGCGACCACAACAGCAGCCAGGTAATTACGCTGCTCAACAGCGCCAGGGCTAGAACGCCCGCCTTTTGGACTACCGCATCGGCCGCTTTTGGCGTGTAACCCTGCTCCCCCAGCATCCACGGCAAAATCACGCCGCCATCCACCATAGGTAGAGGCAGCTGCGCCCCAGTCAAGATAAAGCCGTGGCTCAGGCAGGCCACGTCCGCCAGCTTACAGGAGAGTGAATCCAGCGCAGACAGGGCACGCCACAGCAGGCTGCCCAGGTTGCGTTGCGGCGTGCGTTTACCCGCCAGCCAGACGAGCGCCAGCCACATGGCAGGCGGCGCAACCCCCAAAAGCGGCCAATCGTGCAAGGCGTGTTTCATGGTTCATCTCTTGTACGGTTAGTCAGATTGGTCCAATCTGCAAGATTAGACCAATCTTGTGCCGATGTGAAAGCAAAAAGCCCGCGCAAACGGGCTTTCGGCAAAGGATAATGGGCCAACGGCTCAGGGTTAGACGGCCGTGGCCATTGTGGTAGCCTGCACCTCAATCTTCGGCGGGTGTTCAAAATGTTTTTTGACGGCGCATTGGTCGGCGGCGCGGATGATGGCTGGCTTGTATTTTTCGGGAAAATCGGACGGAACCTGAATGTCCAGGTTCACTTTTGTGACCATGCCGGTCATGGGATTGACCTCCAGGTTTTGCACCAGGCGGATGCCTTCGGCTGAGATGCCGCGTTGTTGGCAGAATCCCAAGACGTAAATACCGGCGCAGGTGCCGATGGATGCCAGAAATGTGGCGAATGGGGTTGGGGCGGTGCTGTAAGGCGGTTGATCGGTGGGCACGGTGAATGGGCCAAAGTGGGCGTCTACTCGCGCGCCGCCGGGAAAGTCGATAATCATTTCCATGAAAAGAGTCCTCCGTTGTATCGGTTGATGTTGTGTTACGGCCGGGTGGCTGCACCCAGGTGACCGTACTGTATTATTTAGATAATAAAAAGTGCGAAAAGTGACAAACGGCCGTTACCCATCTGCTAAATGTCACAGGTTCCCAGTGGCGCGGGCTGCGTGGGGTTGGTGGTTATGCTTGCCTTACGCCGGAGTTTCGTGCAAATAGGTCCAATCCCAGAACCAGTAAGCCAGACCTTTCCAGCGACCCCATGGCGCAAACGCGGCTTCCACCTGAGTTTTGTCTATCGGTTCGCCGTTATGCCATTCGTGGGAGACAAGTTTGAACGCCCAGGAATCGACAGGCACGAAATCGTAATGGCCTAAGAGCATAAGTAAACTGGCGGCGGCATACGGTCCGACGCCTTTGAGGGCCAGGAGTTGGTGGCGTAATTCGGCGGTGGTGAGCACGGCCGTTTTCCACACCTCCAGGTCCAGTTCGCCCGCCGCTACCCGCTGCGCCAATTCCAGCACGTAGGGCGCGCGATAGCCCAGCTTGACTGCTTTGCGCAGCATTTCCACATCCGCCTCGGCCAGCCGGGCCGGGGTGGGGAATGCCTGCCGCGTTGGATCATCGGGTAAGGGTGCGCCAAAATTATCCACCAGCCCTTTCACCATGCGGATGGTGCCGCTCCAGGTTGTATTGGTCGTGAGGATGGTTTTTACCACGTCTTCGAAAATAGTGGCGGAGCGCAGCAAGCGGCCCTGGGCGTTGGGTTTTACCTGGGCCAGTTTCGGTTCGTGTTGGGCAGCGGCATAAAAATCGGCGAAATCCTGGCCGAGTCCGAGCATCCAGGTGGCTTTTTGGCTGATTTCGGCAACGGCCGTGTTGTCCAGACCATCCACAAGGGTGATCACCACGCCATCATCGGACGACGCGACACGCAACTCGACCACCTGACCCTGCGCCAGTTCCAACAGGTAGGTGAAGGACGCCTGCGCCTCGTGGTGGATGAAGGGAGCCAACTGCACCCAACCGTGGGAGTTGATCACTGTTTTTAGGCGAAAAGGGAGTTGAGCAGAAAGGATCAATTGCATGATACACCTCATCGGCACCGCGTTTCAGGGTGGAAAACAGAGCGCAAATGATAACGCATCTGTTCTAATTGAGCGATGGGATGGACACGGCCGTTCTTTCCCAACACCTCCTTAGCATGTGATAAAAAGCAGGTATTTCTTATGACGACGACGGTTGCGATTTGGGGCCGGGTTCGGTATAGTTGCAGGTGGTTTTTAAGACTAACAATCGTGCATCGCCTGTTTTTCACAAGCGACACATGCTGAATTCAAAAAAGGAGTAAATATCCATGACTTATATTGAAGCAATCCACGGCCGTGAAGTGCTAGATTCCCGTGGCAACCCCACTGTAGAAGTTGAAGTCTTGCTGTTTGATGGGTCTGTCGGGTCGGCCATCGTGCCCTCCGGCGCTTCCACCGGCATCCACGAAGCCTGGGAAAAGCGCGACGGCGACAAAAACCGCTATGGCGGCAAAGGCGTTTTGCAAGCTGTGAGCGTTGTCAATGAAGAAATCGCTGAAGCCATTGTTGGCTGGGACGCCACTGATCAGGTAGGTATCGACAAAACCCTGATTGAGCTAGATGGCACCGAAAACAAAGAGCGCCTGGGCGCGAACGCCATTTTGGGCGTTTCCCTGGCCGTTTCCAAAGCGGCGGCCGTCAGCCTGGGCCAGCCACTGTACCGCTACCTGGGCGGCGTTTCTGCCCGCACCCTGCCCGTGCCCATGATGAACATTATGAACGGCGGCAAACATGCGGCCGGGGCCACCGATTTGCAAGAATACATGATTATGCCCGTTGGCGCGCCCACCTTTACCGAAGCGGTGCGCTGGTGCGCCGAAATCTATGCCAGCCTGAAGAAGGTTTTGGGCAGTAAAGGCTACGGCACAACCGTTGGCGATGAAGGCGGCTTTGCCCCTCGCGTTAAAAACAATGCCGAACCGTTTGAATTGATGTTAGAAGCCATCGAAAAAGCAGGTTACAAACCGGGTGAGCAGATAATGTTTGCCATGGACCCAGCCGCTTCGGAAATTTACGAAAATGGCGTCTACAACATGAAGGTTGAGGGTAAGCAGCTCTCCGGCGCGGAGATGGTAGATTTTTACGTGGATCTGGTCAACAAATACCCGATTATCTCGATTGAAGATGGTCTGGCCGAGGATGACTGGGAAGCGTGGGAATTGATGATGGCCAAATTGGGCAATCGCATCCAGATCGTCGGCGACGATTTGTTGGTGACAAACGTTAAGCGCATTCAGACAGCGCTGGACCGTAAAGCCGCGAACAGCTTGCTGTGCAAGGTAAACCAGATTGGCTCGTTGACGGAATCGATTGCGGCGGTGGATAAGGTGCAGCGGCATGGGTGGACGGCCGTTGTCAGCCATCGCAGTGGGGAAACCGAAGACGCAACCATCGCTGATCTTGTGGTGGCCCTGAACGCCGGGCAGATCAAGACCGGCGCGCCGGCGCGCAGTGACCGGGTAGCCAAATATAACCAGTTGATGCGCATCGAAGATCAGTTGGGCGATACGGCCGTTTATCCTGGCCTGGCCGCCTTCACCAACCTCAAGCGTTAAGCATTAACGCATCCTGATGATTTACCAAAGGGGCACGTTCTGTGCCCCTTTTTATTTGAAGGATAAGCTGCTCCGTGGCACAATTACCTTCCATACATACCTATCAATCTGGCTCTTACTTACGCCAATCTAACGATTGACCGGCATAATCATAGCCAAAAGTAACCAATGCCCCCTTTGGGCCACGCAATTGAACCAGGAGATTCAGATGACATACCTCATTGACGAAATTGAAGAAGAAGAAATCGAAGACGAACCGCAAGAAAAACAAGAAAACGAAAAAGCCCCCGGCTTTAACCTGATGAATAAATTGTTGGAAACCCGCACCATATTGATTTTTGGTGAAATTAATATGAAAGTCGCTCAGGAAATTACCCGCCAACTCTTGGTTTTGGCGGCCGATTCCGATGACGACATCAAAATCATCATTAATTCGCCAGGTGGGCATGTAGAATCCGGCGACACCATCTTTGACATGATTCGTTTTATCAAACCAACTGTCAAGATAATCGGAACAGGCTGGGTGGCCAGCGCCGGCGCTCTTATTTACTCCGCTGCCGAAAAAGAAAACCGCTACAGTTTGCCCAATACCCGCTTCTTGCTCCACCAACCGATGGGCGGCGCATCGGGGCAGGCTTCCGACATCGCTATCGAGGCCGAAGAAATCATCAAAATGCGCAAGCGTCTCAACCAGACCTTTGCCGCCCAAACCGGGCAGCCATTGGAAAAAGTGGAAAAAGACACCGACCGTAACTTCTGGATGAGCGCTAAACAGGCGCAGGATTATGGTCTGGTAGGCCACATTGTCGAGAAGATGGACCAGGTCTAAAGGCGCCGCCGCCAGATTTGACCGCCTCCAGGCGCTCGTGTATAATTTTACGTCGCATTGCCTTACGGCAATCTGGCATGAGTTCCAACTTGGTATGAAATTTTCACAGGGCTTAAGGCCCTGGTTTTTTTGGGAGAATATAGAAATGGTAAAGCGTACTTATCAACCAAAAATCCGTCGTCGGATGCGTGTACATGGGTTCCGTCAGCGGATGCAAACAAAGGGTGGGCGTGATGTTTTGAAAGCGCGTCGCGCCAAGGGTCGTAAATCGTTGACTGTGGACATGAATCAATTTGGCAAGCGTATCAATTGGAACGCTACCTCGGCCACGGCGTATCGTTCTGTAAAACGACGGGGCGACACGTATAAGGTGAAGGGGGGTTAGGCTTTAGGGCCTGGGGAGGATGCTGCAATCCCAAAACCGTTTGCGGCGTTCTGCGGATTTGCAGCGCGTGCGGCAACAGGGTCGGAGCCGACGGCATCCTCTCGTTGTGCTGATTGTTCTTCCCAATGCATTAGATGTCAGCCGATTTGGGTTTGTTGCCAGTCGGCGCGTAGGGAAGGCAGTTCAGCGGAATCGCGCCCGGCGTCTGCTGCGAGAAGTCATTCGTCACCATATGGCAGAAATTGAGCCGGGTTGGGATTGTTTGTTTATTGCTCGTAACGAGATGCCTGGAGCATCGTTTGGGGAAGTGGAAACGGCCGTTCTCTCATTGTTATCTCGCTTACAACTCCTCAAAGCCCAGCCGACAAGTGAAGCCTGGTCGGGGTTGTGATGAAACGCATTGCATTGCTGCTGATCCGCTTTTACCAGAAATTTATTTCACCGGCTTTCCCGCCAAGCTGCCGTTTTACGCCAACCTGTTCTCATTACGGTTACGAAGCGATTGAAAAATATGGCTTCTTTAAAGGGGGCTGGATGGCCGTGAAACGTATTGCCCGCTGTCACCCGTTTAACCCTGGCGGTTATGACCCGGTTCCCTAATCGGAGGATCCTCTTTGTACGCAGACAAACGGCCGTTGCTTAAGCCGATCATACTTTTTCTTATCCTCGCCAGTTTTGTTCTGGCCGCCTGTTCTGGTCAGGTTCCCAACGTGAATTGGCCCGGTTTATCTGTGGCTGGTGATGTGGTGTATCTGGCCCACGGCACAGAAGTTTTAGCCATTAACGCGGCCACGCAAAGCCAAATCTGGCGGTTCCCGGCCGAACGAAGTACGGCTCAATATTACGCTGCCCCTGCTGTCGATGAGAGCGGTGTGGTCATTGGCGATTTTGGCGCTTCCAGCGGCATGTTCAGCCCGAAAGTGATCGTGCATACCTTTGGCCTGGAAGAACAGCCCACGAATCCGGCGACGGTTTGGGAACAATCCACGGTGGCGAAAGACAAAATTGTCGCCCCGCCGTTGATTGTGGGGGATCGTGTCTACTTTGGCACGGCCGATAACCAGTTGTTTGCCCTGGACCGCAAAACCGGCGCGCCGTTGTGGGATACGCCTTTTTCAGCTCAGAACGCGATTTGGGGCCAACCCACTTATGCCGATGGGACGTTGTATGTGGCCTCTTTAGATGGCCTTGTTTATGCCATCGACCCGGAATCTGGCGCGGAAAACGGCCGTTGGGAAACTTCCGGCGCGATTGCTGGCTCACCCATCGTGGTGGGGGACCAGATTTTTGTCGGTAGTTTCGACAGCAAACTCCATGCCCTGGATCGCTTACAATTTGGCGTTGAAACCTGGGCTTATGTGACGCCTGATTGGGTTTGGGGCGCTCCGGCAGTTGCGGATGGCGTTGTGTATTTTGGCGATCTGAAAGGCAACGTCTTTGCCCTGAATGCCACGGATGGCAGCCTGGTATGGCAGAAAACCGTCACTGGTCCTGTGCAAACCAGCCCAATCGTGGCCGATAACGTGGTTTATCTGGTCTCGCAAGGTGATGTGCAGGCTAAAACCGGGCAGGTGACGGCATTTTCCACCGATGGCGGCGCGCAGCTATGGCAGCAATCTGCCCCAGCCTCTGTCTACACCACCCCAGTAATTGTTGGTGATGCGCTTGTTGTTGCCCTTCAGGGCAACGCGGATCTATTACTGGCTGCTTTTGATCGCGCAAGCGGCGCTCAGCAGTGGACTTTTTCACCGGTAGAATAAAAGTAAACCCAGCCACCTGGGATAGGATCAAAATTTATGTGGGATCAATTTGTCGTTAACCCTATGCTAAATGCGATGGTGTTGCTGTATGATTTTCTCGGCAACAACCTGCTTTTGGCGATTGCGGTTTTTACGATCATCATTCGGCTCGTCACGCTGCCGCTGAACATTCGTCAGCAGCGTTCGATGATGAAAACCCAGGCGATTCAGCCGCAAATTCAAGCCATCCAAAAGAAATACAAAGACAACCCGCAGAAAATGCAGGAAGAATTTGCCAAAATTGGCTATAACCCGGCCGATACGCTGACCGGTTGTTTGCCCATGATCATCCAGATGCCCATTCTTTTTGGCATGTTTCAGGTGTTTCGGATCATGTTGGGCACGACGCCGCAGGCATTGTTTGAATTGACCCAGCGTGTTTACGCGGGAATTGATTTATCGCAGCTTTTGCCCATCAATAATCAATTTTTTATCTGGAATTTAGGCCAACCGGATCCGTTTTTGATTCTGCCCATTCTGGTGTTTGTGACCATGTTTGTGCAGCAAAAGTATGCCTCGCCAACTCCCAAGAAGAAGGGCGACAAAGACAAGAAGGGGCAAGAGGATCCTACGGCCGCGATGACCCAATCGATGCTGTATACCATGCCGATTATGTTTGGGTTCTTTTCGCTGCAATTCCAGGCGGGGTTGTCACTTTACTTTATTTTCTCCAATATCATTGGTATCTTGCAGGGTCTGTATATGCTGCGGATTATGCCGTCGGGTGATGAGATGGTGAAGCCGGCTTTGTCGGTGGCGGAACCAATGTTAACGGAGAAGAGCGAGCTTTCCAGTGAGAGTAACGGGCAAGAGCCTTATAAGGCCAAACCGCCGACTTCTAAACGTAAACGGCGGTCGGCTAAACGCTAAAGAGAGTTGAAATGTCCATCGAACAAGAACGAAAGATTGAAGCTCAAGGGTCTGATGTAGAAGCAGCTATTGCTTCTGGCCTGGCTAGATTGCGCGTTAATCGCGCTGATGTAGAGATTGAAGTTTTAGATCGGGGCAGTAAAGGATTGTTAGGCATTGGCGCGCGGGATGCGGTTGTGCGGTTGACGTATGTCGTGGCTGCGCCTGCAGTGGCGCCTGCGCCACCACCTGAGTTGGCTAAACCGGCAGTGCCTGCGCCAAGCAGTGCCCCGGTGAAAACGGCCGTTCCCACCCCCGCTCCTGCCCCTACTCCGCCGCCCCCAACCAAACCGGAACCCGAACAAGTATCTGGCGGGCAGACGGCTGTGCCCCAGGACGAATCTGACGATGAAGTGGCGCAGCGAGAGCAAGAACGCGATACGGCCGTAACCGTCATCGGCGATCTACTGGAAAAAATGCGCGTAACCGCTTCCCTGGATGTTTCCCTATCCGACCCCGACGATCTTACCGGTAAACGGGTCAATATCATCGAAATTTATGGTCAAGATATGAGCAGCCTCATTGGGCCGCGTGGTGAAACGCTCAATTCCTTGCAGTACATTTCCCGGCTGATGGTCGGGCACCAACTTAAGCAGCGCGCCAGCTTTGTTATCGACGTGGAGAGTTATCGCCAGCGCCGCGAACAGGCGCTCATGCGCCTGGCTGAGCGTATGGCCCACAAAGTAGCCAAGCGCAAACGCGCCATGAGCCTGGAACCCATGCCGCCCCACGAGCGGCGCATTGTCCACATGGCCCTGCGTGACGACAAATATGTTTACACCGAAAGCACCGGCGAGGGCAAACGGCGCAAAGTGCGCATCATCCCCAAAAAATAATCACAACCTGATCAACAAATTAGAGCAGGGATCTGGGCGGTTGGTTGAATAAACCAGCCGCCTTTTGGTTTTCTGGGGTGAACCCCATGTCTATATGGGTAAAACACCCAAATTCCGGCTTCTAGCCAGGACAGATTATGGGGGAAACGGCCGTTTCCCCCAAAAATCCTCCCCCATTTTCCCCATTCCACCCATAAACAAATCCGACTTCTTCCCAATTTACCCGCACCCCCTGAAGACCTAAACTTAACTTATCTGAAAGGTTTGAGATTTATCACCTGGGAGGTGTGTAATGGACGTGTTATTCGGAATCCTCATCTTATTGGCATTGTTCGTTGTCCGATTTGGTCTGCCAATCCTGATCCTTATGTTCATTAGCTCTCGGCAGCGCCCGGCAATCGAAAACAGCAATTTAACCATTAACTTTCGTCAATAACGTCCTTGCCTTACCTGCTCCCACCCGGTAAGGCAAGGTTTTGTGTTGGCGTACTAAGAGTCCATATTCAACATCAGTCTCCAGTTTTTTAGGACCACCTCAGAAAAGGCTCCCACTGAAAACCCTTTGAGGCGACTGAGCATAAGTAGAAGTAACAAAAGAGGAGAGACCCATGCTTAAACGTTGGACTATTCGCATTATTTTTGGATTGGTATGCGGACTATCGCTAACCTTATTCACCTATATGGTCAGCGAAGCAAAACCAGAAGCGCAGACCGCTTTGCCCAGTGATTGCAATGAATGCCACGAAAGTGTCGTCATCAATTGGCAGGACAGCCAGCATGGGCAATCGATGGTGGATCCTGCTTTCCAGGCAGCCTGGCAAGACCAGGGCAGCCCCACTGAATGTTTAGCCTGCCATACAACCGGTTATGATGCCGAAACGCAAACCTGGCACGAAGGAAGCGTAGGCTGTGAGGCTTGCCATTCGATGGGCGAGGAGGCTTCGCATCATCCGGAGCAGGTTATGCCGACGAACCGCTCATCTGAAGCGTGCGGTAGTTGTCATGTGGAAACACATGATGACTGGCAGCTAAGCCAACATGCCCAGGAAGAGCTGACTTGCGTTCGCTGCCATAACCCACACACCACAAAGATTAAAACAGACAGCGTTCAGGAATTATGCATCACCTGTCACAACGAGGACGCCTATTATTTTGCGTTCACAGCTCATTCCCAGGAAGGCTTGCTTTGCACCGACTGCCACCTGACAGTAACCGACGAACCGCTGGGTGATGGTCACAGTAAACGGTCTCATACGTTTGGCGTTGATTTGCAAACTTGTAATGCCTGCCACGACCACGAGATGCACTCGCCTATGCAGGATGCAGTAATGCTGAATGGGGTTCTACCTACGTCTGATGGCGGTGGTTTAGACGGACAAGCAACGGCCGTTTCCACCTGTGAAAGCCTGACAGCCCTCCAATCATCCCGCAGCCACATCGTCAGCGCTGAAACCATCGTCCCATCCACCCCGGTTTCTGACACGGCTCCGTTTGCCTTCGTCATTCCCACGGCATTTGGTCTGTTAATGGGCGTTATGTTATCGCCCCTGTTCGAGCGCGCCTACCGCCGCACTCGAGTAGATTAAGGTGCGCCATGACTGAGACAACAATCAACCGACGCAGCTTCTTGAAGTTTGGTCTGGCTGGTCTGGCAACCACCACCATCTCGGCTAAATACATTAAACTCGAAAGTTTATCTGGCCCCAGCGAAGAAACAAGCCCTTACAAATGGGCAATGGTGATCGACCAATCAAAATGCACCGGCTGCGGTTACTGCGTCAAAGCCTGTCAGGCGCAAAATGATGTGGCCCCCGACAAAAGCTGGACCCGCATCATTGAAGATAAACCGGTCGGCGGGCAAGAAGTTTTTCTACCGATGCCCTGTATGCAGTGCGAGGATGCGCCCTGTGTCGACATTTGCCCCGTCAAAGCCAGCTATCACCGGCCGGACGGCATCGTCATGATGGATTATGACAAATGCATCGGCTGTCGCTACTGTGAAATGGCTTGCCCGTATGGCGCGCGTTCATTCAACTGGGAAGCATTCACGGGCGAGAATCCGGTCGTTCCTGGGTGGGGCCAACCCGAGATTCCCCGACGGCCGCGTGGTGTCGTGGAAAAATGTTCGTTTTGTTATCAGCGCATAGACCGTGGGCTGGCTTATGGCCTGACCCCAGGCGTAGACCAGGCGGCAACGCCAGCCTGTGTGGTAGCTTGTCCCAACGGCGCGCGAATTTTTGGCGATTTGAATGATCCCAACTCCCCGGTGAGTGTGGCGCTGGCGGCAAATTCATCTTACCGGCTGCGGGAAGAATTAGGGACTGAGCCACGGGTGTTTTATTTGCCGGTACATGTGGAAGATTCGAAGGAGGCAGTGCCATGTTCAAACAACGCTTAAGCCTGTTGCGCACATCTTACTTTTGGTGGATAGCTGGACTTCTCACGGTGATAGCGCTGGGTCTGGTAGCCGCAGGAATCATCTTTGTCAAAGGTCTGGTTGTCACCAACCTGACAGATCTGGTTCCCTGGGGCTTATGGATTGGCATTGACTTATCGTCGATTGCTCTCAGCGGCGGCGCATTCCTTTTGTCGGCGGCCGTTTACCTATTGGGAATTAAGAAGTTGCAGCCGATAGCCAGAACGGCCGTCTTCATGGGCCTCATCGGTTACAGCATGGCCGTCCTCACCCTGATGCTCGACATCGGCCGACCGGACCGCTTTTGGCATTCACTCCGCTACTGGAACATCCACTCGCCATTATGGGAAGTGACAATGTGTGTCACCCTCTACCTGACGGTTTTGGCGCTGGAGGTAACGCCGATCATCGGTCAAAGCAACATGGTCCAAAGCCGCTGGCCCGGATTCGGCAACCGCCTTGCCTCTGTACACAAAATCGCGCCGCTTCTGGCAATCGCCGGGCTTGGTTTATCCATGCTGCATCAATCTTCTTTGGGCGCTACCTACGGCGTCTTAAAAGCTCGGCCCGTTTGGTATCGGCCTGGTCTAGCCGTTCTCTTCATCGTATCGGCCATGGCCGCCGGTCCATCGCTGGTTACACTGGCTTCTATTCTGGCCAGCAAAGTAACGCCGCGCGCCAAAATCGACCCTTCCTTAATCGACATGGTAGCCCGTTTCATCGGCTGGGTGTTGGTAGGATACCTCTACTTGCGCTTCTGGGATGCGTTGTCGATGAGCTACACCTATGAACCCGGCCGTAGCGAAGGATTAACCTATCTGACCAAAGGACCCTTGGCCATCAATTTTTGGATAGGCGAAATCACCTTGGGCATTATCGTTCCGATGTTGATTTTGCTAAATAGCAAATGGCGACAAAATACGCGTCTGTTAATCGCCGCGTTAACTTTTGTGGTAATTGGTCTGATTTGTTACCGCTGGGACACCAACATGGTTGGGCAGTTAGTGGTCTTTAATCAGATTCCGCAAAGCCTGATCCCGCAGTACACGCATTATCGGCCCTCTTTGGTTGAGATTGCAGCCGGGGCCGGGGTCATTGCCTACGGCATATTGGCCTTTACGATCGGCGTGCGCAGCCTGGGGATTGTGGATCATACCCTGGTTGAGGAACACGACATGCAGGCAGTTTCGCTGCAGCCAATGGCCACCGATTAATCATTGGGTTCTCGACCAGCTTGTTGGGGTTGGTTATTCACTTTCAGACATCCGGTTTCTCAAGACCGGATGTCTACCTCTTATTTTGAAGTTTTTTAGCGGAGGATAATCGGCATGAACGAATTGGAAGGAGCGGGAATTGAGATCTTGCTGTTTGCGGTGCGCTGCCTAGTACCCATAGCCCTGACATTTACCATCGCTCGTCTGATGAACCGGATGGTAGACAAGTGGGAGCGTGAAGCGGCCGAGCAGAAGAACGCACAATCACCGGAACCCTTTCTGCCGGTGGCTAAAGAGAAACGGCCGTCTATCGCCTTGCCCTGTTGGGTAACAAAAGGGTGCGATCCTGCCCGTCGCGCAGACTGCCCTGCCAATCAGCAGCGCGGCAAGCCCTGTTGGGTCGCCCGCCTGTCAGCCGAGGGCGTGCTGCCCGCCGACTGTCCCGACTGCCCCGTCTACCGTCAGGCCCACGCCTGATACCGTCAGGCCCACGCCTGATACCGTCAGGCCCACGCCTGATACCGTCAGGCCCACGCCTGATACCGTCAGGCCCACGCCTGATGAAAAGACCCCAGGGGTTCAGGAAAACCCCTGGGGTCTTTTTGTGCCTTTCAGTTACCCCTCACCTAATCCTCTAAATCAATCATTCCCTTTTTAAGCGCAAATTTCACTAAATCAATCCGGTTGTGGATGTTCAGTTTGCGCATGATATTTTCTCGATGCCGGTCCACAGTTTTAATGCTGATCACCAGTTTTTCGGAGATTTCGCCGTTGCTCAGTCCCTCGGCAATCAGCACCAGCACTTCTCTTTCCCGCGTTGTCAGGTCTACAACGTCGGCTTCATCTTCTTCTGGCGCTTCGTCTCGCTGTAAATAATCTTCCACCAGGTACGCGGCCATCGACGGGTAAAGGAACACTTCGCCCTTTTTGACAGTGCGAATGGCGTTAACGAGAGCGTCGGGCGCGGCGCGTTTGGGAATGTAACCGGCGGCTCCCGCTTTGAGCATTTCAAAGAAGTATTGGTCGTCTTCGTACATGGTCAGAGCTAGCACGGCCGTTTCCGGTGATTCTTCCTTTATTTTTCGCGTCGCCTCAATCCCATTCATGCCCGGCATTTCAATATCCATCAGCACAATATCTGGCTGAAAGGTCAGGACTTTTTCGATTGTTTCACGGCCGTTTTCCGCTTCTGCAACAATTTCCATGTCCGGCTGCGCTTCCAACAACATGCGCAAACCAGATCGTACCACGGCATGGTCATCGGCTAACAAGAGTTTTATCTTCGACATCGGCTACATCCTCTTTGGCTAAGGGAATACAAACTTGAATAATTGTGCCCAGTGTGGGGCGCGAACGGATAAAAAACGTTCCGCCCACCAGCGATACGCGTTCCTGCATCCCCAACAGCCCCCATGATTCTCGCTCTTTCATGCCCGCATCTAACACGGTGTCCGGATCAAACCCACGGCCGTTATCCCGCACCCGCAAACACAGCCGATCCTCACGGAAAATAATCCGCACCTTCACTTCGGTCGCCTGAGCGTGTTTGTACACATTGGTCAACGCCTCCTGCGCGATGCGAAAAGCCGACATTTCCACGTCCGGGTCTAACCGGCGGCGCAGCCCGCCAACCGAAAAAGAAGCGGCAATCTTGCTCCGCCGTTCAAACGCTTGCACCTGACTGCGCAGCGCCGAAACCAGACCCAAATTGTCGAGCAGCGACGGCCGTAAATCGGCCACCATATCATGAATCTCTTGCAGCGCATGAGAACTAAGCGACCGTAGCTCAACCAACTGCGCGGCGGCTGTGATCGGATTGTTGTGTAAGTTTTCGCTGGCCGCCGCCAAACCCAGCCCGAGCGCCGTCAGTGTTTGCCCGGTGCTGTCGTGCAGTTCGCGGGCAATACGCTGCCGCTCTTTTTCCTGCGCCGCCACCACCTGATGCAGCAGCTCGCCGCGCAGCGCCTCGCGCTCTTGGACCGCCTGATACAGGTTCACATTTTCAATGGCAATGCTCAACTGACCGGCCACGGCAATAATCAGCGACAAGTCGCGCTGCGAAAACGGCTCCGTGAAGGGATTAACGCTCAAGACCATGCTGCCTGCCGTGCGGCTTTGCACCGTCAGCGGCACCCCGATGGTATGCCCGCTGGCATCCACCGAAATCGTCGGGTTGTTATAATCGGCGATTATATCGGCTGTCTCGCCCAAATCGATGATGTTCAGACCGTCGCACCACGCCAGCCGCCCGGTGTTGGCGACGTATTCGCCCAATAGATAGGCTTGCGTGTAAGTACAATCGAATGTTTGCACGCCATTCCCATCGACACTTTTGTAGCCGGACCGGGCGATGAGTTCCAACGGCCGTCCCGGTTTCTCCCGCAATAAAATCATGCCGCCGCCAATGCGCGGCAAGGAATCAAAAATCTTGTTGATGGTCGATTGCAGCAGCGTGTCCCGGTCAAGAGTCGCCGCCAGATTGCGCGATAATTCGTAGAGGATCGACAGCTCTTGGACGGCCGTTTGCAATTCCTGATTCAACAAATCGGTTTCAATACGCGCCTTCTCCTGCGTCGTCAGCGCAGCCTGCTGCGCCAGCAGCCGGGCCTCATTGGCCATTGCCAGCTTCTCCCGGCTTTCTACCTCAAACACACGCAGCGCCCGAATGACAAAAATCGCCATCACCATGCCCATGGTCGCCCGAAACAACTGCACCGGAAAACCAAACACCTGCAAAAAAAGCGCAGAATTGATGATATTTGCCGGAAAAAGAAAAGATGGCGTGACAAAAACTTGTCCCACCAGCCCATACAAGATCAAGGCCACCGCTGCGCCTAACAACGCCTTGCCAAAATCCGGCATTTTTCGCGCACGAAAGGCGCGCTGTTCCAAAAATATAGCCCAGGCGGCCAGCATGGCGCCGGGAATCCCCAAAATGTAACGCGCCAACACATCCGCCCCGGTCACAAAATCAGTCATGCTGGGGTTATAAACCCACCGGGTCAACGCGGTACTGACCACCCAAAACAGCGTAAGCACGCCAGCCGCCATCCAAGATAAGGTGACGCCGCGTTGGTCTTCTGCATGATCAGAAAAAATGAGCCGGATACCAAAAACAATTAATAAAGAAAAAGACAGCGCCAGTTCCCCCAGCCGCATGCCATTGAAAAAGAAGGTTCCCTGCGCCGATAAATCGTCGAATTTGCCCATGCGGATAAACATATCGAACCATTCATGCATCCCATGGATCAAGCCAAAACCGGCCAGAAAAACCATCGCCCCGGCCAGCCGAAATTCCGAAGCGCGGCGCGATTCCAACCAAATTGCCAGCCCCATGCTGAAGAAGGCCAGGCCGTAAAAAAAGTAAACGAGATCAATATGCTCGCTAAAAAATGTAGACATGTCAGTCATGGGGCTAATTATAGCAGAGAGTTTGTCACAGTTCGGACGGATGTGGCCTGCAACCAGGCCGCGCCCCACTCGTCGTGGCGGTAACGGCCGTCTACCACCACCACCTCGCCCACCGGCAGCGCGCCTTTCTCCAAACCCTGCACAATCACAAAATCGTCGCCATCATCCAAAAAGTAACCCTTCCCACCAGTCCAACCCGGCAGACGCGCCCCGGCGACGCTCACCAACTGCCCCCGGCTTTCCGGCAGGCGGCGGATGGGCAGCGTGCGGCTAATCTGCCCCGCCGCCAATGCCAACGGATGCACGCTGATGGGCAGCCCCAGCAGGTGGGTTTCCCAGGCCAGCCGCTGCGCCGCCGATTCTGGCTCAGGTCTGGCGCGGGCAAAATCAAAGGCCATTTGCAACGCGCTGCCGGCGCGCAAAATTTCCTCCGCCTGCGCCAGCATCCCGGCCCGGCTGTCGCCCAAACCATCCAACGCTCCGCACTGGATCAGATGTCGGATTTCTTTGGTTTGCAGCGGCACGCGCGCCAACAAATCGGCCAGGGAAGCGAACGGCCGTGCCCGCACAATCCCCTTTACCGACTCCCGCCGCACATCTCGCACCTGCCCCAAACCCAGCCACAGAATGGGAGATGGGAGATTGGCGATTGAAGATTGCATGGTCTCCGATCTCCCATCCCCCATCTCGCCCACGGACAGCGTAAACTTTCGGCCGCTAAAGTTTACATGCGGCGGCCGCACGGCTATGCCCAGCCGCCGCGCTTCAGCCATGTACACCGCCGGGTGATGAAACCCGCCGTGGTCGGCCAGCCGGGCGCAGAGAAATTCAGCCGGGTAATGGGTCTTCAGGTAGGCTGAACGGTAGCTGACGTCGGCGTAGGCAGTGGCGTGCCCCTGGTTGAAGCCGTAACCGGCGAAGGCCGCCACCTGCTCCCACAGCGTCGCCGCCTGCTCCGGCGTAAAGCCTGGCCCGCCGGGCGGCTGGCGCTGGCAGCCATGCACAAAAGCCAGCCGCAGCGCGGCCATCTCCCGCGCCTGAAATTTGCTCATGCCCTGGCGCAGGCGGTCGGCTTGCGCCCAGGTCAGTCCGGCGATTTCCGTCGCCACGCGCAGCACTTGCTCCTGAAACAGCAGCACGCCCTGCGTCGGTCCTAAAATCGGTTCCAGCGCCGGATGCAGGTAACTGACCTGTTCTTCGCCCCGATAGCGGCGCACAAAGGCCTTGGCCATGCCGCCTGTCGCCGGGCCGGGTTTGAAAAAGGCATTGGCGACGGCCAGGTCCCACACGGACCGCGCCTGAAGTTGGCGCAAGGTGCGCTGCGCTCCGGTTGATTCGCACTGGAATACGCCAATTGTCGCCCCTCGCGCCAATGTCTCGCCAGTAGCCGCATCGTCCAGGGGGATGGTTTCCAGCCGGAAACGGCCGTTGCGGCCGGTGCGAATCATCTCGGCGGCGTCGGCCAGCACGGTGAGGGCGCGAATACCCAGCAAATCGAGCTTGGGCAGGCCGATGGCCTCCACGTCGTGGTGGTCGTACTGCGTGGTGAGGAATCCTTTGGGCGCAAATTGCACCGGCACAGTGTCGGTGAGTGGGCCAGGGGTGATGATCACGCCGCCGGGATGGATGCTGAGGTGGTGGGGCTGCCCGACCAGACGAAACGCCAGGCGAAAAACCTCTTTGCTTTTCTCGTCGTCGAGTTCGGCGAGAATGGTTTCCAGGTCGATGGGTTCGCGGCGGCGCGGGTCGGGATGCCAGCCGCGCGGGACCAGGGCAGCCAGCTTTTTGATGCCGGTTTCGTCGAAGCCGAAGGCTTTGGCGGTTTCGCGCACGGCCGATTTGGGCTGCATGGTGCTGATGGTGGCGACCAGGGCGACGCGGTCTGAGCCGTAGGCGCGGCGCACGTAATGGAGCACTTCGTCGCGGCGGCGGCTGCAAAAATCGAGGTCAATATCGGGCAAACTGGTGCGCGCCGGGTTGAGGAAGCGTTCGAACAGCAGCCCGTTGGCCACCGGATCGACGGTGGTGATGCCCAGGGCATAGGCGACCAACGAATCGGCGACGCTGCCGCGTGTGCTGACGGGCACGGCCGTTTCTCGCGCATATCGCACCACATCGGCCACCACCAGGAAGAGCGGCGCGAAGCCGTGGCGGTTGATGGCCGCCAGTTCGTGAGCGAGGCGGGATTCGTAGGCTGTGGCTGGTGATTCGTGATTCGTGAGGCGTGCTTTGTGGCGGGTTGATGGATGAGGGCTGGCCGATGCCGGTATGCGCGCCGCTAATCCGGCTTGCGCCTGCTCGTGCAGGGCCTCTTCGACGGTTTGGCCGGCGGGTAGATTGAGCGTGGGCCAGAGTGGACGGCCGTCTGGCAGGCAGGGTTGGCATTGGCTGATGATGTCGTAAACGGCCGTGAGCGCATCGGGGAAGGCGGCGAAACGTTCGGCGATGCCGTCGGGCGACAGCCAATGGACGGTGCGCGTGGGGTCAAGGGGGATGGCCGCGATGGCGCAGTTGGCGTCGATGGCCGATAGCAGGGGCAGCAGGGGCGCGTCGTCGGGTTCCAGGCAGTAAATCGGCTGGGCGACAACCGGGCGCAGACCAAACCGGGCGCCAATGGCGATGGCTTCCTGGAGAACGGCCGTATCCTCCGTTTGCTGCCATTCCAGGCCCACAAAACCTTTGTCTTCAAAGATGCCGCCTAATCGACCGGCGTAATGGGTGGCGGCCTGAAGATTTCCGGCGCGAATGAACCGCTCCAGCCAGCCTTTTTGGCCGCCGTCCAGACAAATCAACCCGGCCGGATTGGCTTTTAGCTCGTCCCAGTGCAGCAAAGGGCGCGCCTGCCGTTCCGGGCTGCCCTGAATGTGCGAGGACAGGCGGCACAAGGAGCGGTAGCCTTCCGGTCCGGTTGCCAGCAGGATGATTTGTCCCAGGTCGGGCGAGTCGAGGGCGGGGGCGTTGTCGGGTGGGGGGAGAACGGCCGTCATGCCAATGATGGGTTGGATTCCGGCGGCGCGGCAGGCGCGATCAAACGCGACTGCGCCGTAAAGGGCGTGGTTGTCGGTGAGAGCCAGGCTCTTCAGGCCGTCGCGGGCGGCGCGCCCGGCCAACTGCGCCACAGACGCCGTGCCGCCCAGCAAGGAGTAGTGGGAGTGGACGTGCAGGTGAGTGAAACGGGCCGGGTCGATGGCGTTCATGGGGGGGATGATAACATGGTTGAGAACGGCCGTCATGGGTCTAGTACTCGGGTTCGATTAGCCGCAGACCGCCATCCGCAGGCTCTAACTTTTTGGCGGCGGCGTTGGGCATGATCCACCAGCCGTAGTTTTTTACTGATGGTGGGGATTGGCGGGTTAGTTTTCTGGCTCGATGGTGAAGCGGAAGGGAAAACCTTCCAGGCGGGCGGCGGCGGTGGCTTTGCCCACGCGGTGTTCGGCTTCGGCTCGAGGTAACACGTCGACCACGGATTGGCCTTCGGTGTGGACTTGCCACATAATGGCTTCGGCGAAAATGAGCGGCTTTTTGAAGACCTGCACCATGATGCGCACCACAAATTCCATAGTGGTGACGGGGTCGTCGTGGGCGATGACCTTCCACAATGGGTCGTGGGCAACGGCCGTGTCCGTCTTTTCTTCCTTGGCCGTTTTCGGGCGACCAACGTCAACGAGCGTCTGCATAGGTGTATTTGACAAATTTTCCACTCCGGATTAATTTCCTGTACCAATCGACAGGCGAAAAGGAGCCGCTAAAATGCCCATCAACTATAACGTTGTCCCGAAAAAGAATCCACAGAACCACGCCGCGCCGCCGCGTTATTATCCGGTCGTCAAGAGCGCGGGGCGCAGCAACCAGCGAGACATCGCCCGCAAGGCGGCGCAAATGTGCACGCTCACGACCGCCGACATGGCAGCGGCTGTTGAGGCCTTTCTGGCCATCATCCCGCAAGAACTTATGGCCGGCAACATCGTTGAATTAAGCCCGTTTGGTTCTTTTCATATTACCATCACCGCCGCAGGCTCAGACAATCCGGAAGATGTGTCCGCCGAAAACATTACCGGCCTCAATGTGAGGTTTACGCCCAGTAAGGAGTTCCGGCAAGCCCTGAGCAGCACAGTCTTCCAAAAAGGTTAGACGAGTTAGGCAAAAGATGCGCATCTCTTACTAAAATTGTCTTGATAATTTGGGCAAGAGATGCGCATCTTTTGGGGAAGTGTATTTGAGAAGCAAGTGAGGGCGGCTGTAGAATTTATGATTATCCAGGTGATGAAAGACTGACAAACGTCATCATCCTTTGGTGAGATAATTTTGTACAATAAAGTGCAACACTTTGTTTCCGCTCATCGACTACAGTCGAAGGAGAATTCAAGATGAAATCTTCTCGGTGGCAAAAACAGCACATTCACTTCCAGAGTATTGTTTGGGCAAGCTCGGCGGTGATTTCTATCTTGCTGTTAATTGTCTTGTTGGCGTTCGGGTTTGGGATAAATGTAGGGGGTATATTTTTCATTATTATTTTTGGCATCACGAGAGTCTCGTTGGCATTCATTCTCAATAATCGGTTTGCTAATTCGATGGTGCGTATCTTGAAATTTGACTATGAAGAAATAGAGCGTGACTTTCGCAGGGTGTTTGACACGAAGTATATTCGTTTTTACCGAAAATCTGAAGAGGACGCCTATCGTTATGAATTTCCTGGCCATAGCCTGAGCATGACGATACGGCCGTATTGGCTTTCTATGGACATGAAACAGCCAGCCACATTAGTGACCCTCTATGAGCTGACGGCAAAAAACGAAAAATTTGCCGAAATGTTAGCCGAATCAATCGACGAAATGGCCAATCAACGCTAACTGTTCAGGTTTCTCCGGCAAGACCCCAAGGGTTTGATACCCCCAAAATCCAAATTCTCAGGAACAAACCCTTGGGGTCTGTAAAATTACAATCAACGAGCTAAAATCTGACGATGCTGCGCCAAAGATTGGCAGCGGTACCGGCGCTTTTTTGAACAATTGCTGAGATCATTTGCCTGCTAAAAGCAACCTCGTTATGATGTCAGCATAAACCACAAGCTGCAATTTGCAAATTATTAATCAAGGAGAATGACGAAATGACTGTACGTACAGCGACTGCCGCCTGGGAAGGCACTCTGAAAGAAGGCAAGGGTGTGATGCGCTTACAAAGCGGCGCTTATGAAGGCCCATATACCTGGGCGTCGCGCTTTGCCGATGGCCCCGGCACGAACCCCGAAGAACTGCTTGGCGCGGCTCATGCCGGCTGCTACTCCATGTTTTTGTCGGCCTTATTAACCGGCAACGGCACGCCGCCCGTGCGTGTTGAAACTACCGCCAAAGTCCATCTGGGCGAAGGACCGACCATTACCAACATTGATTTGATCTGCAATGTTCAGGTTCCGGACATCTCCGAGGAGAAGTTTCAGGAATTGGCGCAGGCCGCCAAAGAAAAATGCCCGGTGTCTAAGGTTTTGGCCGCCGCTGAGATTTCGTTGCAGGCTAGCCTCGTTTGATGTGGTGGGATTTGAGGCATGAGGCATAATGAGTGAGGCGTGAGGCGTGATTTTGCTCACGCATCACGCCTCACGATTCAGATCAAAGCCTTCGGCGCTTACAAAAGCGCCGAAGGCTTTTGCGTTTAATCCGCCGAGAGTTGGGCTTGTTTTTGCTCGTGGAGGGCGGACACGGCCGTGCGCATCGCCACCAATTTTTCCCCGTGCAGCGAGTATTTGCCCAAAATAAAATACCCCGCCACCAACGCCAGGGCTGGAATGCCGGCAATCATCAGGCGAAAGCCGAAAACGGCCGTACCCGGCTGTTCCGGATACAACACGCCTGCCGTCGGTTGGACATAGCGGCTCAAGGTCAACACTGTGGCCGTGATGATGCCCTGAATGGTAAACGCAAAGCGGATGATGAAGCCGTTCATGCCAAAATACAACCCTTCACGCCGCGCTCCCGTCATCAGTTCGTCGGCATCCACCAGGTCGGCGATGAGCAAATCGGTGAGCATGAGCAGCCCGGCCAGGCTGGTTCCAAACAACATGATCACCAGCACGCCGGTATAAAAATCATTCGCCAGGAAAAACGTCAGCAAAATAGCCGCCGATGTTAGGCAGCACAGGCGCAGGGTTTGCCATGCGCCGCGCTTTTGCGTGATTTTGGTCCACACCGGCATGGCAATCAGGGCCATGAGGAAGGCCGAGGCCAAAAAAACGGAGTTTTGCGTGGCCACATCCAGCGTAATGCCGCCCACCGTCAGGTCAGTTTGCAGCCGCAGGGCGTATTTGGTGAAAAACGGCGAGGTGGACGTAAGGGCCAAAAACACAAATTGCACCATCAAATTGGCCCCTAAAAAGGCCAGGAAGTTGCGATTGGTCATGGTAATGCGCAGCGAATCGATTAAAGGCAGCGGTTCGTCTTCGGCAAATTCTGGCCGTTCGCGGCTGCCAATGAGCGATAGGGCAAAGAATACGGCCGTTACCACCGCCACCAGCCCGGCCACCATGCGCACCCCGCTCCAATCTTCCCCGGCCAGAATGGGCGGCAGAGCCACGCCCACCAGCAAGCCAACCACCGAAAAAATCTGCCGCCAGGCGGAGACGTTGGCCCGCTGTTTCTCGTCTGGAACCATTTCCGGGAACAGCGCCGTCCAGTTCATCACGGCGATGGTCCACAGCAGGTCGAAGGCCAGGACGAAGAAGAGGAAATAAAACAGCAGAGACAAATCTGGCTGGGCAACTAACCCAGCCGGCGGCACAAAGAGCAGGTAGAATGTGAGGCTGAGGGGGATGAATGACCCGGCTATCCACGGAATGCGCCGTCCCCAACGAGTGTGGGTGCGGTCAGACAGGAAACCTGCCAGAGGATCGTTGACGGCGTTCCATAAGCCGTAAACGGACCAGATCAGCCCGACCCACGCGGCGCGCAGGCCATACACGTCGATGTAGAGGAATTGGACGTAGGTGGAAAATGCTTGATAGGAAACGGCCGTAGCCAATGATCCAGAGGAATAGAGGACAAGCTGCCAACGGGGAATTTGTTTCGACACGGAACCCTCCCTGATTGCCAAATGCAAAAAATAACCCCGAATACACTTTGGATTTATTTTAGCACAAAAGTCGGCCGCTTGTCTGAGTGTTTACAATCTGGCGTGTGTTGCTTGAAGTCTGTTTGCCGTTATCCGACGCATTTTGCCAGGGCAGGGCTTTCGGATGACGGGCTGCGGTTTACGGAATACGGATTTTAGGTGGGTGTGTCTGCTTGCAAGGGTTTGGCAAAATCCAGGAGGGCGCGTTTGATTTGTGGCCAGACGGCCGTTTCCATATCCGTCAGCGCGTGCCCGGTGGCAACCTCTATATACCGCGCCTGCCCGGCCAGCTCCCGCAGCAGCAGGTGCGTCGCTTTGGGCGGAATGGTCTGGTCGATGCTGCCCTGGATGACCAGCGTAGGGGTGTGAATCTGCCCGGCCGCTTCTTTGGCCGCCTGCCCCAAGGCCAGCACCTCGTCGACCAATCGCGCCGGAACCCGCATCTCTTGCAGAAAGGTCTGAATCTCAGAATCCTCCAGATCGATATGGGGGAAAACCGCGCTAAATGCTTTTCGCATACGCGGATCGGTGAAGTCAACGCGCTTAAACAACTGGAATTCAGGGACGAAGCGTTTGACGCCTTGCCAGATGGCCTGATGCACTTCGGTTCCAATGCGCCAGAAAGGGGCCAGCAGGACCAGCCGGTCTGGCGGCTCTTGTGCCGCCACGTTCAGGGCTATCGCGCCGCCCATCGAGTAGCCAACCAGTAGTACGGCGTCGTGATTGGCGCGCAGGGTGGCATGGGCTTCGGCCACGGCCGTTAGCCAATCTTCCCGGGTCTGGTCGAACAATTTGTCAATTTGCGTGCCGAAACCGGGCAGCAGCGGCGCTTGCACTGTCCAACCCTGGGCAAAAAGCGCTTCGGCTAACGGCCGTACCTCTGCCGGTGTGCCGGGGAAACCATGCACCAACAGGGCCGCCTGCCGGCCGCCCTGCCAGTAAAACGGCTGATAAATTTCCTCGCGAAAAAAAGAGATTTCTGTCATACGATGCGTCCTTTCCAGGGTATGCCCCGCCCGGTAAAACGACGAACCAGCCCCCATGCGCCGGCCGCCTGAATGATCAATGCGCCAAAAGGGGACAAAATGGCCTGCCAGGCTGGACCGTAACGCCGCGCCCAGGGCCAAAAAGCGATGGCCACCGCGCCCCAGGTCAGCGGCAGCCAGCGGCGGCGCACCCGGCCAGACACAACCGCCAGAAAAACCAGCAGCGGGTTCATGGCAATGGTAATAAAAAAGATGGTCAGGAGTGATTTCACCCCGGAAAAACGAAGCGACTGCGACCCGAGGCGGTTCATGCCATGCCAGATTTGGGTGGCGTTGCGATACATGCGCACTTGGGCGGCTCCTTCGCCGCGCATGAGCTGCACACGGTACCCTTTTTGTTGCAGGTGGAGGCCCAGGGCGACGTCTTCCAGGGCTTCATGGCGCACGGCCGTAAAGCCGCCAATCTCGTCATACACCTGCCGCCGCAGCAAAATATACTGCCCATTCAGATGCGCCGATGTCTGCTGCCAGGCGACAAACATGCCCGCAAACGCGGCCGTCAGCGCCAGCCGGTCTACCATTCCCCGGCACTGCTGCGTGAGGAACAAACTCAGGCCGTCCAATTGATGGTCGATGGCGTACTGCACCGCCTGAGCCGAGCTGTCTGGCGTGTGGATGGTATCGGCGTCCGTGAAGAGCAGCCAATCGCCGCGAGCGGCTGCTGCGCCGTGGCACAGGGCGTTGGGCTTGCCCAGCCAACCCGGCGGCAGATCGCGCAAACTGATCAGCCGCACGCCGTGGGCGCGGGCAATGGCCGCCGTTTCGTCTTCGGAATTGTCGTCAACGACGATGATCTCCATCTCGCCGGGGTAATTGGCTGCCCTGAGCGAAGGGAGCAGCGCCTGTAGATTATGTGCCTCGTTGCGCGCCGGAATGATGATGGACAGGGCCGGCAGCGTCCGGTTGACGGGGGTCTGGCGCAGTTCGGGCAGCGATTGGTAGGCGCGGTTGGCGCGGTAGGCCAGCGCCGGAGCCAACAGCGAGAGATAGATCGTCCGCTGCCATTTGATGAAAAAGTTATCCAGCATGGCGGGCCTCTGCAAAGGCGATCTGCATGAGGACACCGGGTCTTGGTTCCAGGGTGGCGCCCATGTAGGGTTTGATTTTGTCGGCATTGAGCAGGGTCAGGTCAAAACGCTGCAAGATGCGCGCCAGGACAATTTTGCTTTCTATTTGGGCAAAAGCGGCGCCGATGCAGTTGCGCGGCCCGCCGCCGAAGGGGACATAGGTGAGTGACGGCCGTTTTCCCTGTTCCGCCTGGCTGTGATCAAAACGTTCGGGGCAAAAATCGGCCGGATTTTCCCAGTACCGCTCGTCGCGGTGCGCCAGATAAATGGAGTACATGACACGGGTATCCTCTGGGACTTCATAGCCGTTCACGTTGATATTGTCTCCGGCGTGGCGGTTGCCGACATGGATGGGCGGGTAGAGGCGCAGCGCTTCTTTGATCACGATGTCCAGGTAAGATAACTGGTTGACTTGTTCCAGTGTGGGCGGCTGGTTGGCCTGGCCGATTACGGCCGTTACCTCTGCTTTGGCCTGGGCCATGGCTTCCGAGTGGCTGCCCAGCAGATACCAGACCCAAGACAATAGTGCAGTGCTGGTATCGTGGCCGGCGATGAGCATGGTAAGCATCTGGTCGCGGATACGGCCGTCATCCAATCCGCCGCGGATCAATTCGCCCAGCAGGTCGCCGGGATCGACGGCTGCGGAGCCATCGGCCAGGGCGGCGCGCCGTTGGGCGATAACGCCGAAGAGGTAGGCGTCGATTTCCTGGATGGCTCGCTGGTACTGCGGGCGGGGAAGGTTGGGAAAGATGATCCAAATGCCTGGCGAAATGTAGCTGATGGCTTTGAGGATGGGCCGCCACAAGCGGTCTAGATCAGGCGCAAAGTCCACTTTGAACATGGTTCCCATGAGGATGAGCAGGGCTATTTTGCGCATTTCTACGAGCATATCGACGGAACGGCCGTTTTCCCAGCCGTCAATCACCACATTGGTGTAGTCCCAGAAAGCGTCCAAATGGTTGATTACATGCCGACGATGCAGCGGCGGGTCCATGATGGCCCGCAAATCGTCGTGCTCTGAGCCATCCACCACCAAAATGCCGCGTCGCAGCAGTTTGGCGACCGGATCGCTTTCTTTGCGCCAGATAAATTGGCTGCGTTGGGTGACCAGGATTTCGCGGTTTGTGTCTGGCCCCACAAACACCGCCGGACGGAAAATCGGCAAGGTGATCTGGAAAACCGGCCCAACATGCTCGCGCATGAGCGACAGGGCGGTTAACAATGACCGATCGCGTGATAATCCTTTAAGAATTTTGGCTCCGGTTTCACCATCGGCTATGGGCAGCGGGCGGCTATGCGGGCAGGGTGACTCTTCTTCTGACATGGGTAACCTTCCTCGTTTTCATTTGGTTACCGGCATCCCCTCATCGATTTTGGTTAGACCTTGTAAAACAAAAACAGCGTAATTAGAACCTTGGGGCGTAGAGATTGGAAGTTGGAGAGGCTCCAATCTCTACGCTTCATTTTTTGAAAACCACTCGGATGTGGTCTTACCCCTTTACAAGTTCTTGTTGTGGACGACGATAGTTTGCCGGCAGTGGTGAACTGCTGACGATTAAATCTTCGGCGATCTTAGATGAAGACAGCACACCTGGCAAGCCCGCGCCGGGATGTGTGCCTGCGCCCACGAAATAGAGGTTGTCAAAATCTTCGGAACGGTTGTGCGGCCGGAACCAGGCGGACTGGGTGAGAACGGGCTGCACGGAGAAAGCGGACCCCATGTAGGAGTTGAGTCGGCCCTGGAAATGTAATGGGTCGATGTGGGTTTCGGCGACGACGTTGGCCTGGAGATCGGGCAGGTAGTTGTCTTCCAGGAATTGCATGATGGCGTTGCGGTAGGGCACGGCCGTTTGGGTCCAGTCGATATCTGCGCCCAGGTGCGGAACCGGCGACAGGACATAGAAGCCTTCATGTCCGGCGGGGGCAATGCTGGGGTCTGTGAGGGTGGGCATGTGCAAATAGAGCGAGAAATCTTCCGACAAGACTTTCTTTTGGAAGATGTCGGAAAGCAGTCCTTTGTAGCGCTCGCTGAGGATGATGTTGTGGTGGGCGAGATTGGTGTCGGTGTACCGTTTTTTAGTGCCAAAGTAGATGACAAACAGCGACATGCTGTATTTGGTGAGCTTTTTGTAGCGCGTGTCGGAGTTGCGCAAGCCGCGCGCTTTGGCGGGGATCATGTTCAGGTAGGTCCAGGCCACGTCGGCGTTGGAGATGACGTGATCGGCTTTGTGGATGGTTCCATCGGCCAGACGGATGCCGGTGGCGGTACGGCCGTTTACCAATATCTCCTCTACCTCGGCATTCAGGTGAAACTGGCCGCCCAACTCTTCAATCAACCTGGCCATGGCAGCTACCAGCGCGCCAGTGCCGCCCTTTGCATAATGAATACCCCATTCCCGTTCCAGGTAATGGATCATGGCGTAGATCGACGACGAGTCAAACGGATTGCCGCCAATCAGCAGCGGGTGGAAGGAAAAGACGCGGCGCAGAAAATCGTTTTCCACGAAGCTGGCGGCGTATTGGTAGACCGATTTATGCGATTGCAGCTTGATGAGGTCTGGGGCGACGCGCAGCATATCGCCGATGGTCAGGAAAGGTTTGTCGGCCAATTGTACAAAGCCTTTCTCGAAGATGGCTTTGGTGGTAGACATAAAGCGATGGTAGCCGGCCACATCGGCGGGGTTCCATTTGGCGATTTCGCTGGAGATGAAGTCCGGGTCGTCGTTGTAGTCGAAGGAACGCCCTTCGTGGTTAAAGATGCGGTAGAACGGGTCGAGCTGAACAAAGTCGACATAATCTTCGCGGCGGCGGCCGGCGAGGGCGAAAATATCGTCGAACATAAACGGCGCGGTGATAACTGTGGGGCCGCCGTCGAATTTGAAGCCGTTTTTCTCGAATACGTAGGCGCGGCCGCCGATTTTGTCTAGTTTTTCAAAGATTTCAACGTCATATCCGCGGGCGGCCAATCGCGCCGCCGCGCCTAATGCGCCAAATCCACTACCGATGATGAGTACTTTTTGTGACATGTTAACTCCCTTTTTGAAGATCAAACCCTTCGGGTTTTGAAAATTATACCGATTCACGCGCCAGTTTGTAAGCTTCCAGGGTGTGTTGGCGCGTGTGTTGGCGATTGATGATGGGGGCGGGGTAATTCTGGCCGATGATCACGCCGACTCGTTTTTGCTCTGATAGGGGCATTTTGGCCGGTTCGTGGATGAAGGTGTCGGGCACGGCCGTTAGCTCTGGCGCCCATTGACGGATATAACGGCCGTCTGGATCAAATTTTTGGCTTTGGGTAATGGGGTTAAAAATGCGGAAATAAGGCGCGGCGTCTGTGCCTGTGCCTGCCGACCACTGCCAGCCGCCGTTGTTGGCCGCCGGATCGCCATCGACCAGATGCTGCATAAAGTGCTGCTCGCCCCAGCGCCAGTCGATGAGCAGGTCTTTCACCAGAAATGAGGCGACGATCATGCGGGCGCGGTTGTGCATCCAGCCGGTGGTTTGTAGTTGGCGCATGGCGGCGTCGATGACGGGGAAGCCGGTACGGCCGTTTTGCCAGGCGGCGAATTGGGTTTTGTCGTTTTGCCACTGCATGGCGTTGTAGGCCGGGTTGAAGTTGCCGCTGAGGACGTGCGGAAAATGGTACAAAATGTGGATATAAAATTCGCGCCAGATCAGTTCGTTGAGCCAGGCGGCGCTGCCGGAACGGCCGTTCGTGGTGGCAGTTTCATGGGCGGCTTGCGCGGCGACGGCCGTTTGCCGGGCGGACACCATGCCAAACCGCAAATAGGGCGAAAGCTGCGACGTGCCATCCAGATCCATGCGGTTGCGCTGTTCGGCGTAGGTGTAGATGGGGCCATCGTCCGGGCGGCAAAAGCGCTGGAGCCGCCGCTGCGCTTCGGCTTCGCCGGCGGGGAAGGGGAGAGCGGCGGGCAAGGCTGGCTCGGCAGGCAGCGGCAAACTGGGGATGGCGGCGGGCGTGGGAATGTGGTCGGGCGCGGGCAAAATGTCCGATGGGCGGGGAAACGGTCGTGCGCGCCAGACGTTGCTGAACGGGGTGAAAACGGTGTAGGGCTGGCCGTTGGTTTTGAGAACGGCCGTAGGCGGCTGAATGGTCAGACCGGGTGTCAGGTGCAGCGGGCACTCGGCAGCAATGGCCCGGTCGCGTCGTTGGGCATAGGGCGAATACTCTTCCTGGGCGTAAACGGCCGTGGCGCCGGTTTCGGCCATCAGCGCCGCCAACTCCTGCGATGGGCGGCCCTGACGCACGACTAAATAGCTGCCTTGGCGGCGCAGCGCGTCATCAAGGCAGCTTAAACCGGCCCAAAGAAAGGCCAACCGTTTTTCGCCGGCATACCTGGTGTTTGCCAGCGCCGGGTCGATGATGAACAGGGGAATAACCTGATCCGCGTTCTGGATTGCGGCCGTCAGGGCGTCGTTATCACTCAGGCGCAAATCGCGCCGAATCCACCAAATAGCAGTTTTCATAAGATTTCTGAAATGCACCTATCCTGGCTTCGTGATGCTTAAGCGCAAGGGGTCTGGCTATTTTCGGTGATGCAGTCCAGCCATTCGATGATCGGACCGCCTTGTTCTGGCAAAATTTCTTGGGCAGCCTGATGATACGCAATGAGGTAACGGTGCAATAGCTCGATTGGCATCTCGTAATTGAGGAGCAGCGTTTCTGTCCAGGCCACTTCGGAACCCAGGAAAGAGACACTGCCGAGTGTGAGCGCGGCTTTAATATCGCGGGCCAGGTGCAGGTTGGCGTTGGTGATATGTTCGTAGCGGAAAGATTCGCGTTTGAGCGATTGCCAGACGCGGGCTTCTATTTCTGCCTGGTTTTCGCGGAAGTGGCGCTGGGCAATCTGGTACTCCGGGCTGACGGGTTTGGGGTTGGGGGGCAACGGCCGTTTGTCCAATATGGTGGTGATGGCTTGCACGGCCGTGTCTAATTTTTCGCCCAGGAAATGGCCCGATATTCTGTTTCTCAAGGCCGGGGTCAGGCTAAAGATGCGCCCGCCAAAAGCCAGGCTGATCCCTTTTTGGCGCAAAAACTCGCCGACCTCATATAAGGAAGCGGCCGTATGCAGCTGCTGCGCCGTCATCACAATCAGGTCGGGTTGTGTAGATGTAATGGTGCTCTCCAGGTACTCCAACGGCACATTGGCTCCCAGGTAAATCGTTTCCCAGCCGCGATAACGCAAGGTCAAGGTTAAAAACATGGGCGCAAAAATGTGGTGCTCGTCGGCCGGGCAGGCAACGATGATTTTGCCTGGGCGGTTGGGCGGCGGCGCGGCCGTTACGAGGGTGTTGAGCCGGCGCATAGCCAGCGCCGAAGCAAAATGCTCCTGCTGCACCGTCGCCTGATTGTGGTACCAAAGATCGCCGATGTGGACCAACCCTTTTTGCAGGACTTGCAGGCAAACGATATCTGGCGGATAAAGTGCAAAAGCTTGAGTGAGTGCGACTTCTGCAGTAGCTTCATCGTAATTCAAGCAGGCATTTACCCATTTTTGTCGAATATCGTCCATTGTTGTGGACATGCCGTTGACAGGCGTTGGTACTGTGGTACTATTATTTTTTTCAACTAATTGCGTAGGCTGGTCCACCATTTTTGCCAACGGATCTTGCCCACTTTCTTCCAGGTTTCGCCACAGTTGCACAGCCCGACTGATGCTCATGCCTTCCTGTTGACGCGAGATTAGCCATTTAATGATTGCGATGTCATAGTCGGAGTAGAGGCGATGTTTACCTTGGGTTCGTTCTGGCTCAGGAAGACCGTATCGTCGCTCCCAGGCTCGTAATGTATCCGGTTTTATGTCGGTTTCTTGTAAGACAACTTTCAAGTTGTATGTTGGTGTTTTACTCAGGCTGATCATGTAACAATTTCCTTGTACCTTTGCTTCGGTTATTATGAGATTAACATGAAATCTTGATTTTGTCAATAATTTGCACATTTATATATTGACAAAACCGTTGCAACATGTTAATATCCTTTTCAACTGATGCGTTATGCTGGTCTTCAGATGTAGATGTAAACCTTATCGGTTTTCCTGGATCAAAATCGGTTGACAGGGGGTATCAAAGCCCTTAAGATTTTTGAGAGCGTAACCTGAGTTATCAATTATTTACCGCTTCAATTAAGTGAGGAGACAATCTTATGGTCGCACAGACACGGGCTTGGGAAAATCAGTTGTTATCATTAGCGGGGGAGGCGTGGCATGTCGGTGGCGTTACGCACAGCGCTATGGTTGTTGATGAAGCCCTGCTGAAAGAAGCGTATGCTTACTGCGATGTGGTTACTTCTGAACATAGCCGGTCGTTTTATATGGCTTCGGGATTGTTGCCGGAGGAAAAACGGCGGGCAGTCCGCGCGCTGTACGCCTTCTGCCGCATCACGGATGACATAGTAGATTGTCCTCAGGGAGATATGGAGGTTGAATTGGAGCAGTGGCGGCAGCAGGCGTTCTCCAATCACCCGCGCAGCGATAATTTGGCGGCCGTTGCCTGGGCCGACGCCCGGCTGCGGTATCAGGTTCCTACGCGCTATGCGGAACAATTGGTTGAAGGCGTTTCTCGGGATATGCGGCAAGATCGGTACGAAACGTTTGAAGATCTGGCTACCTACAGCTATGGCGTGGCCTCTACGGTGGGTCTGATGAGTATGCATATTATCGGTTTTTCCGGGGCGGATGCGCTGCCATTTGCCATCAAATTGGGCCTGGCTTTACAGATGACCAACATTCTGCGTGATGTGGGTGAAGATTGGCGGCGCGGTCGTTTGTATTTGCCGTTGGAAGAATTGGCCCATTTTGGTCTGACCGAAGCGGATATTGCCGCCGGGGTTGTGGATGATCGGTGGCGCGCCTTTATGCGTTTTCAATTGGACCGCACCCGGCAGCTTTATGAAGAGGCGTGGCCGGGGATTGGGAAGTTGCATAAAGACGGCCGTTTCGCCATCGCCGCCGCAGCTGGTTTGTACCGGGCTATTTTGCCCAAAATTGAAGCCAATGATTATGATGTGTTTAACAATCGTGCGTTTGTAAGCACATGGGGCAAACTTCGCCTGCTGCCCGGATTATGGTGGCGAAGTTTTCAATAGATTTTTCTTTCACCTGTGTTGAAATGGGTAAGTAAACCAAACCTCACAACGTCTGAAACAATGCAACATGATAAAGTTGGCCTCCGCCTATAGGCTGTGGCTTTGTTTCACAGCGGTTGCACATAAATTATTAAACCACTGAATCAACGAGCGTTATGCTCAGTAGCATATGCAATTTTTAGGAGAATGATGATGTATAAATCAATCAACACGTATGTTCCGACCGTTAATGGTAACGGCCGTCACCTTCATACAAACGGCAATGGCCACCACAACGGTAAGCGCGACGCCGCCATTACGACAGAGGTCGCACCAGCAGTCGCCCCCCAATCAATCGCCGATACGCGCCGCGTGAAAGATTTACAGCAGCGCTACGACCAAAATTTCATGGTGACGCCTTCATACAAAGCCACGCTGCCAGACATGCAAAACACCGACCAAAATCGTGGCGCAAATGTTACCATTCAACATGTTGGTATTCACAACTTCAAAATCCCGATGAAAATCATCACGCGTGAAGGCGACCCAATGCAAATTCACGCCTCCGTTACCGGTACGGTCTCGTTGGACGCCTACAAAAAAGGCATCAATATGAGCCGAATCATGCGTACCTTTTATGAATACGACGAAAGTGAACTAAATCCCCACACGCTGCAGCAGGTTGTCTACAGCTACCTGAAAAACCTGGAAAGTTCCAATGCGCGCATTGCCGTGGCCTTCGACTACCCGCTCAAGCTGCAAAGCCTGCGCAGTGGCATGGTCGGGTACCAATATTACCCCGTCGTTTTGGAGACGGTTGTCACGCCGGATCGTGGTGTGCGCCAATTTGTTCACCTGGACTTTGTGTATTCCTCGGCCTGCCCGTGCAGTTACGAATTGAGCGTTCACGCCAATTTGTTCCGCGGCGTAGCGGCCGTGCCGCACAGCCAGCGCTCAGTGGCTAAAATTTCGGTTGAATACACCGATGACTTTATGATTGAAGACCTGGTAGACATTGCCCGCGATAAGCTGCAAACGGAAACCCAGGTTCTTGTCAAGCGGGAAGATGAGCAGGCTTTTGCGGAACTTAACGCCGCGAACCTGAAATTTGTGGAGGACGCCGTTCGTTTGCTTTACGAAGGGCTGGACAGCGACGAACGCATCCTGGATTTCCGCGTTTTCGCCTCCCACAAAGAATCCTTGCACTCCCACGACGCCATCAGCGTAATTGTGAAAGGGGTAGAGGGCGGTTATGACGCCTATCTGGAGCCATTCACCTATCGCGCCGTAGCGACGTGATGCCGTTACAATCACAAACGCCGTGCGTCAGGCAGCCGTCTGACGCATGACGTTTGTTTTAGCACCCACCTAATTTTTTCTCTGATGTTTATGACAAAATGGATTTTTCGCTCGGTCGATGGCCTCATCGACGAATTGGTTTTGCCTAGTTACACCTGGGCAGGGTACGCGCTTCGCTCGCTCACCTGGAGCGATTCAGACCTTGATGTGGACATGACGGATCGGGTATGCCTGATTACCGGGGCGAATGCCGGTTTGGGGCTGGCCACGGCCGTGCACTTAGCCGCGCTTGGGGCCACCGTCTACATGGTCGCCCGCAATGCCGAAAAAGGGACCCAGGCCCGCCAGCAGGTGATTGCCGAGACAGGCAACGGCCGTGTCCACCTGGTTGTGTTGGACGTGAGCGACTTAACGGCCGTTGCCCAATTCGCCGCCCAATTCCAGCAGCAGCAAACACGCCTCGACGTGCTCATCCACAACGCCAGCGTCCTGCTGCCCACCCGACAGGTTTCCGTGGACGGCATTGAGCAAACCCTGGCCACCAACCTCATCGGTCCCTTCCTCTTAACCCAACAACTCACGCCCTTGCTGCAAGCCAGCGCCCCGGCGCGCATCATCTGGGTCTCTTCCGGCGGCATGTACACCCAAAAATTCGACCCCAGCATTTTTTCTGCCACTGCAGCCGGTTACAATGGAACCATCGCCTACGCCCAGACCAAACGCGCCCAAATTATCCTCATGGAAATGCTGGCAAAGCGGTTGGCCCCTGACGGTATCACCGTCAACGCCATGCACCCCGGCTGGGTCGATACCCCCGGCGTGCAATCTTCTTTGCCTACCTTCCGCAAAATAATGCGGCTCGGTTTGCGCACGCCCAAACAGGGCGCCGATACCATCGTCTGGCTGGCGGCGGCGCCCCAACTTGCTGCCGTCAGCGGCAAATTCTGGCTTGACCGACGCGCCCGGCCAACCCACAAATTTTATTTGCGCACCCAAAGTTCGGCCACCGAACGGCAGCAATTATGGGCCGAATGTGCGCGCCTCAGCCAAAAAATCTATGCCTGATCTAAACTCCAAACTCCCCAAACCCCACCGTTTGCTCATCACTGGCGCGACTGGCTACATCGGCGGACGGCTTGTGCCGCGCCTGTTGGAAGCCGGTTACCAACTACGCCTTCTCGTCCGCGACCCGGCCCGATTGCAAGGTCGTCCCTGGCTGCCTGATGTGGAGCTGGTTACCGGAGACGTTCTCAACCCGGAAACTTTGCCGGCGGCCATGGCCGGCATTGATTCTGCCTATTACCTCATTCACAGCATGAGCGGCAGCCATGATTTTTATGAGCGCGATTTGGCCGCAGCGCGCAATTTTGGCCAGGCGGCCAAAGCGGCCGGCGTGGGGCGCATTATTTATTTGGGAGGATTAGGCGATCCGGAGTCGGAATTGTCGCCCCACTTGCGCTCGCGCCAGGAAACCGGCGACGCGCTCCGCGAATCTGGCTTGCCAGTGACTGAATTTCGCGCGGCCGTGATTGTCGGGTCCGGCAGTATTTCCTTTGAGATGATTCGTTATCTTACGGAGCGTGTGCCGGTGATGGTTTGCCCACAGTGGGTGTACACTCGCGTGCAGCCGATAGCCGTTCGTAATGTGTTGGAGTATCTGACCGCAGCCCTGACTTCAACGGCCAGCGCGGGGCGGATTATTGATATTGGCGGCTCGGATGTTTTGACCTATGGCGAGATGATGATGGGTTACGCGCAAGTTCGCGGTTTGCGGCGACGGCTGGTCCCGGTCCCGGTGCTGACGCCCTGGTTGTCGTCTTACTGGGTGCATTGGGTCACGCCGATTCCGGCGGCCATCGCCCGTCCGTTGATTGAAGGACTGCGTAATGAAGTGATTGTGCGTTCAGATGACGCACACCAGTTGTTCCCACAAATCGAGCCGATGACGTATAAAACGGCCGTGCAATATGCCCTCGCTCGCCTGGAAGCCGGTGAGGTGGAAACGTCCTGGAGTGACGCCCTTTTCACCAGTCAGGGCGAT
The DNA here is from genome assembly GCA_017993775.1 of Chloroflexota bacterium. Taxonomy (GTDB): domain Bacteria; phylum Chloroflexota; class Anaerolineae; order Promineifilales; family Promineifilaceae; genus Leptovillus. Next base: position 78,336 of record JAGOMA010000013.1, on the reverse strand, counting down.
GCCGTGCCTGTCATGCTGACCACGCTCGACGGGATGATTATTGAGCGGCGACAGCGGTTGGTGTCCGCGCCACCGGCAGCGGCCTATCACGCTTTTTCGCGGCTGGGCGGCAACCATGGCTGGCTGTATATGAACTGGGCCTGGTGGCTGCGCGGCATTTTGGATCGGTTGGTGGGGGGTGTGGGGTTCCGGCGGGGTCGGCGCGACGCCGACGAAGTGCGCGTGGGCGACGCCCTGGATTTTTGGCGGGTTGAAGTGGTAGATCCTGACCATTTGCTGCGTTTGCGGGCAGAAATGAAAGTCCCAGGCCGCGCCTGGCTTCAATTTGAGGCGGAGTCTGTGGCCGATAAGGACACACGTCTCACGCAGACGGCTTTTTTTGCGCCCAAAGGATTGTCGGGTTTGTTGTACTGGTATGTGTTGTACCCATTGCACAGCCTGATTTTTTCCGGATTGATTGATCGTCTGGCGGAAAATAGCGAAAAAGCGCGGGGTTGAGTAGAGGGTGGGGAACGGCCGTCTGCTCCCATCCCCTTCATCGGCACAGAGCCAGTACTCGCCATCTATCAGTCTGAAATCAAAAAACCTCCTCAATCGTCAACTTTCGGGTATAGTCGGGGCAAAAGTGGACAACCTTTGGCTGCCGCCGCCGATACCTACCCAGAAGGAGACGCATGAACAATTCCTCCCCACAATTCAAATCCCTGGCCGAACACCAACGTGTCTATGACCTGATCTGGTCGCAGATGCCGGAAATGCAAAAACCAACCTCCTCTTCCTGGTGGTTTTTTATCCTGTTCCCAAGAGAAAGAGAAGGCTACGGTCCACGACAGATGATGTTTTCCATCGCGGCGCGGGCAGGCGAACAAATCCGCATCAATGACCATTGGCTGCCCGGTCTGGACCTGAACCGGCCGATAACGGGCGGCGTGGACCGGTTTAGCGCCATGGTGAATGGCTGGTATTGTGATGGCGGCCAGGTGTACGAAGATTTTGTGAAGAGTACGGCCGTTGCCACCCTCTCCGCGCCGGACGCTGTTATTCAGTGTACAGCCACTCAGCCGGATGGTCGTCCCCTTGGCCTGGAAATTGGCCGCAGCAACGGCCGTCCGCTCGCCCTGGAGGCCCACGTTTACGGCCAAAAAGGGGCCGCGCACTTTCAAGCCTGGGGCGATCTCGACTGCCTGCACAATTCACCCCACGAATCGATCAACCTGGACACCCCACTGGGCGGGACGCACTTCATCGCCTGGCGGCGCATGAACTTTCGCGGCGACTTTGACCTGCCCACCGGCCGGGAAACGTTGGCAGGATTGGGCTATTTCCAGCGCGTGTGCCTGAATGTGCCCACGTTTCCCTGGAAATGGATTTGGGCTTTGTTCCCGGATGGCTCGATGTTTTCGGCCTACGTGCCGTATGTGGGGCTGAACTTGCTGCGGCGTGGGTATCATTTTTTTGGCAGCAACCAGAAGGAGCAAACGGCCGTTTCCATTCTGCCCGCCGGTTTTTGGGATTGGGCCGGCGCGTCCGAACAAATCACCTTCACCACCGCCCAAGTCACGCCGGTCCTGGGGCTTGGCCGCCATCCACAATTCGACGTGCAGGTGAGCAATAAACAGGGTGATTTTGTCAATTTCCGCGCTGTGCCCTACGGACATGCCAATCTCTATATCGACCGCCCGCTGCTGGGGGGCTGGCTGCGCAGCCATTGGAATTACAACGAGTTTATGTTCAGGATGGCGGGGTTAAACGGCCGTGTTCAGGGCAAAGCCATCACCCCTGACACCATGGGACAGGGGTTTGGTAGTTTGGAATACACCTGGGGATTGGGGTTGTAAGGGAGAGGATTGGAGACTGGGTTTGGAGATTGGAGACTGGAGATTATACGAATCTCCAGTCTCTTTTTTATCAGGCAAATACGTGTTCGGATCGCTCGCCGGCCATCATCAGGCCCAACTGCTCCACCGTCACTTCTTCACTCGTCACAATGCCCATCACCTCGCCGCCAAACAGCACCATAATGCGATCAGACAGCGCTTTTACTTCATCCAGGTCTTCGGAAATGAGCAGCGTGGCCAGCCCTTCGGCGCGCTGGCGTAAAAGCTGATTGTGGATGTATTCGGTCGCGCCAATATCGACGCCGCGTGTCGGTTGGGCGGCAATGAGCACACGCGGTTCTCGCGCCAGCTCCCGCGCCAAAATCAATTTCTGGATGTTGCCGCCAGACAGGTTTTTAATAAGCGTGTCCCGGCTGGGCGTTTTCACGTTAAACGATTTGATCAAATGTTGGGCATGGTCGGCGATTTGTTTGAAGGCCAGGAAAATCCAATTGCTGTACGGCCGTTTCACATAATCCTGCAAAATGGCGTTCTCCTCCACGGAGAAATCCTTGATGCAGCCATCGTGCATCCGCTCTTCGGGAATGTAAGAAAGGCCAACGGTGAACATTTGCGCCGGGGTAAAATTGGTTACGTCATGGCCTTCCAGCAAAATCTGGCCATCGGCCACAGCTTGCAAACCGGCGATGGCTTCGGCTAACGGCCGTTGCCCATTGCCCGACACCCCCGCGACACCTAAAATCTCGCCGCTTTTTATCTCGAAACTCACGTTTTTAAGCACCGGCTTGCCATCATCATTGAGTGCGTTGACCTTAGTGACCATCAGGCGGGCGTCGCCCACCGTGACCGGCGGGCGATGGCGCGTTAACAGCACTTCGCGCCCGACCATCATGTTGGCCAGGTCAGCTTTAGTCACATCGGCCGTGTTCACTGTGCCGATCATTTTGCCGTCGCGCAGCACACTCACGCGGTCGGTCAGGGCAAAAATTTCGTTCAGCTTATGCGAGATGAAGATCAGCGCATGGCCGTCGGCGGCCATTTGGCGGAAGATGACAAACAGGTCGTCTACTTCTTGCGGGGTGAGTACGGCCGTTGGCTCATCCAACACCAGCAGCGCCGCCCCACGATACAACGCCTTCACAATTTCCACCCGCTGCCGCTCGCCTACGGCCAGCTTAGAAATGACAGCCTGCGGGTCAACCTGCAAGCCGTACTTCTCCGCCAGTTCGCGGATGCGCGCCGACACCACGTCCAGGTCCAGGCGTAAACCGCGCGTGGATTTCAACCCAAGAGCGACGTTTTCGGCGACTGTCACGTTGTCCACCAGCATAAAATGTTGGTGGATCATCCCGATGCCATGATTAATGGAGTCGGTGGGGGAATGAATGGTGATGGGACGGCCGTTCAACAAAATCTCCCCTTCTTCTGGTTGATACATACCGTACAAGATTTTCATCAGGGTGCTTTTGCCCGCGCCGTTTTCACCCAGCAAAGCGTGGATTTCGCCCGCTTTCACGTCAAAATCAACGTGATCATTAGCCAGCACACCGGGGAATTTTTTTACAATGCCCCGCATCTCCAGCGATTCAATCCGTGGTAATCCAGATGGAAGAAGGTTTGAATGGTTATCCATAGGTCAAAGGCTTGTTGTCCGTGATGCGTGATGCGCAAGAACGTTACACATCACGCATCACGCATCAGAATTTAATTTCTCGGTTCAGGAACAATTTCAATGCTGCCGTCGATGATACCGGCTTCCGCTGCCTGGGCTGCGGCTACCGCGTCGGCAGACAGACTATCGGCGTAAATCATCGTCTGGCCGCCGTTTTCCAGGGTCAGCTGGAACACTTTGCCGCCATATTCGCCCGCCTGATTGGCCTGAATCATGGCCAACAGGGTCGCCCGCCAGTCGTACAAGACGGTCGCCACGACGATGTCGGGAGCCAAAGGAGATTGGTCGGCTTGCACACCCATCCAGGGGATGCCAGCTTCCTTGGCCACGCCAATCGCCCCCACCACCTGCTGCGCCGAACCGGTCAGCACGTCGGCGCCGGCGGCGATTTGGGTATTGGCGGCTTCAGCGGCCAGGGCGGTGTCGCCAAAAGAGCCGGTGAAGGATACATTGACCTGGGCGTCGGGGTTGGTGTCCCGTACGCCGGCCACAAAACCATCCACATGCAGCTTGGCGTCGCCCGCGTCCACCGGACCAACCAGGCCAATGATGCCCGATTCGGTGATGTTGGCGGCCAACACACCCAGTACATAACCGCCCTGCTCCAGGCGCGGATCATAGGCGAAGACATTGGTCACGCCTTCATCTGCGCCGAAGTTGGTGGTGGTGCCCCAGGCAAAGCTGGTTTCCGGGAAGTCGGGGGCAATCTCAAAGAGCGAGGTGCCATATTGTGCGCCATGGGCCAGGATCAGGTTGTACCCGCTGTCGGCGTAATCGCGTATCGCTGCGGCCGCGTCGGTCACGTTGAACATGTTTTCGGTGTAGGCAATTTCAATTACGTCTGCCCCGTAGTGCTCTTGCAGCAGGATCAGGGAGTCGTAGATGGATTGGCTCCAGGCAAGGTCAGTCGTCGTGGAAGGCATGACCAGGGCGATGCGTACCGGTTCGATTTCCGGGTATTCCATCATGTCTGCCTCTTCCGCGGCGGGTTCTTCGGCGGGCATGGCGGCTTCGGCTGCTGCCATGGCATCCAGAGAACCAGCGACGATTTGGGCTGAGGCTTCATTGGCAGCGGCCACGGCCGTTGCTTCCAAACCATCCGCGAATTTCATAACCAGGCCGCTGTTGGCCAGCGTCAGGGCATAGGCTGCGCCGCCATATTCCCCGGCCTGATTCCGCTTGATCATGTCCGTGAGGATGCCGTCCCAATCATAAAGCTGCGAGGCGACTACGATGTCTGGGGCCAGCGAGCTTTGGTCAGATTGGGTGCCCATCCACAAGACGCCTTGTTCTTTGGCTACGCCAATCGCGCCTACTACCTGCTGCGCTGAACCGGTCAGCACGTCGGCGCCGGCGGCGATGTGGGTGTTGGCGGCTTCAGCAGCCAGGGCGGTGTCGCCAAAGGAACCAGTGTAGGAGACGTTGACCTGGATGTCGGGATTGGCGGATTTTGCGCCAGCGACAAAGCCGTCGATGTACAGTTTGGCGTCGCCGGCTTCCACCGGGCCAACCACGCCGAGAATACCGGATTTGCTCAAGTTGGCGGCCAAGACGCCATTCACAAAGCCGCCTTCTTCAGCGCGGGCTTCGTAGGCGAAGACATTGGTCAGGCCGAGGTCTGCGCCATAATCAACGGCCGTGCCCCAGGCAAAGCTGGTTTCGGGGAAATCGGGGGCAATTTCGAACAGCGAGGTTCCATATTGCGTGCCGTGAGCAATGACGAGGTTGTAGCCATTGTCCGCATAATCGCGGATGGCTGACGCGGCGTCGGTCACGTTGAACATGTTTTCTGTGTAGGCGATTTCCACGACATCCGGACCCCCTGCCTGCTCTTGGATACGCACCAGGGCATCGTACATCGATTGGCTCCAGGCAAGGTCTGTGACCGTGCTGGGCATGACGATGGCGATGCGAATGGCCTCGATGCCGGATGTGTCGGCCTCGGCGGAAACATCAGAGACTGCTTCTTCCGTGGGCGCGACTGCTGGGGCTTCGGTGGGTGCGGCTGCCTCGGTGGGTGCTACTTCGGGCACGGCCGTTTCAGTAACTTCGCCGCCGCCGCAAGCTGCCAGGGCCAGAGCCAGCACCAGCGTCATCAATAATAACCACAATTTTTTGTTCATTTTCTTCTCCATTCTGTCAAAGTATATAGATAACAGTGGATGATTGTGTGGAGATGACCCATCTCATGACAACCACCAACTGGTTACTAACTAATTGATGTGACGCGCCTAAAACCCTAAGGGTTTGTTTGGTTAGTTTGCCCTCTGGAATGTCGTAAAACCATTAGGGGTTTTATCAGAGTGGCTGCGTAACCTGAATACCTAATTTTCGCCGCGTGAGAACGGCTTGGTGAGCGCTGCCGGCTGCAAGGAGCGCCGGAATGGAATGGCCAGTGCGACAATGGTGAGCAGGTAAGGCAGCATCACGGCGACGTCCGAAGGGATGGGCAAATTCAGGACTTGCACCCATAATTGCAAGGCGTTGATGGAACTGAACAGCAGCGCGCCAAGCATCACGCCCAGAGGCGTCCAACTGCCAAAATACACCAGGGCTACGGCGATAAACCCGATGCCGTTGGTCATGTTTTCTTGAAAAATGTTCAGCAGAGAGATGGACAGCGATGCGCCGGCAATACCGGCCAGAGACGCGCCCAGAATGACGGACGTGTAGCGAATACCTGTCACGCTGACGCCCAGAGAGTCGGCGGCCTCCGGGTTTTGGCCGACAGAACGTACCTTCAGCCCCCAGGTGGTTTTGTTGAGGACGTAGGTGGCGATGGGGACAAGGGCATAAGCGCCGTAGGTGAGCAAACTGTGGCTGAAGAACACATCGCCCAAGACCGGAATGTCCGCCAGGCAAAAGCTGCTGGTAATGCAAAAATGGAGTTCGCGGAATCCCTGGACTCCTTCGACTGTGCCTAACATAGTTTTGAACAGCAGGCTGGAAATGCCCAAACCAAACATGTAGAGGCCGATGCCGCTGATCCCTTGCTCGGCCTGGAAGGTGATGCTGACTACGGCCATGAGCAGGCCCATTAAACTGCCGGTCAGGGCGGCGGCGACCAGGCCAATCCAGGGATTGCCGGTTTGGAAGGTGGCGTAAAAGCCGAAAAATGCGCCCATAAGCATGATGCCTTCCACGCCCAGGTTGAGGACGCCGGAGCGCTGGGCGAAGGTTTCGCCGATGGCGGCGTAGAGGTAGGGGGTTGCCAGCCGGATGCCGGAGTGCAGAATGCCCAGGACGATGGCTAACAGGGTGAGGTTTTCGCTCATGGGGTGACCTCCGGGGCGGTGGCGGACACGGCCGTTTCTTCCACAGGTTGTTCGCCGCGTAAATTGGTATCAACCCGCCGGTTTTGCCGCCTGCGGACCACATAATCGGTGCTGACCACAAAGAGCACCACCAGCCCAAGAATCGCGGTGATGAGTACTTGGGGCACCTGCATGGCGCGCTGCATCTTGTCGCCGCCGACCAGCAGGCCGCCAAACAAGATCGACGATGGGATGATGCCCAGCGGGTGCAATTTGCCAAACAACGCGGCCACAATGCCAGAGAAGCCATAACCAGCGGAAACGGCCGTAGGCTCAAACATGCGGTGGTGCAGCCCTAAAATCTCCACAGCCCCAGCCAAGCCAGCAAACGCGCCGCTCAAAGTCATCGACAGGACCATCGTACGTTTCACATTCATGCCGGCATATCGTGATGCGTGGCGATTTAACCCCACGGCGCGGATCCGATAGCCAATTGTTGTACGCCAGAGAAAAATGTACACCACAATCGCCATAATGATGGCAAAAATAAAGCCGCTGTGCAGCCGCGTTGGCTCTGTCAGCACGCCGTAAACTTCACCTAAAAACCCTTGCAGGTTCAAATCTTTGGCCGACTGCGTAAATCCCAGCGATTGTGCGATGTCTGTGAAGCGGGGCATGTCGATGTCTTTGATGAGGCGGGCGGAGTGGGGGATGTTGGTTCCGGCGGCGATCTCGGCCGGGTCCATCATCGGACCGCGCAGCAAGTAATATCCAATCTGAATGGCGATCTGGTTGAGCATGATGGTGCTGAGGATTTCGTTCACCCCCAACTGCGCTTTCAAATAACCGGGAATTGCTCCCCAGATGCCGCCCATGAATGCGCCGGCCAGCAAACCAATGATAATCACGATGACGCCCGAAACCTGATTGCCCAGCTGCAGTCCTACCCAGGTGGTGAAGAGGGAACCCATGATGATTTGCCCTTCCGCGCCGATGTTAATAACGCCGCCGCGAAACGCAATGGCAATGCCGAGGCCCACCAAAAGGAGTGGGGTGGCTTTTACCAGCGTGTCAGACAGACCATTTTTGCTGCCAAACGCGCCGACAATCATTGATTGGTAGGCCTCGAGGGGGTTGACACCTTGCAGGAGTAAAATGACTGCGCCAACGGCAAAAGCCGCCAGCACGGCAAAAACAGGCATGAGTGTATCAATGAGTCGATCAAAGAATTGTCGGTTCAACTTTGATTTCTGCACGCAATGCCTCGTTGGGGTAACGCCGGTGAGTGCCGGTGTTTACCTACGATCCGTTTGATAAGGTGAAAAGGAAGTGGTGTCTCATCTGTTTAAGACTTTTGTGTGTACTTACTTTTCGGTTTTGCTGTATTATCTGGAAAAACAGATAACAAGCAATTGTAAATATACTTTAAGATTGATAAGCTGCCGTTATGTAGAATGTCATAAATCGAATGTGACAAATGTGCTATTTACTATAAAACGGCCGTTTCCCTCTACCACCATCCGTTCCTTATGTTATCATAGACGAATTGGTCGTACATTGACCACCGAACCTCAAAAAAACTGCTTTGCCGCCCATGCGGTAGAAAGTAGTTCCATATCCGCTATTGATAGTCACGCCGGAATTTGTGGACTTGTTTTGGCTGGCGTACTTGGCGAGACGAATGGAACAATCAACCATTCACACTTGATTGTTAACACCCCCCGTGCCATTCGGCTGCCAGCTCTTACCTGGGGAAATTGACGTCAATGGAGGACTCGCATGGAATTTTGGCTTAATGGACAGCTTCGGGTCTACGAAGGAGACCCCGAACTGCCGCTCCTCACTTATCTCCGCGAACACGAAGGAATCACCACACCAAAAGATGGCTGCGCGCCCCAGGCTGCGTGCGGCTGCTGCGCGGTTGATTTGAATGGCAAGGCAGTCTTGTCATGTGTAACCACCATGCAAAAGGCTGCGGATGGTCAGATAACCACCACCGATGGCCTGGGCGAATACCGGCAAAAGGTTTACGCGAACGCATTTGTGGAAAAGGGCGGCGTGCAGTGCGGCTTTTGCATCCCCGGCATTGTCATGCAGTCCAATGCGCTCATCAACAAAAACCCGGAACCCAGCCGCGAAGATATCGCCAAAGCCCTTACGCCCCATTTGTGCCGCTGCACCGGCTATAAAAAGATTATCGACGCGGTGGAGTATGCGGCCGCCGCCATTCGTAAAGAAGAAGAGATTGCACCGCCAAACGGAAACGGCCGTGTCGGTTCCCGCCTGCCCAAATACAAAGCCCAAGACCTCGTCCTGGGTCGCCACAAATATGTCGATGATATCAAGTTGGAAGGCATGGTGTATGGCGCGCTGCGCTTCAGCGACCATCCGCGTGCCCGGGTATTGTCCATCGACACCCGTGAAGCCGAGAAAATGGCCGGTGTGGTGCGGGTGGTAACGGCCGTAGACATCCCCGGCGACCGCATCATCGGCCTCATTCGCCAGGATTGGCCGCTGATGGTCGCCATCGGCGAAACCACGCGCTATATCGGCGATGTCCTCGCCGGCGTCGTGGCCCAATCAGAAAAAATCGCCCGCCAGGCGGTAGAACTCATCAAGGTAGAGTACGAGGTGCTGGAACCGCTCATCGACATGCACAAAGCTTTGCAACCCGACGTGCCACGCATCCACGAAAACGGCAACAAACTGTCGCGCAGTTACACCAGCCGCGGCAGCGTAGACGAAGCGCGGGCCAAATCGGCCTACATCGCCCAAAGCGAATTTGAAACCCAATGGATCGAACACGGTTTCATGGAAACCGAAGCCGCCATCGCCTATCCTGCCAACGATGGCCTGGAAATGTTGTCTCAGGGGCAGGGCGTCTACGATGATCGCATCCAGATCGCCAAATTATTGGGCCTGCCGCTCGAAAAAGTGCGCGTGATTATGGTTCCCAATGGCGGCGGCTTCGGCGGCAAAGAAGATTTGACCGTGCAAGGACATGCCGCCCTGATGGCCTATCTGCTTAACGTTCCCGTCAAAGTGCGCCTCACCCGTGATGAATCGATCATGATGCATCCCAAACGCCATCCCATCTGGATGGATTACGAAATCGGCTGCGACGCCGCCGGGATGCTTACCTTTGTGCGCGTAAAGTTCCTGGGCGATACCGGCGCCTATGCCTCCGTTGGCATGAAGGTATTAGAACGCTCGGCCGGTCACGCCACCGGAGCCTACAACGTGCCTGTCACCGATGTCGAAGCTATCGCCGTCTACACCAACAACGTGCCTTGCGGGGCAATGCGCGGCTTTGGCGTGAATCAGGCCATCTTTGGCCTGGAAAGTTTGATCGACGATCTGTGCGAACAGGGCGGCTTCGACCGCTGGCAGTTCCGCTACGACAACGCCCTGCAAGACGGCAACATGACGGCCACCGGCCAGGTCATTGAAGCGGGAGCCGGGGCGCGGGCGACGCTGTTGGCCGTGAAAGATGAATTTTACGCCGCCAAATATGCGGGGCTGGCCTGCGGCCTGAAAAACACAGGCATTGGCAACGGCATGCCCGATGCCTCGTCGGCCCAGGTGACCATTGCCGCGCCGGATAGAGTGATTGTGGACCACGGTTGGACCGAGATGGGGCAGGGCGTGAACACCGTCGCTCAGCAGGTGGTAGCCACGGAAACTGGCATCGACCCGCGCCTGATTGAGGTCGTTATCGACACGGCCGCCAATCAAGAAGCAGGCATGACGACGGCCTCGCGGGCCACGTCGTTGGTGGGCAATGCGCTCATCGATGCCTGCAAGCAGTTGAAAGAAGATTTGAAGACCCATGCGCTGGCGGAATTGGTGGGCAACACGTATCGTGGCGAGTGGGTGGTGGATTGGACCACAAAGCCAGGCGCCATGGTCGAGAAGGTGTATACGCATTACTCCTACAGCTATGCCACGCAGTTGGTGATTTTGGATGACGATGGGCAGGTGAAAAAGATTACGGCTGCCCACGACGCCGGCAAAATTTTTAACCCGACTCTGTTTGAAGGGCAGTTGGAAGGGTCGCTGCACATGGGTCTGGGATATGCGATCAGTGAAGAGTTGGTGATGGCGAACGGCCGTCCCAAATCCACCCGCCTGCGCCAGATGGGCATCCTCCGCGCCAAAGAAATGCCCGAAATGGAAATCATCGGCGTAGAAGTGCCGGACCCCTATGGTCCATACGGGGCCAAAGGTGTTGGCGAAATTGGTCTGGTTCCTACGGCCGGCGCTGTCGCCAATGCCCTGTATCAGTTTGATGGCGTTCGCCGCACGAAACTGCCGATGCAGCTGCCGCAGAAAAAGCGCACGGCCGTGCGATCCGCCTGATTCACCGCCTGCAAATCCTGTCGCATCCTGCTAAAAAAGGCCCGGATTTCTTAACATTCGGGCCTTTTTCATAGATTAAACATTAGAAGTAGCGGAAGGTACGTGCGAATGCCACCTGAATAGGCGATAATTCTCAGGACAAGCAAAACATTTTCCGGACACTAAAATTATGAATGAACAACCCAAACAAAGCCGCCCCGGTATCCCGGTGTGGGTGTGGATTATCGGTATTCTGGCCATTATCTTGGGGATGCAGTTGTGGTTAAGCGGCCGTTTCCAGGGCCCAGAGCAGGTTAGCCTGCCGGAAGCCATGAACCTCATCGCTACCGGCAAAGTAGACACCATCAACGTCACCGGCGACCAAATTCGCCTCATGATGACCAACGGTACCGAAGTTGCCACCACCCTAGATCCCGGCGGCAGCCTCGATGGAACCCTCAGCTACTTTGGCGTGACCCAACAAGTACTGGCCGAAAACAACGTCACTCTCATCGTGGTCGATCGCTCCACCTGGAACAATCTGTTTAACCTGGCCATGATCATTGGCCCGCTGCTGCTGCTGATATGGTTCTTTTCGCGTGGTTTTCGGCAGTCGCAAGGCGGCGGCGGCAACAATATCTTTGGTTTTGGCCGCAGCCGCGCTAAAAACTTGAACGATGCCGAGCGCCCCACCGTCACCTTCGGCGATGTCGCCGGAGCCGATGAAGCCAAACTTGAACTGGTTGAAGTGATTAAATTCTTGCGCGAACCGGAAAGCTTCATCCAGGTTGGCGCGCGTATTCCCAAAGGCGTGCTGATGGTTGGCCCGCCCGGAACCGGCAAAACCCTCCTGGCTCGCGCCGTCGCCGGCGAGGCTGGTGTGCCCTTCTTCCATATTTCCGGCTCGGAATTTGTGGAAATGTTTGTCGGCGTGGGCGCCAGCCGCGTGCGCGATTTATTCGACAAGGCGAAACAAGTAGCGCCTTCCATCGTTTTTGTGGATGAAATCGACGCGGTCGGCCGTCAGCGCGGCGCAGGCATGGGCGGCGGCAACGATGAACGCGAACAAACCCTTAACCAGATTCTGGTCGAAATGGATGGGTTCGACAATCAGACCAACATCATTGTGATCGCCGCTACCAACCGCGCCGATATTTTAGATCCGGCGTTATTGCGTCCCGGTCGATTTGACCGCAAGGTGTTTGTCGATTTGCCGGACCTGACCGGGCGTGAAGCGATCCTGAACGTACATGCACGCGGCAAGCCAATTGCCCCGGATGTTTCTTTTTCGGACTTGGCGCGGCTTACGGCTGGTTTTTCTGGCGCAGACCTGGCTAATTTAATCAACGAAGCGGCCATTTTTACGGCCCGCCGTAACAAAAAGACCCTGGGTTTGCTGGAGTTTCAGGATGCTTTTGACCGGGTGGTTATGGGTCCGGAGCGTAAAAGCCGGGTCATGAGCGAAGATGACAAGAAAACAGTCGCTTATCACGAAGCGGGTCATGCGGTGGTGAGTTTTAATCTGGTGTACACCGATCCGGTGCAGAAAATTACCATTGTGCCTCGCGGGCGAGCTGGCGGGTATGTGATGCCTTTGCCGGAAGACCGCATGGTCCACAGCCGCGAGTTTTTGGAAGACCAGATTACGATGGCTTTGGGTGGACGCGCCTCTGAAGAGGTTTTCTTTGGCCGCATTACTACAGGTGCGTCGAATGATTTGCAGCAGGCCACACGGCTGGCGCGGGCGATGGTGACGCAGTATGGCATGTCGGCTTCGCTGGGGCTGCCTACGTATGGCAGCCAGCGCAATAATCCATTTTTAGGCCAGGAGTGGGGCCTGGGCGGCGATCGCGATTACAGCGAAGATGCGGCGCAGACGATTGACACCGAAATTCGGCGAATTTTGCAGCGGAATTATGAGCGGGCGTTGGAGATTATTCGTAAAAATCGTGAAAGCCTGGTGGCTTTGGCCAATACGCTGCTGGATGTGGAAACGTTGGATCGGGAGACGTTTGAGCGGTTGATGAATGAACCGCCGCCTTTGCCAGAAGCGGCGGCTTGATGTTTTTAGTTGAACGTTTAAGACCTGACAGCAGAAAATCTGTCAGGTCTTTTTTATGCCAGGGCGGCGGCTACGCGCTCGAAGCGTTCTTTGGCGTCGCAGGCGACATCGGCGAGTTCGGGGATGTCTACCATGCCGAGCATGACTTCGGGGTTGATGAGGTGGACGAGGATACGGCCGTTCTCCTCCTCCGACACCGTCACGTTACATGGCAGCAGCAGCCCGATCTCCGGGGACAGCGTCAGCGCTTTGTGGGCCAGGGGGGGATTGCATGCGCCCAGGATTTTGTAAGGGCGAAAATCGACATCCAGTTTCTTTTTGAGCGTTGCTTTGACGTCAATTTCGGTCAGCACCCCAAACCCTTCGTCTTTTAAGGCGGCGGTGACTTTTTCCACGGCCGTTTCATAATCCATATCCAAATAAACCATCATGCCCAATCCCTGATTTGTTTGTGTCATAGTATTCCCTCAACTTTTTTAGATCTGACAACTCGCCGGTAAATGTACTCGGCGTCTAAAGCTTGTTATACCCCACAGTGCGCAATTCAGAAAGATTGGCGTATGAAAAATCACCAGAATTTAAGCAAACTCATGTCCCGTCCGCCAGGATTTTTTTTGCAGCATAATCGAAATGACTTGCCCGCTCGCTGAGGTTATCTGGAAAATGTCGCCCTTCCGACATCCGAAGAAAGCGGGAAAAAGCCGGGGGAAAAATCTATCCCATGAGGATTTAACAAATTAACATTATAAATTTGCATTAAATAAAGAATATGCTACAATGTATTTGGCTCCCCCCCCGAGAGATGCACTTGTAAGCGCCCGCTTACAAGGCATCTCCTTTTTTTTGCCTATTTGCCCAGCGCCTGCCGCATGTCGCGGGTGTGCAGGTGTTCGTGGTCGGCAATAATCTGGCAGATTTCCTGAATGCTCATGATGCTGCCGCTGCCGTGCCGCCCCTTTTTCGCCCAATCCGCCTCGCCCAACGAATCCATAAATGCCAGCAAATTGGCGCGATTTTGCGCCATGTCGGTGAATAACTCGATGGTTGTTTTGGCCTGGATTTTTTTGATGCGGCTGGCATTCCAGCGATCCAGATCGAAATCTTCCGGCACGCCTTCACCGCCGTCGCGGATGCGAGCCATCAATGTGATCATGCCATTTTCGGCGTCGGTCAGATGGCGCAGCAGGTCGATAACCTGCCAGGTGGTTCCTTCGGCGTAAACGGCCGTTTCCCACTCCGCCTCGCTCAACCCAGCCAACACACGCAGTAGCTCTCGCCGGCTTTCTTCCAGTTGTACACGTAAAGCTGTTTGCGGATTAGTCATCAAAGCCTCCTGAAATTCTATTTTGTTTTACATGATAATGTGACGAAGAATGTTCACAACGAACGATTTAAGGATTTTCCCCAACCGGGGCCACAAAAGAGGGCAGGCAGGGGTCGGCGTCGTAGCCCAAAGTGACGCGGTAGTTGGCGCTGCTGGCTGCGTCGGGAGTCAGGTTAACGGCCGTTGCCCTTTGTTTGAACAGCCAGCTCAACAGTTCGCTGTACGACCCCTTGAAATTCGGACCGAAGTAGTCGATGCGCGTGTGGGCCGGTGGCGGGTCGTTTGTGGGCTTAAAGCGCGGCACAAAGCCATACCAGGACAAATTTTCAGCCATTTGCCGGTATAGGTCTTCGTTGTCGGTGACGATTTCTACGACGATGGGCGGGCGGGTGGCGCGGTTGAGGGCGGGCGGCTGCATGACCCGGCGCAGAATGGGCACGGCCGTTTCCGGCCTTAACAACTGCGTCGACCAACCTGTCCCCGGTTCCTGCCACGACTGCACCGCATCCCCGGCGATGGCCAAATGCTGAACGCCGTTCTCGCGCACGGCCGGGGCCAGGGCGGCCAGTTCCAGTACCACCGGCAGCGTCAGGTCCGTTTCTACCGCCTCCCGATACACGCGCCACAAATCGGGGATGTCGGCGATGATATTTTGGTCCAGGCCGCGATCAAAGATGGCCCGCAGCACCTGCTGCTGCCGCCGGCCGCGCTCAAAATCGTTGGTGGTGCGCCGCGAACGTGCATACCAGAGCGCCAGGTCGCCATCCATCGCATAAACGCCCGGTTCCAGGGTAAACTGCTCCCAATTTTCCTCGACTGTCTGGTCTGATTCTGGCGACTTGAGCCGCCAGTCGCGCAGGGCGCAAGTAACCACCACCTCCACGCCGCCCACGGCGTCGACGACGCTTTTGAAGCCGTCAAAGCCGATGCGCGCGTAATAATCGACCGGGATGCCCAGGTTGTATTCGATGGTATCTTTCAGCAGGCCGCCGCCTGCGCCGGGGTAATCGACGCCGTGGCCGTGGGGCAGGGCCAGGTTGATTTTGGTCATTTGCCAGCCGGGAATCACCACATACAAATCGCGCGGCAGCGAGAGCATGGTGGCTGTTTTTGTCTCGCGGTTGATGGATACCAGGATGATGCTGTCGGTGCGGCCGCCTTGCGGTTCGGCCACGTCGTTGCCCACCAGGACGATGTTGGTGATGGCCTCGCTTTTGGGGAAGGGGGGCATGGGGCTGGGCACGGCCGTTGGCGGGGTGGCCTGCATGGTGGCAAACGGCCGTATCGTCGGCCGCGGCGTTGGGGTGGGCTGTGGCGTAAATGTGGGCGGCAGGGTGGTGGTTGGTTGGATAGGTTGGTTGGGTGGCTTGGTTGGTTGGGCGGTGTTGGTGGGGGGCAGGGTGATGGGCTGTTGGTCGGCCGGGGCGGCGGGCGTGGCGATTTGGACAACGGCCGTCGCCGCCACCGTGGGTAAGACCGTGACCGTGGTAGGGCGGCAGCCAATCAGCAGCCAGACGGCCGTCAGCAGCCCAATTAAAATTACATAACAGGAAAAGGAGCGCTTCATACCGCCTGATTTTAGCGTAGATGGGTCAGACCTGACAGGTTTTCCCAAACCTGTCAGGTCTGGCTACAATTGAGTCCTCAGATTGGCTGATTGACTGACAAAACTTGTCTAACCGCGGAGAACGCGAACAACGCGGAGTTTGTACCAGAGAAAACCTCCGCGTTCTCTGCGCTCTCCGCGGTAAAATTCTGAGATTTGTCAGTCAATCAGGCCAGATTGGACCAATCTTGGCAAATTCGTAACGAGGAAGATACCGTCGATGAAAGTGTCCCCATACGTTTCCCTGCTCGTTTTGCTGCTGGTCGGCTGGCTGGCCGCCTGCGCCGCCGCACCCACGCCCACGCCTGTCCCTTGCGACGATGCCGGCCAAACGGCCGTCGCCCTCACCCTCCTCGATGAAAACAACGCCGCCCTGGACCGGGTGCAGGTCAGTTACCGCGTCAACGGCGGCGGCTGGCAAGATTTGCCGGAGCGGGTAAACGGCCGTGCCCTCATCCCTGGCGGCGGCGGCGGCTATGAGATCCGCGCCGAAAAACCGGGCTACCAAACGGGAGAAACGGCCGTCATCGTGCCTGCGACCTTCCCGGAAGCCTGTGAAGCAACCACCCAAGCGGTCACTTTGCAACTGGCCCTGGCCATCTGTCCCACCACGCCCGACCCGCTGACCATCCGGGTGCAATCGCCGGTAGGGGAAGAAGGGGTGGCGATAACGGCCGTGACGCCCACCAATTATCGCCAAACCCTGGCCTGCGAGGCCGACGCCAACGGCTGCCAGACGTTCCGCCTGCCGCTGGACACATCAGGCAGTTACCGGTTGATCGTCGAAGGGCTGCCGGCTTACAGCGGCCCGTTGGTCACAGACGGCGTGATCAGCTATGACTGGCGGCCGTTTGAAGTAGACCTGCGTTACGGCACGCAAATGCGCTCGCTGACTGGCGATGGGGCCAATCGACTGGACCTGGATTTCACCGTGGCGACCGACGAGGTGGGCTGCCCGCTGCCTGATTTGCGCGGACTAACGGCCGTGGCCTCTCCCGATCTGACCACCGGCGACCCGTACCCGCTGGTAAACGTCGACCAGCAAGGGCCGCTGATTATGACCGATCCGCTGGCTGATGAATGCCAGGGCGAGCCGGTTGTCACGCCGGTGGATTTTGCCGTCACTGTGCCAGACGGCACGCGCCTGGCCGACGTGGCCCTGGTGTATTGGCTGGATGGGGCGTGGCAGGAAGGGGCGTGTGCTGTGCGTGACGGCCGTCTCCTCTGCACCGCCCAATTTCCCAACCCCCTGCTTGGCCAGCCCTACGCCGTTAAAGCCGTGGTCAACGGCGAGGAATATATCAGCACCCAACTGCCGTTTGATACCCTGTGCATCTTGTTCCCATCGGCGACGGATGAGTAACGGCCGTTCGCGGCCCGCCCCGCTTGCCCGTTGTGCTAAAATAGACCCATGACGCAGAGCAAACAAACCGACGTGGTGATTATCGGCTCCGGGCCGGGCGGGGCCACCGTGGCGCGGCAGTTGGCGCGGGCCAACGCCGGGTTGGGCGTGACGCTGCTGGAGCGCGGGCGCGATTGGCGCGGCAGCCCTC
This sequence comes from Chloroflexota bacterium, assembly GCA_017993775.1. GTDB lineage: Bacteria > Chloroflexota > Anaerolineae > Promineifilales > Promineifilaceae > Leptovillus. Next base: position 60,689 of record JAGOMA010000013.1, on the reverse strand, counting down.
TATACGGCACGTATCCCGGCGCAATGCTCTACAGCGACCGCCGGTCGCTGCTCTTCACCACCGAAGGGCTGAACATCATCCGCCCGCTCATGCTGGGCGGGGCGACGAGCATGTACTGCGGCTGCGCGGCACGGCCGTTGCCCTTTTGGCAGGCCAAGTACGGCATCAACCTCCACCCCTACGCCAACGAAACCAGCGACGAACTACTCATTGCCCCGCTGCCCGCCGAGCTGCGCGGCGCGGCTTCCACCCGCATCGCCGCCGCCGCCGCCGAATTGGGCATGGATTGGCAGCCGCAGGATAAGTTCATGTCCCCGGCGCGCGCGCCGCAGTTCCACTGCCAGGCCACCTGCATGTTGGGCTGCCGCTGCGGCGCGAAGTGGAACGCCGCCGAATTTGTGGATCAGGCGGTGGCCGACGGGCTGGATTTATGGACCGGGGCGCGGGTGGAGCAGGTGCTGCACGAAGATGGCGTGGTGATGGGGGTGGCGGGCAAGGTGGGCGGACGGCCGTTTGCCATCCACGCCCCCATCGTCATCCTGGCCGCCGGGGGCATTGGCACGCCGCGCATTTTGCAGCGCAGCGGCCTGCCCGCCGCCGGGCAGGGCATGACCATGGACACCACCGTCATGGTCTACGGCTACGCGCCGGAAAAAGGCAACGGCACGGAACCGCCTATGACCTGGAGTTACGCCGACGATGACCTGGGCGTGCTGTTTTCCACGCTTATCGACCCGTGGCTGCTCTACCCCATCATCATGGCCCTGAAAGGCCCGGCTTACCCGCTGACCTGGCATCGCTGGGGGCGCACCTATGGCGTGATGATCAAGTTGAAAGATGAAATCAGCGGCGGAGTGGGGGTAGACGGCCGTATCCACAAAGGTCTCACGCCCCACGACCGGCAGCGCCTGGCCCGCGCCGAAGCTGTCGCCGGGCAGATTTTGCGCCAGGCCGGCTGCGACCCCGACACGATTTTTACCACGCCTATTCGCGGCACCCATCCCAGCGGCACCGTACGCCTGGGGACCATGCTGGATACCAACCTGCAAACCGAAATCAAGAATTTGTACGTCTGCGACGCCAGCGTCTTCCCGGAAGCCCTGGCCCGACCGACCGTGCTGACCATCATCGCCCTGGCCAAACGGCTGGCGGCCCACATCCAGAGCGCCTATGATCTCCAATCCGACCAATGACCTGTTGAACAACAAACTGCGCGCCATCATCGAGGTGGCCGAGGTGTTAACCGCCCAGCTAGACCTGCCGCAGCTCTTGCAATCGGTGATTGAGAAGATTACCGATCTGCTGGAACCGGCCGAATTTGGCGTGATTTTGTTGTGGGATCCGCAGGCGCAGGTGTTTCAGCCACAGGCGGTGTGGGGACCGGCGCTGCAAGACCGCGAGGCGGTGCTGGCGATGCGCCTGGAGCCGGGGGAATCGGTGACCGGCCGGGTGTTTACGGAAAATAAGGCGCGGCTGCTGGGCACGGAAACGGCCGTAGCCGCCGAAAAAAGCAGCTTGCGTCCGGCCAATCAACTGGCCATGAGCCGCGCCTATGGCAGCGACATGCTGCCCCACAGCCTTATCGCCGCGCCCATCACCGCCGGTCCGCAGAAATACGGCGTCCTGGTGCTGGAAACCCTGCGCGGTCCGCTTACCTTCTCGTCCGGCGACGTGCCCTTCGTACAGGCCCTGGCCGATCTGGTTGGGCTGGAGATTGACCGCGTGCGTCTGGATGCGGCCGCCGCTGCCAGCCGCGAAGCCCACGAAGCCAACCGCCTGCGCACCGAAATTTTAGCCACCCTGTCCCATGAACTGCGCACGCCGCTGGCGGCCATCAAAGGGTACGCCACCGCCTTACTTCTAGAAGAGGTCACCTGGGCGCCGGAAAAGAGCCGCGAATTTTTACAGCTTATCGAAGCGGAATGCGACAATCTGGAAGGCATGATCGCTCAGATCCTCGATTCGTCGCTCATTGACGTGGGGCAGCTGGAGATTGAGCTTCAACCGGTGCGCTTGCCGCACATGGCCCAGGAAATTATGGAAGAAATGCAGCGGCAGTCGCGTAAACATCGTTTTGTGCTGGATTTTCCGGCGCAATTTCCCATTGTCGACGCAGACCCGCAGCGCATGAAGCAGGTCATCCGCAATATTTTAGACAACGCCATCAAATACTCGCCCGATGGCGGGCTGGTGGTTATCAGCGGCAAGGTACGCGTCGAGGATGTGGTGGTGAGCGTGGCCGATCAGGGCGTGGGCATTTCGCCTGAGGACCTGATTCCGCTGTTCGACAAGTATTTCCGCGTGAAGGCGCCGACCGGCTACCATGTGCCCGGCACAGGGTTGGGCTTGCCGGTGTCGCGGGCCATCGTGGAAGCCCATGGCGGCCGTATCTGGGCCGACAGCGCCGTAGGCGAGGGGACGACGCTTCATTTTTCTATCCCGCTGCGGGAATGGGGAGGGACGTGATGATGCAAAAGCAAACGATTTTGATTGTGGAAGATGAGCCAAAACTTGTGCGCCTGGTGCGTGAGGTGATGATGGCGACCGGGTTTGCGGTGCTGACAACGGGGGATGGCGAGGAGGCGGTGCGGTTAACGGCCGTGTCCCAACCCGACCTCATCCTCCTCGACATCGTGCTGACCAGCGACCTGGACGGCTTTGGCGTCGCCCGCCGCGTGCGCGAATTTTCCGACGTACCCATCATCTTGCTAACGGCCAAGGTGCAGGAATCGGACATCCTGCGTGGTTTTGACGCCGGGGCCGACGATTACGTGACCAAACCCTTCAGCTCCCGCGAATTGTTGGCGCGGGTGCGCGCCGTGCTAAAGCGCGCCCATCGTGAGGAGGGAGACGCGGCCGACGCAGAAATTGTGTGCGGTCCGCTGCGCATGGATCTGGCGCGGCGGCGGGTGGCCGTGGCCGGTGACAACGTACACCTGACGCGCACGGAATACAACCTCCTGTACGAACTGGCCAGGCATCAGAATCAGGTGCTGCTGCATGAACAGTTGTTGACGGCCGTGTGGGGGCCAGAATACCGCGACGACCTCGATTACCTGCGGGCTTACATTCGCTATTTGCGCCGCAAGCTGGAGCCAGACCCGGCCAACCCGACCCTCATCGTCACCGTGCCGGGTGTGGGTTATATGTTGGATTGCCCCGGCTAATCCCCGTAAGCTGCCAATTTTCATACAATTTTCATGGGCGACGGCCGTTTTTCTATGCGTTTTTGACGGCCGTTATGCTACAGTGCTGCCTATGTATGACCCAGGCCCACTATTTCCCATATTCGCAAGGAGATTATTACCCATGACCCGAACTGCACTGGTCGAAGAAAACATTTTACCCGATACCCAATTTGCCAGTCTGCCCATCACCGCCGAACAACTGTGCGACGCCGCCTTGGACCAGGCGCGCCATAAGATGACCCTGCCCTATCGCGCTTATGACCTGCCGCTGCTGATGGCGCGGCCTGATTTTGTGGAATACTTTAAATTCCATCTGGCTGTTGGTCTGGCCAAGGCGATCGGCGCTGTGGATGAACATGTTCAGGCCGTGCATTATTTCGATCCGAATCTGAATCCGGACGCGCAAACGGAAACGGCCGTGCCGCTGGACCCCACCCTGAATTTGCTTGTCGTGGTGGCCTCTAATTCGGCGGCGCTGCGCTCGTACCTCCTGGCTCTGGACGGGTATCTGACCCAGGCGGTGAAAGATCTGCCATCACCCCTGTTTGCCACGTTGCATTCGCTTACCAACGTAATGTTGGTAACGGCCGATGATATTGCGCAGCGGCGGGGTTACAGCTTGCTTTTAGATTCCATCTACACGCCGACCCGGCGTCTCTGGGTGCGGTAGGAGCCTTTCCCTGTTACCCATCTGATCTCGCTCATCAGATAGTGGTTAAGTCCTTTTGTGGGGCAGGACATCGGGCGGTGTCCTGCCCCTGCTTTTTAAACGGGCCAAATTGCCCCCATGCAAAATTGACAATTGACGGATCCCCATTGACAATTGCCCATGCTTCCGGCCCAACTGCAAGACCGCCTGACCCAATTCCCCCGCCTGCCATTGGCGCAGTTGCCCACACCCCTGGAACCTCTGCCCCGGCTGACGGCCGTCTTGGGCGGTCCATCTCTCTGGATCAAGCGCGACGACACCATCGGGCCGGCCTTCGGCGGCAACAAAGGGCGCAAACTGGCTTTTTTGATGGCCGAGGTGTTGACCCGGGGCCAACGGAAAGTCATCACCTACGGCGGGCTGCAATCCAACCACGCCCGCATGACGGCCGCCGCCTGCGCTCGTCTGGGGTTGGAAGCCCACCTGTTCTTTTTTGAGAAACGGCCGTCCACCCTCCAGGGCAATCTCTTGCTCGATGCGCTCCTCGGCGCGAAATTGCACTTCATCCCCTTTGGCGGCGGCGGGGCGGCCTCGATGACGTTGGAAGCCACCAACCGGCTGGTGCGATGGGTCTCGGCGGCGTTGGTGGGACCGGGCGCGTATTTTATGCCGGTCGGCGGCCACACCGTCACCGGCTGCCTGGGTTACGTGGACGCGGCGCGGGAAATTCACGAGCAGGCGGTGGCTTTGGGGCTGGATTTGGCGCGGGTGACGGTGATCACGGCGGCCGGGACCGGCGGCACGCTGGCCGGGTTGCTGGCCGGGTTTGCTCTGCTCGATTCGCCGATTCGCGTGCTGGGCATTGACGTGGGCAAGCTGTGGAAAGCCTTTCCGGCCAGTCTGGCGCGTCTGGCGAGTGAGTTGTGCGCGGCTTTAGGCGAAACTCATTCCTTCCAGCCAGTTGATGTGCCCATCATTGAAGGGACTTACGTAGGACCAGGGTATGCGGCGCTGACGGAAGAATCGCGCACGGCCGTGCGCCTGCTGGCGCGCACGGAAGGCATCCTGCTGGACCCGGTGTACACGGGCAAGGCGATGGCGGGGCTGGTGGATGGGGTGGGAAACGGCCGTTTCACCCCCGACGACACCGTGATCTTCCTGCACACCGGCGGCTTTCCTGGCTTGTGGGCGTACCCGGAGATGGGGGATGGGGATTAGGGATTAGGGATTAGGGATTAGGGATTGGGGATTGGGGATTGGAAGGTCTCCAGTCTCTAAATTCCAATCTCCTTTCCCTAGGGCGCTGTCAGTGCCGCGACCAGCAGGTTCAGCGCCGTCACCATGTCGTTGCGACCGGTTTTGACGGCCACATCGACTTCTAGCAGGTGGCGGTAAATTTGCTCAAGCTGGGGCAGGCTGAACTGGGCGCTTTGTTGGTAAAGCTTGCCGGCCACAAAACTATGCATCTTCAAGCGCTGGCTGATGGCCTGGGCGCGGCTGCCTGCATCAACCATTTCTTTCACCTGAATGAGCAGCCGGAACTGGCGCACAAACATGGAAAATAGGTAAAAGGGATCGGTCCCTTCGTTGAATTTTTGTTGCAGCAGTAAGGACGCTTTCTTGCTGTTACGATTTCCCAGCGCGTCCACCAGATCAAAAATGCTGGCTTCGGCCAGATAAGGCGACATCAGGGTCACGTCGTCGCCGGTGATTTCGGCCTCGCCTTTGTAGAGCGTCAGCTTTTCGATCTCGTTTTCCAGAATTTCCATATTGCTGCCGATGTTGATTGAAAGCAAGTGGATGGCGTGGGGGGCGATACGGCCGTTTCGCTCCTCCACCTGCTGCCGAATCCAACGATCTAACTGCGCGCCTTCCAGCGGTTTGAACAGCTTGGCAAACCCCGTTTTCTCCGCTTCGGCCAGCTTCAGGATGGGATGGCTGCCGGAAAGTTCGTCGGGTTCCAGAAAAAATAGCCGGGTGGTCTCAGGCATTTGCGGCAGATAATCGGCCAATTCCTTAAGATAGGCTTTGTCTGGCTTGGCGGTAAACAGCCCGGAGACAAGGATCAGCCGCACATCGGCCAGGAAGGGCATGGCGCTGCACGCATGCCGCAAATTGTTAAGCGAAACCAGACCATCCAGGCGCGTTGTGTTTAAATCCAGCATAGCCGGATCGCCTGATTTGCTGATCAAATCGGCCAGCATTTCTTTTTGCGCATGGGTATCTTTGCCGTGAAAAATGTAGAACATAGAAAAATGGTCCAGGCCTCAAGGGTTTTACATGGAGTTGTTTCGCGCTGCGCGGGGCAAAACCCTTGGGGTCTCGTTTATCATCCCCTGGTGCGGATGCGGTAGGCTGTGGGTTGGCGGTCTTTGCTGCCGCCGGTGAGCAAGAGTTGGAAGAGCCGGGTTACGGGCGAGGGCTGGATTTTTTCGATGCTGACGAGCTGCAAATCGCGCAGGTCGCCGTCGGTGGTGTAGCGGGCCTGGAGGTAAATGCCCAACGGCCGTGACACAATCAGCGCCACCACCACGGCCAGAACGGCCGTGGGTAAACTGTTGGCGATTACAGACAGGTCCAGCGACGGCCGTCGCTGCCGTCTTTGTTCCAGGGCCAGCGTGGTTTGCGCCGCCAGAGTGGCCATCGTGGCTGTGGTTAGCAGCACCGTGCCGCAGTTGGGATGCACCGCCAGGCTGGCCTCGCCGCCCTTCATGCGCCGGTACGCCTCTTCCACAGCGGCAAACACGCCCGCTTCGGTCACATTGCCGTAAATGTTCAGGTGAAATCCCAGGTGGTCGGAGTTTCCCTGCGCGCTGAAATTCTTGTGCTTCTCGCTCAGTACGTGGATGGTTGCGTGTTCCAATCCGTGGTTGCGTTGAATTCGGCTGATGGTTTCTGAGAGCATGGTTTCCTCCATTGCTAGACGAATAGTAAATTGTCAATCGTCAATCGTCAATCCGTTCCCCGTCGGCAGGCCCAGGTCGGGCATTGGTTCTTTGGCCAGGAAGGCTTTGATGGCGGCCAGGGCGGCTTTCCGGTCGTCCCAGGGATATTCGGTGACGCCAAAACACATGGTTTGCTCGTGACCTTTGCCGCAAATAAGCACCACATCCTGTGGCCGCGCCAGGGTCAGGGCGAAATAAATGGCCGCGCCGCGATCGGGCATGCGCCAGAAGGTGCTGCCTTCTACGCTGCCTTGGCTGCGGCAGCCAAAGGCCATCATCTCTAAAATGTCATCCAGCGATTCGGTGCGCGGGTCTTCGGCTGTCAGGATGGTGATGTCGGCGTGTTGGGCGGAAATTTCGGCCATCATGCGCCGTTTTTCGACGTCGCGTTTGCCGGCGCTGCCAAATACGGTGAGGACACGGCCGTTCTGCTCAGCCACCATCTGCCGTGCCGCCGCAATCGAACGTTCCAACGAGTTGGGCGTGTGGGCAAAATCGACGATGGTCAGGAAGGGCTGCCCGCCGTGGATGCGTTCCATTCGCCCGCTGACACCCTGCACGGCTGCCAGCCCGGCCTGGATGGCTTCTGGGGCGATTTGCAGCACGCGAGCGGCAGCTGTGGCGGCCAGAATGTTGTAGAGGTTGAACTCGCCCAGCAGGTGGGTGACACAAGGCACGATGATGGTGTGCGCGGTTGGCGGGACACGGCCGTTTACACGCCCCAGCGGTGAGGAAATCTGCACGTCGAACCAGGTCTGGTCGGGGTCGTATCTGACGCTGCTTGTCGTCACATCGGCGCGGCAAGAGAGGCCATAGCTAACCTGATGCGGCACGGGAATGGCTTGCAAGCGGGCAAATGAGCTGTCATCGTGGTTGAGCACGGCCGTCTTTGCCACCTGCTTTTTGGCCGGATTGCGCGTCTCGATGGCCCAATCGTCCAGCAGCAGGCTGGTGAACAGGCGGGCTTTGGCGGCAAAATAGCCTTCGTAGCTGCCATGGTAGTCCAGGTGTTCGTGGGTGATGTTGGTGATCACGGCGATATCGAAGTCGACGGCCGTTACCCGATGCTGCGCCAATCCATGCGACGTCGATTCCAAAATGCAGTGCGTCAGACCGGCGTCCACCATGCGGCGCAGGTAACGCTGCACCACCGGCGCTTCCGGCGTGGTGACGTGCGGCGCCAGGGGTTCTTCTTTCTCGCCGACCACCGCTTTGAGCGTACTCAGCAGCCCCACGCGCAGGCCGGCCGCCTGCAAGATGCTGTGCAAAATACTGCTGGTCGTCGTTTTGCCATCCGTGCCCGTGACGCCAATCATCACCAACTGGCGGCCAGGGAAATCTTCCCAGGCGGCGGCCAGCCAGGCCGCCGCTTCCGCAGTGTCGGCCACTTTCAGATAAGCCACGCCGTCGGGAATGGCCAGCCCCAGATCGGCCGCCGGGCGCTGCGCCAGGATCAGGCTCGCGCCCCGCGCCAATGCCTGCCCGATGTACGGGTGGCCGTCGCTGCCAACGCGCACACGCGCCACAAACCCGGCTCCTGGCGTGACCTCCTGGGTGTTTTCGGTCAGGTGGGTGATTGTCGCGTCGGGGCCGTGGTAGGCGGGTGGTTGGGGGTGATTGGTGTGCTGCACGGCCGTGGCCCAATCGGCCAGAAGCTGCTTCAGAGAGCGTGAATGGGTTGGGGTGGGGGTGGGCAAATCGTTCATCAAGGGCTACTTTAGCGGTTAATTTTGTGGATGTCCAGTAGAGACGGCCGTTCTCCATCGGCCATTAAGCCAGTCACGCCAGCACCCGACACGGCCATCACGCGGCTGGGCGCAAAATAAGGGAAGTCGAACTGTACCGCGTCGCCGGCTGCCAGACCGGGCAGGGGCATGAGCCGCGCCGTCAGTGGTTTGCCCAGGCGCGCGGCCAGCATGGCCACATCCAGCAAAATGCCCGCCAGACTGGCTGTGCTGACGTCGCCGGGCAGCGGCACGGTGTCCAGCCCCACGCCGCACACGGCCGCGTAGCTCAACAAATCCTGCACCGTCACCAGCCCGTCGCCGGCGCGCTGCGCCAGCACGCTGTCTTCCAGCACCGGCAGCATCAGGCCGGAAAAGCCGCAGCGCGGGAAGCGGGCGCGGCCAATCGCCTCGGTCACAAATCCGGCGGCGAACAGGCTGCCATGCGCGCCGATGTAGGGCAGGCCCAGGGCTTCCAGCGCCCCGGCCAGGCTTTTGTCGGCGGTAGGATAAGGGGCCAGGGAGAAATCGAGGCCGCGATAGGCCAGACCGAACTGCGCTGCCAATGCTTCGGCAACGGCCGTGATCTGGTTAGCGGCCGTTTCGATAGCCGTGACGAGATTGGCGCGGGCTTCGGCCAGAGTGCGGCTGGCGGCGATGGCGGCTTGGGCCAGATCGGCCGCTTCGATGGCCAGGGCGAAGCCGGGCGCGCCGCCATCGTGGTAGGCTACGGGGAAGAAGGGTGAGCCGGGTGGGCAGTGGGCCAACGCCGCGAAGTAGAGATTGCCAAAGCCGTTGGTTTGCAGCGTGCTGATCTGTTGGATGATGCGGGCGATTTGGTGACAGCGGGCGGGGGAGATACGGCCGTGGCTGTCGGCAATTTCGGCCGTTACAAACAGGGCGTCGCTTTGGCCCAACATGCGCGGGATGGCTGCTAGCCAGGCGGGGTCATGGTCTAGTTGCACGGGGCCGAGGCTGGCATAGTTGAGACCGAGGGCGGGGAGTTGAGATTGGAGATTGGAGATTGCAGCGTTGAGATTGGCGAGCGGCAGCCAGTCGGGAAAGGGCGGGAAGGCGGCGCGGGCGGATTGCACCGGATACGGGAAGGCGGCGCGGCCGGCGACCAAAAAATCGGCTGTGTTGTCCGGCAGGGCGTTCCAATTGCTGAACAGGGTGATTGAGCGAATGTCCATGTGTGTTTTGTTGAGGGATACACGGCTGCCCCGGATTTAACGGCTGACGCGGATTTTTATCCGTGAAAATCCATCCAATCCGTGTTTTCCGTGCGACTATAATTTAGGCAACGGCCGTTGCGCCGCCTCGTCGGTTGTCGCCGGCGGCTACGAAACGGCCGTTGTCGGTGCGGGAGACGCTGTGCGCGCCGCCAAAGTAGATGCTGCGGGTCGGCCAGCGGTTGACCGCGTAGCCCAGGGATTCGAGTTCGGCGACGGCCGTTTCGTCATACCCATGTTCGCACTGCAAGACGCCGTTTTCGATGTGTACGCGGGCAGTGTTCACCGCCTCGTGCAACGGCAGGCGAAAATCAAGCAAATTGCTGAGCACTTGCAAGATGGCGCTGCGAATGCGTACGCTGCCGCCGCTGCCCAGGACTAATCGCGTCTGGCCATCTTTCAGGACGATGGTGGGCGTCATCATGGTGGGCAGGCGCTGTCCGGCGGGGCGGGTGTGGAAGCCGTTGGGGTGCAAATCTTCCTCGCCGAGCATGTTGTTGGGGATGTAGCCTGTGCCCGGCACGACAAATCCGGCCGATTCCCCGGCCGTGGTGGTCAGGCTGACGGCCAAACCGTCGCCATCAATGACGCTGAGGTGGCTGGTGTTGTTGGCGCTTTTCGGTTCGGCGGGGCCGGCGGAGGGTGTTTTTTCCGCCAGGGCGGTTTCGATTTCGTCGTGGTAGCGGGCGATGAAGGCGTCGCTGAGGAAATGGGCCAGCGCATCGTCGACCGGCAGTGACTCGCTGCTGCGGTCCCAGTGGATGCGTGCGCGGCTGGCGGCGGCCATCACTTCGTATAACAACTGGAGGTGGGCGGCGGAACCGTGCCGGAGGTGGCGCACGTTGAAGCCGGCGAGCAGCTTCATGGTGAAGGCGGTTAGGACGCCGCCGGTGGAACTAGGCGGCGGCAGCAGCAGCTCAAATTCGCGGTAGGGGAGGCGGATGGAGGGTAGTTGGCGCACTTGATAACCGGCTAAATCGGCGGCGGTGAGCAGACCGCCGTGGGCTTGCTGGTCGGCGAGGATGGCCTGGGCGAGACGGCCGTTTCGGGCATAATCCGCCCCTTCTGCCGCCAACGCCCGCAGCGTGTCGGCCAGGTGGGGGATGTGGAGGTGCTCGCCGGGTTGGATGATACGGCCGTTGGCGGCAAAAATTTCACGCATCCCGGCGGTGTGGGTGTACAGCGGAGCCAGCAGGTCGCAGGTATCGGCCTGGAACGGCTCGATGGCTGTGCCTTCTTCGGCCAGTTTGATGGCCGGTTGGAGGAGGGTGGTCAGGGGGAGACGGCCGTGGTTGCTGGCCAGGGTGCAGAGTCCGGCGATGTTGCCGGGCACGGCGACGGAGGCGCGGCCCAGGTGGAAACTCTGGGTGGTCGCGCCGAAATCAATGGTGACGGCCTGAAAATCCATCTTGGCCGGCGGACGGCCGTCTAGCCCAGGGGTGGTGGAAAAGAAATCGTAGACGAAGGAACGGCCGTTTTGCGGGTCGAAAATATGGGCGATGCCGCTGCCGCCCAGGTGGACCACGCCGGTTTCGGCGATAAACGAGGCGAATGAGGCGGCAACGGCGGCGTCGACGGCGTTCCCGCCCTGTTGTAGGATGGTGGCTCCGGCAACGGCCGTTTGCGGCCCGCCGGCAGAAATAACTCCTGGCATTGTTGTCTCCTTAGAATGTCACCGCAGAGCGCGGCGAACGCAGAGAAGTAAAGGGTCTTGGGATACCCCATTCTCCAAAATGTTGCGTTAAAAGATGATCAGGCATAAGTGTACCAATTTGGAGAAGAAATGCAGGGATCGATTTGGCGAGTTACTTTGATATTGGTCTGTTTTAGTACAGATGAGGTATTGTCATCTGGTAGCGGTTTACTTTATGATTAACCCCACATTTTTTATCCGTATCTCTTTTTACTTTTATCTAAGTGAGGTTTTATCATGAACAAATTATTGCAGAAGCGCAGAGATCAGGGGCAAGGCCTGGTTGAGTATGCCTTGCTCCTGATGCTAGTGGCGGTCGTTATCATCGCCATTTTAACCATTTTGGGGCCGCAGGTTGGCGAGGTATTCAGCCAGATCAGCAGTTCATTGGGTGGGGGCGGTGGGGGCATTGCCAGTGTTACGGCCGAACGCAGCAACGGCGGTCAGGGTAATAATGTTAGTGTCACAGTGACGGTGAATTCGCCCACGACGATTACGGCCGTTGATTCGCAAAGCAATCATACGGCTGGTCCGGTTAACTGTACCAGCACCTGCACCCTGACGGTCTCCCGTGTGGGGCATCACGCCGGGACCATCACCGTGACCAGCGGTGATGGGGGATCGTCTTCGGCCGGGTATGGCCCGCGCATTGATGATTAAGCCTGCTGGCGGTTGATCTGGGCAAGGTTTGCAAGTTAGCAGTCTGGACATCTCATAATTGAACGGCGGCCATCCTTTGGATAATCGCCACCTGAAGTCTCTGGCACTGGTGCAGTGCCAGAGACTTTTTGATCCCGCGATGAGGTGAACGACCGGCTTATTCTTTTGTCAGCGCTGTGCAGCGCCGCCGGCTGAGTTGCCTGACCAGACGGCGGGCAACTGCTTGACAAAATGGGAATATCTCATTATTATATTGAATAACATTATCAATAATGATAATGTTCGCAACGTTGATAATAAAATAGGAAAGAGCGATGAAAAAAGCCGATCTGATATTGCATCCGGTGCGCTTTCGCATTTTGCAGGTGCTGGCCGGAGAGACCTTGACCACCCAGGAGTTGGCCGATCAACTGCCCGATGTGCCAAAATCCTCCATTTATCGCCACCTGAAGCTGCTGTTGGCCGGCGAGATAATCGCCGTGACGGAGGCGCGGTTGGTGAATGGGATTCAGGAGAAAACGTACCAATTGGCGCAGCCGCTGCATCTCGATGCTGATGACGTGGCTAATTTAACGGCCGTTGAGCACATGCAGTACTTCACCACTTACATCATGAATGTGATGCGGGGGTTTGCCGATTACCTGGAAACGACCGAGGCGGACACGGGCGGTCTGGATCTGCTGGCTGACCGGGTGGGTTATTCGGAACTGTTTTTTTATGCTTCGCTAGCTGAAATGGATACGTTACATGCGGATTTAAACGCGGCGTTTGTCAAACTGGCGACAAATAAACCGGGAAACGGCCGTGCTAAACGCAAATTTGTTTTTATCAACCATCCCGTCAACGAAAAAGGAACGGAAACAACATGACTGGTTTAGAGTGGGTACAACAAAATCTGGCGCTGCTGCTGCCATTGGTCATTTTACAATTGGGTTTGATGATTGCGGCGTTGATAGATTTGGCGCGACGGCCGTCTGCCCGTGGGCCAAAATGGATTTGGGTCCTGGTCATCATCTTTGTCAACACCATCGGGCCGATTATCTATTTTTTGGTCGGGCGGGGTGAAGATTAGAGCCTGGAGATTGGAGAGTATGAACCAACCGGCAATTCATTGCGAAAATTTAAGTAAGCAGTATGGCGACGTGCAGGCGTTGTCCGGGCTAGACCTGACAGTGGCCGCCGGGTCGGTATTTGGCTTTTTGGGGCGAAATGGGGCTGGCAAGACGACAGCCATTCGCCTGATGACTGGCCTGGCACGGCCGTCGGCCGGTTCAGCCTGGATTCAAGGTATGGAAACGACGAATTCCGACAGCGCCGCGCGCACCGCGTTTGGCTATCTGCCTCAGGACCCGGCGTTTTATAACTGGATGACGCCCTTGGAATATCTGGATTATGTGGGCCGGATTTTTAATCTGGATGGGCCAACGCGCAAACAGCGCATTGGCGAGGTGCTGGCCCTGGTAGACCTGGAAGACGCGGCGAAACGGCGCATTGGCGGTTTTTCCGGCGGGATGGGGCAGCGATTGGGCATTGCCCAGGCGCTGCTGCACCGGCCGCCCGTTCTCTTTTTGGATGAGCCGACGAGCGCGTTGGATCCGGCGGGGCGATATGAGGTTTTGGACCTGATCAACCGGCTGCGCGGCAACGTGACGGTGTTTTTGTCCAGCCATATTTTGGGCGATGTGGAGCGGGTGTGCGATACGGTGGGCATCATCCACAAGGGCAAACTGCTGCTGGTGGCCGCACGAGACGAGTTGTTGTCGCGGTATGCCACCAATGTGATTGCGCTGGTGTTGGACCGGGCGTGTGAGGGATTACGGCCGTCGCTCATTGCCGCGCTGGAGCAGGCCGATTGGGTAACGGCCGTTACGCCAGACAACCTGGATGCAACGGCCGTGCGTATCACTGTCGCTAATCCAGAAAAGGCAAAGCAGCAAATTTTGCCGCTGGTGCTGGCGCAAGGCGTGGCGCTGACGCGGTATGAATGGATACGGCCGTCGTTGGAAGACGTGTTTTTGCAAATGAGCGCATAGGCGACCTTGGAAAGACCCGAAGGGTTTTGTCCCTGGTTACTTGGAGGTACCGGGCAAAAAACCCTTCGGGTCTTGGTTGTTTTTTAGGTTGAAAAGATGATGTTAATCCTGGCTTATACAATTGCAGTTCTTGTCATGATTTTATTGCCGGTGGGCGCGGCGGTATGGTGGCGGCGGCGCGTGGTCGTGCCCTGGTATTTGTTTTGTGCGGGGGCGGCGGCTTTTGTCGCGTCGCAGGCGTACCACATTCCCCTCAACAATTGGCTGACCGACCTGGGGGTGATTGGTCCGGTGGCTGCCGACGCGCCAAAACTGCTGCAAACGGCCGTTATCCTGGGTATGTCGGCGGGTTTGTCTGAAGGCGTGGCGCGGGCGGCGGCGATTGGGCTGCTGCGCCGCTTCAACAAAGCGCATCGGTGGACCGAGGGCGTCATGGTGGGTTTGGGGCATGGCGGCATTGAGGCGATGTTGATTGGCGGCGTGTTGGTGGCCGGCTCAGCGAGTTCGCTGTTCAGCCTGCAAAACACCGACCTGAATACATTGAACCTGTCGCCGGAACAACTGACGGCCGTGGAGCAGCAGTTGTCGTTCTTCCTGGCCTCACCGTTGGCGGCTGTGATTCCGGTGATCGAACGTATGGTGGCGATGAGTTTGCATGTGGTGGTAACGATGATGGTGTGGCAGGCGTTTGCCCGGCGAAACCCACTCTATTTTGTGGTGGGCGTGGGGTATCATGCACTGGTGGATACGACGGCCGTTTACCTGTCGGCGCTGGCTGTGCCGGGCTGGCAGATGGAATTGATCTTCGCTGCGGCCCTGATTCCCGGCGCAAGCTGGTTATGGTGGACGCGAGACAAGGCGGAATTGGCGCAACCGCATCGGGTAACGGCCGTGCGTGAAGAATGGCGCGCCTTTATGACAGCCACACGCAAAGAGCTGCTGCAGCAGTGGCGCACGCGCCGAGTATTGGTCATTTGGGCTGTCTTTCTGCTGTTTGGGCTGATGTCGCCGCTGCTGGCCAAATTCACACCGCAAATGTTAACCATGGTTGAAGGCGCGGAACAGTTCGCCGACCTTATCCCACAGCCCACGATCAACGACGCCATCGTCCAGTACATTAAAAACATCACCCAGTTTGGGTTCATCATCGCCATATTGGTGGGCATGGGCGCAGTGGCTGGTGAAAAAGAACGCGGCACTGCGGCGCTCATTCTCAGCAAGCCCATGCCGCGCTGGGCGTTTTTGCTCAGCAAATTTGTCGCTCAGGCCTTGCTGTATGCGGTAGCTTTTTTGCTGGCGGCCCTGGCCACGTATTACTACACCCTGGTATTGTTCGGGCCGTTGGACTTTGTGGCTTTCCTGTTGGGCAGCGGGTTGTTGTGGGTCTGGCTGCTTTGTTATACGGCCGTTGCCCTGCTTGGCAGCGCCATCGGCAATTCGGTGGGGTCGGGTGCGGGGCTGGGCTTGTTGGGTGCTGTACTGCTACTGCTGATGGGCGCGCTGCCGGTGGTCGGCTCGGTTGCGCCATCCGGGTTGGTGGCCTGGGCCAGCCAAATGGGGCTGGGATCGGCGACGGCCAATGCGGGCGCTTTGGCCGCCAGCGTTACCCTCATCGTCATGCTGCTGATTACTTCTTTGGCGGTGTTTGAAGAGCAAGAAGTTTGATGGCCATGATTGCCTGACAAAAAAGCGCGCCGCCAATTTTGGCGGCGCGCTTTTTTATAGACCCTAAAGGTTTAAGAAACCCTTAGGGTCTTCCTTTTCAGGAAAGCGATCAGGCCTGGGCTTGAATTTCTGCCCAACGATTGTAGGCTTCAATTTCATACACGCGATTAACGGCGACTTGCATGGCAATGCCGGCCCCGGCCATCAACAAAAACAACAGCGTCCAGATAAAGGAGCCGGTGGCCATGACTTTGGCGGGATTTTCGGCCAGGCGCAGGAGCTGCACGTTATCGACACCGATGACCAGGGTGGCAATGGTAGCGGCGGCTCCGCCAACGGCCGTGGCCACAATGATCATATACTTCGCCAGCGCGAAGCGGAAGGTGATAATGATAAACACAGCCGCCATGATCATGCCCACGAACCAGCTAATCAGCGTCAGGTTGGCGCTGAACACGCCGATCAGGGCAATGCCCAGACCATACCCCAGCGATCCGGCGATAATGGCCACGGCCCACGCATAAAACAAATAAGACAAAACAGAGAACAGGATGGCTACAACAAATCCGACCACCCAACCGGTTACGGTGGACAAAAATCCCTGACCAAACAAGAGTTGGACGCTCTGCGCGCCCAGGCCGAAGCCGAAAAAGAATCCCCAAATCGGTAGAAGCGCCAGAAACAGGCGATAACCGCCAAAACAAATCATCGTACCAAATAATAAAGCAATGATGGTGGCGCACAGCAATTCAAACGTCATTCGATTTTCTCCTTATCTCAACAATTAATGGTGCTTAATCGGGCCGAAGTCTGGCCATATCTCTAGTGAGAACACCAACGGCCGTGTCTAGTTGCACCCTTTTCAATCTGGTATTTGCCAATCGTCAGGCGTTATCGCACAAAATATCTTTGGTCAGGGCCGCCATCTAACGGCCTTCGCAACCCGAACACTTGCACAGGCTTACGGCAGGGTCCGTTCCTGGGGCCATTGGCGGCCGATGTTTTGTTTCATTTTTTCCAGATAAGCCTGTTCCAGGTCGATGCCGGCGTAGTTGGCGAGTTTGAGCGTGTAGGCCAGCAGGTCGGCCAACTCGCCGCGCAGGTTGGCGCGATGGCGGTTGAGGGCTTCCTGGTGGGCTTCGGCGGCGGAACGGCCGTCTTCCCCCAACCGCCGGCTGTCACCCCACACCTTCACCAGTTCGCTGGCAATTTCGCCCGTTTCCTCCATCAGCAAAATATAATTAAAGAACAGGTCAGGGTCGAAGTTTTTGCTGGCGTCCAATTGGCGGTGAAACTGCTGATAAGCTGGCAGCCCGCCGCCGTTGAGCAGGGTTTGCCGCGCTTCGCTGTCGGGCGAAGGGGCAGGCTGCTGTGCCAGGGCGGCGCGGATAATGGTTTCGACGTGGTTCAGGTCTTCGTCGCGGGCCAGGAAATCCAGGTTGTTGGTGTCGATGGTGAGTACGGGGATGTCTTGCAGATTAGAAAGCCACGCTTCGTAGGCCGAGGTTAGTTCGCGGATGTAGTTGGGGTCCATGTTGCGCTCGTAAGGACGGTCGCGCAGGGTGATGCGGCGCATCAGCAGATCATGGTCGGCGTGCAGGTAGACGATGAGGCCGGGTTTAGGGATTTTTTCACCGAGGGCGGCATGGACACGGCCGTACATCGCCAGCTCGTCGTCCTTCAGGTTTAGCCAGGCAAACAATTCATCCTTGGCAAACGTGTAGTCGGAAATGAGCATGCCACGGTGCAGCGCTTCAGGCACGGCCAGGCGCTGTTGATGATAGCGACTGAGCAAGAAAAAAAGTTGGGTTTGGAAGGCGTAGCGCTCGCGGTCGCCGTAAAATTCGGCCAGGAACGGGTTTTCCTCGAAAACTTCCAGCAGAATGGAGGCGGCAAAGCGGGGCTGGAGCAGGCGGGCCAGGGTGGTTTTGCCCACGCCGATAACGCCTTCGATGGCGATGTAATTGGGGTTCATAAGAGACCTCGTAGGAAAAGATTGACTCTAAAGGGACGTCTAGCCATCACTGATAAGATGTTGTTGCTACAGCAGATTAATTAGCAGGGCTGTCGGCAAGCCGACGAGCCAACCGGCGCAGATGTCGGATAGGTAGTGGCGGGAAAGGGCGACGCGGGCGAGGGAAACGGCCGTGGCCCAAACCAGCCACACCGGCGTCCAAATGGGCAGGGCAAAAGACAGCGTCAGGGCGACGGCTGCGGCGCGGGCGGCATGACCAGACGGGAAAGAGTATTTGTCGGTGGAGAGGGCGCGGCCAGGGCCAGACGGCCGTCTGCGCTGAAAAATACCTTTGCTGATGGCCACGATAACGGCCGTGACCACCACCACCCACAACAAAACCCAGCCCACAGGCTGCCAGCGCCACACCAACCAAATAATAATCAACGCCCACAACCAACTGTCGCCGGAACGCGCCAGCAGCCAGGCCAGCTTGTGGCTAAATCGGCCCGCCACCCGGTCGGCTAACCGCTGCGACCAGGCTTTGTCACGATCAAGCAAGGCAGTGAAGTTCATGCAAAGTGTGAATGTGGCGCGTGCTGCGTGGCCACCATACGTTACCGACTTAATTGCTCCAACTCGGCGCGCAGCATTTCTACCTGGTGGGGTTTGTCGGCATCCATCGCCATCTCCGCGTAGGGCAGGTTGATGGTTTTCAGCGGCATGCCCAATACGCGGCGGCCTTCGGCTTCAATTTCCTTTGGTCCCAGGCGGCGGAACAAGAATTTTAGCAGCAGGCCAATGCCGACAACGCGCGCAATTTTCCAGGCGTGTTTGCGGGCATTGGAAAGGGCGGTGAACAGTTCTTCATTGTTGGTGAGGATGGCCGGGTCCAGCATTCCCAGGTCGCCGCCGGCAATTTCTATGCCCTTCAGTTTAACAAAGGTGCGGTTGGAATGAGGAAAGCGTTTTTCCATGGTTTCGCGGCTGGCATAGGTGTAATAAATGCCCGCGTCGAATGGACGGCACATATCGATCAAGGTGTCGACCATCTGGCTGGTTATCAGCGGCACGTCGGCGGAAGCGCCCAAGACAATTTTGACGTTGGGGTCGCGTTCGCGTACCCAATTGACGCCGGCGACGATATTGGCTACCAGGCTGCCATGATCGGGCAGGTGGTTGACCGGGCGCTGAAAGGTCATGCCCATATCGCTGCCTAAGCCTACCACGACAACTTCATCTACGTACTGCGAGCCTTGCACGGCATCGACGACGCGCTCTAGCATGGTGCGGTTGCCCATGGTTAAAAGCGCTTTGGGTTTGCCCTGAGTGAGGGCGTACATCGGTTCTTCCGGGGTGGCCAGCCCACCCGCGATGATGATACAGTCCATTAGGATTTTCCTCCTGTTGTCTGCTGGGGTGTTGGTTTGTTTGGGTGCAGACTCATAATTTGTGGATGGATGGTTTCATGTTGAGTTGGCGGAGCATGTCGCTGAGTTCGGCATGGGAGAGCGGGCGTTTTTTGTCGGCTACGGCCGTTAACGCGGCTTCCATCATGTTGGTGCCAAAGGAACGGCCGTCCAACTGGGGCGTGGTGGTGATCACATGGGTCACGCCCCGTTCGCGGAACAAATCCATATCCTTCATGGTGGTCGTATTGGTGACGATGATCTTGTCTTGCAAATTGGCCGGCATGTGCCGCCGGATGTAGTGGCAGTCGCCGGCGATGACCGTTGCCCATTCGTAATATTTGGTAAATTTGGGGATGATTTCGTCTTGTTTTTCGCCGGTGGGGTAGAGCATTTTCAGCGGCAGGCGGGTGGCGATGGGAACCAGGAATTTGGCTAACAGGTGCAGCTGCTTGAGCGAGCGCACGGGAATGCCAATGCCCAGAGCAAACATCAGGTCGCCGCAAACCACTTCGTAATTGTTTTCAAAGAAGGCCAGCGTCATGCCATACCGGTCTACGCCGACGGTGATGAGGACACGGCCGTTGGCCATTTGCGGCCCTAATTCATCGATCAACGTTTGCACGACCATGCGCTCAAGGGTATTTTTCAGGCCGCTGCCATCAACTACGGGCGTCTGGTGTACATTTTTGACCAATTTTTGGGCATCGTGAATGGGGTAGCGCTTGTCGCCCATTTGCACCCAGAGGTCGATGCCGCCCACGCCAAAGGCATCAACCTGGCCGTCTAATTCCGTAAAGCGGGCGATGGCTTTGTCTACATCGCCATCTGTGCCTTGCCGTTCGATGATTACTTTTTCACCGAACAGCTCGATTTCCACTTGTTTGTCGCGCTCAGAACTGCCTAAGCTGACGCTGACTGCACGTTTCATGATTTCCTCCCTTGAAAATAGGACACGGATGAACGCGGATAAACACGGAGCAAAATCGGCGTCATCGGCGAAATCTGCGGATTTTCATTTGTGGTGGTGTGTCCCACTGATGAAGTCTCCCTTTTCTGCGACGGTGGAATTGAGGGGCAAATTCAGTTGGCAATTCCCGGTCGCTGTGGTGCTGATCCTTTAATCAGCCGGATTCGCGGCGATTCGCGGGAAATACAGGTTGAATTGTGGCCGAATGAGGGTGATGATGGGCGGGCCGGTCACGGCCGTTGCCCCTACTCCCCACGCGCCATAGGTTGTGTTTTGCACGGCCGAATGCGTCGTGTCTAGCGGCACTTCCACCACCAGTTCCACCTGCCAGACATCGCCTGTCGCCAGGCTGCCCCGATTCCAGGTGAAGACATCGCCAGTTTGGGTGAAGGGCAGCGTGGCCGTGATAAATGTTGTGCCGACTGGCAGCGTATCGGTCAGGACAAGGTTGCTGACGGCCGTTGGCGGGCCGGGTAATGGCGAGGGCGGCAGGGTGCTGCTCTGGGTAAGGCTGAGGCTGTAGGTTAGGGTTTCGCCCGGTTCGATAATGGCTTCAGATACATGCTTTTGCAGGTGTAATTGGGCGGTTGGTTGTTCGATGGTGACGCTGACAATGGGGCCGGTAACGGCCGTGGCCCCAGCCGCTGCCACGCCATAATACACATTTTCCACAGAAGTTTCCGTGCTGTCCGATGGAACTAGCACCACTAACGCCGCCTGCCACACATCCCCTTCAGCCAGGCCGGCCCGGTTCCAGGTGATGGTGGGTCCGGTTTGGGTAAAGGGCAGCGTCGCCGTGATAAATGTTGTGCCAACCGGTAGCGTGTCTGTGAGGATGAGGTTGGTCAGGGGGCTGACGCCGTTGGTTTGGCTGATGGACAGGGTGTAGGTGAGCAGGTCGCCGGGGGAAACGGCCGTGTCCGACGCCGCTTTGGTCAGGTGAAGCTGTGGCTCCAGGGCAAATTCCACCGCCGCCAGGGCATCAATGCGCCCCCAACCGTAGGTGTTGTTGGGGATTTGGCTGCCGGCTACGCCGCCGCAGGTTTGGGTGGTGGTGCGCGGAACGGCCGTGCTGGTAATAATCGTCTCGATCTCATCCACCTGTCCGGCCAAATCTGGCCGCGCCGACAACAACAAAGCCACCAGCCCGGCCACGTGCGGCCCGGCCATGCTCGTGCCGCTCAGATAGGTGTAGGTTCCGCCGGGAATGCTGGATCGCACACTCACCCCTGGCGCCGAAATGTCTGGTTTGGGCCGACCGCTGCCATCCACCGTCACCGGCCCACGGCTGCTGGAACCGGCGATGTTGTCGTTGCTGTCGGTTGAGCCAACCGTGAAGGAAGCGTCGTAAATTGCCGCCGGAGTTTGGACGGAACTGCAAGCCGACCCTTCATTACCGGCTGAATGCACCGTAACAATGCCGGCGGCGCGCACGTTGTTGACCACCGTCAGCAGCACGTTGGGGTCCGTGCAGCCCTCATCCACCGGGCAGCCCCAGGAATTGTTGATCACGTCGGGCGCTTTGCTCGGGTCGGGGTATTGGTTGTTTAGATTGGTGGGGGCGATGAACCATTGATAACATTCGGCATAGGTGGTCGGTGTGCCCACGCCGGAATTCATGTTGCGGCAGCCAATCCACTTGGCGCCGGGAGCCATGCCAATCTGGTTGACGCCGCCATCGTCGCCGACCATTGTGCCCATGGTGTGCGTGCCATGATAATGGTCGTCACAGGGGAAGGGCGAGTCTGCGCCGCAGCTGCTGCCGGTGGTGTGGATGGCGTCGTGCCAGTTGTAGTTGTGGTTGGCCACAGAGCCGCTCCAGCCGCGATAATGGTTTTTAAGGGCGGGATGGGTCCAATCGTAGCCGGTGTCTTGGCCGCCGATGACGATGGTATGGCCGGTGTAGCCGGCCGCCCAAACGGATGGCGCGCCAACTTTGTTGATGTTCCACTCGATGCCGTCGATGGCTTTTAGGTCTTCCAGTGTGAGGGGCATGGGGTCCAGACCGCGCACGGCGGGGTTGGCGTAGAGATGCGCGACATCCGGGCGGCGGGCCAGATTTTCGATCAGGGCGGCGTCGCCGCGCACCCAAACCATATTGGCGACCCAGAAGGATTGGTAGGTTACCCCGGCGGCGTCCAGGGTTTTGAGGAGGTCGGGCTGCGTTTGTTGGGCAACGGCCGTGAGCTGTTCGTACACCCACTGCCCTTTTGCCGCTTTTGTGGCCAGAGCATTGGCCGCTGTCAGGTCTGCCTGTGTGGTCAGGTAAACCAGGAATTCAGTTTGGGACTGTGTGTTGGCGGTTTCTAAGACCCAGGGATCGACTTTGTCTTCCCAGGCGGCGGCGCGCGTGGGCTGCGAACCAGAAACCACAATAAGCAAAACAATGAATGACCAGAATAGAACGGCCGTTATCTGCCACACCGGTTGTTTTTGCTGCATGAACGTGTTCCCCTCTTTTTTCTGTGGTGGTAAATTGTTCTGAGAATGTATGCACTGGAATGGGCAAAAATCTGAAAATCCTAACTAACCGCTGATCATTAACTCGGCGAGATTGGTCCAATCTCTAAAGATTGGTTCAATCCGGACCGTTTGATTTTTTTAAACGATTACTAAGGGTCCACAGGGATGCAAATCGCCATTGTCCAGTACTGTATAAGGGCATTGTAACGAGCCGGAGCGGGATATGCAATAAAAAGGAGAGGAAGACCTGCCAGGCTGCTCCCTGGCAGGGTGGCGTGAGAACGAGGTCCGAAAGAGGCGTTAATCGTTATCGTGATCAGATTCGCCCGATTCGCCCGATTCGCCGCTGAAGCTGCTGCCGGTCGTCGCGGCCAACCCGCGGATCAGGGCTTGTTTTTCGGCGTCGGTCAGGCGGGCTTCCGGATGAGTGATCAGGAACATCGGCATGGGCATACTCCCTTCTTGAATCGCTTCGCCGATTTCGTCGGCTTCTTGCCGACGGCCGTTTACGCCCCATTCCGAGAAATTAAGAATCTGGCGGCCTTCTTCAGTATCGTGCTGCGTAAGCCAGGACACAGGGGCGATGTTGCTGTACCAGGGCCAGACGGTTTCGTTGCTGTGGCAGGCGAAACAGGCGCGTTCCGCCAGAGCGCGGGTTTCCGGGCTGTCCCAGTTGGGTTCCTGAACAACGGGTGGGTTGTCGTGATTACGGCCGTACGGTACCAGCTGTATGAGCAAGAATCCACCAACAAGGACGCCTAAAACTATGAGAGCGATGCGTTTCATAAATGATTTTCTCCTGTGGCGATGTTGGCTTGAGGCAGAAACCAACATCAAATGGTTTTGACGGCGCGCAATAGCGCCGCAACGTGTCTTGCGCCAGCACTGCTGGCAACCTGCGAATCATAACCGGGTTGGGAATGTGGAGATTTAAATATAGCCTAAATTGCCTTAAATTCACCTTAAATTCCAACAAAAGAAGGCGGAGACTGGTAATCCGTCTCCGCCTTGGCCTGACTCAGGTTTAAACCTGGTTGTTTACTACGATTGTCCGGTTCCCCGTCCCTGGCCTTGACCCTGGCCTCCCTGGCCCTGGCCGCGATTTTGGCCCTGACCACCCTGGCCGTTACCGGGAGCGTTTTGCAGCAGGGCGGCCAATTCTTCCGCTGAGAGAACCTGCCCTTCGTAAGCCGCTCCGGTCTGCCGGGTATACTGCGAGGCAAACGAACTGAGGTGGTTGGCGGAGCCGCTCAATAAGTTTTCATACACCTGGATGATACCGGCCTGGGCTGTTTCCGCCAGGTGTGTTTCCAGGTCCAGAATGTCGGTTTCTTCGATGAGACCGCCGACAAGGATGGCATCTATGGCCGACTGGCTACCCTGAGTGATGAGCTGATTGTACAGCGCTTGCAGGGCCGGGTTGGCAAACTCGCCTACGCCCAAACTGCTGGCCGGATCAGCCAAATTGTACTGGTTAAGCAGCGCCAGGACGGACTCGGTGTGCATTTGCTCGCTGGTGGCGATGTTGCTAAAGACGGGCAGTCCCCACATTTCATATAGAGCGACGTAGACATCGTGGGCCAGTTTTTCTTCTTCACGCATGTACAGCAGGCCGTCGATTTCTACGGCCGTCAAGTTGGTAACGGCCGTCAGCGTCAGTGTGCTGTTTTCGACCAGATTACCGACTGGGGCTGTGTTGGGGGCAACGGCCGTTTCTGCCGCCAGCGTATCGGTTGTGAGTGGTTCGTTGACGGCTTCTAATTCCACCACCACAGCCGCCTCGTCGGGTTGCACTGCGGGCGCGACGGCCGTGTCGCCGGTGTTGATGCCGCTTTCCGCTGGCAGCGGAACGGTTGAAGATGTATCGGTAGCGCAAGCGCTGAGTAAAACTAAAAGGGCGATAGCCACAACGGCCGTAACCCAGGTTATTTGTTTGTTCATGAAAACCTCCAATTTGTTTCCAGTAATGCCCTGATATTAATGCCCGGATGTGTAGAAGCGATGAAGAAATCATAGGGTTGGGGTGAAGCCGCCCGACCGTAAAAACAAAGTTTAGACAAAGAACGGCCGTCTGCTTACAATGTTAAGGCACGAAGATGCCCTGACTGATGCAAGATTGACGAAAGAAGCGAGACCCTAAGGGTTTGGTAGCGAGTCTTTCGGCCGTGCGCTGTCTCAAACCCTTAGGGTCTATTGAGCAAAAACTCGCACCTGTGAAGATGCCCTGAAGAAAAGGTGACCATGACCGACATAGTCCCGACAATTAAATTTCCCGATGCCGCCCAGCCGCGTCTGGAAAGTTTGCGCGTGAACCTGGAAGATTTACGCGGCCAACTGACCCTGCGCCTGGTGATCTTGGTTCTGGCGGTGGCGCAGCTTTTGGTGTTGTTTTATGAATCGCCGGTGGCTTTTCCGCTGGACATGCTGCTGTTTTGGTTTGCGGTTTCTGCGTTGGGCGTGTCTGTTTTGTGGCTGCGCGTAGATCATCCGGCTGTGGCGCGGTGGGCGTTGGTGTGGGGGGCAACGGCCGTTCTCTTGCTGGCGATGTGGCTGTTTTCGATGCCCTGGATACCCTACACAGGGCTGCTGCTCGTTTTTGGCAATTCATTACTGGTGCGGAATAGTGAATTTGGCACGGCCGTTGCCGTTGGCGCATTGGCAGCTTATCTGTCCCTCAACGACCTGCGCCCCTACGATCTGGCTCCCGTTCTTTGCCTGCTTGTCTTAGCCGCGGCTATCGCTGTTTTGGCTGTGCGCACGCTCTACACCACCCTGGATTGGGTCTGGCAGATGAACGAACAAAGCAAATCCCTGCTAGCCACAACCCGCAGCCAGCAAGCCGAACTGCGTTCCATGGTCAAATCGCTGCGCATTGTCAACGACATCCGCGAGCGAACCGAATATGAATTGATGATTGCCCATAAAGAAGCCCAACAGGCGCGCCAGCTCAAAGAACAATTTGCGGCCAACATCAGCCATGAACTGCGCACCCCATTGAGCATTATTTTAG
The DNA here is from genome assembly GCA_017993775.1 of Chloroflexota bacterium. GTDB lineage: Bacteria > Chloroflexota > Anaerolineae > Promineifilales > Promineifilaceae > Leptovillus. The sequence continues at coordinate 35,094 of JAGOMA010000013.1, read as the reverse complement.
GCTTTAGCGAAGTGATGTACCTGTCGCCGGAGGTGTATGGCCCGGAAGGATTGCCGCCGCCGCTCATGCGCGATGTTTACCAGATTTATCGCAACAGCCGCCACCTGCTGGAAATGATCGATGATATTTTGGACCTTTCCCGCTTTGAAATGGTGGGTTTCACCCTGAAAAAAGAGCCGACCGATCTGGCTGCTTTGATGCGCGAAGCGGCGGCTATTGTGGGCAATTTGTTTGAAAAATCGGATGCTGTGACTTTGCGGGTGGTGGTGGATGAGGCCCTGCCGGAAGTGGCCATAGATCAGACGCGGATTCGTCAGGTGCTGTTGAATTTGCTCAACAATGCTCACCGTTTCACGACGTCGGGCAGTGTCACGTTAACGGCCGTCTCCGAAGCCAACCACATCACCGTCCACGTGCAGGACACCGGGCCAGGTATCCCGGCCGAAAAATTGGACGACATCTTCACCGAGTTTTATCAAGTCGATTATTCCCTCAGCCGCAGCCATGGCGGCGCGGGTTTGGGATTGGCCATCTGCCAGCGTTTTGTGGAAGCCCACGACGGCCGTATCTGGGTCGAAAGCGTTCTGGGCCAGGGTTCTGTTTTCTCCTTCACGCTGCCCATCGACCCGCTGGCCGAACCGGCAGGCCATCTTTACCGCACCCGCCCGATGGAACCGCCCGTTCGCCAGATACGGCCGTGTCTGCTCCTGGTAGAACCAGACGCCCAGGTACGCAGCCTGATCGCCCGCCATCTGGATAATTTTGCCGTCATTCCCCTGGAAGACGGCGAATCGCTGGCTGCCCTGGCCGCCGTGCAGCACCCATTGGCCGTGCTGGTAAACGTCCAGCCCGGGCAGCAGGCCGACCCGACGCTAACAGAAGGCGTCACGGCGCCCATCATCGAGTGCTCCCTGCCCAGCCAGTCGTGGATGGCCACCACGCTGGGCGCGCGCGCCTGCCTCACCAAACCCATCGATTTTGCCCATCTGTTGGCCGAAATTGACCGTATCGGTGGTGTGCATGATGTGTTGGTGATTGATGACAATCCGGGCGTCTGCCAGTTGGTCGAGCGCAGTTTGGGGGCGCGAAACGGCCGTTTCGCCGTCCGCATCGCTTATGAAGGGCGCAGTGGGCTGCTGGCCATGCGCCAATCGCCGCCCGATCTGGTTATCCTCGATTTGATGATGCCGGAAGTGGATGGTTTTGCGGTGCTGGAAACCATGCAAAACACGCCGGAATTAACGGCCGTGTCCGTTATTTTGCTCACGGCGACTAGCTATATTGAAGAGACCCTGGCACAATATGGGCATCAGGTCAGGATTGTTCAGTCTACGCCCTGGCATCCGGCCGAAACCTTGCATTTTCTAAAAGCGGCGCTGGCAGGCCTAAAACCCACGCCGGCCACAGAATCCGTATGAGTCACATTGAACCATTTCCCGATCCGGCCGCCCCGTCCAAAGACTTTGTGGACCAGGTAAAACAGGCGCTGGAACACCTCTATGATTTCAACTTTTTGCAGCGGCTGCCCCTGGCGGCCGCCTTTGCCCCCGCTCGAATGCCAGCCAACCAGACGCTTGGCCACCACCTGCGGCGCGAATTGATCACCGCCATAGAAGCCATCAGCCCCGGCCCGCATTCATCGTCCCAGGTTTCCGATGCGCGCCTCTACAATTTACTCCAACTTCGTTATATCGAAGGCGTGACAGTGCAAGACGCCGCCAACCGGCTGGGTTTATCGGCGCGTCAGGCCCACCGGTCGCTGCGCCGTGGCGAAGAAAGCGTCGCCGCGATTTTGTGGGCGCGTCGCCAGGAAACCCAGCCCGAAGAGCAGGCCGATTTAGCCCCCGACGACCTGATCGAGACGGCCTTTTCGGCGCATGAATTATCCTCGGTGGCCGCCGAGATTTCGTTGTTAGAGACCCATTTGCAGCCGTTGGATTTGCGCGGATTGCTGCGGGATGCCCTGAAAGCGGTGTCTCCTCTGGCGGAGCAGCATGGCCTGTCGTTTGCCCTCACCATGCCGGATGAAGCGGTGGTGGTGTCTGTGGACACGGCCGTTTCCCAACAAATATTCGTCAGCCTGTTTAGTCGTCTGATACGCCTGGCCGAAAAGGAGTCGCTTACCGTGCGTCTCAACCCGCGCCAGGAGCAGGTTATGCTGACGTTGGGCTATGTGCCGGTCGATTCCGGCGACGCGCCAATTGTGGATGAGGTCATTGAGCAGCTTGTCGGCCGGTTAGGCTGGACAATACGGCAGGAGATGGGGATGAACGGCCGTCAGGCCATCGTACTCAATCTCACCAGCCACGCCGCCGTGATTCTGGTCGTGGACGATAACGAAGGGCTGGTGGAACTGCTCGATCGGTATCTCACCGGCCACGACTGCCGCGTCATCACCTCCACCAGCGGTCCCGAAGGGCTAAAACTGGCCCAAGAACTCATCCCCGACGCCATCATTTTAGACGTGATGATTCCCGGCGCGAGCGGCTGGGAAATTTTGCAGATTCTTCGCAGCCAGCCGCAAACCGCTACCATCCCGATTATCGTATGCTCCGTTTTTAACGACCCCGAATTGGCATACTCGCTCGGCGCAACCCGTTTTCACTCCAAACCCATTCGCCGCGACACCATCCTGACCACCCTGCGCGAACTAGACATTGTGCGTTAACGGGCTAACAATCTGACCCATTCGCCCGTTCATATCCCCCCTACCCACCAACTGCCAGCTCAATTTTTGTACAACTTACCCAAACAATGGCATATATTTGTCGCACATATGTCACAAACGCCCTTGAATGAACCCCCTTTCTTCAGTATAGTCACTTTACCAGCCCTAAAACCCCTTAGCCGTGGGCTGTGATTTGTGGTTCATGTCTATCTAACGAGGAGAAAGCAGATATGAAGAAGACCCATTATTTACCCGTCTTGTTGTTGATTGTGTTCGCTCTGTTATTGGCCGCTTGCGGCGGCAGCACAACTGACCAACCCGCCGCGACAACTGCGCCGGAAACGGCCGTAGAAGCCGCCCCCACCGAAGCGCCAGCCGAGATGCCCGCCGAAGGCGGCAACATGGTCGAAGTCTTTTCCTGGTGGACCGGTGGTGGCGAAGCCGCCGGCCTGGAAGCCATGATCAAAGTCTTCCAAGAAAAATATCCAGACATCGAATTTGTGAACGCGGCCGTAGCCGGCGGCGCCGGCACCAATGCCCGCGCAGTGTTGGCCACCCGCCTCCAGGCTGGCGATGCCCCGGATAGCTGGCAAGGCCATGCCGGTCAGGAACTCATCGGCACCTACGTGGCCGCCGGTCAGTTGGAACCATTAAACTTCCTCTACGAACAAAATGGATGGCTGGATGTTATGCCCGCCACCCTCATCCCCCTCATTTCCCAAGATGGCAACATCTACTCCGTGCCGGTCAACATCCACCGCGCCAACGTTCTGTGGGCCAACCCCACCGTCCTGGCCGATAATGGCCTGGAAATGCCGACAACTTTGGATGAGTGGTTTGCCGCCATGGACACCCTGCAAGCCAATGGCATGGACGCCCCGCTGGCCATGGGTGAACAATGGACCGCCATGCACCTTTTTGAAACCATCATGCTGGCCTCTTTAGGCCCCGATGGCTACAACGCCATGTGGGATGGCTCCGGTGATTGGGCCAGCGCCGAGTTCACGCAGGCATTGGACAATTACGCCAAAGCCCTCACCTACACCAACAGCGACGCCTCAGCTCTAAGCTGGCAAGACGCTGGCCAACTGGTCATTGATGGCGATGCCGCCTTCAACGTGATGGGCGACTGGCAAGAAGGGTTCTTCCGCGAATTGGGCAAAGCCCCCAACGTGGATTATGTCTGGGCGCCTGTTCCCGGCACGGCTGGCAACTTCCAGTTCCTCTCCGACAGCTTTGTGCTGCCCGTGGGTGCGCCGCACCGTGACGCCGCCATTGCCTGGCTGACAGTTGCCGGCTCCCTGGAAGGGCAAGACGCCTTCAACCCGGTCAAAGGTTCTATCCCGGCGCGCAGCGATGGCGATCGCGCTTTGTACGGCGAATACCTGCAATCGGCGATGGATGATTGGGCCAGCAATACCGTGGTGGGCAGCCTGACCCACGGCGTGGTGGCCAACGACAGTTGGAAATCGGAAATTGACACCGCCCTGGGTCTGTACCTGGCTGGCGGCGATGTAGCCACGCTGCAATCCGCTCTCGCGGCGGCCGCTGGCGCTTCGAATCAGCAGGCTTTAGACACTGCTCCCGCTGAAGGGGCAATGGCCGATGTTTCTGGTCCGGTGGAAGTATTCTCCTGGTGGACAGGCGGCGGCGAAGCGGCCGGCCTCGAAGCCATGATCAAAGTATTTGCTGAAAAATACCCCAATGTTGAATTCCAGAACGCGGCCGTGGCCGGCGGCGCCGGCACCAATGCCCGCGCAGTGTTGGCCACCCGCCTCCAGGCTGGTGATGCCCCAGATAGCTGGCAAGGCCATGCCGGTCAGGAACTCATCGGCACCTACGTGGCCGCCGGCCAGTTGGAACCATTGAACTTCCTCTATGAAGAAAACAAGTGGCTGGACGTCATGCCCGCCACCCTCATCCCTCTCATCTCGCAAGATGGCAACATCTACTCCGTGCCGGTGAACATCCACCGCGCCAATGTTCTGTGGGCCAACCCCACCGTCCTGGCCGACAACGGCATCGACATGCCGACGACGCTTGACGAATGGTTTGCCGCCATGGACACCTTGCAAGCCAACGGCATGGATGCCCCCCTGGCGATGGGCGAACAATGGACAGCCATGCACCTCTTTGAAACGGTTCTCCTGGCGTCGCTTGGTCCCGATGGGTACAACGCGTTATGGGATGGCAGCGGCGATTGGGCCAGCGCTGAGGTAACGCAGGCGTTGGACAATTACGCCAAAGTCCTCACCTACGTCAACAGCGACGCTTCGGCTCTAAGCTGGCAGGATGCCGGTCAGATCGTTTTGGATGGCGACGCCGCTTTTAACGTGATGGGCGACTGGCAGGAAGGCTTCTTCCGCGAGCTTGGCTCTGTGCCGCAAGAAGGTTATACCTGGGCGCCTGTTCCGGGCACGGTCGGCAACTTCCAATTCCTTTCCGACAGCTTTGTGCTGCCCGTAGGCGCGCCGCACCGTGACACCGCCATTGCCTGGCTGACGGTTGCTGGCTCTCTGGAAGGGCAAGACGCCTTCAACCCGGTCAAAGGTTCTATCCCGGCGCGCAGCGATGGCGACCGCGCTTTGTATGGCGAATACCTGCAATCGGCGATGGATGATTGGGCCAGCAATACCGTGGTGGGCAGTCTGACCCACGGCGTGGTGGCCAACGACAGTTGGAAATCGGAAATTGATACCGCGCTGGGTTTGTTCTTGGGCAGTGGCGATGTGGCTGGTTTCCAGACGGCATTGGTTGACGCCTGTGCTGCTTCCGGTCCTTGCCAATAATTTAGGTTAAGTTCTTGTGGGGGCGAGTACAGGATTGTGCTTGTACTCGCCCCTTTTTTTAAAGGGATGCCTTATGGCGCTAAAGAAGCTCGACAAAGATACCATTGTGGCGATGGTTCTGGTGTCGCCATCGATTTTGGCGGTGCTGATCTTCGTGTACGGGTTTATTGCCTGGTCGGTGCGGGTATCGTTAAGCAATTGGATTGGGCTGCTGCCTGATTATGAGTTTATCGGCCTGGGGAATTATCTGGGTTTGTTTAAGGATCCGCGCTTTCACATTGATGTTCGTAATACCCTGGTATTTACGATTTTATTTGTTGGGGGGTGTTTGTTTTTAGGCGTTGGTCTGGCGATTTTGCTGGATCAGGGGCTGCGCGGCGAATCTTTTTTTCGCAGCTTGTTCCTTTTCCCCATGGCGATTTCGTTTATTGTGACCGGCGTGGTCTGGCGTTGGCTGATGAATCCGGCGATGGGGTCGCGCATGAGCGGCCTGAACCTTTTGTTTGATTCGTTGGGGCTGGATTTTCTGGTGAATAAGTGGCATACCACGCCGAACTGGGGCATTGCGGCCATTGCGATTCCGGCTATCTGGCAAATGTCTGGGTATACGATGGCTTTGTATCTGGGCGGCTTGCGGGCAATTCCCGAATCGTTGCGGGAAGCGGCGCGTGTGGATGGCGCTTCTGAAATTTATATTTACCGTCGGATTATTTTGCCGCTGTTATGGCCGGTGACGTTAAGCGCGATGATTATCCTGGGCCACATTTCGCTGAAGGTGTTTGATCTGATTATTGCGGTGGCCGGGAAGCAGGTTGCGTTGGACGTGCCGTCTGTGTATATGTGGACGACGACGTTTGATGGGCAGTTTTACGGCCGTGGCGCGTCCATCGGTATTCTGTTGTTATTGAGTGTGGCGGTTTTGGTGATTCCTTACCTTTACCAAACACTGCGGGAGGAATCCACAACATGAGAGCAAGAGTGGCTGATGCACCGCGCCGCCCCCCAACACGCGCCTGGTTGTACATTTTGCTGCTGATAATGTCCATCTTTTATTTGCTGCCAATGTACGTGATGTTGGTGACCGGATTTAAAAGCTTTGACGAAGTTAGCCTGAAGACGATGTGGAATTTGCCGTCTGGGCTGGCTCTGGACAACTTTGTGGCGGCTTATAATCAGTTAGCGCCGCATTTGTGGAACAGTTTGCGCCTGGTGATTCCGACGGCTGCTATTTCGGCGATGCTGGGTTCGATCAATGGTTTTGTCCTGACCCGCTGGCGTTTCCCCGGCGCGGACATTGTGTTTCCGCTGCTGTTGTTTGGGATGTTTATTCCATACCAGAGTATTTTAATTCCGCTGGTGCAGTTTATGCGCACGACGGGTTTGTATGGCAGCATTCCGGGCCTGGCGCTGACGCATATCATCTACGGCATTCCGATTACGACGCTGACGTTTCGCAGTTATTATATTACTGTGCCCAAAGAAATGGTGGAAGCGGCGCGAATTGACGGCGCGGGCTTGTTGGAAACGTATTACCACATCTTTTTGCCGGTTTCGGCGCCGGCGTTTGTGGTGGTGTTGATCTGGCAGTTTACGGCCGCGTGGAATGATTTCCTGTTTGCCGTTGTATTGACGAGTCCGGAAAACTGGCCGATTACGGTGGCGCTGAACAATCTGGCGGGCAGCCAGATCATTGCCTGGAATGTGCAGATGGCCGCGTCGCTGGTAGCGGCGATTCCGACGTTGATTATCTATATTTTCTTGGGCCGATATTTTTTGCGCGGCCTGATGTCGGGAGCGTTGAAAGGGTAGAGAAGCAAAATAGCGCGTGGATGAACGCGGATGGCACGAATGGTTATTCGTGTTTATCCGCGTTTTTTATTTGGGGAGGTGGATGGTGAAGGCGCTGCCCTGGCCGGGAGTGGAAGTGAGGGTGAGACGGCCGTTTTGCCCCACCACTATCTCCTTCGCAATGGTCAGTCCCAACCCCAGTCCCTGTGGAAAACGCCGGCCCCGATTGCTGCGGTAAAACGCCTCGAAAATACGCGCCTGCTCATCCGGCGCGATGCCCGGACCCGTGTCCTTCACCTCAATCCAGACGTCGGCGTCTGTCTCGCCGGCCGAAACGGCCACCGAGCCGCCGGTTGGCGTGTATTTGATGGCGTTGCTGACCAGATTGCCCACCGCCTGCGCCAGACGATCCGGGTCGGCGGTTACGGCGGGCAAATGCTGCGGAATGTCGCTGTGCCAGAGCAGGCCTTTTTCCTGGGCGGCGGCGCGCCAGGGAAGCAGCAGCGGCGGCAGCCAGACATCCAGTTGGATTTGCTGCAGGTTGAAGGTGATGTTGCCCAGGATTTGGCCGTGCAGCCGGGTCAGGTCGTCGAGCAGTGGTTCCATGTGGCTGATGGTGTTGTCCATGCCTTCCAGCAGTTCTTCACGCAGCGCCGGGTCTTCTCCGGCTCCTTCGCGCAGCACGTTGACGGCCGCTTTGAGCGCCCCTAACGGCCGTCCCAATTCATGCACCAGATTGGCCAGCAGCCGCTGCCGTGTCTCTTCCAATTCGCGCAGGCGCGTCGCCAACACGTTCACCGAGCGGGCCAATTCTTTGGTTTCTTTTGTGCCTGTTTCGGGAATTGGGTCGGTGCGCTGACCGGCGGCGATGTCGGCAACGGCCGTGGTGACGCCGCCAATCGGTTTTTCCAGACGAATCGCCAGAATCCAGCCAATCAAACTACCCGCCGCCAGGCCGCCCAGCAGCACAATCAGCACAAACCGGCTGAGCGGCGTAAAACTACCGGCCACACTTTCCAGGTCGTCCGAGACTTCCACAATGCCAATTAACTGCTGGTTGACGTTGGTTACAGGCACAAAAATTGTGGCCGACTGTTCATCCAACCGATAGGTAATAATGACTTGTTGCCGATTCGCCAGCAGGGCGTTGATGTCCGGGGTTGGGATTTCTGCCGCTGGCTGCGTTTCGGACGCGGCCAGGGAATCGCCGGAAGGGGCCAGCAGGGTGATATTGCTGTCGAGTTGATCGTCTATTTGCGCGAGGAATGCCCGGGCCTGGTCGCTGTTGGTCCAGATTTCCGGACGGCCGTTGGCCACCGCGCTGATAATGGCCGCCTGTTGGGTCAGGCTGGCCGAAAGGTTTTGCAGCAGCACCTGGGTTTCCAGCAGGTAAATGAGCGCCGCGCCGATCAGGGGCAGGATGAGCAAAAGAGGCAAAATGTGGCTGAGGATAAAACGGCCGCGTAAAGACATGGCTGCCTGCTACTCTTTGCTGACCTCGTGGGGAACCAATTTGTAGCCCACGCCGCGCACGGTCAGCAGGCGCTGCGGTTTTTGTGGGTCTTCTTCAATTTTTTCGCGCAGCCAGCGAACATGCACATAAACGACCTGCGGCTCGCCTAGAAATTCTGCGCCCCACACCCGATTCAACAAATCGTCCATGGCCACCACGTAACCGGCTTCCTGAGCCAGGGTGTAAAGGACGGCAAATTCTTTAGCAGGCAGGTCGAGTTGTTGGCCGGCTACGTGGACGGTGTGGGCGGCGGGGTCGATGATGAGGTCGCCGACGGTGATGGGTAACGGCCGTTCCCCAGGTTCTGGCGCCGGAGCGGCCGTGCGGCGCAGCACTGCCTTCACATGAGCCAACAGCACGTCCAGGTTAAACGGTTTGGTGATGTAATCATCCGCGCCCAGCTCCAGGCCCAAAATGGTGTCCAGTTCACGCCGCCGGGCAGAGACAAAAATCACCGGCACGTTTTCGATTTCGTTGTGAAAATGGCGCAGGGCTTCCATGCCATCCATTCCGGGCAGGCCGATGTCCAACAGGATGAGATCGGGTCGGTCGCGCCGCGCCAGGGCCAGCGCATCTTCGGCGCTAACGGCCGTGCTGGCGCGATAACCAGACTGCTCTAGCTTAAAGCTGATGCTGCGGCGCATCAGGGCGTCATCGTCTACCACAAGAATATGTTTGGCCATTGTGTCCCATCCTGAAAAGATTCTGGGCGATTTTATCAGATTCTTTTAGGATTCGTTAACGCCGGACAGGGCTTCGGAACTGGGGCGAAATAACCGGCGAAACTAAAATTCGTGACTGGAGATTAAAGACTGATTCAATCCCCAGTCCCTGGTCTCCAGTCTCCAGTCTCCCGTCTGCCGTCAGTTGTTCAATCCGTGTTTTTTAGGATGCCGGATAAATTATTGGCTCGATGGCCTCAACCGGCACCCAGCCGTTGACCTGCCCACCGGGCAAAGAAACCTGTACCCAACTGCCGCGCTGCTGGCTGATGGTTACTTCCGCCCCGTTGTGTAGATCGAAATCGGTGTTCATATTGGCGCTGGGTTCGGCGCTGACGCTGACGGTATCGGCCACAATGACGCCGGATTGACGGCCGTTTTCCACCACCAACCGGCTGCCCAACGCGCTCACCGCCAGAACCACCAGCAGCCCGGCTAAACTTACGCCGAATTGCAGCATGTCGCGCTTACGGCCGTGTTGGCTTTGGCGATAGATAAACCACAACAGGCCAAACCCAAACCACAGCCCTAAAGCCAGCAAAGCCATCTCGTTAATGGAGGCCACGCGGCTGGCAGCGACCGCGAAATTGTCCAGCGGGCTGCCCGTTTCGGCCGGAAATTGGTCGATGGCCTGGGCGCGGGCCGCAGCCAGATTGGCCTGTATGTCGGGGTCGCGCGGGTCTAGCCGGGCGGCGCGTTGATAATTGACAATGGCCTGCCCCACGTTGCCCAGGCGCATGTAGGCATTGCCCAGATTGTAATAAACGGCGCTGTCAGCCGCGCCCTGGTCGATGAGTTGTTGGTAGGCCTGGGCGGCTTCAGCGTAACGGCCGTTGGCCGCCAAAGAATTGGCTACGCTCATGTCGGCCGTCTGCGCCAGCAGCGATCGCCCTGCCAAAAGCCCCAAGATGAGAGCCAGACTCAAAAAAATAAGCATGGTGGTGAGTGTTTTTTTCATGATAGCTGCCTTTGGGAGAGCGGACACAGATTCATCTCGGCTCTCCTTGTCTCCAGTCGTTCTAAAGTTCGTTGTCCAAAGTGTCGATTAACTGCGCGGCCATCTCCCAGATGGCGGTGTGGTCGGCGCTGCCGCTGGGGGCGTAACGGCCGTATTCGCAGGCATCCAGAAACGAGGCCACGCTGCCCACCAGGGCATCGCTTAGACCTTGCGCCTGCAGCAGCGCGGCCAGTTCGGGGCGCGTGTGGCCGCTGACAGCTCGGCCGAGTTTGTCGGCCAGGTAAGCGTTGAAGACCTGAGCGGCCGCGGCGTGGGCTTCCTGATGGTCGCGTTGGGCGGCCATGAGAGCCTGACGCGCGGTTTTGGCGGCTTGCTGGCGGCGCACCTTGTCGCTGTTGCCGGCCAAATAAGCTTGCCGACGGCCGTACACAACCTGCCCGCCCACCAGCGCCAGCGGCACGAGCCACAGCAGCCAATACACCGACCGGTTGGTCAGCGGCGCGGCGGCCGGTTTGCCGGACGCCACTTTAAAAGCCCGGATGTCGCTGGCGGCGTCTGGCGCGGCGGGCACGGAGGCGTTTGCATCGGCAACGGCCGTGTCTGCGGCTCCCGGCGCGACGGTGACGATGATGGGGTCGGTAGTGAGTGTTTCGTAGACGGCCGTTTCCGGGTTGAAATAGCTGTAGCTGATGGCCGGAATGGTCAGATCGCCCGCCTGCGTGGGGATGAGCAGCCGCTCGAACACCTTCTGCCCGCTGATTTTGCCCGCTTGTTTTTGCGTGTCCAGGGCAGATTGCTGGTCAAAGGCGCGCCATTCCGCGCCCTCCGTCCAGACGGGGTCGCCGGCGGTGTTCAGGTTGCCTTCGCCGCTCAAAATCAGTTGCAGCGTTACCGGTTCGTTGACTTTGGTTTCGGTCGCGTCTACTTTGGCCGTGAGGCTGAATTTGCCGACCGCGCCCTTAAAATCGGCGGGCGCGCCTTGCGGCCAGGGCTGCACATCCACAGTAACCGGATAGGTTTCCAGCGTGCGGCTGCTTTCAAACAGGCTGCCAGGGATGTATAACCTGGTGGGGCTGATGGCAACTGGGCCAACGGCCGTGGGAGCCAGCGTCGTCTGCACTTCGCTGACGCGGTAGGTGCGATTGGCCGCTTCCACGGTGTAATCGTTTTGCTGCGGGTCGCCATCGGTCCAAAAGCCGCTGAACGCCGGGGGTTCGTAGCTGGGATCACGGCCAATATTCACCGCCTGATAAAAGCGGAAAATGTAGGTCATCGTTTCGCCCTGGAAAGGGGTAGGGTTATCCACAATGGCTTCCACGTATAAATCCTGGCCGTTTAATTCGGTCGGCGCGGCGGCAGATTGACCGGCAGCGGGCGCAGGCGGCGCAAAACCGCTGTTCGGTTGGGCTGCCCCGCCGCCCTGAGTCACGCGGACGGGGATGGGCATGGTGCTGTAGGTCACGCCATCGATCACCACGCTCAGGGCCGGAATGGTCAGGTCGCCGGCGATGATGGGCTGCAGGCGATATTGGTAGCTCGTGCCGGAGCTGATCGCGCCATTTGTGATGCTGATGTTGCTGCTGCTGCCGGTGGCCAGCACATCAAACCCATCCAGATAAGGGATGAGCGGCGGGTCGGCCTGGCCTGTTACCTCGACGGTCAGGACGAGCGTCTCGTCGGTGGTTAAGGTATTGCGGTCTATAACGGCCGTAATCGGATTGTTTTGGGCAAAGCCGGGCGCGGCCACAATCAGCAGCGCGGCCACAACCGCGACAATTATGCTCGTGAGTTTCCATGATTTTTTCATGCCGGTTCTCGCTTTTTGGCCTTCGTTGTTTGTTTGTTTTTGTTTGTTCATGGTTGCTTACCAATCCTGCGCCGATGGTGGGCGCTGCGAGGTGAAAATTTGTTGTAATCGTTCTTGCAGCGTGCCAGACCCTTGGGCAATAGACAGCAGCAGTTGGCGAGCTTGCTCGGAAGTCATGCGCTGGCCGGGCTGCGGAACCATGCCGTTTTGCGGCGGCTGGTTGGGTGAATTGCCTTCTTGCGGCTGTCCCTGGCCTGGTTGGGGCTGGTTGTCTTGTGGCGGCTGCTCGCCCTGGTCGCCCTGGTTACTTTGGTCAGTTTGGTCGGTCTGGTCAGAATTTTGCCCATCCTGGTTTTGGTCTTGGGGCTGGTCTGTCGGCTGATCGCCGTTTTGTGGCTGATCTTGCGGTTGGCCGTCCTGATTTTGCCCGTCTTTAGACTCGTCTTGCGCGGGTTGATCTTGTTGGTCCTGATTTTGCTGATCCTGATTCTGTTGATCTTGATTTTGCTGGTCTTGGTCTTGTTGTTCCTGGTTCTGCTGTTGTTCTTGCTGCTGGAGGGCCAGTTCCAGGTTGTATTTGGCGTCGGCGTCCTGGGGGTTGATGAGCAGGGCCTGGATGTAGGATTGCACGGCCGTTGCCAAATCCTGGCTGCTGTAGGCGGCGTTCCCCTTGTTATAAAAACTGCTCTGAGCCAGGTCATCGCTGGCGTTGTTCAACAGCGCCTGATCGATTTGAGCGATGGCGTCTGCGTAGCTTTCCTGGCGGTAAAGGGCGTTGGCGGCGTTGTAAAACGGCTCGGCCAACTGCGGGAAGCGGCCTTGCGCCAGTTGGTAAGCGCCCAGCGCATCCATAAAGTTGTTATCGGCGAAGGCCAGATTGCCCTGGCGCAGCAGCCGCGCCGCCGGTGAACTGCTGCGGGTGACAAAGAAGAGACCTCCCGCCAGCAATGCAAGCAGCAGAGCCATGATGGCGGCGGTTTTGGCGATGGTTTTTCGGGATGATTTCATGATTTTTCTCCAAAAGATGGAAGTGTCACTCTACAGATCCTAAGGGTTTGCTCTTGGGGGTTCCAGATTGGTCCAATCTTCCAGATGGGATCAATCTTCTCAAGTTAAAAACATGGGAACCCTTCGGGTCTGGTTAATGAGTGGCGGGCAATCTTTGCTCCTGGTTCTTAAATTTCTTTGCCCTCACTCGGTCGGGTATCAGTTCGGCAATGACCAGGACCAGCAGGGCCACCAGCAGGAAACCCTGGTAGCGTTCGATCATGCGGGTGTTGAAGCGGGTTTCCAACTGTGCCCTTTGCAAGGTGTCCAATTCATTCAGCAGGTTGTCGAGTTCGCTGGCGTTGGCCCCGGCGCGGAAGTACTGCCCGCCGCCAATTTGGGCGACCTCTTGTAAGGTGCTTTCGTCGAGTTTGGAAATGACCACTTCGCCCTGGGCGTTGCGTTTGTAGCCGGTGACGTTGCCGAAGGCGTCGGTTTCGGGGACCGGCTCGCCTTCGGGTGTGCCGAAGCCGATGGTGTAGATGAGGATGCCCTGGTCGGCGGCTTCTTGGGCGGCGGCCAGGGGGTCGGTTTCGCGGTCTTCGCCGTCGGAGATGACGATGAGGACTTTTTGACTGTCGAGCGATTCATCAAAACCGGAAACGGCCGTGCGAATCGCATCCCCAATTGCCGTGCCCGGCCGGGAAATGACAGAGGGATTCGCCCCATCCAGGTACATCCGCGCCGTGTTGTAATCCGATGTCAGCGGGAACTGGATGAAACTCGCCCCGGAAAATAACACCAGGCCAATTTCGTCGCCGTTCAGCCGGTCCATCAGGTCGGAAATCTCTAGTTTGGCGCGTTCCAGGCGGTTGGGCTTAATATCTTCGGCCAGCATGGACTGCGAAACATCCAGAGCGACCATCACCTGCAAACCTTCCTGATCGATGGTTTGCACTTCGGACCCCCACTGCGGCCGGGCCAGGGCGACGATAATCAGGGTCAGCGCCACCAGCCACAGCACCGACCGCCAGCGGCGGCCCTGCCAGTTGATGCCGGCGCTCAAACGGTCGATCAAGGTCCGGTCGCCCAACCGAGATAAATCTGCCTTACGCCGGTTGTTGGCCCAGACCAAAAATACGGCGAACAGCGGGACAAGGGCGAAAAAGTATAAGAAAGTTGGTTTAGCGAATGTCATAATTGCACTTTTGGATTTGCGATTTACGATTTACGATTTTGGATTTACGAGTTTCGATTGAGGGCTAATCGCAAATCGCAAATCGTAAATCTCTTTTTACGGAATCGTCCGAAACACCGTCTTACGCAGTGCCAATTCCAAAATCAGCAGCAGGAAGGCGGGCAGGAGCAGCCAGATAGCTAACTCGTCGTAATTGTTAAAAACTTGCACCTCGACGTCGGATTGTTCGAGCTGGTTGATTTCTTCGTAGATTTGCTTCAGGCCGTCGGTGTCTTCGGCGCGGAAGTATTGGCCGCCGGTGAGCTGGGCGACTTGCTGCAAGGTGGCTTCATCGAGCTGGCTCTCTTGCATGACAATTTGCTGCCCGCCGAAGATGGAATCGACCGGCACGGGAACTTGCCCGGGTTTGGCTGCGCCGATGGTGTAGATTTTGATGCCTAAGGCCTGGGCGGCTTCGGCGGCCGTTAATGGGTCGATCTGACCGGCGTTGTTGACGCCATCGGTGAGCAGGATGATGACTTTGCTCTGGGCGTCGCTGCCGCTGAGCATGTTGGCGGCATTGGCCAGCCCCATGCCGATGGCTGTGCCGTCTTCCAGGCCCAGATCGGTGGCTAATTCGACCTGATCCAGCGAGCGGCGCAGCATGTTTTGGTCGAGGGTTAGCGGGCTTTGGGCGAAGGCTTCGCTGCTGAAGATAACGAGGCCGATTTTGTCGTACGGCCGTTCCGCCACAAACGCATCAATCACACCCTTGGCTGCTTCCAGCCGGTTGCTGGGCTGAAAATCCAGCGAGGCCATGCTGCCGCTGATGTCCAGCGCCAGGGCGATTTCTACGCCTTGCCCATGAATGATTTCCTGGGCGTGGCCAAGCTGTGGCCGGGCCAGGGCGATGATGATGAGGGTGATGGCCAGCAGGCGCACGGCCGTTAAAACCGGCCTCCAGGTCATGCGCCAGGTTGGTTTCAGACCGCTAACCAGATGGACGGCCGCGTAGCGCACACTGGCCGGACGGCCGTTCCGCCCCATTTGCCAGCGCAGATAAGCCAGCATCGGCACGATGGCCAGCAAGGCCAGCAGCCAGGGAGTTGCAAAACGAAAGGTGGTTGTCATGGGGTGGCCTCCGTTTGGGAAGATTGAAGATTGGCGATTGGCGATTGAACTGACAACCTTCTATCCTTTTTCTTCGGTTGTTGCTCTTTTTCTTCCGGCAGGGGTTTGGTCGCTTCGACGAATGTGCGGGCTTCGGCCACGAGGGCGTGGGCGCTGGTGATGTCTGGCGTGAAGCGGGCAAATTTCACCAGGTCGCCAGCTTGCAGCAGGTCGATAAACTGCCGGGCCTGGGTTGTTGTTAAGGTCGTTTGGCGTAATTCGGATTTAAGCTCGGTCGTTGTGAGATCGGTGGCCTGGATGGCCTGGGTTTGTTCAACATAGGCGCGCAGAGTGTTGGTGATCAGGCTGTAATGTTCTTTGAAACGGCCGTTCTCGGCTAACTGCTGCTTTTCAACGGCCGTTAGCGCGTCCAGAGCTACTTCGTGCGGCAGGCGGTTGTCGCTGGCCGCTTGCCCGCGCCGGTACGCCAACCAGACGATGGCGGCGGCGAGAGCGGTTAATCCGGCGGCTATCCAGGGCCAACTGGCGGG
The DNA here is from genome assembly GCA_017993775.1 of Chloroflexota bacterium. Taxonomy (GTDB): domain Bacteria; phylum Chloroflexota; class Anaerolineae; order Promineifilales; family Promineifilaceae; genus Leptovillus. Next base: position 19,024 of record JAGOMA010000013.1, on the reverse strand, counting down.
CAGCGGCAGGCTGGATTGCGGCTTGATGTCGCGGAGCTGCGTGTCGCCATCAACCAAAACAGATTGCACGTTCAGGGTGATGGGTACGGCCGTCAGGCTGCTGGTCTGGCCGCTGCTGTCGGCGATGGTAATGGTCAGGGACGGCGTTTGGAAAGCGCCGGGGGCAAACAGCCGCGCGTCGATGATTTGCGTGCTGGTAACTGTGCCGTCGCCGTTGTCCGTGGTAGTCACGGGCGACTGCCCGCGAACAATGAAATCACCCCAGGTCGGTTCCAACTCCGGCATGATGGCCTGCGTGCCGGCCGGGTGTGTCACAGTCACCGTCAATTGAATCGGATCGCCAACGGTCACGTTGTCCGGGCTGGCGGTGATGGCCGCCTGGGTTTGGGACTGCGCCGCCACAGAGCCTACGGCGAATAAGGCCATGAGCAGGGCGACAATGGGTAGAAATTTTTTCATAGGTGATGGCCTCCTGGGTTGTCGGTTCGCCGTGTTCTTTATCAGTCACGGCCCGCATTGGTGATGTTTGGTAAAAAATCGGGGGTAGAGGGCTGGCTTAGGTGCTCTCTACCCCCATACAAGGAGGAAAACGATTCTTTAATAGCTTACCAGTCGAACGATGTTTGTACTTTAAAGGCTGCGTATCGTTAGCTTAAGCCAACCTTATGAAGCCTCAATCAATAACTGGCAGCAATGTGCCGCTGATGATCGGGTCGCGGCCGCAAAGCAAAGGCGTGTCGATTTTGACTTCAAAGTTCAATTCCTGGCCGTCGGCGGCTAAATCGCCGGTGGCTCGGGCGGTGATGTCCATGCCGCTTACCTGGAAGGGGATGCTGGCAGTGAGATGGCGCGGCTGACGATTGGTGGTGACGCCGTTGGCGGTGGCGCTGGTGGCAGGGACAACGGCCGTGCCGCAAAAGCCACCCGCGTTCACTTCTAACCCATCGCCGATAACGGCCGTGCCTTCTACCGTATTGCCGCGTTGGGTTAAGGTGAGGGTCAGCGGCGCGCTGCTGCCAAAATCGCCGTAAACGGTGCCTGCGAATGTGCCGGTGAAGGGGCGGGAAACGGCCGTTCCGGCGGCATAGGTCGGCGCGGCGGCGCCCATGGCTAAGAAACCAATCGCTAAAATAATGCCCAAAATCCACTTGTTCATGCTATGTTCTCCTGATTCAATAAACGTTTTTCCGGTTTGGTCGCCGGAGTAACGTGAGCGGTTCATTTGTGATGACTTTAGAATATCAGGCAGGGGGGCAGGGGGGCTTTAAAGGCAGCTATTGGCTGCCTTAAGGGAAACTTAGGAACTTTTGGCGACAAACTTGCAGGAAGCGTGATGCGTGAATTTTTCATCACGCTTCACGCATCACACATCACGCTTCACATCTCAATGCCTTACCCGCCTGGCGCGCTGCTGAAAAAAGCCGGTCAGCGGGTTGATGTAATCCTGATCCGTGCCCACCGCGATCCGATCCACGCTGGCGCGGATGAACGCCTGATGTTTTTGGGCGGCCAACTGCTGCGACCGCTGCTTAAACGCGGCCTGCCAGCGTTTATCGCTGGTGTCTACCCAGATTAGCGCGCCGGTTTCCGCGTCTTCCAGAGTCAGCAGGCCCACATTGGCAATGTCCGATTCCAGCGGGTCGCTCAGGTCTACGGCGATGATGTCGTGGCGGCGGTTGGTCATGGAGAGCGCCTGCCGGTAACGAGCCGGGTCGTCTAAAAAGTCGGAAACAAGGAAGATGATGCCGCGCCGCTGCAACATCTGGTTGACGGTGTCCAGGGCTAATTTGATGTCGGTGCCACGATTTTGTGGCTGGAAGGCCAGCAGTTCGCGGATGAGGCGCAGGACGTGGCGGCGGCCTTTACGCGGCGGTATGTACAGTTCGACCTGGTCGGTAAAGATAAGCAGGCCGACTTTGTCGTTGTTGGTGGTGGCGGCGAAGGCGAGAACGGCCGTTAACTCCGCCGCCAACTCGCGCTTAAAGCGGTTCACCGAGCCAAAATCACCCGACCCGCTCATGTCTACCACCAGCATCACCGTCAGTTCACGCTCTTCGGTGAACTGCTTCACATACGCTTCGCCGGTGCGGGCGGTGACGTTCCAGTCGATGGTGCGGATTTCGTCGCCGGGGGAATACGGCCGTACTTCGTCAAACGCCATCCCCCGCCCCTTAAAGACCGAGTGATAATCGCCGGCAAAGCTGTCGTTTACTAAACGCCGCGTGCGAATCTCGATACGGCGGATTTTGCTCATGAGTTCAGATGTTAGCATGGGAAGCTCCGTGATGCGTGAGGCGTGAGGCGTTGATCACGCCTCACGCCTCACGCATCCTTTCCAGACCTGACAGGTTTCGCAAACCTGTCAGGTCTCAACCTTACGGTACGTTCGTGTAATTCAAAATCCGCTGCACAATGTGGTCGCTGGTTACATTTTCCGCTTCGGCCTCGTAGGTAGTGATGATGCGGTGACGCAGCACGTCGGGGGCCATTTGTTTGATGTCTTCAGGGGTGACAAAGCCACGGCCGTTTAAGAATGCATGGGCGCGCGCGGCCGTAATCAGGCTAATGGACGCACGCGGCGACGCGCCAAACTCGATTAAATTCTTCAGATCGCTCAGGCCGTTGGAGCCGGGGTTGCGCGTCGTCAGGACCAGATCCAGCACGTATTCCTTGATTTTGTCGTCCACATACACCTGGCGCACCGTTTCGCGGGCGCGCAAAATATCCTGCGGGGCAATCACCGGGCGGACGGGCGGCAAAGGCGCGCCGGTCATGCGCTCGATAATCAGCCGTTCTTCGGCGCGGGTCGGGTAATCGACGCGCACTTTGAGCATAAAGCGATCCACTTGCGCTTCGGGCAGCGGGTAGGTGCCTTCTTGTTCGATGGGGTTTTGCGTGGCCAACACCAGGAACAAATCATCCATTTTGTAGGTCACATCGCCGATGGTGATCTGCCGTTCTTGCATCGCTTCTAGCAAGGCGCTTTGCACCTTGGCCGGGGCGCGGTTAATTTCATCGGCCAAAACCAGATTGGCGAATAACGGCCCCTGATGGACGCTGAATTCGCCGGTTTTGGGATTGTAGATTTGCGTGCCCACGAGGTCGGCGGGCAGCAAATCGGGCGTGAACTGGATGCGCGAAAAATCGGCCTGGATGGCCTGGGCGGTTGTTTTAACAAGCAGGGTTTTGGCCAGGCCGGGCACGCCTTCTAGTAAAATGTGGCCATCGGCCAGCAGGGCGATGAGGACACGTTGGACCAACGCTTCTTGCCCGACCATGACTTTGTTGACTTCGTTGAGTAATTCTTGCAAAAAACGCGCCTCTATTTCGACGCGCTGGTTCAGTTGACGAACGGTTGAGATGTCCATGGGTGATCTCCTTTTGGGGTATTTGAGCTGTTTATGGATCTGATGCGTGATGCGTGATGCGTAATATGGTGCATCGGGTTATTTTAATGTCGGGGCGAGTATTCAGCCTTGGGCTGAATTGTCAGGGTTTGCCTGCCGGCCGAATACCCGCCAACTCCTCATTCTCTTCTCCGGCGGGCGCTGTCTGTCTTCCGTAGATAGCGTCCGCACATATGGGTATAGAATAGCTGGGGAACGGCCGTTTGCCTTTAAAAGCATCTTCTGGCTACCTTATGGGGAGCTTAAGCGGTTGGTTTGAGGATTGAAGGAAGCGGGGGTAAGATTCAGCCAATTTGCACAGTGGAGAAGCTGCGATATGAGTTCATCTGGGAGAAAATTCACCGGCGAAACGCTGGTTGTCGCGTTTTTTGGCTTTTTGACCGTGGTGGGCTGTGTGTGCGCCGCGTCGGTGCTGGCGCTGTCGTCTCCGGGGACCGGGGAAACGTTTTATGAGCTGGCGCCGTTTTTCCTGGGGTTGGCGTTGGCCAGCGTGGGCGGGGCGGTGATGGTGGGTTTGCGTCGTCGTTTTAACGTCGCCGGACCTATTTTGCTGGTAGCCATGGTGGTCTGGTTCATGGGCGCGACGATATTTGCGTTTGGCCTGTTGGCCACGTTGTTGTATGACGAACCGGCGAAGTTTTTGCCGAATTTGGGCTTTGCTGTGGGTATGTGCCTGGGGCCGGGCGCATTATTAGCCTTGATTGCTATGTTTTTGTATGCTTTTGAAGCGCGGCGGGGGATGAAGAAAGAGCGAGCGAGGGGAGAAACGGCCGTTTCCCACCCATCCAACGAAGCCGACTGGCTCCAATCCCTCAAAGCCGATGAAAAAGCCAGGTTCGATTCTGACCAGTAAACCATGACAGAAAACAAACGGGAAACATCCGGTTGGCGGCAGCGCGTTGCCGCCCTGAAGGTTGAAGTGTACGCGCTGTACCTGGCTTACCAGGACCCCCGCGTCTCCTGGCCGGCGCGGATTTTTGCCGCCTGCGTGGTGGCCTATGCCGTCAGTCCCATCGACCTGATTCCTGACCCCATTCCCGTGTTGGGCTACCTCGATGACCTGATTTTGGTACCGTTGGGCATCTGGCTGGCGCTAAAAATGATTCCCGCCGAGGCGCTGGCCGAGGCGCGCATCCGGTCGAAAGAAGCCCTGGCCGAGGGCACGCCGGTTAGTTGGGGCGCAACGGCCGTCATCGTGGCTATTTGGTTGGCTACGGCCGTGGCCCTGCTCCTGTTCATCTACCACCGCCTGCACCCCTGATCCCCCAATCGCCAATCGCCAATTGCCGATCTCCAATCGCCGATCTCCAATCGCCAATCTCCAATCGCCAATACTCGTGTAAAATAAACCCATCTTACAAAAGGAGCCTGCAATGACTTATTTGCCTGCTGATTCGCGTTACGAAACCCTGACCTACCGCCGCAGCGGCCGCAGCGGCTTGCAACTGCCGCCCGTCTCGCTGGGGTTGTGGTACAACTTTGGTGGGGTGGATGTGTTTGAAAACGGCCGTGCCGTCATCCACCGCGCTTTCGACCTGGGCATTACCCATTTTGATCTGGCCAACAATTACGGCCCGCCCTACGGTTCCGCCGAAGAGACCTTCGGTCGTATCATGGCCAAAGACCTGAAGCCTTACCGCGACGAACTGATCATCTCCAGCAAAGCGGGGTACGATATGTGGCCCGGCCCCTATGGCGAATGGGGCTCGCGCAAATACCTCGTCGCCAGCTGCGACCAAAGCCTCAAGCGCATGGGCCTGGAATATGTAGACATCTTCTACCACCACCGGCCCGATCCCAACACGCCCTTGGAAGAGACGATGGGCGCACTGGATTTTATCGTGCGCAGCGGGCGGGCGCTGTATGCGGGCATTTCCACCTACAGCCCGGAACAGACGCGCGCCGCAGCCAAGATTTTGCGCCAGCTGGGCACACCCTGCCTCATCCACCAGCCGCGTTACAACATGTTCGACCGCTGGATTGAGGATGGACTGCTGGATGTTTTAGAGGATGAAGGCATCGGCTGCATTGGCTTTTCGCCGCTGGCTCAGGGCATTCTGACCAACAAATACCTGCAAGATGTGCCCGATGGGTCACGCGCGGCCAAATATGAAAATCAGCTCCACTGGGGCGATAAAGTGACACAAACTCGTCTGGCGAAGGTGGCCAAACTGAATGAGATCGCTCAGGCGCGCGGCCAATCTATGGCCCAGATGGCCATCGCCTGGACCCTGCGCCGGCCCACGATGACTTCCGCGCTCATCGGCGCGAGTAAAGTGCGCCATGTCGAGGAAGCCGTGGCCGCCACGCACAATCTTGCCTTCAGCGACGAGGAACTGGCCGCGATTGAGGGGATTCTGGTGGAGTAGAAAGCAGTGATTGGAGATTAGAGACCGGAGATCGGATGTACTCAATCTCCGATCTCTAATCTCCCTTTCTCCCCATCCCCTATCTCTCTACCCCTACTCCCCAATCTCCATCCCCGCCAGATTCTCCAGCGCCTTCACTAGAGCGTGGTTGCCTTCGCTGCCCAGGCCTTGCTGCTGGAGGGTGCGGTAGAGTTGGAAGACCATGCTTGTGCCCAGGGTGGGCACGCCGAATTGATCGGCTGCTTCCAGGACCAGGCGCAAATCTTTTTGTTGCAGGTCGATGGTGAAGCCGGGTCGCCAGTCGCGCTGGACCATTTGTGGGCCGCGGTTGCTGAGCGACCAACTGCCGGCCGCGCCGCCGGAAACGGCCGTCAACGTCTTCGCCAAATCTAATCCCCCAGCCTCGGCAAACAACAACGCCTCGGCCACTCCCAACATCGTCACCACCACCAGGATTTGATTGACCAGCTTCACCGTCTGGCCGGCTCCCGTGCCGCCGACATGGGTGATGGTCTTGCCCATCGCCTGGAAAACAGGCAGGGCGCGCTCAAACTGCGCCGCGTCGCCGCCGACCATGATGCTGAGCGTGCCTTTGGCCGCCCCTTCGCTGCCGCCGCTGATGGGCGCGTCGAGCATGTGCACGCCTTTGGCGCTGAGCTGCGCGGCGATTTCTTTGGTGGCCGTGGGGCTGATGGTGCTGTGATCGACTACCAGCGACCCGGCCTTGGCGCTTTCGATCACGCCGTCCGCGCCTAAAATCACGGCCGTTACGTCTGGCGTATCACTAACACACACCAAAATCACGTCGCACTGCGCGGCCACGTCGGCCGGGCTGCGGCCCGCCTTTGCGCCGGCGGCGACCAATGGTTCCATGCGTACGGCCGTGCGATTCCACACGGTCACGTCGAAGCCCGCCTTTAACAAATTGTGGGCCATGCCGCCGCCCATAATGCCTAAACCAATAAATCCGATTTTTTCTGTCATGCAATCTTCTCCGTAAATAAACCTCCCGGAGGTTTCTGTCTCAACTTTGTCCTAACCTGAAAACCTCCGGAAGGTTGGATTTTCATTCGTGTCTGGGGCGATTTTAGCATAGGTTCGCAGTTGCGGGCGGGGGAAAACAATGCGTCAGCAGGGGAAAATGATGATCCAGTGGGGAAAAATGATGATCCAGTGCCTGAAAACGATGATCTAGCGCCTGAAGACGACGACCTGACAGGTTTCTAAAACCTGTCAGGTCTCTTCCCGCTACCGGTGCATCACCCGGTCAAACTGTTGTCCCAGCAGCCAGAGCAGCGCCAGTTGGTACGCCAGCCCGACCACCCAGTAAAACCAGAAGGCGCTTTGTTCCGCCTGAGCGGCCCACAACATCTTGGCCGGCCAATACGTCGGAACCAGACCCAGCAAAATCTGCCAGTTGGCGGTAACAAAATAGGCGATCATCGGTGGCAGCATGAAGACCCCGGCCGTTTTGGTGAGGGCCAGCCCTTGCACTTTGTTTTGGGCCACGGCCGTCAGCGCCAGCGCAAACAGCGGCGCAGTCGGAGCCGCACCAACCGCCACCAACAACAGCGGCCCCACGCCCAAACCAACGATGCCCGACAGCGGCGCGGCGATCAGCGTCATGACCACACTGACCAGCATGGGGGCCGACAGCCGGTAGGCAAGGTAGAGCCGCAGGGGAAGCGGCGTCACCTGGAGGGCCAGCAGCGTGCCGTCGTCTTTTTGGTCCAGCAGTAAAAAGCCGATCACCATCCCCGTCAGATAAGGGACCAGGATGATCAGCCCGAAGCCCATCAGAGGCGGGAAGTAGGGCATCAGATCGACGTGGAGGATGGCGGAAACGGCCGTTAACAGCCCCGGCATCACCCATCGCACCGCCACCGCCAGCCCCACCGGAGCCAAAATCAGCCAGCGCAGCAGCGCATCCCGCCGCACATTACGCGCATCCACCGGTCCTAGAGATTGAAAAACCTGTACCCAATTCATAGATGTACCCGTTAAACGGCCGTGCAAAAAATCAGACCGTGATCACAAACTTGTAAAACGCGCGGCGGCTGGCCGCGAATAAAATCGCCAGCCAGAGCAGGCTGTATCCCAGGCCATACACCCACTGCCACAGGGTGATGGGTTCCCAGGCCGCTTGCAGCAGCACCAGCGGCGCCTGCCAGGGATGAACATATATCCACCAGGAATCCCACTGCATCAGATAGGCCATCATCGGCAGGGAAAAAGCAGAGACGGCGGCCATGGATGGCAGCAGGTAGGCGTTGATCGAATCGTAGCCCACCACCACCAGGAAACCCGCCAGACAATACAATGCCGCTGCCAGCGCCACGCCCAGCAGCAGCGGCAGCAGCCGCACCGACCCGCGAAACGCATACAGCGTGAACGCGCCATTCTCCAAAATGGCCAGCCCGGTGAGGGTGATGACTTTGGCGGCCAGATACTCGCCCTGGCGCAGCGGGGTGACGATTTGGGCGGTCAGCGTGCCTTCGCCTTTTTCCAGCAGCACCAGCCCGCCTAAAAAGTAAAAGGTTCCCACCACCAGATTGCTCAGAATGACCGCCGGAAAAATCCAGGTCAGGTAGGCGGGGGAAATCTGGCTGAGCAGGGCGATGCAGACCACGACGATGACCAGCGAGGCGTAATAAAAGCCGTTGCGAAATTGCAGGCGCATGTCCCAGAGTATGGTCGATTGTAAGCGGGTCATGCCAGGCTTCTCCCGGTCACGCGGATGAAGATTTCTTCCAACGTGGCCTCTTGCGAGTGGATGGTTTGCAGCGGGTATTGGCGCAGGATGGATTGGAAACGGCCGTTCTCCGCCAGCCCGGCCAGCGCAAATTCTTCCAGTGTGGATTGGTCGGAACCGTTGGCCACATATTCCACGCGCACCAACGGCTCGCCATAAGTCAGCTTCAGCTGCCGGGGCGAATCGATCAGGTCGATGGCCCCATCCACAATGAAGGCGACGCGGTCGCACAGCGCTTCGGCCACCGTCATGTCGTGGGTGGTCAGGAAGATGGTTTTGCCTGCTTCTTGCTGCGCTTTGATCAGGTCGCGCACGCGGCGGGCGTTCATGGGGTCTAGCCCGGCCGTCGGCTCGTCGAGGAACAGCAGTTCGGGGTTGTGGAGCAGGGCGCGGGCCAGCGTCAGGCGGTTTTTCATGCCCTTGGAGAATTGGCCGACGGGCATGTGGCCGTCATCGGCCAGGCCGACCAGCGCCAGAAGATCCTGCGGGGGGATTGTGGCCCGGCTGTACAGAGAGGCGAAGTAGGCGAGGTTTTCCACGGCCGTTAACTTCAGATAATGGTTCGGCAGCTCAAAGGCCACGCCGATGCGTTCGTAATAATCCGATCCCCAACCGGTCAGATCGCGCCCCAAGACGGCGACGCGCCCCTGATAGCCTTGCAGCAGGCCGATGAGAATCTTTTGCGTGGTGGATTTGCCCGCCCCGCTCGGCCCCAAAAAGCCGAAGATTTCGCCGCGCTGCACGGTGAAGTTGAGGGCATGGATGGCCGGAACGGCCGTTTTGGCATACGTAAATTGCAAATCTTGTACGGTAATCATCAGGTTCCTCTGGCAAGACCCCAAGGGTTTGGTACCTAACTCATTCAAATTCTTAAGAGCAAACCCTTGGGGTCTGTATGGTTACAAAAATAATTTACCCAGAACCATTCACAGGGCGCCTGGAGCCGGCGGCTCAGGCAGGCGACAGCAGGCGTTGGAGCAAGTTGAGCATGCGCTCGGCGGCCGATTCCAGAGCGGTTGAGGCGGGGTCGTCGAGTTGTTTCAGCAGCCAGCGGTCGTGGGTTTCGTCCAGAGCCATCACCAGGGAGATGAGCAGGTCTTCGGGCAAATCGGTCCGCACGATGCCCAGCTCTCGCCCGCGCCGGATCAGGTTGTCTAGCAGAGTGGTGAGGGTTTGCCATAGTTCGGCCATGGGGCCTTCGGCCATCATTTCTGCGGCCACCGGTCCCCCCGATTTGACCAGGCCAAAGACCCACGGCCGTTCCGCGAACCCTCTGAACTGCTCCTGGTAAACGTGCAAGAGGGTGGGCCAGAAGGTAACGGCCGTTACCACCGAAAAATCCAGCCCTTGTTCGCCCAAAAATTCGCCCAGGTAGTGGTTAATGGTTGCCGCATACAAATCCGCCTTGTTATCGAAATAATAGTATGCCGCCCCTTTGCTCATGCCTGCGTCGGCTAAAATCTGGTTCATGGAGGCGTGTTCGTAGCCGTTGGCGGCAAAGGCTTTAGCGGCCGTTTCCAGGAGAAGCTCCCGTTTTTCCGGCGATAAATTTTCAAAACGAGGTCGAGGCATGCTGCTCTCCTTTTGTGTTAAACCGAATGGTTAAACCGTATGGTTAGACTAGATGGTCTAAATTTTATACAAGGAACGGCCGTTTGTCAATCAAGCCAGTGCGGAGTGCGGAGTGCGGAGTGCGGAATGCGGAATGCGGAGTGCGGAATGCGGAGTGGAGAGGCGAGATGGATAAAGTCCCTAATCGCAAATCGCAAATCGTAAATCGCAAATCCCCACAAAATTACCATAGGCGCGCCAGACGGATTGTGATATTTTTGGCCAGGTCAACCGCCAAAACCCCAAGGGTTTGATCTTGAGAATTTGGGTTATTTGAGTATCAGACCCTTGGGGTCTTGGCCGATATTTTGAAGGAAGGAAGAATATGAAGATGAGTGGTGATTTTTATGGCTTGCCCACAAGCAGCCTGGAGAACAAATGGATTCGCCTGGAGTATCTGGCTGAGGCCGGTCCGCGGCTGGTGCGTTTGTTTGTGGCCGGATCGGACAAAAATTTGTTGGCCGAAACGCCAGAGAACTTCTGGGAGACGGCGCACGGCCGTTTCAACATTCGCGGCGGTCATCGGTTGTGGCACGCGCCGGAAACCATGGCCCGCACCTACATGCCCGATAACGACGGCCTGACCATTACCGAGCTGCCGGGCGGGGTGCGGCTGACCGCGCCCCAAGAACCGGAAACGGGAATCCGCAAATCGATTACCGTGACGCTGCGCGAGGATGCCCCCGGCCTGATTCTCAAGCATACCCTGCTCAACAACGGCGTGTGGCCGGTGGAACTGGCCCCCTGGGCCATTACCCAGATGCGTTTGGGCGGAACGGCCGTGCTGCCACAGCAGGTTGGCGCGTTGGATGCGGATGGGCTGCTGCCCAATCGCCAGCTTACCCTGTGGCCCTACACCCAATTGGCCGACCCGCGCCTGCATCTCATCGACGATTTTGTCCTGGTGGGACCGACAATTTTGGCGGAGCCGGTGAAAATTGGCACGTTTAACCGGCAGGGCTGGCTGGCCTACTGCCTGGATGATGTATTATTTGTGAAGCGGTTTGATGTGCTAGACGGCCGTGCCCATCCTGATTTTGGCTGCAACGCCGAAATATACGCCAACAACCAATGTCTGGAGCTGGAATCGTTAGGGCCGCTCACGGTTGTTCAGCCCGGCCAAAGCATTAGCCACCGCGAAACCTGGGAACTCCACCACCCCATCAAACCGTCTCACACCCCTGCCGACATCCGAGATTTAATCGCCCGCTTTTTAGGCGACTGACAACCCGACTGAAAATTCGGCCCAGCCGCACGAATTTTTGCCGAACAAAAAAGGAAACAATGACCACAATTCAATTTCCCGCTGACTTTTTATGGGGGACCGCCACATCCTCCTATCAAATTGAGGGCGCGCCATTGGCAGATGGCAAGAGCGAATCCATTTGGGATCGTTTTTCCCATACGCCGGGCAAAACCAAAGACGGCGACACCGGCGATATTGCCTGTGACCATTATCACCGTTACCCGGAAGATGTGGCCCTGATGGCCAGCCTGGGCGTTAGCGCCTACCGGTTTTCCGTTGCCTGGCCGCGCGTGCTGCCAAACGGCCGTGGCCCCATCAACCAGCCCGGATTGGCCTTTTACGACCGGTTGGTCGATTCTTTGCTCGCGGCCAACATCACGCCGTTTGTGACACTCTACCATTGGGATATGCCCCAGGTGTTGGAAGACGCCGGGGGCTGGCCGGCGCGGGCGACGGCCGAAGCGTTTGTGAATTATGCCGATGTGGTTTCGCGTCGTTTGGGCGACCGCGTGACGCATTGGATTACCTTTAACGAGCCGTGGGTTTCATCCATGATGGGGTACGATTCCGGCGTCCATGCCCCGGGTGTGCAGGATACGGCGCAGGCGGTGCGGGCTGCTCATCACCTGCTGCTGGCGCATGGCTGGAGTGTGCCGGTGCTGCGCCAGAACAGCCCAAACGCCGACGTGGGCATTACGCTGAACTTGATGCATGTACAGGCGGCTTCGCCCAGTGCCGCCGACCAAAAGCTGGCCCGCCAGTTGGATGGCACGTTTAACCGCTGGTTTTTGGACCCGGTTTTTGGTCGTGGGTATCCGGCTGATGCAACGGCCGTATACGCCCCCCATTTCCCGCGCGGATTCGATTTCGTCCAACCGGGCGATCTGGACGCCATTGCTGCGCCCATTGATTTCCTGGGCATCAATTATTACACCCGCATTGTCGTGCGCGATCACGACGTGGCCGACAATTTGCCCCACGTCATCGTCGCCGCGCCGGCCGAGGAGCATACGGATATGGGCTGGGAAGTGTACCCCGACGGTCTGTATCAGCTCTTGAACCGGCTGCATTTTGAGTATCAGGCGCCCAAAATTTATGTCACGGAGAATGGGTGCAGCTATGCCGATGGGCCGGACGAGAACGGCCGTATCGCCGATCAACGCCGCATCGACTACTTGCAAGCTCATTTCCTGGCCGCCCATCGGGCAAGGCAAAATGGCGTGCCCCTGGCCGGTTATTTTGTCTGGTCGCTGATGGATAATTTTGAGTGGGCCGAGGGCTACCGGCAGCGCTTTGGTCTGGTGTGGATCGATTTTGCCACGCAGCAGCGTTTGCTCAAAGACAGCGCCCGCTGGTATCAGAGCGTCATCGCCCAAAACGGCTTGCCCCTATAACAAAAAATTGGAGATTGGACCCTACCCCTCCAATCTCCAATCTCCCATCTCCCCTTCTACCAATCTGCTAATCTCCCCGTCTCCCACCTATTCCTCTGCCCCTGCCGGGAGCGTAAAATAAAACTCGCTCCCTTTACCTTCCTGGCTGACAACGCCAACCCGGCCAGATAATTTTTCGATAATGCGCCGCACGATAGACAGCCCCAGGCCGTAACCTTCTCCCTTACTCTCGCTGATGCGGACAAATTCGGTAAACAGGGCATTTTGCTGTTGGGCGGGGATGCCCGGCCCATTATCACGAATCCAAAAGCGAATCTGGCCGTCGGCTAATGGTTCTGCGCCTAAAACCAGGCGCAACGGCCGTCCCCCATATTTCAGCGCATTGCTCAGATAATTGACCCAGACTTCTTCCAGCCACGGCGCGTAACCCAACGCCTCTGGCCAATTTTCCGGCTGCACAATCTCCGTATCTTCGCGGAATTCCCCATAGAGGCGATCTTGCGCTTGCAGCAAGACTTGCGCCATATTGATGGGCGTTAGCTGCACATCTTGCCGGTGAACGCTGGCCAGAAGCAGCAATTCATCGATGATATTCACGGCTTTCTTTCCGGCTTTTTGAATTTTGTCCAGGTACAAATGCTGCTGGTCTTGCGTCAGAGTGGCGTTGTCCTCGAGTAGCAGGTCGGCAAAACCGGTGACGAGCGCCAGCGGACTTTTGAGATCATGGGCGACGGTATGGGCAAAGGCGTCCAGTTCGGCAATCTGGTCCATCAGGTCGTTTTGCAAATGGCGGATGGTGAGGTGGGTGTTGATGCGCGCCAGAACTTCTTCGGCGTGAAAGGGTTTGGGGATGTAATCGACTGCCCCCAGGGCGAACGATTTAACCTTTTCCTCCAAATCGTTGAGGGCGCTGATAAAAATGACGGGAATATCGCGGGTATGTTCATCTTCTTTCAGGCGGCGGCACACTTCATAGCCGTCCATTTCGGGCATCATCACGTCCAGCAAGATGAGGTCGGGCAGGGCAGCGTAGATGGAAGCCAGCGCAATGGCTCCGCTGCGCGCCGGCCGTACCACGTAGCCGGCCGAGGATAAGATGTTCACCAGAAGCCGTAAATTGGTGGCATTATCATCAACAACCAGAATGTTTTTAGCGATTCGTTGCATGGTGGGTTAGGGAGTGAGTTTTTGGGCTTTCACAAGCGTTAGGATTTTGTCATATTCAAATCGATCGGCCAGGTTTTTTAAGAATTCGGCCACAGCGGCGTCTTGTTGTTGAATTTGTTGCAGGTAATTGGCCACGGCCGTCATGTCGGTTTGGGTGGCGGCTTGCTGTAAGCCAACGATCAGGCCGGGTGGTAATTGGGCAATCGCCTCGCTGAGGGCGGTGTCGGAAGATTGAGCGAGGGGGGAAACGGCCGTGTACCGTTGGTTCCCCTGTGCGCCATGCACATATCTTACACCCAAATGCCGCTGTAAAACCTCGAAGATCTCGTTTGCCTGCGCCGGTTTGCGGATAAAGTCATTACAACCAGAGTTGGTGATGTCTTCGATATTTACCGTGAACGCCGTCGCCGTTGTGGCAATGATGATGGTTTCCTGGCCATGGGGGTGGGCTTTGATGCGCCGACTGGCTGTCAGGCCATCCATTTCCGGCATGTGCAGGTCCATCCAGATGAGATGAGGCCGCCAGGCGTGCCATTGTTCCACCGCCTGTTTGCCGTTTTCCGCCTGGCGGATGGCAAACCCCAGCGGCGCCAACAGACGCGCCAGCACCAGCCGGTTATCGTAATTATCGTCCACGATGAGCAGTCGATAATCGGGTTGCCCTGGCTCCAGACCGATAATCTGGTGCGGCGGCGGCGGCGGGTAGCTGGTAGAAAAACTGCCCTCTACCAAACTCACAAGGATTTGAAATTGGAATATAGCCCCGAACCCTATCTCGTCTCGGACGTTGCGGGCGGTCAGGTCGCCGCCGAGAAGCTGCGCAAATTGGCGGCTGAGGGAAAGCCCCAGACCGGTGCCGCCGCCCAGGTCGCGTCCGGTTTTGGTTTGGGCGAAGGCGTCAAACAGATGGCCGATTTCGTCGGGTTCGATGCCGGTGCCGGTGTCTTCGACGGTAAACATGAGGGTGTAGGTGGGAGGGGAATGGGAAACGGCCGTTTCCCGCCGACAATCCACCCGCAGCATCACATACCCCTCTTTTGTAAACTTAAACGCATTATTGAGTAAATTGATCAAAATTTGGCGCAGTTTTATTTCGTCGCTGCGAATGTGCTGCGGCACTTCCGGGTGGCGTTCCACAATCAACCGCACGCGATTTTCTTGCGCCTTCAGGTGAAACATCATCTCCAGGTCGGTCAACAGGCGGTACAGATCAAAATCGCGCTCGCTAATGGTCATGCGGCCGGCTTCGATTTTCGACATGTCTAGCACTTGATTGATCAGACTCAACAAATGCTCGCCGCTGCGGCTGATGGCTTGCAGGTTTTCGTAGTGCTGGTTGGCGATGGCCTGATCGCGGGCCATCAATTCTGAAAACCCCAAAATAGCGTTTAAGGGCGTGCGCAGTTCATGGCTCATGTTTGCCAGAAAGGTGCTTTTGGCGCGGTTCGCGGTTTCGGCGGCTTCTTTGGCTAATTCCAGGTCCGCCTGTGCGCGTTTGCGCTCCTCAATTTCGGCTTCCATTTGATTGAGCGTATGGGCGAGTTGGTCGGTCATCTCATTGAAGTGGGAAGCGAGCTGCGCTAATTCATCGCCGCTGGCGGTTTGCAGGTGATAGGAAAGGTCGCCGCCCTGAATGCGCTGGGTAGCTTTGATCATGTCCTGCAAGGGATCGGTGATGGAGCGGCTGAACAGCAGCGCCAGCGTCATGCCCACCAGGATGACGATGAAAGCGACGATGGTGACTTGTTGGCCGAGATAATCTAGCTTGGCTGTGAGCGGGGCCGTGGGCAGCCCTACGCTGACCGCGCCGATGCGCTGCGCGCCCACTTGCACAGCCTGCCCGGCAATGAGTTGATCGGCCCGCCAATCAAAAATGACGCCTTCGCTTTGCAAGAGCTGCTGTCCAAAAGGATCAGGGCTGATGGTAAAACGGGCGTCCGGGTTGAGGGCGTCGGCGACGACACGGCCGTCGGCGTCGTAAATCCGGCCAAAGGTCACCACCTCGAATTTGCCCATATTTTCCATCAAATCGGCCAGGAAATCGCCATCCAGAAAATATAACGAATCCGCGCTGCTGGCGGAAAGTGTGTCCAGCAATAGTTTGGCCTGCTGCTCCAATTCTCGTTGAAAGGTTTGTCTTTCGCGGCGCACAGAAAGCGTCGTGAGCATCGCCACAACCAGGACGACGATGAAGGTGATGATGAAGGTTAACTTAACGGCCAGGGGCAGCCGTTTCCATGCCTGAATGATCATTCTTGTTCTTGAACCAGCCTATACAATGCTTGCATATCGGCCAGGGCGTGTTCTGGCCCTTCGGGGAATTCGGTAAATTCGGTCGTGAGGAAGGTTTCCAGTGCGGCCTGTCCAGCTTCATTCTCGTCCATGGTCAAGAGCGCGTTTTTGAGGGCGGCGCGTAAGGTTTCGTCTATGCCGGCGGCGACAAGGACTAATTGTCGGGGCACATCGCTGGTTGTCGCAAAGACAGTCAGTTCGGCCCGGGTTTCGGCGGGCAGGCGGCTGAAGGTGACGTTGTCGGTTACGCCGACTGGCGCTCGGCCGCTGAGAACCCATTGTAGTGTGGTGTTGTCGGCTGTGCTGAATACGTAGCCCACTTCGTCGGGGGAAACGGCCGTGTCTAAATCTGCCTTTTCCACCGGCCGCAGCCCTTGCTGGATGAGGTAGGCGAGCGGCAGCATGTAGCCGGAAGTCGAAAATGGCTCTTCGAATACCACAATCTGTCCCTTCAGGTCAGCGGGGGAAGTGAACTTGGCGTCCGCCCGGCTAAAAAAAACGGTGTGATACTGGTCGACGCCAAATTTCAGGCGGCGCAGGATGGGGATGGCATTGGTCTCCTGGCTGATCACCAGCGCAGGGTATGGACTGTCGAAGTATAAATCTACCTGGCCATCGCGCATCCACGAAACCATGGTTTCCAGGTCGGGGGCAATTTTGACTTCGCCTTTGGTGATGCCATATTCGCTGAGCTGCGCGGCCAGGTAATCGGCCAGGGGCTGGGTTCCCCGTATGGTTTCGGCGGCTTCGTCAGAAATATCGCCAATGACGAGGGTACGGCCGTTAGCGGCAGATGGCGGCGCGGTGGGGCTGGGCACGGCCGTTGCGGTACAAGCGCCCAGGATAACGGCAAAAAAAAGGAAGGCCAGGAATTTAAAGTTCAGGTCAGACATCGCTGCATTTCCTTTTGAGTTAGGTAAATCACCTCTCTATTGTGCCAGAAAACGGCCGTATAAGTTACTACTATTATCATCTGACGGCCGTATCCCTGATCTGGAGATTTTCCAGAGCAAGAACCAAAACCCACAACCCAAAGCTAACCGCTTCCGCTTACCACTTACCATTTACCATTTACCATTTACCGCTTACCATTTGCCGCTTACCACTTACAGCCTACAGACTTCAATTTAACCGTAGACCAGTCTGTTTTCCCAAAATTGTCCGGTCTGGGCCACAATTTCTGGTTATACTCTAAGCAAGGAGATTATGATAGACTTTGCACAGATTCCCGCCTGTATCGCACAATACAAAGGAACTGCGTATGATTTCATTGCCCCAAATTTCCGTCCACGAAGTTGCCGAAAAACTAAACCAACGCCGCACTGGCAGCTCTCAATTCATCTTGTTAGACGTGCGCGAACCTCTGGAATATCAACAAGCGAATCTGGCCGGCGAGACAGAATGTGCGCCTATGAGCGAGCTTTCTCGTCGTGGCCCCGCAGCTTTACCCGACTTGATTTTGGCCGATAAAACGGTGGAAATTGTGGTAATGTGTCACCATGGCATTCGCAGCGCCCAGGTGACGATGTGGCTGCTGCGGCAAGGTTGGCAAAACGTGTTCAACCTGGAAGGCGGCATTAACGCCTACGCCCTGGAAGTCGATCCCTTGGTTGGGCAGTATTAAACAGCCACTCGAAAAATACTTAGCCCTTTGTTACAAAAATAATTTCATGTCTTATTCGTAGAATTTGCAGCTGCGGTATCCTTACCGCGTTTTGGGAAATACGTGGTAGGGATACCGCGGCTACGATACGCAGGACTTAACCTGACGGGCTAGACTCTTGTTTCGTTTTTAACCGCTTATTGAGTGCTGTCCCCGGAGGACAAACTATGAGCGATTTTTTCAAAGTGTATGAAGTAGGTCCACGGGATGGCCTGCAAAACGAGGCCAACCCCATCAGCACGGCGCGCAAAAACCGATTGGTGGATGGTCTTGTCGATGCCGGGCTGCAATACATCGAGCTAACCAGTTTTGTACACCCCAAAGCAGTTCCCCAAATGGCTGATGCGGATGAAGTAATGACCACGGCGCTGGAAAAACACGGCCGTTACCCCACCCAATTCATCGGCCTCGTCTTCAACCAGCGCGGCTATGACCGCGCCGTCGCCGCCGGCTGCCGGGCCATCGCCTGCGGCGTATCGGTGAGCGAGAGCTTCAGCCAGAACAATACCCGCATGTCGTCTCAGGAAGCATTCGTAATGACCCGCAGTCTGGTCGCCCAGGCCAAACAAGCAGGCATTTGGACCCGGGTTTACGTGATGACCGCCTGGGTGTGTCCCTTTGAAGGGCGCACTAACCCGTACCGCACCATCGCTATGGCCGAAAAACTGTGGGAACTGGGCGCCGACGAACTGGCCATCGCCGACACCATCGGCCACGCCGATCCGCTTTCCGTGGGCCGCCTCATGGAAGATTTGGGCCGCCGCCTGGACATGAACCGGCTGGCCGTCCACCTGCACGACACGCAAGCCATGGGGTTGGCCAACGCCACCACCGCCTTGCAAGCCGGCGTGCGCATCTTCGACAGCAGCCTGGGCGGCCTGGGCGGCTGCCCCTTCGCCCCCGGCGCGGCCGGCAACCTGGCCACCGAAGACCTGGTTTTCCTGGCCTACAAAATGGGATTGGGAACCGGCGTCGATTTTGAAAAACTGTGGCCCATTATTTACGACATGGAACGCTGGGTCGGTCGTCCCATCGGCGGCCGGATACGGCCGTGGTGGGAAAGCACGCTGGCATTAGAGCCGAGGGTGGTGTTTAAATAGAGATTGGGGGCTGGGGGCTGGGG
>JAGOMA010000045.1 GCA_017993775.1 Chloroflexota bacterium | reverse complement strand
ATATCACCCCTCTCAGTTCGGGCGAATGTTATAGATGGACCAACAATTAAACAAGGTGTTGAATGATAAGGCCAATGGCGAGTATCTTCATAACTCAAACCATCTACAAGCATCAAGATGACAGTGTCATAACCGTGTTTGATGGCATCGTTAACTAAGCGCTGGCCGATGTCCTTTTGTGTCAATAGATGATGATTGGTGGCTGCGCGAGTTGTTAAACCGTTGTTGACTAATGTCATCGGAGGACAGTCTGGTAGATGATGGGTCAAGAAGCGATCTGCAAATGCCGGTGCATACTCTGTTATGAGTATCGGCTGTTCTGGATGACGCTCTAAACTATCTAGCTTCTCCGCTACAACTTTGGCTGAAGCAGAAATTTCAACCTCGGGAGGTAAACATAGAGACCAGAGGGGATGAAACTGTCCCATAACTGGCGCAAGTTGTAATAGTTTTTGCAGTGTTTCAATCATAACGCACCGGGCTGACTAGAATATTCACCCGTCGTTTAGCATTAAGCCCTCTTAATGCATTCCAAAAGACATCCTCATTAAGTTTTGGGTTTTGTTGGCGCAAAGTCGCTACGTCTTTAGGATCGTTCATTAGTGCTTGATACACGGTTTTTTCATCAGTAGTTAGTTCAAGGCTTGTAAGGTGTGCACTGAGCTTTTTGGTTTGCTGACTAATACCTTTAAGCGTTTCGTATATACTGCGAAGGCTACGTAAAAGTGCTTGAAAACGGCCGTTATCGTCTTCAGGAAAATCGTTTACAACGGCTTTATCTCCTACCTGTTGTATAGCGTCATCCAATTGTGTGCGCAAACTTTGCAACTGTTTATTTAGCTCGTCCCCATTCTCCCGAAGCTGTGTTTGGTCGGTTAACAGCAGTGTGCTTAACAGTGGAGATTGCAAAGTACCAATAACTGTTTTTTGCTCATTTTCAAGTTGTTGCTGCAACTTTTGACACACCTTTTCACCCAATGTTTCTTGTACGTCATCTCGTAGTTTGTCATAGCTAGATTGTGGTGCAACCGGATTGTATTGATGCGGTATCCACAACTGTGATGGTGGAAAACTCAATTGGTTTGTCAATGCTTGGCGATAGCGTTCTTGCAAAGTAGTAAATCTATTTGTAGCATGGGCTCTGATTTGGCGAACTTTTTCGGCTAGATCATTTACGCGAACACTGAATGTTGGCGCATATGGTAGTGCATCCAATTTTCCCGCACTTAGCTGACCGCGAATCTCACTAGTTAACTGATCAAACTCCTGACGCTCCTCAGAAACCAGATCGCTTAACTGCTGGATTTCTTCGCGCAATGCAGAACCATCTGTTACAAGTTTGACCCATTCCGCATACTGCCTGAAAGACGTTTGAAACTCGTCATAATTTTCTTTCAGTCGCGCCAGAGGAGATTCATAGGCACGAATCTCAATGGCTAATTTTTTTAAGGTTACTAACTCTAGGAACTCTTTCTTTAGTGTTGCTTGCGTAGCTTGAATTTGTTGTTGTAGCTGACTAATATCGTTTTCGAGTTTGGTATATTGGCGGAATAGTCGGGAGCGTAGATCATCCACTTGTTCGCCATATCCCACGTTGGTAAGCAAAGGCTTTTCTAGATTTGTTTTCAGGCGTAGTTCACCAGCAGGTAATCGTTGTAAGAGATTAGTCGTTTCTTTTACCAGGGCTTTATGTTTTTCCTCCGCTAACGTGCCGAGTATTTGGCGTTCATGCTGAACACGGCGACGACTGTTAATTAAACGCTCTTCACTTGGTTTGTGGCGCAATTCATCCGTCACTATTTTTGCTTTATGTGCTTCTGCAGCTGAGTTTACCAATAGTTGATCGTGAGGAAAAGCTTCACGTAACGTTGCGATTTCCATCAGCCATTCCTGAATATCTGCTTCCAATTCATCAACGGATGGTGCCTGAGTCACTGCTTCACGTACAAAACCACGTTTGAGATCTCGCTCCACAAGGCCACGCGCTTCCATAAGTTCCAATATGGCATCGATTTCTTTATCTAGATATCCTAGATCTTTGGCACGGTCATAAATCTGATGATTTGGTAAGCGATGTAGATCATAGTTTTTGCCGGCTGCTTGGGCTGTTTCTTGATGAGGACTGTCCTGCAGCCAATGGAGGATCAATTTTTCTAGAGGGTGAAGAGTAAACCGGACAGAGCCTGACCCCTTACCAGGTAGTTTACTTACATCAGCGATTAGAAAGGGGAAGTTACGGGCAAAGCTTTCTAGGCCAGGGTTGGCAAGCGTAAACAGCTTGGCTATATCGTCTTTCGTGCCTTCTACAATAATTTGCCCTTGTCGTTCATGGTTGGTTTCCAATAGGGCTAGAGCATTATGATATTTTTTCAGAGATGCTGACCAACTAATAACTACTATCAAAGTTTCATAGTCAGGATAAGCAACAGAGAACAAATTGTGTAAGCCGATTTCCACAATGCGTTCCTGCGCCGATTCAACAGGTGTGCCAACCGTTTCATTAAATAATTCACGGAATGCGTGTTCCATTAGGTCGGTTTGGAAATTGTATTTGATGAATTGGTCATCTGCCTTAGGAATGGCATTGCGTTCACGCTCCTCCTCTAAGGCCTGATGTAAAGCAAGTAAAAGAAGCGGGGTTAGTTTAAAAGGCGAGATGTAGGCGCTTATTTGCTCTTCAAGATTGGGGGAGGGATCAATTGACCGACTCATCAAATTAAAAGTAAGGTTGAGTTGGCGGCCGTCATAATCTATCTCCATCGGGTTAGCCTGATAGCGCCGTTCACTCTCCTTGCGATCCAGATAACGGCGCAAACGGATTTCTACCAGCACTTCTCCCTCATCATGCGCGTCTTTGATGCTTTCATCTTCCCATAAGATGCGCACATGAACTGTTCGCTCTGGAAACTTGCGGCTGGCGCTGGTAAAGCTTCCCTCAAAGACTAACCCTGTATTTTGTGTCAACCTAGACGTTATCTCTTTGGTGATTGACCACTGATTAGATGGGAAAACCTTCGTCTTGAGTAAGCTGATAAATCCTTTGAGGGCACGATCTTCTGTTGAGGCAGCCGTTTCAAAGTAATTACGCCCATATTCGCGCAGCATCATGCTTAACCAATCTGTTTTGATAGGCGCTTCCTGTAAATCTCGTAAAGTAAAACCTTTGTTACGCACATCTCCTACCGAGATGATCAAATCGCCCAAACCACCGCTCTGCGCCAGGTCATCAAATACAGCAGCTAACTGATGAGCTTCTTGCAAACTCATCGTCACACCTTCATTAGGAAAAGCAGCCGCCCACTTTATCGCCCGTTCACGTTCTGGCTGCCCTTTGACAAGGCTATGAGCTAAAACACGAGATGTCACCTGAGCAATTCGTTTGGAACTGTCATATTGAATGTTGCCTTGCAATAAATCATTGACGAGTGTTTCGGGAGTGTATGGGGAATCGGCTGGTTGGCCCATGTCCAAATAGCGACGTGTTGCCCTGCGTAGTGTGTTGACCACAGTCCGGGGACCGTCGGACAAATCACTTCTAGCACCAACCTGACCTAAAGCTATCAGACATTCGGGGCTGATAATTCGTGTTTGATGTTCCTGAAATTTGAACTCTTTTGCTAACCGTTCCCATAGTCGTTGAGGAAATTCTTGATTGTAGACTGTCCGCAAATCTAGACTGGCTTGCAAAGCGCGATGGATCAGGTCTCCACGGCCGTCGCGCAATTGTCCCAACTCTTTTGGTGGAATAACGACAATCAGGCCAAATCGAAGCTGATTACGCCGGGTCAATATTGCACTCACAATGTCAAAGAAGGGGCTAATTGGATCTTTAATCCCTTGTTTGATTTCAGGGTCAATGTATTGTTGCAGTTCGTCTGCCAGGACCAGCAACCCTTCAAAACCCGCATCTTCCGCCAAACGAGTCATTTCCTCAAAAAAGTGAATGTAATCGGCCGGCGTTAATTCCAAAATCTCCGGCTTTTCTCGTGCCATTCGTTTTGCGTCAGCCAAAGACATGTTGTATTGTCTGGCAATACTTTCTGCGCCGCGATTAATCAAAGAATCGTAAAGTTTATCTGCTTCTTGTATAGATGTAGACTGAGGTCGGGTTCTCTTAATTTCGTAACGCACCCAGCCATAGGTCGCACGGATAAAGTCCGTTAGCTTGTTTAGCTGAAAGGGAGGAACAGCCAGGATATTTTCCTCACGCGCTTGTTGCCATAGATACAGAGCAGTGCTGGTTTTACCATGTCCATATTCGGCAGTAATGTAACCCCGAATTGCGCCAGCCTGTTTCACTTCTCTTATGACGCGACGTTCAAAATCTTTTACGCTTTGTCCGTTCTCATTCCCAGAAGCTTGGCGACTTAGAGGAATGTAGGTGCGAACATGCCCTTGATATACACGATCCACGATTTCAGGGCGAGTGAGTAAATCCTCCGCACGTTGAGTGGCAACGATTTCTTCTTTGTCGAGAATGGCTTGTAATCCTTCGAGATTCATAGTGAAAACTCCTGCTACGCTGTTAAAGTTGACATGATAATTTGCCACATATTTCCTTCAGTAAGGGGTGGCAAAGCGTACTTTTCTAACAAACTAAGGTTACGGTAGGTAATTGTAATATCTTGCGACATAGGTAACGGTAAATGAACAAGGGGTAAACCAATTTGATTGGCGTGGCGAGTAATGATGAGGGTAGAACGGCCGTTTCGCATTTGTAACTCAGCCAATAACCGGCGCAACTCTCCTGTATCACTCACGCCATTATCCACAATTATTAATTGAGATGATTCGTTCATGAAATTGGACTGAAACAATACTTCTGGACTAACAAAGTAGGCGGCATTTTGCTCATTTGCCAACGCCCAAGCGAGGAACGTTTTACCGGAACCGGCTGCACCATACAGGTTAATTCGCTCAGGAAAGCGTAACTGCTGCTGAATATTGTGCCAGGCTGTCTGTTGGCTAACAGTTAGCCGTTCCAGGCGAGCTTCTGCCTTTAAGCGATTCAATAAAGTTAATAATTGGCTCACAGTAAATTTTCGTCTATAAATTAATTACTTGTGCATTATCCGCTTATTCGAGCGACACAAACTAGTGTCTATCGTGTACATTCTGCGTTATCTGTCACGCTTAATGTAGCAAATCACTTAACTCTGGCCACTTGAGAAAACGGATGAATCGGCCATATACTCCCGCATTCGTTCCATCTACCATAACTTCTGGATACAATGGTAATGTCCAATCCAGTACACGATCTAGGGCAGAAGGATCCAATAGGCAAACCTTACACATCATTTCTCTCCGTTCTGGTGTGAGCAAAAAGTCTATTCCTATCTCTCCATCAGTTTGTTGGGCAGTCCAACCTGCAGATAATAATGCCAGTTCGGGTGGACAGAAGAACCGACGAGTAAAGTGTTCATTTTCAATTACAGGAGGTATTACACCTGCCAGCCAATTAGAAACACCTTTCAAGCTTCTCCAGCTTAAAGAAACTACTGCTTTTCGAGTTTCTTCTACATCGAACTCATTCTCTGCCTCAATATCGTTAATGAGTTTTGATACCACGGGTTCTAGACCCTCTACATTTATCTGGATATGATTTAGACACCAAATATGATCGACAAAAGTGCGGTAAGTCCAGGCAAAACCATTTTCTGAGCTATTCTCGGGTTGCCAAAGTGTATAGTGAGAGAAATGCAGCAAATCACTCCATAGGTCTTGCTTTGTTTCGCAAAGGGAAAAAATATTTTCCCCATTAGAGGTAAGAGAATCACCACTTAATAGACGAAGCTGACGTAATCTTGTAATTTGCCGATCTGCTTGGAGGACATGGTCATAAGATTCCCCTCTGCCAATAGCGAATAGAACCTCTTTGGCTCTTTCAAATGTCACTTCGTGACGGACATGGAAACTGAGAGTCATGTATTTGCCCCTATGTTCATTTTTGCATAGTAGGGTGAATAAATATCAAGAATTTTCCCTACATCAACTGATTGGAGATTGCCTAACTGGTCAATAGTATCCATAACCACGATAAGATTATGCATGAACCGGAAGTCTCTACTTTGTGCCAATGTATCAAAAGATTGACAAAAAAAACAATCGTGATTGGTCATTCTCTTCAATTCGAGAAATGTCTCTTTAGTTAACCCTCGAGCTGTCCGATCTCGGTAAGTAATGTTGTACGCTCTAACAAACGGCATGAAAATTTTGCCAAAACCCGCGGTTTTCATCCAGCCTACGGAATCGAAACTCTTAACTCCGGCTTGATGAAGCAAGAAAATAACAGGTGGTGTTCCAACACCAAACGCATGTAACCCAATTCCTTTGGAGTCAAGTATCTTTGTCAAGTGTGACAAAAAAGTTAATGCACTTGGGGACAAGGTATTAACACTGCTGTCTTTGCCATTTGTTGGGAATGAACCAAATCCGATACGCTGTATACCCTCCATTTTTAGAAAGGATTCAAGACAAAACTCAATTTGGTCAATAGAGTGTCCTTGAACAACAGGTAAGGCGCGTAATCGAAGGTGCTCTGGCATTTCTGCAAAAAATAAGCTACCCATATTGGCCGTTGTTTGAACCTTGTACCAGACATCTTCTGGTGTGTCTGAGGATAATGGAACATAGTCAGGCAGCACATACCAATCAGCCCAATCATTCTCGCGGTAGTAATTCAGAAGAGACCAGTACATTTCTTCGTAACTACTTCGACCCTTCTGAACGGAGTAAGCACCGCTATCAAAATAAATTTGTTCTACCTCGTTGTTTTCTCGAAGTTCTCGGAATTTAGCTAATGTCTTGGGATGCGTAAATAGCGGTGATACAAGAACGTTTTTTAGTGGGTTACGTGGATCGCCACTCATTTTCCATAAACGTCTTATTTTATGTACGTAACTCACATCTAGGGTAATTGAAGCAATAAATTCCATATACGTCTACCAAGCGATGAAGTTAGAAAAACTGTTTTCTAAATCAGATTTGTTTGACTCATTATCAATGGCCATTTCAATTACGACCTCCCGCCTCCACCTGTTTGCACATTCTTCACCTAATGGGGTTAACTTGTACTCTCCATACTTTAACTTTTGCGTTGCTCCTAAACTAGCCAACAAACGCAACCGCTGGAACGTGTCGTCAAGGCCGTTTGGGTGTATGTCTGCAAACATTTCTCCTAAATCAGTGGGGCGAGCAGGCTGATGTTGCTGTAGCAACCACCAGAATTCCGGCATTGCTACCAGTCGTTCCGTTAATGCCCCCAAACAATGAAAGCGTAATTCCTGAATGGAGATGGTAGGCAGCGTACATTGCAAAACAGGATTCTCACCGCTAAAAGTAAAGACATAAGGAATGAGATCCACCAAATAATAAGCCGATAAGATGGTTTGTACAAACCATTTCTGTGGCGTATCTTCCACTTTTGCCCATTGTAGCATGTGGTTTGTAAACTGGACGGCCGTTAATCCTTTTGATAATGCCTGCTGCCCTACCAACACCGATTCAAAAAAAGCATCTTCATAATCAGGCGGATCAGGCAATGGCATAGGACAACAAGCTAAAATAGGCTGTGATTCACTAGCCCTAGCACGTTCCCATGCAACAAGGCTAAAAATACCTTGGCCTAATAAAATAAAAGTTTCCTCATCACGGAACATTAAAGTATACACGTGATTATCATCTAGGTCTTTGCCCTCAATTGCACTATTAACTTGCTCGGCGATATCTGATACATGAGCTGGCATACTTAATTGTTCTAACGCTGAAAGCAATTGCTCTTGCCGCTGGACACCATGAGTTACAGCCCTGCCTTTGATCCAATCACTCCGTGGTAACTGGGCTAATAAGTCAGTTAACCGACTCCAATTGGAAACATCACTATCATCGAATATTTCTTGAGCAGTCAGGTCAATTTTCTCGTCCAAGTTTTGGAATGGAAGAAATTCGCTTTCAGATAGCAAATCGTGCAAATCTGGTAACAGGCCAAGTGTTACGCGGTTTTCTAGCGTTCGTAATGCTTTTGCTTCAATTTGTCTGATTCTTTCTCGTGTAACACCAAACACCTTTCCTACTTCTTCGAGTGTTCTTTCTTCTCCATCTGCTAAGCCATAGCGAAGTGTCAACACCTCTCGTTCTTTCTCCGTCAAAAACGAAAAAACCTGTTCCTCAATTATTTGGCGGAGAAAAGGTATATCTACAATATAATCAAGATAAGGATGATTATCTGGTAGAAGCTCTTCGATTGATTCAATTCTATCAAATCGCTCGTCAGGGTGGTTGATAACTTGAATTTCTGACCAAGGAAAAATTTGTAGAGAAATGTTATATATTTTACGGGCCTTAGCTGCTGCGTTTTCATAGTTATCCAAAACATTTGCTGCTAGATTGCTAATATTTGGTCCCGCTTCGCGTAAAATTTCATAATCACTTTGTTCTAATAAACCTACATTGAACAGAACCTCATGATTTCGGATTGGATCATGATGCCCATCATCAAATTGTTCACAAGCACTTTCCAATTTACGCAGGGTTTCTTGAATGTGAACCGGTAATCGAATCATTTTGCCATGGTCAGCAACCTCTCGTCCTATAGCTTGCCATATCCAGTTTGTTGCGTAAGCACCAAATCTGACTTGCACTCGATAATCAAACTTCTTTGCTGCCTTTAATAAACCCCAAAAACCAACTTGAACTAAATCGGCAAATGGAATACCACGATCCACATATCCCTGAGCAACTCGTATTGCATAGCGTAAATAACCAGTTGTCAGTATGTTTTGAGCCTGATTTCTTTGGAGTTCGTTTTGCTGCTTAAGCGTATCTTCATCGTGTGGTAACCAAGTCTCCATCTCGTTGACAACTGGTAAGCAATTGTGATTATTAATAAATATAACTAGTTGATTCAATGGACTAGAAGGGAACACTGCCAAAGTTTCAACGACTTGATAAACAAGATCTAAAATTCGTTTGGTTTCTTCGACATTTTCTAACTTTTGCACGTTTCGTAAAAATCGGTGTAATCGAGAACGATGCAATTCATAGATGTTGCGGCGTGCCGATAGCAATTCGGAGACCCAGATTTCTAATCTCGGAGGCTGCAATTCTAGCTTTGTGTAATCTTGGTCTAGAGATTTCCAAGCCGTTAACAATGTCTGGCAAATAACATGAGGGATAGATACATAATCAGCTGAGGTTTTTTTGCTTGTCAAAATTTTATCAAGTCGATTAACTGATTGGAGTTGTATCCCTAACCATAGTTCCTGATGCGGATTAGTAATGATTGGTAACCTGGTTATATCCTCAACTAGAAATTGAAAAACATCTGGTCTTTTTTTTCTTCTCTCATTTCCCCCACTCATTTGCCATAGACGATGCTCATATTTAAAAGGAGGCGTTTGTTTTTTGCCAGAACTCGGCGTTTTTCCCTTTTCCTTATCAAGAACTAAGCCTGTAACCGATTCTATGTCAGGCTCGTTTTTTTGAGGATTTGAGCTTATTGAACCACTATGTGTAAGTGTGTTTTCTTCTTTAGGTACACCAATTGGCATTGTCTCTTCAACCATCTTTTCATCAGCAAAAGATGAAGTTTTTTGAGAAGGCTTTGGAGCATTATTGTCACTTGAATTTTTTGGATCTGAAACATCTGGCACCGGACCTTTAGTAGGGGGGGGGCTTTGCTCTTTATCAATCGGTTTTTTCAACCGGTTTTTAGGGATAGATTTTCCCTGGCCTAAGTTGTTATTGGATTGTGGTTCATTAATTTTATTTTTACTAAATTCATTGTACGTATCTTCAATTGACCGGATTAGACGTACTAAACCAATGAGGTTATGCATTTTCGCCGACCAGGTATCTTGTAGAACTGCTACTAAATCAGATTCGTTCAGGTCCCCATTGTTCTTAATAGCCGTGATGACGGAACTCATTAACGGATCAATTGAAAGATTGATATAGTTTTGATGGAGTTTGTCAAACGCTCGCTTACGTATATCGAGAACTTTTGCGGGTGATTCGCTGATAATACGACCAACTGCTCCTACCGAAAAATAATTGGCACTAAGATACAGATATTCGATCACCTTTTGTTCTCTGTAACTCAAATTACTACACCAGTTTTCAATAACCGGATCTAACAGTGTTACAGATGGGATTTCGCTAACTAATTTATGACCTTGTGTAGTTATTTCTATGGTATGATTTTCAGTAGAGGTGGTTTCTTCATCCACCGATATTTTTGTCGGAGTATTTTTGTCGTAAGTATTGGTTTGGGTGAGTTGCAATAAGCGCTTTTTAGCTTGGAAATAATCTGGCGATAATTTTAGGGCGCGCTCCAAACAATCTATTTTTTGTTCTTTTTTGTCAACTGTGAAGCTCAGCAAATACCAAGCATGGGAATCTTTGGGGTACTTCCTGACATGATTTGCCACGAGCTTGTACGCACTAGGTGTATCGCCAAGACGAATCATTTCTATTGCAGTTTGTAAATCTGTATTCATGATCGCATTTTATTAAATGACTGGTAATTCATCCCAAAATCATTGTGACTAAATTTCACGGCCGTTCCACTCTCCAACTGAAATCACGCCCCTAAAGATAACATAAACTGGCCCGTTTTGTCATGGAAAAATGTCATTATTCCGTCATGAGAAAATAGTACCACGCTGCGCCCGGCCCATAGATTTGTCAGCTCTTAAAGATTTGACAAATCTCATGATGACCCTATCAAGCGGCAAAAGATACACGTATGTATGGGCAAAAGACAAACGTATAAATGGGGAAGAGATTAAGGTATGAAAGGGGAAGAGATTAAGGTGTGAATGGGCAAAAGATTAACGTATAAGTTATCGGCGGGCCAATGCCGGCGGGCGCAAAAAAAAAGCGGCCGAGCCTTCCAGCCCGACCGCTTTCATGACGGATTACAATCGCTGCGGCCGTTATCAGGCCACGGTTAATTTTTGCGTCAGAGAACCGGCGCGCACGGTCTTGCCGAACATGCCCCGCACTTCCAGCCGGTACATGTCAGCCGGCAGCGCCGGCAGGATGATGATTACCTCCGACGGCCGTATGCTGAGCACCTGCTCCACCCGCGTCTCTACGCCGCTGGCCGATACAAAAAAGACGCCTTGTTCCGGGTCCATCTGGTCAAACTTCAGGCGATACCCTTTGATTTTTGCGCCGCTGCCCGGCGTCACTACGCTGTTATCCAGGTTGCTCATGTGGTCATGAAAAACCTGCGGATGCGGCAGCGGGGTGTTGTGTTCCGTTTTAACAACAGGCACTTTTTCCAGAGACGGCCGTACAGCCAACCCCGGATTCACCCGCACCTCCAGCTTGTGCCGGGAGGGATCGAAAGAATCGTCGGGACCGTCGAAGACGCCTTTGATGCTGGCCCGGTAATTGGCCGTCGGCGTGGTCACGTTGTATCCCTCTTGCAAAACTTGCAAAATCGTATCATAAAACGCTTCCTGGACAGCCATCGCATCTTCACGCATCAAAGTGGATCCGCGCCGCACCATCCGGTCGATGATCCCGGTTAGGTCAATGGTGTCTTTGGGCTGGACCACGGCGCGATATTTACCTTCACTTGTATTCAATTTGTTTTCAACCAAAGTATACTCAATTGTCATTACATACCTCCAATACAGAACGAATACCTCCAATACAAAATGGATTGGGGACAGTTTGCCAGGACGCTATTCAATTGGGTTAAATTGTGTGAATTTTGTGTCCGCTGCTGCTGTATATCCCTCAAAAACAATTAAGCGATTCGCGACGAATCCGTCAATGAAGGGAATAATAAAAATTTTGTTTTCTGGCGTAAATAGCCCAAGAGTACCAGGCCACTATGTTTGCACTTTTTAAAACGATAAGATTTTGCTACGGACATGTCATTCTGAGCGGAGTCTGCGGAGCGAAGAATCCCCATGTATTGGTCATTAGGGCTGAACGGGATGCTTCGGAGGACCTCAGCATGACATAAAGCAAGGTAATTTCGTCGCAGAACTTGCTCAATACCAAAACTGCAAAGATAGTACCAGGCGTAATCAGGCAGTTACCGCCGGTTTTTGCCGCGCCTGCGCCATCAGCCCCACCAGCGCCGCGCCGGTTACCAGCCCCCAAACAAGGCCCAACAGCAGGTGCAAAACCAGGGTATGATCGCCCACAACCAGCCAGTTGTTCCAGCTAGAATAACCGATACGGCCGTACCAATACGAGGCCACCGCCTGCGCCAACATCTGCGCTGCCATGCAGGCCGGAATCCACACCCAGGCCAGGCTGTTTTGGCGGCGCAGCAGCAGCCACTGCGCCGCGCCCACCAATCCGCCGCCCAGCAGCGCGTTCACGGAACCGGCGGCGTATGAGTCGAAACGATAAATGCCCAACGCGTTCATCAGCATCCAGAAAAAGGCCGGAATGCTAAAAGCGGCCAGCGTCAGAAAGACCCAGCGGTACGGCTGCGGCCAGCAGGTTCGCAGCCCCAGCCACTGCCCCGTCCCCCAGGCAATCCCCAGGATGGCGACCACCAGAACGCGGGTGAGGATGTTGGCATAGCCGTTGTAGTCAAAATAGGCGGCGGCGGTTTGCGCCAGCAGATTGCCAATCGCCCATCCCAGGACATTGGCCAGCACCCACGCGCCCAAACCGCGCCAATCGGCCGAGGTGAGCAGGGGCGGGCGCACAGGCGCAGCTTGCGCCGCGCGGCGTTCGGCCGGGCGCATTGTTTCCGCTTCGCGCTGCGGCCGGATGGGCTGTGATGGGGCGGCGGCGGATTCCGGCGCGGCCGCTTGCGCTTCGGCTTGGGGAGTTGGTTGGATAGTGGGCGGGGGCGAAACGGCCGTGGGCGTGGCGGCGATTGGTTCTGCCAGGGCGGCAGCCAGGGCGGCCGCCAAGGCGCCGGCCGTGGCCAAGCGGTCGGCCGGGTATTTGGCCAATGCGCGTTGGATGACGGCTTCACAGGCGGCCGGCAGGGCGGCGTTCAGGTCGCGCAGGGCGGGGGCCGGTTCATGAGCGTGTTTGTATAACAGGGCGGCGGTGTTTTCGCCGGTGAAGGGCTGCTGCCCGGTAAGCATTTCAAAGATGACCACGCCCATCTGGTACACGTCGGAACGGCCGTCCACGCCTTCGCCGCGAATCTGTTCCGGCGTCATATACTCCGCCGTGCCAATCATGGTGACGGTATGGGTTAATTCCGCCAGCCGCACAATGCCAAAATCGGCCAGATAAGCGAATCCGTCGTCGTCGAATAAGATGTTGCTCGGCTTAATATCGCGGTGGACGATGCCCCGGCTGTGGGCTTTATCCAGCGCGGCGCAAATCCGCTGGCTGATGGCCAGCACCTGCGCCGGCGGCAGGGCGTGCTGCTGGATGGCCTGCCGCAAATCACCGGCCATCAGGCGCATGACAAAGTAGGGGTTGTCTTGCTCACGGCCGTAATCATACACCGGCACAATGGCCGTATGTTCCAGCCCGGCAATGGTTTCCGCTTCCTGCTCGAAGCGGCTGAAAAAGGACGGGTCATGGGTGAACTGCGGCGGCAGCACCTTCACGGCGACCTCGCGCTTAAACTGCGGATCGTATCCCAAATACACTGTGGCCATTCCCCCGCGCCCCAGCTCCTTGCGGATTTCGTACCGACCTAATTGTGCTGCCATATTTATTTTTCTCCATCCAGGGGTCCCCACCAACCTGACTAGCATATTATACTGCACGTGGCAAGGGGGTCGCCAGGGGCGGCGCAAGGCTGTGTCGCCCTCGTGCCGTCCCGTCCCTGCGGCGGTTGAATGGCTTCCTTACTATTGGGGTCATCGCCTATTCGGTCTTTGGCCCGTATCGCCCGGCGTTAGAGCGCGGGGCGGCCAAACGACGCCCGGTAAACGGTGCTTCTGCCTCTTTCCGCCGGTTTTAACCGGCGTTGTGGCGCAGCTGGGGCGTTTACGCCTCGGCGAAACCGCCCCGGGCATTAACATGGCGCGCGTATGAGAGTGTCCGGGTCCCATGACTTGGCTGTTTGACGGCCGTTTCCCCCTGATAGACAATACGCGCCATGTATGCACCATTCAAACAACCCTTTACCGGCGCAGTGCTTTTGGCGGCGCTGATTGTTCTTCTGACGGCTTGCGGCCCGGCGGCGGGCGGCGGGCTGGCTCAGGCGCAAGTGTTGCCGACGCTGGTCGCCCTGGCCAGTTCGCCCACAGCCTCGGCTGCGCCGCCCACCGACACAGCCACGGCCGTGCCGCCGACAAAGGCGGCCACACCGACGGCCTTGCCCACAGCCACGGCAACCGCACAACCCAGCCGTACGCCCACGCTTACCCCTGCGCCAACCCGTGCAGTCCTGGCGGCCGATCTGCCGCAGTGCCCGGCCGAAGCGCCGCTTAAGCCGGAGTACGAGCGCAATACTCTCGGCGCGCACATCTGGCCTGCGCCCGACCCGGCCCTGAACAGCACTCATTTTTGGCTGGCCAAGCCCTTACCCGGCGGCGGCCGTTTTCTGGTGAATGATACCTTTCCGTATGGCTGGGATGGGAACGGCCGTTACCTGCTGCACAATGGGGTAGATTCGGCCGAGGCGATGGGCACGGCCGTGCTGGCCGCCGCCGATGGGCTGGTGGTCTATGCCGGCCCGGATGCAGAAGCGTGGTTCGGCTGGCGCTGCGATTGGTACGGCCATCTGGTGGTCATTCGCCACGACATCACCTGGCAGGGGCAGCCTGTCTATTCGTTGTATGGGCATGTGTTGGGCATTACCGTGGAGACGGGCCAACGGGTGGCTCAGGGCGAGCAGGTGGCGGAGATTGGCGTGGGCGGGGCGGCGACCAGCCCGCACCTGCATTTTGAAGTGCGCATCGGCGAAAATGCGTTTGGCGCGACGCGCAACCCGATGTTGTGGGTTGGTCCTGGCGAAACGCGGGGCGTGCTGGCCGGGCGATTGGTGGACCCGGACGGCCGTCCGTGGCAGGGGGTGACGGTGACATTGGTAGACGGCCGTGATGGCCAGACCCAATTCCTCAACACCTGGACCTACCTCGACGACCCCGACCACCTCATCAACCCCGATGAAGGCTACGCCGAAAACTTCGTTTTCTCCGACTTGCTGCCTGGGGTGTACACCTTCTACGTTAAAGTCCAGGATATCGAGTACCGCCAATCCATAACCATCACCGCCGCAGAATTGAGCCAGATAGAAATCATCACCGGTCCCCGCCTCTCCGAAACCCCCGCCGAGTAATGACGCAAGACCCTAAGGGTTTCCAAAAACCCTTAGGGTCTTACAACATACTTACCCCTCGTTCTTCTCCCGCCGCAAATCATCGCTGGTAAACATATTGCGGTCTACCGGTTTGCCATTGTGCGCTTCGTGCATCTCCTCGCGCGTAATCTGGTGCGGCACAATCGTCACCACCACCCGCTCCAATCCATTCAGCGCCATATTAAAGATCAACACGCTGTTCTGGTGCAGCGCCTGCTTCCAGGGAGAATCCATCGCCAGATGCCCCACCACCACATGGACAAACGTATCCGGGTTCTCGCGCAGCAGCGTTTCCACATACGCCCGGATCGGCCGGTTGAGTTGTCGGTAGGGCGAGGGCACAATCACCAACTCCCCTTCGCCAATACGTTCGTCCCACAACTGGCGCACCTTCACCGACTTTTCCGGGTTCACGCCAATATGCACCGCGTGCCAGGGATGATTGAGCGACTTGGCAAAGTTAATCAGTTGAATCGTGCCCGCATGGACGCCATCCACCAGCACCACCGTATAAACAGGATGCGACGAAATGTCATAGGTCTTTTCTTGCAGCGTCAGGGCGTGGGCCACATCTTTATAATGATGGTGCACGCGGAAGAAGGCAAACACCAGCACCGGAATCAGCAGAATGACAAACCAGGCCCCAGACGTAAACTTGGTCACGGCAAAGATCAACATCACAATGCCCGTGCAGACAGCGCCCAGGGTGCTGACCACAGCCTTTACGCGCCAGCGCGGGTCATAAGACATGACAGTTTCCAGGCCCTGAACGCTTTCGCCCGGCTTCAATTTACCGATCTTGCGCAGACGTACCACCATGCCGCTCTGCGAAATGGTAAAGCTAAGAAACACACCGATAGCATACAGCGGGATCAACGCCGTGGTGCGCGCCCTCATCACAATTACCAGCAATGAGGCCAGCGTGGCCAGCGTCATAATGCCCCAGGAAAAGACCAGACGGCCGCCGCGATAGGTTAATTGCCGGGGTAAGAAGCCATCACCGGCATGTAAAGCCGCCAGCCGGGGGAAGTCGGCATAGCTGGTATTGGCGGCCATCAACAAGATGAGCGCTGTACCGGCCACCATTGCCAGATACAAAATGCTGCCATTGCCAAACACCACCCGACCTAACTGCGAAATGATTGTCTCGGTTTCGCTGGGTACGGCCTGAATCTGGTGCGCAAGGAAGGTAATGCTCAGGAAGATGGTGATCAGGATACCGCTCATCCACTGCAAGGTGATGGCCGCATTGTGGCTGCGCGGCTCTTTGAAGGCGGTGATGCCGTTGGAGATGGCCTCGATGCCGGTTAGGGCCGCCGAGCCGCTGGAGAAAGCGCGTAAGATCAGAAACAAGGTCAGCGGTTGGATGGTGGTTTGCACCACTTCGACGCCTGTTACCACGCCCAGTGTGCCGGTTGCGTAGCGGTACAAGCCGATCACCAGTGTCAGGAGCATGGTCCCCAGGAAGAAGTAGGTAGGGACGGCAAAGATGGAGCCGCTTTCCTTGACGCCGCGCAGATTGACTACGGTCATAATAAAGATGACGACCAGGGCCAGTTCGACGCGCAGGGGGAGCAGCAAGGGGAAGGCGGAGGTGATCTGGGCGACGCCCGATGAAACGCTCACGGCAACCGTGAGGATGTAGTCGGTTAACAGGGCTGCGCCGGCAATTTGGGCGGCTACCTCGCCCAGGTTGTCGCGGGCGACGATATAAGCGCCACCACCGTTGGGGTAGGCGTAGATGGTCTGGCGGTAGGAAATGGTGACGATGATCAGCAGGATAGAGATGGCAATCGCCAGGGGAATGGATATGCCGAAGACGGCGCTGCTGGTTCCGGCCAGGGCCAGAATGAAAAGGATTTCCTCGGTTGCATAGGCGGTGGAGGAGAGCGCATCGGAGGCGAATACGGCCAGCCCAATTTTGCGGCTGACGGTTTGATGTTCCAGGTCGTTGGTGGGCAGCGGTTTGCCGATCAGCAGGCGTGATAATGAAAAGTGTTTTGGTTTGCGTGTTGTTTGTTCGACCATTTTTAAAACGGTTCCTTTATTGTCGCTATTGAGTTTTTCTACAAAGACCCTAAGGGTTTGAGTTTCCAGAGGGGCCAGCTTCTCATGGGCAAACCCTTAGGGTCTGCGATGGTTGTAAGACCCTAAGGGTTTGAGTTCCCAAGGGGTCAGTTTCTCTCAGGCAAACCCTTAGGGTCTGCACTGGTTACAAGACCCTAAGGGTTTGAGTTCCCAAGGGGCCAGCTTCTCATGGGCAAACCCTTAGGGTCTGAAGAGGGTTTGCCTTTATTTGTGATAGAGGATGGCGGGCGTCCATTCCAGGTCGCCGCCGGATGGTTCTAAGGTGTACAGGTGGCGGTTGTGCCAATTGAGCTGCAGGCGCAGCCACCAGCGGTTGATAGGGGCCCAGAAGGGGACGTGGCTGTGGGGGATGGCAGCGAATACGGCCGTTATCGCCAATTGTTCGGCCACATCCACCACGGCATGAATAAAGCTGGCATACTGGCAGACAGTCAGTTCAAAGCTCACGCCGTAATCTTCGGCCGTGGAGGCGTATTCTTGCAGTTCTTGTTCGTCTTGCAGGGTAAAGTGCAGGCTGCCGGAAGCCGTGCCCAGCATTTGGGGATGCACGACCGGGACCATCTTGACGAGGATCAGGGTTACATCCTGCCGCCGCGCCATGGCGCAGGCCAGGTGCAGCGCTTGCATGGTCCATTGTCGTTCGCCTAACACAATCATTAATTTTGTTGGTGGCATAGCTCAACTCCTTTTTGTGTTTAACACCTTTTAGGATTGTATAAGCACGGCCGTAAAGATCGTGTCAGGGAAAGAGGGGGAAGGCGTAAAGATTTTGTAAAGACGGGGGGAGGGGAAACCCTAAGGGTTTGTTGGTGGGGGTTTTGATTGCTCGAGAGAAAACCCTTAGGGTTTGTTGGTGGGGAGGTTGGTTTCTCGAGAGAAAACCCTTAGGGTTTGGTTGGTGGGCGTTTTAATTAGTCGGGGGGGAAACCCTAAGGGTTTGTTGGTGGGCGTTTTAATTGCTCTGGGGAAAACCCTTAGGGTTTGGGTGGTGGGCGTTTTAATTAGTCGGGGGAAAACCCTTAGGGTTTGGGCTGGCGTTCTATAAACCGGTAGCCGATGCCCGGTTCGGTGAGAATGTAGCGCAGGTTGGCGGCGGGGTTTTCGCCCAGCTTTTTGCGAATCTGGTTGACGTAGATGCGAATGTAGTGCGTCATGTCCTGGTAATCGCTGCCCCACACCTGGGCGAGGATGGTTTGATGGGTCATGATTTGCCCGGGATGCGTCGCCAGCAGGCGCAGGATGTCGTATTCAAAGGGGGTGAAGTGGACTTCCTGCTGGTTGATGGTGACCCGCCGGTTGGCCAGGTCGATCATTAAGTCGCCGCTGTGGATAACGGCCGTTGGCGATGACGCCGGTTCCATGGACGCCCGCCGCAGCACAGCCTGAATCCGCGCCCGCAGCTCTTCCATGCCAAAGGGTTTGGTCAGGTAATCATCGGCCCCGGCGTCCAAAGCGGCCACCTTACTGGTTTCACCGCTGCGCACCGAGAGCATCACAATAGGCACCTGGCTCCATTCGCGCAGACGGCGGCACACCTCCAACCCATCCGGCTCCGACCCCAGCGAGATGTCCAGGATGACGGCATTGGGTTGGCGTTGGGCCACGGCCGTTAGCGCTTCTTGTCCATTGGCCGCAGTCATTACCTGATAGCCATACCCGCTCAGGCCGGTCTGTAATAGTTTGCGAATTTGTGGTTCATCGTCGACAACCAGAATCAACATCAGCTAACTCCCTCGTGCAGCGGCGGGGTGGAACCTTCGCGGGGCAGCGCCAGGTAAAAGGTGGCCCCGCCATTGGGCGTGTCTTCTACCCACATACGGCCGTGATGCAGGTCCGCAATCCCTTTGCTAATGGCCAAACCCAGGCCGATACGGCCGTCTTTGCCATGAAAAAACGGAGCCATCACCTGCTCTTTCAGTTCATCGGGAATGGTGGGGCCATGATTGATCATCAGCAGCCGCACCTCGGCGGCGTCAGATTCGCCGCGAATTTCTACCTGTGAGGTGGGCGGTTCATACCGCAGAGCGTTCTCCACGATGTTGCTGACCGCCTGCAGCACCAACCCATAATCAAACTGTGCCAGCGGGTAATCATCGGGGAAATTCAGCCGCAGCCGTTCCGCCTGATGCCGCTGCCAGACACGCGCCGCCACGTCGCCAGCCACCTCTTCCAACGTATTCCAGTGGCGGTTGATGGTCATGGCGCCGGCTTGCAGCCGCGACATATCCAGCAAGTTGCCCACCAGCAGATTTAAATGATCGGCTTCGCTGCTGATGGTCTGAATCATCTCCAATTGTTCCGCCTCCGGCAGACGGGTATGCAGGTCGATTAAATTATCGGCGGAGGTTTTGATGATGGTGAGCGGCGTGCGCAAATCGTGGGAAACGGCGCGCAGCAGGGCTGTTTTTAGCCGGTCGGCTTCTTCCAGCGTGTGGCTGCGCTGCGCGCTTTCCGTGAGTTGAATCCGCTGCAAGGCCATTGCCGCCTGCACCGTGCAGGCCATCAGCAGACGCATCTGGGAATCGGTGGGCACGGCCGTAAACACCACCCGCAGCGTGCCATAAATTGTGTCGCCGGTTTGCAAGATAAGATAGGAAGTCGTCGGCTTATAGTCCGGCTGGTCTGCATCGGCTTTGCTGCCCACTTCCGGCAGCATCTCCACCCGGCTCACCGGCAAATAAGTCGGCAGCATCTCCTCCAGCGTCTGGCTGATGCTGGCCTGATCGGTCAACTGGTTGAAGGCGCTGCTGAGACTGTACAGCACATTTTGTTCGGCGGCGTGACGGCGGGCGGCTTCGGCCTGCTCTCGGGCATATGCGGCCAGTTGGCTGGCAATCACCGCTATCAGCAGGTAAACCAACAGATCGATCAGTTCGCGCGGGTCTTCGACCTTGAGCGTGTAATAGGGCTTGATGAGGAAAAAGTTGAAACAGAAAAAGGTGTACAAAGCGGCGGCCAGCGATGGCCCCGTACCCAGCCACACGGCGACGACAAAGGTGCTGATGATGTAAATGAGAGAGATGTTGGCCAGTGTCAGGTCTTCGCGCAGCCACAACAACCCGGCGGTAATGGCGCTGACAACCAGGAAGGCGAGTAGAAAGGAGAACGGCCGTAACGCCCATGGGCCTTGGGTTAGTTTCTTCATGGTGGTTATGGGACAGGGCAGATTGGACCACTCTCTAAGATGGGTCCAA
This sequence comes from Chloroflexota bacterium, assembly GCA_017993775.1. Lineage (GTDB taxonomy): Bacteria > Chloroflexota > Anaerolineae > Promineifilales > Promineifilaceae > Leptovillus. Next base: position 22,088 of record JAGOMA010000045.1, on the reverse strand, counting down.
TCTTATCGACCTGTGTTAAAGCGCGTCGATCCGGCGCGTGCCTTCAATTTCCAGGACAAAATCCGCGCCAAAGACCAGCGATGGCGACAAAGCGCCGACAGGGTGGTTGGTGAGTGTTTTTTCGACGGCCAGAATACCGGCTACGGCCGTTAACCGATACGCTTCCAGGGATTCCAGCCAGGCTTCGCGTTTGTTGCCGGCCTCATCGGTGGCGCAGGCCCACAGATAGCTGCGCGCTGTTTGCCGCATCTCTTCGTCTGGCCCGCTAATCACCCAATCGACCAGTTTGCCGCTGGCGCGGCGCACCAGCCCAACCTTCATCAGGCGCTGAAACAGCGGCGACAAGACGCGCGTTCCCGGCGGCAGCGAGATGGCCATGTAGGCCGTGACGTTGGGGATGCCGGTGGATAGCTGGGCGGTGGCCAGATCGCCCCAGGGAATGGGCACGACGGTGAGGGTACGGCCGTTGCTAAACTGTACCTCTTTTTGTCCTGCGCCAAAGGGCATTGGTTCGAGACGGCCGTTGCGCCGCACCAATCCCGCTTGCGGCATGTCGGCCATCATGGCCAACATGGTCTTGGCTGTGCCGGAACTGGCTCGCGATAAACCCATGAAGGCGATTTCCAGATGGGTTGCGCCGGGTAGTTGGGCGGCGATGTAACTGCCCAGACAGTCTGTCGGCACAATATCGAACCCGACGCCGGATACCAGGGCGATGCCCTGCTCGCGGGCGTGGGCGTCGTAGGACAGCGTGTTTTCAAAGACCGGAATTTCGCCGGTGATGTCCAGGTAATGGGTTTGTCCGGCCAGGCAAGCCTGCACCATCGGCTCACTGGTGTGGATGAAGGGGCCGGCGGCGTGCAGCACCAGGTCCACCCCGGCGACGACCTGATGCAGCCTTGCGCTGTCGTTCAGGTCCAGGGCGATGTGGTCGAGGTTGAGCTGCTGGGCGAGAACGGCCGTTTTCTGCGCATCACGTCCGGCCAGAATCGGTTTGTGGCCTCGCTTGATCGCTTCTTCGGCCAGAAGCCGCCCGGTATATCCATATGCGCCATACAATAACCAGTTATTCATCACGTCTCCTTCGAAAATAAGTTAACGCAGAGAGGCAAAGGCGCAGAGATTGCAGTAGGTTTTTCATTCATGGTGTTGAGCCTGCGCTCATGTCGTCTCCTGTGGAAGTAGCAATAGCCAAAGCTAGAGAGCAGTTGTAGATTGGTCCAATCTCTGAGATTGGGCCAATCTGGTCGGGGTAAAACGTGTTAACCCGAACTGTTTGGTTGAACGCGATTTTACCAGTATGATCCACCAAACCCAATGATGAGGATGCCGATGGCAAAAATACGTGCAAAATTAAGTCCTGTTCGTCTGGTGCTGGCGCTGCTGGCGTTGGTTGTGATTGCCGTATCCTGGCGGCAGGTGTTGGCGGCGTCGTCTGGCCTGGTGGTGCGCCAGGTGGATCAGGCCGGTGTGCCGCTGCGCTTTATGGTGGCCGAAGGCGCGCAGAACGCGCCGGGGGTGGTTATCGCCCACGGCTTTTCCGGCTCGCAGCAGTTGATGTTGGGGTATGGGTATGTGCTGGCGCACGCCGGATATGGCGTGGTGCTGCTGGATTTTGCCGGGCATGGGGCAAATGCGACGCCATTAACGCCGGACGCGCCGGTGTTGGCGGATGAAGTGGCTGTGGCAACGGCCGTTCTCCAATCTCAGCCGGAAATCGACCCCACGCAGTTAGCCATGTTAGGTCATTCGATGGGCAGCGGGGCCATTATGCAAACGGCCGTTGACCACGGCGAGTTATATCGGGCAGCGGTGGCCGTTTCGCCTACCGGCGCAGATGTCAACCCGGCGTGGCCGCGCAACTTCTTGCTGATGGCCGGCAGCCTGGAAGCGCCGTTTGTGGCCAACGCCCAGGACTTGCTTGCCAGGGCGGGCGGCGCAAACCCCGATCTGTCCGCCGACCTGGGACGGGCGCTGGTGGTTGTGCCCAACGCCGAGCATATTTCGATTTTATTCCGCTGGCTCAGTCACAGCACGGCTTTGGATTGGTTGGATCAGGTGTTTGGCATGCAGCGCGCCAGCGATTACCGCGATACGCGCATTATCTGGTATGGCCTGCATCTAGCCGGCTGGCTGGTAGGCTTGTTGGCGCTGTCGCCGCTGCTGCCGGATGGGCGCGTACAGCGCGGCGTCGGACGGCGACGGCCGTGGTATTGGCTGGGCTTGGCGGCTGGCGTGGCGGCGGGAACGGCCGTTCTCTGGCTGTTGAGTCAGGTTTTTAGTCTGGCGGCCGTTGGCGGTCTGGCGGTTGGCGGCGGTTTGGGCCTGTGGTTTTTTATCGTGGGTCTGGTGTGGCTGCTGGCCGGCTTCCGGTTGACGCTGCCTACCCGGCGTAGTGTGGCGTGGGGCGCAGCGGTGTTCGCCTTTTTATGGCTGGCGTTTGGGCTGCTCAGCCAATGGGTCTGGCTGCCCTGGTTCCTCATTCCCGCAAGGCTGCTGCGCTGGCTGCCGTTGGCCGTGGCCTTTTTCCCCTGGTTGTTGGCGGCTGGTTTGGTGAATCAGGGCGCAGGCGGCTGGCAGCGCCTGGGTTGGTGGGCGTGGCAGTGCGTGGTTTTGGTGTCCGGGCTGCTGGCCCTGGTTTTTCTGGTTCCTGACTTGTTTTTTTTGGCGTTGGTTGTGCCGGTTATTCCGATTGTGGTGGGCATTCTGGCTCTCACCGGCGCGGCCATCGACCATGCCTGGGCTTATGGTCTGGGCGGCGCGCTCTTTTTTAGCTGGCTTATTTTGGCTGTGTTCCCGCTGTTGGGGTAAACGGCCGTCATTCTTGCCGCGTGGTAGATGATGAAGATGATTTACGTCGACAACCAAAACGAAACCGACCCGCGCTTAAACCTGGCGTTGGAAGAATACCTGCTGCGGCACGTACGCATCGACGAGGCGATTTTGCTTTTCTATGTCAATGAACCGTCGGTGATTGTGGGGCGCAACCAGAACACCCTGGAAGAGATTGATCCCGATTATGTGGCGGCTCATCGCGTTCACGTGGTGCGTCGTTTGTCGGGCGGCGGGGCGGTTTACCACGATTTGGGCAATCTGAATTTCAGTTTCATCACCAATGGCTCCAGAGATTTGCACAACTTTCGCCTGTTTACCGAGCCGGTCATTCGCGCGCTGAATGACCTGGGCGTGCCGGCGGAACTGCATGGCAAGAGCGATATTTATGCCGCAGGCAAAAAAATCTCCGGCAACGCGCAGTATCTGACGCGGGACCGCATGGTGAGCCACGGCACGATCTTGTTTGACAGCGACCTGGAGGCTTTGCTGCGGGCGTTGAATCCGCGTCAGGCGCAAATTGAATCGAAGGCGGTGCAGTCGATTCGGGCGCAGGTGACCAATATCCGCACCTGGCTGCCACAGTTGGACGTGGCCGGGCTGCGCGCAGCGCTGCTGGCGGCTATTTTTGGCGGGGAAGTTGTGCCGCTGCTGGCGTTAACGGCCGTCGACTGGACCCACATCCGCCAAATTAAAACCGACCGCTACGATACCTGGGAATGGAATATCGGCCGTTCGCCGCACTTTACGGTGCAAAAGCGTTTGTCCTGGGGTGATGGCGAGGTGGGGGCGGTGGTGGAGGTGAGGAACGGCCGTATCCAAACCATCACCCTCACCGGCCTGCCAACCGCCGCACCATTGCAAGCCCACCTCACCGGCTTGCGCTACGAGCCTGCCGCCCTGGCGCAGGCGCTCCACAACTTTGGCCCTCTCGCCGATGTACCGGCCGACCTTCTCTTAAACCTGCTGTACTGAAAATTGGCGGAGCCTTGAGCCTTCAGGCGGAAACGTTTATTGAGACGTGACCCGTGATGACCTCTGGTCACCCATTACGCATCGCGCATCATTCCTCCCGCAACCACTCTGCTGCCATTTCACATTCCCCGTTTAAGCGGCGTAAAGCCCTGCCCCAGCGCATGATGGCTCAGGCCAATTGTTACAAAGGCTTCCGGGTCAGCATCGGCGATGGTGTTTTTCAGGTCTACCACCTGTGAGCGATAGACGGTGCAAGTGATCATGTAGCGCGTTGCCCCGGTGTAGCCGCCGGTCACCGGCCAGAAGCTGGCGCCGCGATGAAGGTTCTTAATGACGGCCATGGCCACTTCTTCCGGGTGATTGGTGATAATCGTCGCCACCCGCGTGGTGCTGGGGCCTTCCATCACATAATCCGAAGCCAACCCGTTGATAAACATCAACAACAGGCCGTACATGGCAATTTCCCAACCAAATACAATCCCGGCAACGAGAATAATCGTGCCATCGGTGAAGATGTAGGATTGGCTGAGCGGCAAGCCGGTCTTTTGCTGCAAGATACGGCCGAGCACGCTGGTTCCGCCAATCGTCCCGCCGGCACGATATAGCAGCCCGGCGCCGATGCCGCCCACAATGCCGCCATAAATGGTGCTGAGCAGCAGATCGTTGGAGACGGGGTAGGGGGTTAACACAGTGGGCAAAAAGACCTGCAGCCAATCCACCAAAAACGAAAAAATGGTAACCGCAAATAAAGTGCGGATAAGAAAGGCCCAACGCCCCAAGAAAATAAAGCCCAAAATGAGCATGGGAATGTTCATCACCCAATACATCAGGCCCAGGGGCCAGCCGGTGAAGGAGTTGATGATGATGCCAATGCCGCTCAACCCTCCGGCGACAATCTGATTGGGGACCTGAAACAAGACGTAGCCCGTAGATATGAAAGTTGTTCCCAGCACCAATAAAATGATCCGAGGGATTTCGCGTTTGAGCATTTTTTTGCTGCCGCGCCACCGTTTTTTAGTTGCATTTGTGAACTCTGTTTTTGTCATATGGTTTTCCTTAACTATCTAATTGATTTCCGGTAGAATCCAAAACCGATAATTCTACGGCTAATATAGACCTTTGGCGAATACCACCTGTTTTGCCAGGGTGTCTGAAAATTTGAAGGAGTAAACAATGTCAGTCCTTACGTTGTCCGCAGCCTGGCGGGCTTTGCAAGAGCATCATAAAAAAATGACGGCCGTTCACATGCGTGACCTGTTTGCCGCCGACCCGGCGCGCTTCCAAAAATTCTCGCTGCGCTTTGATGACATTCTATTCGACTATTCCAAAAATCGCATCACCGAGGAAACGATGGTTCATTTGCTGGCTTTGGCCGAGCAAGCTGGATTGGCCGAACAGATTGAGGCGATGTTTAGCGGCGTGAAAATCAACAATACCGAAGGGCGCGCCGTGCTGCATGTGGCCCTGCGCAACCGGTCCAACCGGCCGATTTTGGTAGACGGCCGTGATGTGATGCCCGATGTCAACCGTGTCTTGGCCAAGATGGAAAAATTTAGCGCAGCCGTGCGCTCCGGCGCGTGGCGCGGCTACACCGGCCTGCCCATCACCGACATCGTCAATATCGGCATTGGCGGCTCCGATTTGGGGCCGAAAATGGTGGTCGAAGCGCTGACGCCCTACACGCGGCGCGATTTGCGCGCCCATTTTGTCTCCAATGTGGACGGCACGGATATTGCCGAAACGCTCCAGAAGGTCCAGCCGGAAACAACGCTCTTCCTCATCGCCTCCAAGACCTTCACCACTCAGGAGACAATGGCCAATGCGCATACGGCGCGGGCATGGTTTTTAGAGACGGCGAGAGAGGAGACGGCCGTTGCCAGCCATTTTGCCGCCCTCTCCACCAATACCAACGGAGTGGTCGCCTTTGGCATCGACCCCGACAACATGTTCGAGTTCTGGGATTGGGTTGGCGGGCGATATTCGTTGTGGTCGGCCATTGGCCTGTCGATTGCCCTGGCGGTGGGTTTTGATAATTTCGCCGCCCTGCTGGCCGGCGCCCACAAAGTCGACGAGCATTTTCGCACCGCGCCCTTTGCCCGAAACATGCCGGTGATCATGGCGCTGTTGGGCGTCTGGTATAACAATTTCTTCGACGCCCAGTCGCACGCCATTTTGCCCTATGATCAGTACATGCAGTATTTCCCATCCTATTTCCAGCAGGGCGACATGGAGTCCAACGGCAAAAGCGTTGCGCGCGGTGGCGCGCCGGTCGATTATTCCACCGGTCCGGTGATCTGGGGCCAGCCGGGAACCAACGGCCAGCACGCCTTTTACCAGCTTATTCATCAGGGCACGAAACTGATTCCCTGCGATTTCCTGGCTCCGGCGCAGAGCCATAACCCGGTAGGCAACCATCACACCTTGCTGCTGTCTAACTTTTTTGCGCAGCCGGAAGCGCTGATGCGGGGGAAAACGGCCGTGGAAGTCCGCGCCGAGTTGAGTGGCAGCAGCTTGAACAGCGACGAGCTGGAAGCACTGGTAGCCGCCAAGACGTTTGCCGGCAATCGGCCGTCGAATGCTTTCCTTTTTAAAAGGGTCACGCCAGAAACGCTGGGTTCTCTGATTGCCCTGTACGAGCATAAAATTTTCGCCCAGGGGGTCATCTGGAACATCAACTCGTTTGATCAGATGGGCGTGGAATTGGGCAAGGTTTTGGCCAAGGCTATTTTGCCGGAATTAGCGGGCGCGAGCCAGGTCGCTTCACACGATTCATCGACAAATGGGCTGATTAACGCCTTTAAAGCCATGCGCTAATCCAATTGGCCGGCGGGGGTCACAAATTGGCGGGAAGTTGGGAAATCCTGACACTGGGTGTCAGGATTTCTGTTTATGATGAGAAAAGTTCATGGTGGGGTAACGGCCGTTCCCCATCTATGGTATAATCCCCTTACAAATTAGAACGCATGTTCACATACTCTCAGCAGGTGACTTATGGAACCCGATACAATCTACGTGCGCGGCGCACAGCAGCACAATCTAAAACACATCGACGTGCGTATCCCGCGCAATAAGCTGGTGGTCCTCACCGGCGTCAGCGGCAGCGGCAAATCGTCGCTGGCCTTCGACACCATCTACGCCGAAGGGCAGCGCCGTTACGTGGAAAGCCTCTCCGCCTATGCCCGACAGTTCTTGGGCCAGATGGAAAAGCCCAAAGTAGACCATATCAGCGGCCTCAGCCCGGCCATCGCCATCGAACAAAAAGCGGTCAGCAAGAACCCGCGTTCCACCGTCGGCACTGTCACCGAAGTGCTGGATTATTTGCGCGTCTTGTATGCACGCATCGGCACGCCCCACTGCCCGCAGTGCGGCCGTGTCGTGCAGCCGCAAACCTCACAAATGATCGCCGATCAGTTGGCCGCTTTGCCGCCCGGCAGTCGTTTCCAACTGCTGGCGCCCATCGCCCGCAACCGCAAAGGCACCCACAGCGAGGCCCTGAAACAGGCGCGGCAGGATGGCTACGTCCGCGCCCGCGTCAATGGCGAGATGATTGATTTGTCCGGCACACTGCCCCGGCTGGATAAAAAAGCCAAGCACACGGTTGAACTGGTCATCGACCGGCTGCAAACCCCGGCGGAAACCGACGACTCTTTCCTGTCCAGACTGGTGGATTCCGTGGAGACAACCTTACGCGCCGGGGAAGGGCTGTTGATTGCCGACCTGGGCGGTGAAGAGCTGCTGCTCAGCGAGCACAACGCCTGCCCGCACTGCGGCATCAGTTTTCCCGATTTGTCGCCGCAGTTATTCAGCTTTAACTCGCCGCTGGGCATGTGCCCCGACTGCCAGGGCATCGGCACGCAGATGCAGGTAGACCCAGATTTGATCGTCGATGATGAAACATTGTCGATTATGGATGGCGCGCTGCGCTGGTATGGCAATGTGCGCAAGAAGAAAAACCGCTGGCAAACCACGCAGTTGGAGTCGATTGCCGAGCATTATGGCATCGATCTGGACACGCCCTGGCAGAAACTGCCACAGTCATTCCGCGACGTATTGTTTTACGGTTCCGGCGAGGAAGTGGTGCATATTAAATATGAAGCGGAGGGGAATGATGCGCAGTGGAGCGGGGAGACAAAACGGCCGTTAAAAGGCATCATCTTCAACATCAACCGGCTCTTTCGCCAGACAAGTTCTGAGTATACGCGCGCATTTTATGGCAGCTTTATGAGCCAACGGCCGTGCCCCACCTGCGCCGGAACCCGCCTGCGCCCCGAAGCCCGCGCCGTCACCGTCGGCGGCCAAACCATTACCGACGTGGGCAAAATGGCAATCGACGAGGCGTATGAATGGGTGGTAGGCCTGGGTAAAATGAAAGTAAAGGGAGACTGGGGACCAGAGACTGGGGTCAACGGTCATTCCGCGCACGCTTCAGTCTCTAATCTCCAGTCTCTCAACGCTGAGCAGTTCGAAATCGCCGAAGAAGTGCTAAAAGAAATCCGCGACCGGCTGCAATTTATGCTCAACGTGGGGCTGCATTACCTGACATTAGATCGCTCCGCGCCGTCTTTGTCGGGCGGCGAAGGGCAGCGCATCCGTTTGGCCAGCCAGATTGGCTGCGGGCTGGTAGGCGTGCTTTACATCCTCGACGAGCCGTCGATTGGCCTGCACGCCCGCGACAACCGCGCCCTGATCGACACGCTGCATCAACTGCGCGATATGGGTAACACCGTGTTGATTGTTGAGCACGACGAAGAAACCATGCGCGAAGCCGATTGGCTGATCGACCTGGGTCCAGGCGCGGGGGTGAAGGGCGGCGAGTTGATTGCCGCCGGAACTCCGGCCGACGTGATGGCCGATACTGGCTCACTGACTGGCCGCTACTTGTCGGGTGCGCTGCAGGTGATGGCTCCAAACGGCCGTTCCCGGCGTATCCCCACCAACGGCAGCATCGAGCTGCTCGGCGCGCGCCTGCATAACCTGAAAAGCGTCGATGCCCGCTTCCCACTGGGCGCCATGATCTGCATTACCGGCGTTAGCGGCAGCGGCAAGAGCAGCCTCGTCTCCGAGACCTTGGAGCCAGCCCTGGCCCGCGCCCTCAACAACGCCCAAACCACGCCCGGCCCCTACGCCCGTCTCTCCGGTCTGGAGCATCTGGACAAAGTGATCAACATCACCCAGGACCCCATTGGCCGCACGCCGCGCTCCAATCCGGCCACTTATGTGAAGCTGTTCGACGAAATTCGCAAGATGTTTGCCAATACCCCAGAGGCTAAACTGCGCGGTTACAAATCAGGCCGCTTCAGCTTCAATGTGAAGGGCGGGCGCTGTGAAGCGTGCCAGGGATATGGCTTGCGCAAGGTGGAGATGCACTTCCTGGCCGACGTTTGGGTGACCTGCCGCGAATGTCACGGCGCGCGTTATAACCGCGAAACGTTGGCGGTCACGTTCAAGGGCAAAAATATCGCCCAAGTGCTAGACATGGACGTTCAGGAAGCGTTGGACTTATTCGCCAATCACCCCAAAATCAGCCGCATGTTGCAGACCTTGCACGATGTTGGTTTAGATTACGTTAAATTAGGCCAGAGCGCGCTGACGCTTTCCGGCGGCGAGGCGCAGCGCATCAAGCTGGCCAAAGAATTGAGCCGCGTGGCCACCGGGCGCACCGTTTACATTCTTGATGAGCCGACCACCGGCCTGCACTTCGCCGACATTCAGAAGCTGCTAGACGTGCTGCACCGGCTGGTGGATGCGGGCAACACGGTGATCGTGATCGAGCATAATCTGGACGTGATCAAAACGGCCGATTACCTCATTGACCTTGGCCCGGAAGGCGGCGACGGCGGCGGGCAGATCATTGCCAGCGGCACGCCGGAGCAGGTGGCCCAGGTGGCGGCGAGTTATACCGGGCAGTTTTTGCGAACGATGTTTGGGCAAACCGTGGCCCTGAACGGAGATTAGCGATTGGCGATTGGCGAATCTTTAGGGTTTCGTTTGCTGCTGCCAGAGGCGGGTGTATAAACCGCCGCGCGCTAACAGGTCGGCGTGACGGCCGTTTTCCACCACGCGCCCCTCATTCAGCACCACAATCTCATCCATGGCGGCCAGCCCAATCAATTGGTGGGTGATGAGCAGCAGGCTGCGCCCGGCGGACAGGCGCAGGATGGTATCCAGAACGGCCGTCGCCGTCAGCGTGTCCAGGTTGGCGGTAGGTTCATCCAGCAGCAGTACCGGCGCGTTCTTGAGCAGGGCGCGGGCGATGGCTAACCGCTGGCGCTCGCCGCCGCTGAGCTGCATTCCCAGGGCGCCGACGGCCGTTTCGTACCCCTTGGGCAAAGTGGCGATAAACTCGTGCAGGTGGGCCTGCCGGGTGGCGGCCTCAATGGTTGCCTGGTCGGCTTGTGGCCTGGCCAGGCGCAAATTGTCGCGGATGGAAGCATTAAACAGATAAGGCTGCTGGGGGATAACGCCCAAACTGGCGCGCACAGTGTCAGGGTCATAATCGCGGGCGGAACGGCCGTTCCACCATATTTCCCCGCTGTCATATTCCCAAAAGCGCAGCAGCAGGTTGGCCAACGTCGATTTACCTGCCCCGCTGGGACCGACCACAGCCAGCCGCTTGCCGGGCGGCAGATCAAAACTGACCTGATCTAGGGTGGGTTTGACGGCCGTATCGTACCAAAACGAAACGTGGTCGAACGAGAGGTGGGGCGGGCTGGCAATCAGTTGGAGGCCCGGCTCGTGGGGGGGCGGGATGGGCGGCGAGGCGTCGGCCAGGGCGAAGAGGCGGCGGGCGGCAGCGAGCGCCGCTTCGAGCTGCTGCGTGGCCTGGGCGAGTGGCTGCACTGCTTCGAAGCTGGCGACGGCGGCCAGGGCCAGGGCGGCCAGATAGACGCCGTTTACCTGCCCGGCGGCCACCAGGGGAATGGTCAAGCCCACAACCAGCGCCATCGTGCCCTGCGTGAGCAGTTCTAATAGGCCGGTTTGCAGGCCGCTAACCCGCGCCAGGCGGCTTTCGGCGTGGGCCAGGGCTGCGCCTTGCTGATGAATTTTCGTGGCCCAGACGCGATCCTGGCCACAGGCTTGTAAATCGGGCAGCCCTTGCAGGCCGTCGATGAGGCTGATTTGCAGGTCGGCGCGCAGGGAAACGGCCGTGTCGTTGGCCCGGCGGCTGAGCTGGTAACTGAGCCAGGGCACGCCGACACCCGCCAGCGCCAGCCCGCTGAGTAAGGCCAGCGCCAGGGCAGGGTTGAAGGCGGCCATGAAGAACGATAGTACGGCCGTTACCACTACCGCCACCAGCGGCGGCCCCACCACGCGCACGTAAAAATCTTGCAGCGTTTCTACATCGGCCACCATGCGACTGAGCAAATCGCCGCTGTGGAAGGTTTGCAGGCGAGCTGGAGCCAGCGGTTCGACGGCCCGGTAAAACCAGACCCGAATGTTTGCCAGCACGCGAAAGGTGGTGTTATGCGCCGCCAGCCGCTCCAAATACCGAAAAATCCCCCGGCTCAGGCCAAAGAAACGCACTCCCACGATGGCGACGCTCAATTCGGCGATGGAAGGCCGGAGGGCGGCGGCGCTGATCAAATAGGCCGATGTAGCCAGCAGCGCCACGCTGCTGCCGATAGTTAACGCGCCCAACAGCACGGCCAGAGCAACCCATCCGGCATGGGGTTTCAGGAAGCGCAGGAGGCGGGGGAGGACGGCGGTTGTGGTTACGGCCGTGTGGGCGCGAGTTGGCGTTGGCACCGGTCGGGGAACCGGATGCTGCGCGGTGGCTGGCTTTTCGGGCTGTGTGCCTGGGTCTTGGTGTTGTGTAAGAAGCGTGGCGTAACGGCCGTTTCTGGCCAACAGTTCATCGTGCGTGCCGGATTCGAGTAGACGGCCGTTTTCCAGGACGATGATTTGGTGGGCGCGGCGAATGGTAGACAGGCGGTGGGCGATGATAAGGGTGGTGCGCCCGGCGGTCAGGGCTTCGGTGGCGGTTTGGATGGCGGTTTCGGTAATCGGGTCCAGATGGGCGGTAGGTTCGTCGAGGATGAGCAGCGGCGCGTCTTGCAAAAAGGCGCGGGCCAGGGCCAACCGCTGCGCTTGCCCGCCGCTGAGCCGCGCGCCTCGCTCGCCAATTCGGGTGGCGTAGCCATCGGGTAAAGTCTGGATAAAGTCAGCGAGGTCAGCTTGTTGGGCGGCGGCTGTTACTTCTTTGTGAGTGGCAGCCGGGCGACTCAGCCGAATGTTGTTGGCGATGGTATCGTCGAACAAGTAAGGCTGCTGTGGAACCCAGGCGATTTGGCGGCGGAGAACGGCCGTGTCCACTGCTGTTTCCCCCAAACGTATCTGCCCGGCGCTGGGGGCGATAAAACCCAGCAGCAAATGGGCGATGGTCGATTTACCAGCCCCGGTCGCGCCTACCAGCGCCGTTGTCTGGCCGGGAGTCAGGACAAAGCTGATGTCTTGCAGGGCGGGCTGGCCTCTGTCGGCATAATTCACGCTGACATGGTCCAGAGAAACGGCGCGGAGTTCGCGGCGAATTTCCGGTGTGCCTGTGGTGCGGGATCGTTGGGGCGCAGGTTCATTGAGCAGGGCAAAGATGCGGTTGGCGGCGGCCACTCCGTCCATGCCGGCATGGAAGCGCGCGCCCAACTGGCGCAGCGGCAGGTAGAATTCCGGGGCTAAGATGAGGATAAAGAAGGCGGTGTCGAAGGGGAAACGGCCGTTCAGCAGCCGCAGCCCAAGCGAAACAGCAATAATCGCCACGCTGATCGTCGACAGCAGCTCCAGCACCAGCGCCGAGAGGAAGGCCACGCGCAGCACGTCCAATGTGGTGCGGCGGAAGCGGTCGGTGATGGCGGCGATGTTGGCGGCCTGGTTTTGGCTTTGGCCCAATTGTTTCAGCGTGGTTAACCCTTGCAGCACATCCAAAAAGTGGGCGCTCATGCGGCTGAGCAGCCCCCATTGCTGTTGGGTCAGGGTTTCGGCGTAACGGCCGATGAGCATCATAAACAGAGGCATCAGCGGCGCGGTGAGCGCGAGTGTCAGGCCGGTGACCCAATCAACCGGCAAGATGACGGCCAGGATGCTGAGCGGGATGAGGACGGCGACGAATAGTTGGGGCAGATATTGGTTAAAGTAGGCTTCCAGAGTATCGAGGGCGTGGGTGAGAACGGCCGTTAACTCTCCTGTCTGCTGGTTGTGTGTGAACGTGGGGCCTAAATCGAGCAAATGGGCAAACAGGCGGTCGCGCAGATCGACCTTCAGGTCGATGGCCAAATGATTGGCGCTGCGTTCTCGTCCCCAGGCCAGGGCGGCGCGCGCGGCGATGGCTGCCAGCAGCCAGACCACGGGTTGGCGGACGGCCGTCAAGTGTGCGCTGCTCAGGAATACGCGCGCGACAATCTGGCTGAGCCAGTATGCTTGCGCCACAATGGCCAGACCGCCCAGGACGCTAAGAAGAATGGTGAGGAGGAGGAGCGGGAAACGGCCGTCGCGCGCTTCCCGCCACAAACGCCGATCAAACATGGCGCAAAAGGACTGATTGCTGAGATTGGGGATGGTTATAGTTCATGCTGCTGCCCAAACGCTTACGGCCGTTGCCTCGCCTCGCTAGATAACGCCAACAATCCCCAATCCCTAACCCCCAACCCCCAATCCCCAACCGCTAATATTCCAGCGCACTGTTTTCCGTAATACGTTCGCGGAAAACCCAGAAGCTCCAGATCTGGTAGCCCAGGACAATGGGCACAAAAATCAGAGCCACAATGGTCATCACCTTCAGGGTGTATGGACTGGAGGAAGCGTTGTAGATGGTCAGGCTGTAGGCTGGGTCCGTGCTGGAAACCATCACCTGGGGGAATAAAATCATGAAGGCGGTGACGACCGTCAGGGCAATGGTGAGACCGGTCATGATAAATGCCCAGACGTCCATCCGCTTGCGAATAAAATAGCCGGCAACCAGCAGCGTGACAATGCCGGCGATCGGTTCAATGCCCGGATTGATGCCCAGGTGCGAGACGATATTGGTGGACGTGTAGGTGATTACGATGGCCAAACCGACCAGCACGACGGTAATGGGCCAGACGCGCCAGGCGGTATTGCGGCTGGCTTCTTGCAGCGCCGCTGTCGTCTTGAGAGAGAGGAAGATAGCTCCATGCAGCACGCAAATTGCCACGGCCATCAGGCCGGCGACGAGGGCGTAAGGGTTGAGCAGGTTAAAAAAGCCGCCCGTGTAGGTCATGGTGGCGTCGATAGGCATGCCGCGCATCATGTTGGCGAAGGCCACGCCCAGCAGCAGCGGCGGCACCAGGCTGCCGACAAAAATGCTCCAGTCCCAAACGGATCGCCAGCGTGGGTGGGCATCTTTGCTGCGAAATTCAAAGGCGACGCCGCGCAGGATAAGCGTTATGAGCAGCAGGAACAGGGCCAGATAGAAGGAGCTGAACATGGTGGCGTACCAGTTGGGAAACGCGGCGAAGGTTGCCCCGCCGGCCGTTAGCAACCACACCTCGTTACCATCCCAATGCGGTCCGATGGTGTTGATCATCATGCGCCGCGTTTTGTCATCTTTGCCCAGGAAGGGCAGCAGAATGCCGACGCCAAAATCAAACCCTTCTAATAGGAAGAAACCGATGTAGAGTACGGCGATGAGTACAAACCAGATTACGTTTAAGTCCATGAGATACCTCGTTGACAGTTAGTGGCAAACACGGCCGTTTGCCATCCATAGCATCAATCGCCAATGAGCGAGACAGCCGGTTCGCCAATCGGCGAGGGGATGATGGGGAGCGGTTGCTGTGGCTGGCGGGCAAATTTGCCCAGCAGGTAAATGGTTGCCGCCATTAACGCGCCATAAATCAGGGTGAAACCGGCCAGGCTCAGAACAACCATCGCCGACGACACGCTGAGGGAAACGGCGTCTTCCAGTTTCATCAGGCCATAGACAATCCAGGGGTAACGGCCGAATTCTGTCAGAAGCCAGCCGGTGGTGTTGGCGATGTAGGGCAGAGGCATGAACCAGATGAAAGCGCTCAGGAATTTCGGTTTGTCGGCCAGTTGTTCGCCCATGACCAGCAGCAGGGCGTAGATATTGGCGATCAGCATGAGGATGCCGGCGCCAACCATGCCGCGAAAGCTCCAATAAGTGATGAAAACAGGCGGCGTATAATCGCCGGGGCCGAAGGTTTGGGCATACTCGGCTTGCAAATCATTGAGGCCGCGCACGGTTCCCTGTAATTGATCCAGGGCCAGCAGGCTGAGCATGTTGGGAATGCGAATCGAAAATACTTCTTCGCCTTGCAAATTGCCAATCGTAAGAACGGACAAGCCGGCCGGGTCTTCTGTTTCCCAGAGGGCTTCGGCGGCGGCGACCTTCATGGGCTGGCTGGTGACAAGGTGCTGCATCTGGCTGTGCCCGCTCATCACCACGCCGACGGTTCCCAACAGGCCGATGATGGCGGCGATTTGGAAGGAGCGTTGGAAAATGGCGTTGTCTTGCGGCTGGCGCAGCAGGTGGTAGGCACTGATGCCCAGGACAAAGAAGGCGGCGGTTGCCAGCCCGCTAGCGATGACGTGGGGGAATTGGGTCCAGATGTTGGGGTTGAAGACGACGGTGAAGAAATTGGTCATTTCGGCACGGCCGTTATTCAGCGCGTATCCCACCGGCTGCTGCATAAACGAATTGGCGATCAATATCCACAACGCCGAGAGATTGGACGAGATGGCCACCAGCCAGATCGCCAAAAGATGAACGCGTTTGGATAACTTCTCCCAGCCAAAAATCCACAAGCCAAGGAATGTGGATTCCAGGAAGAAGGCCATGAGCGCCTCGATGGCTAGCGGCGCGCCAAAAATATCTCCCACAAACCGCGAATATTCGGACCAATTCATGCCGAATTGAAACTCTTGTACAATGCCGGTAACAACGCCCATGGCAAAATTAATAACAAAGAGCTTACCCCAAAATTTTGTCATTCTTTTGTAAATATCCCGGTTGGTACGCACATAGAGGGTCTCCATGAGGGCGACGATGATGGATAGGCCCAGCGTGAGCGGGACAAAAAAGAAGTGATAGACGGTGGTTATAGCAAATTGCATCCGAGCAAGGGTTGTCACATCCATAAGAAATGCCTCCTTGGGCATGGTGGAGCAGGCAGGTGAGATGGCTTGGTAACCATGTAAAACAAGTTCGCGGTTTTCAGATTGGACTAATCTTTAAAGATTGGTCCAATCTCACCGAGTTAAAGATCAACGGTTACTTAATAAAATTCACCGGTTAGCTCCCCAAGCTAAATGAATTGACAAAGCGCCAATTGATACAATATCTTAGTTAGCAGCCTTCTTAACGCATAGTGAGGTGTGTCACGGGAAATCAGGTAACATGTCACTTTCGCGCCGTTCGATTTTGGCCTGTGATGTGCGGGTTGGCGGCGATGAATATGCGCGCCAGACCCTGAGGGTTTGCTCTTACACAGGTTGATCATTTGGAATTCAAACCCTTAGGGTCTTCCTCGATAGGAATTAGCATTCGCCGGACTGGGTTCACCGGAATGGATGAAATCGCTTATAATTTAGACAGCTTTTGGCTTATTTCGATTTGATTTAAGAGTTTGATTCCAATGGCACAGCGTTGGCAAAACGCTAGGCCAGGTCATCTGAGGGGCGTTGTCCTGCATACTCCTTGGAGCGTGAGTTGATCAAGGCATGATACAAAACACGGTCCACCCATTCATTTTGCTGTTGTTCCTGTCGGGCGTTGTCGCGTTGGTGTTTGCAATCTTTTCCTGGAGCAGGCAAACGGCCGTGTCCCGTCCATTTGCCATCCTCATGTTTGCCGCCAGCCTGTGGTCATTCACCTATGGCTTCGAACTCCTCAGCAGCGACCTCAATACAATCCTCTTTTGGATCGCCATCGAATACCTGGGCATTCTTACGGTACCGGTGGCCTTGTTTGTGTTTACCTGCCGGTTTACCGGTCGAGACTATCGCCGCACGGGTTGGCCGATCATCGTCTTAAGCATTATCCCTGCGATCATTCTTTTGTTGGTCTGGACCAATCGCTGGCATGCGTTGTATTACACCAGCGTTGATCTCATCGCCCGTGATGGTTTGATTATAATTGCCACCACGCGCGGAGTGGCCTATTGGGTTAGCGTAGCCTATGGGTATTCGCTTATTTTGGGCAGTGTGGTGTTGTTGGCGCTGGCCTTACGGGGCGCGCTGCCTCCTTATCGCGGTCAGGTTCTGGTGATCCTGGCCGGCGTGATCGTCCCCTGGGTGGGCAACTTCATCTTCAATGTTTTTTTGCGCCAATCTACCTTTTTAGACCTCACACCCATCACCTTTACCTTCACGGGCGTTGTGATTGCGATTGGATTATTCTGGCACCAGTTTTTGGAACTGGTGCCTGTTGCCCGGAACAAACTGGTGGAAACCATGGAAGACGCCTGGATTGTGGTCGATCAGGCGGATCGTCTGGTGGACCTGAATTACATGGCTCAGAACATTTTTGGTCTGCAACCAGAGGGGCTTGTGGGGCAGCCCATGCGCCAGATCATGGACGATTATGAAGTGATGTTGGATCAACTGACCACGTCAACCGGCTCGCAAGTAGAAATTAGCATGGATGTCGGCGGGCGGCAGCGATATTTTGATGTCAGGCAGACGCCGCTTTGGCAAGACCCCGGCAAACTAACCGGCCGGTTGATTGTGCTGCGTGATATTACTGCCCGTAAGGTGACCGAAAAGAATTTGCAAGAATTAACCAATCATCTTGAGGCGTTGGTTGGGGTGCGAACGGCCGAAATCGAGGCTGAAAAAGAGAAGGTGGAAACGGTTTTACGCAGCGTCAATGAGGGGATTGCGCTCACGGATGTGGCTTTGGCTATTCAATATGTTAACTATGAGTTTGGCCATCTGATTGGCCAGCTCCAGGAGTTGCTGGTGGGGCAGTCGGTTGGCGAAGTTGTCCTGGGCGCAGCTTATGAGACTCAGCGGGTCATGATCGACGACGCGCTTTCGTCTGGCCGGTCATGGCAGACGCAGCTAACAACGGCCGTTTCCCCCGACCAGTCGTTGATTTGTGAAGTAACGGCCGTACCGGTTCTGGATGCCAATGGCCGTCTGACCGGCGCTGTCTGGACCCTCTACGACATCAGCGACCTGCGCAAATTAGAGCTGGCGCGGAATCAATTCGTCTCCAACATCTCCCATGAGTTTCGCACCCCTTTGTCCAATATCAAACTCTATGTCTCGCTCATGCAGCGGCAAGACTTGTCGCCCAAAACCATCGAATATGTTAAGGTCCTGGAATTACAGCTCGATCGATTGGAGCATCTGACAGAACGAATTTTGACCATTGCCCGGCTCGACAGCATGCAAACCCTGGACAACGCGCAGTTAATTGATTTACGCACCATCATTTCACCCCTGGTGCTGCAATTTCAGATTGAAGCGGACCAGAAACAGATTAAATTGCTCGTGCCAGATGGGGAACGGCCGTTTCCCACCATCTTTGGCAGCGCCGAATATATTCATAAAGCCCTGATGGAAATCATCCAGAACGCCCTCAACTTTACCCCGGCAAACGGCCAAATTCGGATAGACATCGTTCAGGAACCGCCAGGACCACAAGGCTGGACCAGCATTAGCGTCACCGACACCGGCCCCGGCATCTTGCCCGAAGATCAGCCCAAAATATTTGGCCGGTTCTTTCGCGGCAGTTTGGCTGCATCTGGTTTTACGCCGGGATTGGGCTTAGGGTTAGCCATTGCCAAAGAAATCATGCGGCTGCATGGCGGCCGAATTACCTACCACTGCTGGCCGGGTGAAGGATGTTGTTTCACGTTGCTCTGGCCGCCCAAGCCAACTGCCAAAGAAGGTCACTAACTTCAACTTTCCCTTGCCGCCCTTGCAAGCGATGTTATAAATGGGTCACCATGAACGAATAAGGATGCAACCATGACCCAATCTGACATTCAAGATCACATTCGCGCCTACTTAGAAGAAAACCTTTCTGCTTATCTAGACTTGCTGCGGCAAATGGTCGAAATCAACAGCTTTACGGCCAATGCCGCAGGTGTAGACCAACTGGGCGAGCTGACGGCCGTTGCCTTTACAGCGTTGGGGTTTACGGCCGTATTTGTCCCCTCCGCCAACCCCAATTTTGGCCGCCACCTTGTGCTGCACAAACCTGGCAAATCGGCTAAACAAATCGGCCTGGTCTCCCATTTAGACACGGTTTTCCCGCCCGACGAAGAAATTCGCCACAATTTTGCCTGGCGCGACGAAGGCGCGCGCATTTATGGCCCCGGCACAGTAGACATCAAAGGCGGGACAGTCCTCATTTACATGATGCTGGATGCCCTCCGCGCCATCAGCCCGGACATTTATCACCACACAACCTGGACCATCTTGCTCGATGCTTCTGAAGAAACAGATGGCGCCGATTTTGGCCAATTGTGCATTGACCATCTGACAAATGCCCTGGCGTGTCTCATTTTTGAAGGCGGCTACCTGGAAAAGGACCGCGCCAAAGTCGTGGTGGCGCGTAAAGGCATGGCCGTCTATCACCTGGAAACCGAAGGCCGGGCGTCACATGCGGGCAGCGCCCACGAGCAGGGCGCAAACGCGATTGTGCAAATGGCTGACGTTATTCAGCGTGTGGCGGCCATGACCGATTACGGCCGTAACCTGACTTTCAACGTGGGCGTCGTTCACGGCGGCACAGTCACCAACCGCGTGCCCCATCTGGCGGCAGCCGGCGTGGAAATGCGCGCCTTCTCGCCCAAAGTGTACGACGAGGGCGTGGCCGGCATGTTGGCCCTGAACGGCCTGGCCGATGTGACCAGCGCCGACGGCGCGTTTGCCTGCCGCGTGACAGTGCGGCAAACGCGTAAAACCCAACCCTGGCCGCGAAATCCGGCGACGGATAATTTGCTGGCTATTTGGCAGGCGGCAGGCGAGTCTTTGGGCATCCAGGTGGAGCCGGAGGAGCGAGGCGGCCTGAGCGACGGCAACTATTTCTGGCATCTTGTTCCCTCGTTGGATGGATTGGGCGTTTCCGGCGGTAATTCTCACTGCTCGGAGCAAAGCGCCGACGGCAGCAAGGAGCAGGAATACTGCCAGCCCGCCTCTTTTGTGCCCAAAGCGTTATTGAACGTAACGGCCGTTCTCTCCCTTTTGCAACAATAACCAACCGGACCGTGATACATAAGCGCGGTATGCAGCTAAAAATGGACAAAAAACCCGTGTTTGATCAAATAGAACGCATTCAAGCCTATCTCAAAATGAAAGTCGCCGCCGCCGAAACAGTGGCTGTTTCACCCTTTACCATCTACTTCGACTCCGACGAAGCCGCCGCCAGCCTGGCGATACCTGATATTCGAAACTGCGAGGCGGTGGATACGGCCGTTTTGCAAAACTTGCACGCGGCCTTCAGCCAGCGCAGCCTGCCGCCCCGCGTGCAGTACCTCGATGCCTACAATCCCACTTTGGCCGCCGCCTTACGCCACGCCGGGTATACCCAGGTGGAAGAAGCGCCGGTGATGATCGCCACGCCAGACACACTGCGCCCCGCGCCGCAAATGCCCGGCCTGACGACTCTAATACTTTCCGGCGATTCCTCGTTGGCCGATGTGCAGGAAGGGCTGCGGCAGACCAGCGAATTGGGTTTCGATCCCTTCGCCGCCCGCATTCTCCACACCGACCCGGACCAATTCCGGCGTTCGTTTATTACCGGCCGGGCGTTCATCTTACGGCTGAACCGCGAGCCGGTCACGGCCGGAATGTTTACCGAAATTTTGGATGGCCTGACCGAAATTGCCGGAATTACCACCGTCACCACGCAGCGTGGGCGCGGATTTGGCGCTTATCTGACCGGCTATATGGCGCAGTACGCCTTTTCTCGGCATGTAGACGCCGTCTTTTTGCTGGCTGTGCCGATTGGCACAGAATCGATTTACCGGCGGGTGGGCTTTAAACCCTGCGCCACGCTGCTTACCTTTGAAATGGGCCAGTGAGCCAGAGCAAAAGCTGGCGGCTTGTTCCCCACCTTAGCGGAGGTACGATGGATAAGTTACTGTCAGATTGTGTGAATTTTGCCCGGCGGTTGGTGCAAACGCCGAGTATGCCGTATGAGGAACGGCCGTTAGCCGACCTCATCGCCGCCGAACTGCGTATTTTGCACTTTGACGAGGTGTGGCTGGACGAGATAGGGAACGTGAACGGCCGTCTCCACGGCCAAAACCGCAGCCTGCCCGCGCTGGTACTCAACAGCCACCTGGACCACGTGGACCCCGGCGATCCGGCCCTGTGGCCGACGCCGCCTTTCGCCGCCGAAATTGTCGACGGCCGTATCGTTGGCCGGGGCACGGCGGACATTAAGGGGCCGCTGGCGGTGCAGGTGTATGCGATGGCCGGGCTGCTTCGGAATGGGGAACGGCCGTGGCGCGACGTGGTCTTTAGCGGCGTGGTGCAGGAGGAGATTGGCGGCGCGGGGGCGCAGTTCTGGGTAGAAAACCTGGATTATCCCGTGGCCCTCGTCGTTTTGGGCGAGCCATCGGACAACAACATTGCTCTGGGCCACCGGGGGATTTTGCAGATGTGGCTGAAGCTGCACGGCCGTTCGGTCCATGCCAGCGTCGCCGAGAAAGGGCGCAACCCCAACTACAAACTGGCCGAGTTCCTGCTGGCCCTGCGCGAGCAAAAAAGCCGCCTCGGCGTACATCCCCGCCTGGGGGCCACCAGCATCGCCCCGACCATTGTGGAGGTGGACACCAAAAGCCCCAACGTGACGCCCGCCTGGACGCGCGTGCTGCTGGATGTGCGCACGGCCGTCGAAAGCCCGCTCAGTCTCAAAACCTTCGTCAGCGAGCTGGTGGGCGACTGGCCCCACGAGATTACCGACGCCTGGTGCGCGCCCGGCACGCCGCTGGCCAATTCCGACGAACGCATCTACGGCTTCGACACGCCGCCGGAGAGCGACGAAGTAATCAGGGCCAAAGCAGCCCTCGACGCGGGCATGGGGCGGGCCGCTGAATTGTTTAACTACCAGTTTGCCACAGACGGCCGTCACTTCGTCCCCTACAACATCCCCATCATCGGCTACTCCCCCGCCGAAGAAGACCAGGCCCACATCGCCGGCGAAAGCATCAGCATCGCCAAAATGGGCGAAGCCCTGCGCGGCTACATGCAGCTGCTGCGGGAGTTTTGAGACTGGAGATTGGAGATTGCGCGAACGCCCAATCCCCAATCCCCAACCCCTAACCCCCACCCCCTACACCTTATACAAC
>JAGOMA010000088.1 GCA_017993775.1 Chloroflexota bacterium | reverse complement strand
TGGCAAACATCTTGCGAATTTCGTCAAACAGCTTCACGTAAGTGGCCGGATTGGAGCGCGGCGTGCGGCCAATGGGGTCCTGGGTGATGTTGATCACTTTGTCCAGATGCTCCAGACCGGAGAGACGAGCGTAGGGGCCAGGCGTGGTTTGGGCGTTGTTGAGGGCGCGGGCCAGGGCCGGCTCCAACGTCTCGGAGACGAGGCTGCTCTTGCCGCTGCCGCTGACGCCGGTAATGCAGATCATGGTACCCAGCGGGAAGCGGGCATCGACGCTTTTCAGGTTGTGCAGACGCGCGCCGAGCAGCTCGATGCTGCCGTTGGTGGGGATACGCCGGGAACGGCCGTTAGGAGCCATCACCTGGAGCGCACCCGACAAATAGCGGCCGGTCAGTGAGCCAGAATCGGCCATCACGTCGGCCGGCGTTCCGGCGGCAATCAACTCGCCGCCCTTCACCCCTGCGCCCGGACCCAGGTCGATCAGCCAATCGGCTTCGCGCATGGTTTCTTCGTCATGCTCCACAATCAGCACGGTGTTCCCCATGTCGCGCAGTTGATGCAGCGTGTCGATCAGGGCGCGGTTGTCGCGGGCGTGCAGGCCAATCGACGGCTCGTCGAGGATGTAAAGCACGCCTACTAACCCGCAGCCAATCTGGCTGGCCAAACGGATGCGCTGCCCTTCGCCGCCCGATAAAGACGGCGCGGAGCGATCTAATGTCAGGTAATGCAGCCCCACGTTGAGCATAAATTGCAGCCGGTCGCGGATTTCTTTCAGCACTTCTTCGGCAATTTCAAACTGCTCCGCGTTGAGAGCCTGAAGATTAGAGAGTGAAGCGTGAGCGGAATGACCGTTAACCCCAGTCTCCGGTCTCCAGTCTCCCTTTGCTTTCATCTTACCCAGGCCAACCACCCACTCATAAGCCTCGTCAATGGCCATTTTGCCCACGTCGGTAATGGTTTCGCCGCCGACGGTGACGGCGCGGGCTTCGGGGCGCAGGCGGGTTCCGGCGCAGGTGGGGCACGGCCGTTGGCTCATAAAGCTGCCATAAAACGCGCGCGTATACTCGGAACTGGTCTGGCGAAAGAGCCGGTTGATGTTGAAGATGATGCCTTTTAACGGCCGTTTCGTCTCCCCGCTCCACTG
The DNA here is from genome assembly GCA_017993775.1 of Chloroflexota bacterium. Taxonomy (GTDB): domain Bacteria; phylum Chloroflexota; class Anaerolineae; order Promineifilales; family Promineifilaceae; genus Leptovillus. The sequence continues at coordinate 10,424 of JAGOMA010000088.1, read as the reverse complement.
CGCATCATTCCCCTCCGCTTCATATTTAATATGCACCACTTCCTCGCCGGAACCGTAAAACAACACATCGCGGAATGACTGCGGCAGCTCCTGCCAGGGCGTGTCCAGGTCGATGGCATAATGCTCGGCAATCGACTCCAGTTGAGTCATCTGCCAGCGGTTTTTCTTCTTGCGCACGTTGCCATACCAGCGCAGCGCGCCATCCATAATCGACAATGTTTCATCATCGACGATCAAATCCGGGTCTACCTGCATCTGCGTGCCGATGCCCTGGCAGTCGGGGCACATGCCCAGCGGCGAGTTAAAGCTGAACAACTGCGGCGATAAATCGGGAAAGCTGATGCCGCAGTGCGGGCAGGCGTTATGCTCGCTGAGCAGCAGCTCTTCATCGCCCAGGTCGGCAATCAACAGCCCTTCTCCAGCGCGTAAGGTTGTCTCCACGGAATCCACCAATCTGGACAAGAAAGAGTCGTCGGTTTCCGCCGGGGTTTGCAGCCGGTCGATGACCAGTTCAACCGTATGCTTGGCTTTTTTATCCAGCCGGGGCAGCGTGGTGGACAAATCAATCATCTCGCCATTCACGCGGGCGCGGACGTAGCCATCCTGCCGCGCCTGTTTCAGGGCTTCAATGTGCGTGCCCTTGCGGTTGCGGGCGATGGGTGCCAGCAGTTGGAAACGGCTGCCGGGCGGCAAAGCGGCCAACTGGTCGGCGATCATTTGTGATGTTTGCGGCTGCACGACACGGCCGCACTGCGGGCAGTGGGGCGTGCCGATACGCGCATACAAGACGCGCAAATAATCCAGCACTTCGGTGACCGTGCCGACGGTGGAGCGCGGGTTTTTGCTGACTGCTTTTTGTTCGATGGCGATGGCCGGGCTGAGGCCGCTGATGTGGTCTACTTTGGGCTTTTCCATCTGGCCCAAGAACTGCCGGGCGTAGGCGGAGAGGCTTTCTACGTAGCGGCGCTGCCCTTCGGCGTAGATGGTGTCGAAGGCCAGCGACGATTTGCCGCTGCCGCTGACGCCGGTGAGGACCACCAGTTTGTTGCGCGGGATGCGCACGTCGATATGTTTTAGATTATGCTGCTGCGCGCCGCGCACGAAGATTGTATCGGGTTCCATAAGTCACCTGCTGAAGATTATGTGAACATGCGTTCTAATTTATAGAGGGATTATACCATACATGGGGAACGGCCGTTACCCCACCATGAACATTTCTCATCATAAACAGAAATCCTGACACCCAGTGTCAGGATTTCCCAACCTTCATCTAATTCGTGGGGCTTACCGACCAATCGGATTAGCGCATGGCTTTAAAGGCGTTAATCAGCCCATTGGTCGATGAATCGTGTGAAGAAACCTGGCCTACGCCCGCCAACTCCGGCAAAATAGCCTTCGCCAATACTTTGCCCAATTCCACACCCATCTGATCAAACGAGTTGATGTCCCAGATGACGCCCTGGGTGAATATTTTATGCTCATACAAAGCAATCAGGGAACCCAACGTTTCTGGCGTGACCCTTTTAAAAAGGAAGGCGTTCGACGGCCGATTGCCGGCAAACGTCTTGGCGGCCACCAATGCTTCCATCTCGTCACCGCTCAAGCTGCTGTCGACCAACTCGGCGCGAACTTCAACGGCCGTTTTCCCCTTCATCAATGCCTCCGGCTGCGCAAAAAAGTTAGACAGCAGCAAGGTGTGATGGTTGCCTACCGGGTTATGGCTCTGCGCCGGAGCCAGGAAATCGCAGGGAACCAGCTTCGTGCCCTGATGGATAAGCTGGTAAAAGGCGTGCTGGCCGTTGGTTCCCGGCTGGCCCCAGATCACCGGACCGGTGGAATAATCGACCGGCGCGCCGCCGCGCGTGACGCTTTTGCCGTTGGACTCCATGTCGCCCTGCTGGAAATAGGCCGGAAAATACTGCATATATTGGTCATAGGGCAAAATGGCGTGCGACTGAGCGCCGAAAAAATTGTTATACCAGACACCCAACAGCGCCATGATCACCGGGATGTTTTGGGCAAAGGGCGTGGTACGAAAATATTCGTCGACTTTGTGAGCGCCGGTCAGCAGGGCTGTGAAGTTGTCAAAGCCCACCGCCAGGGCAATCGACAAACCAATGGCCGACCACAACGAATAACGCCCGCCAACCCAATCCCAGAACTCGAACATGTTGGCGGGGTCGATGCCAAAGGCGACCACCCCTTCGGTATTGGTGGAGAGGGCGGCAAAATGGCTGGCAACGGCCGTTTCCTCTCTCGCCGCCTCTAAAAACCATGCCCGCGCCGTATGCGCGTTGGCCATTGTCTCCTGAGTGGTGAAGGTCTTGGAAGCGATGAGGAACAGCGTCGTTTCCGGCTGGACTTTCTTGAGCGTTTCGGCAATATCCGTGCCGTCCACGTTGGAAACAAAATGGGCGCGCAAATCGCGCCGCGTGTAAGGCGTCAGCGCTTCGACCACCATTTTCGGCCCCAAATCGGAGCCGCCAATGCCGATATTGACGATGTCGGTGATGGGCAGGCCGGTATAGCCGCGCCACGCGCCGGAGCGCACGGCATTGCTGAATGTTTCCATCTTGGCCAGGACGCGGTTGACATCAGGCATGACGTCACGGCCGTCTACCAAAATCGGCCGGTTGGACCGGTTACGCAGGGCCACATGGAGCACGGCACGCCCTTCGGTATTGTTGATTTTTGCGCCGTTAAACATCGCCTGAATCTGTTCGGCCAAGCCAGCTTGCTCGGCCAAAGCCAGCAAATGCACCATCGTTTCCTCGGTGATGCGATTTTTGGAATAGTCGAATAGAATGTCCTCAAAGCGCAGCGAGAATTTTTGGCAGCGCGCCGGATCGGCGGCAAACAAGTCACGCATGTGAACGGCCGTCATCTTTTTATGATGCTCTTGTAAAGCCCGCCAGGCAGCGGACAACGTAAGGACTGACATGGTTTACTCCTTCAAATTTTCAGACGCCCTGGCAAAAACAGGTGGCATTCGCCAAAGGTCTACAATAGCCGTAGAATTATCGGTTTTGGATTCTACCGGAAATCAATTAGATAGTTAAGGAAAACCAGATGACAAAAACAGAGTTTACAAATTTAACTAAAAAACGGTGGCGCGGCAGCAAAAAACTGCTCAAACGCGAAATCCCTCGGATCATTTTATTGGTACTGGGCACAACCTTCATTTCTGTCGGCTATGTCTTGTTCCAGGTCCCCAATCAGATTGTCGCCGGGGGGTTGAGCGGCATCGGCATCATCGTCAACTCTTTCACCGGCTGGCCGCTGGGCCTGATGTACTGGGTGATGAACATTCCCATGCTCATTTTGGGTTTTATGTTCTTGGGCCGCTGGGCCTTTCTGATCCGTACTTTGTTTGCGGTTACGATTTTTTCGTTTTTGGTGGATTGGTTACAGGTTTTTTTGCCCACGGTGTTAACCCCCTACCCCGTCTCCAACGACTTGCTGCTTAGCACCATTTATGGCGGTATTGTCGGCGGCATCGGGGCTGGGCTGCTGTATCGCGCCGGTGGCACGATTGGCGGAACCAGCGTACTCGGCCGTATCTTGCAGCAAAAAACCGGCCTGCCGCTCAGCCAATCCTACATCTTCACCGATGGCACCATTATTCTCGTTGCCGGGATTGTTTTTGGTTGGGAAATTGCTATGTATGGTCTGTTGCTGATGTTTATCAACGGGCTGGCTTCAGATTATGTGATGGAAGGCCCCAGCACCACGCGGGTAGCCACCATTATTACCAATCACCCGGAAGAAGTGGCCATGGCCGTCATCAAGAATCTCCATCGCGGCGCCAGCTTTTGGCCGGTAACCGGCGGTTACACCGGGGCAACGCGCTACATGATCACCTGCACCGTCTACCGTTCACAGGTGGTAGACCTGAAAAACACCATCGCCGATGCTGATCCGGAAGCCTTTGTGACAATTGGCCTGAGCCATCATGCGCTGGGGCAGGGCTTTACGCCGCTTAAACGGGGAATGTGAAGTGGCAGGAGAGTGGTTGTTGGAGGAGTGATGCGTGAAGCGTGAAGCGTGATGCGTGATGCGTGATGAGTGACAAGAGGTCAGCACGCAGCACGCAGCACGTCTCAATAAAACGTTTTCGCCTGAATGCTCAAGGTCCGCCAATTTTTAGTAGAGCAGGTTTAAGAGAAGCTCGGTTGGTACTTCGGGGATGGGTCCGAAGTCGTGGAGCGCCTGTGCCAGGGCGGCAGGCTCGTAGCGCAGGCCGGTAAGATGTGTTTGTAATGGTTCAGCGGTTGGCAGGCCGGTGAGGGTGAGGGTTTGGATACGGCCGTTCTTCACCTCCACCACCGCCCCCACTTCGCCATCGCCCCAGGGCAGGCGTTTTTGCACCGTAAAGTGCGGCGAACGGCCGATATTCCATTCCCAGGTATCGTAACGCTCAGCTTTAATTTGCCGGATGTGGGTCCAGTCGACGGCCGTTAACGGCAGCGTCGGCACCGCTTCCCCGCCAAAAATAGCCGCCAACAGCGCCGCCCGCAGCCCGGCCACGTCCAACTGCGGCAGCCAGGCGCGAATATTGGTCACCTGCGCCCGAATCGACTGCACCGCCTTCGACTCAATCTGCGCCTGCCGCGGATTCAACGCCCGCAGCAAAGCCTCCAGGTCGCTGTCAAACAAAATCGTGCCGTGGCTGACCATGCGATCCCGCGCCAAATACTGCGCATTGCCAGAGATTTTTTTGCCGGCGGCATAAATATCGCTCTTGCCATGCAGTTCCGCTGGTACGCCCAGGTCATTCAGGGCGCGAATGACCGGCTCGGTAAACAGGCGAAAGTTGTGCAAATCCCGCGAGCCGTTGGTGATGAAACTGAAATTGAGATTGCCCAAATCGTGGTAAACCGCCCCGCCGCCCGACAAACGGCGCACCACATGAACGTGATGGGCCGCCACATAATCAGGATCAATCTCTTCCAAGGTGTTCTGGTTACGTCCCACAATCACCGACGGTTCATTGACGTAGAAAAGCAACAGCGCCTCGTCGATGCGTTTATGCCGCAGCAAATATTCTTCCAACGCCAGGTTGAAGCGCGGGTCGGTTGTGTTCTGGTTATCAACGTAAATCATCTTCATCATCTACCACGCGGCGAGAATAACGGCCGTTTACCCCACCAGCGGGAACACCGCCAAAATAAGCCAGCTAAAAAAGAGCGCGCCGCCCAAACCATTGGCCCAGGCATCGTCGATGGCCGCACCGGCAAGGGCCAGAATGCCCACCACAACCGGAATAACCGGCACAACCAGGGCCAAAAAGAACAAATCGGGAACCAGCATAACCATGACCAGCAGCCCGGACACCAGCACCGCGCACTGCCACGCCCACCAACCCAGGCGCTGCCAGCCGCCTGCGCCCTGATTGACCAAACCGGCGGCCAACAACCAGGGGAAAAAAGCCACGGCCAACGGCAGCCAGCGCAGCAGTCTTACGGGAATGAGGAACCAGGGCAGCCAGACCCATTGGCTGAGCAGCCCAAACGCCAGCCATAAGAAGGCGAACGCCGCCACGCCCCACGCCACACTGCGCCAGGTAGGCGGCGTCAACCGGAAGCCGGTCAGCAGCCAGACCAGGCCCACGATAAAAAACCACATGCCCAAACCGCCGCCAACGGCCAGACCACCAATAGCCGCCAGGCTAAAGAACTGACTCAACAGCCAGAGTACGGCCGTTCCCACCGCCACGCCAGCCGCCAGGCCCAACCAATACCACGGCCGTCGCCGCCCTAAACCACGCTGTACGCGGCCATCCGGCAGCAGCGGCGACAGCGCCAGCAAGCCTACCAACCAGCCGGCCAGATGCAGGCCATACCAGATGATGCGCGTATCGCGGTAATCGCTGGCCCGCTGCACGCCAAACACCTGATTCAACCAATCCAAGGCCGTGCTGTGACTGAGCCAGCGGAACAATATCGAAATATGCTCGGCGTTGGGCACAACCACCAGCGCCCGTCCCAGGTCGGCGGACACATCGGGGTTTGCGCCGCCCGCTCTGGCGAGCAAGTCCTGGGCGTTGGCCACAAACGGCGCTTCCAGGCTGCCGGCCATCAGCAAGAAGTTGCGTGGCCAGGCCGGGCTGACGTCTGCGCCGGTAGGTGATATGGCCACGGCTGCCCGGTATAACTCGCCGTGATCAACGGCCGTTTGCATCGTTGCCCCACTGCCCATCGAATGACCCAACACGGCCAACTGCGTGGGGTCGATTTCCGGCTGAGATTGGAGAACGGCCGTAGCCACAGCCAGTTCATCCGCCAAAACCGGCGCGTCCGGCGTTAACGGCACTGCATTCGCCCCGTGTCCGGCAAAATCCAGCAGCACCACGCCATAACCGGCGTGCGCCAGCGTATACCCATACGCCAACATCAACTGCTGCGAGCCGGAAAAACCATGCGCAATCACCACCCCCGGCACGTTTTGCGCGCCTTCGGCTACCATAAAGCGCAGCGGCACGCCAGCCTGATCCACCTGGCGCACCACCAGGCCAGACGACGCGGCCAGCACCTGCCGCCAGGACACGGCAATCATTACCAGCGCCAGCAGTGCCAGCACCAGACGAACAGGACTTAATTTTGCGCGTATTTTTGCCATCGGCATCCTCATCATTGGGTTTGGGGGATCATACTGGTAAAATCCCGTTCAACCAAACAGTTCGGGTTAAAAGATTTTACCCCGACAAGATTGGTCCAGTCTCGGAGATTGGACCAATCTGCAACTGCTCTCTAGCTCTAGCTCTCGCTCTAGCTACTTCCACAGGAGACATCATGAGTGGTCTAACCCACCACCACGAATGAAAAGGTTGAGATTTGTCAAATCTTAAAGATTTGACAAATCTATTTTCAAGGGAGACTTGATGAATAACTGGTTATTGTATGGCGCATATGGATATACCGGGCGACTTCTGGCCGAGGAAGCGATCAAACGAGGCCACAAACCCATTCTGGCCGGACGGGATGCGCAGAAAACGGCCGTTCTCGCCCAACAACTCAACCTCGACCACATCGCCCTGGACCTGAACGACAGCGAAAAACTGCATCAGGTGGTGGCCGGGGTGGACCTGGTGCTGCACGCCGCCGGCCCCTTCATCCACACCAGCGAGCCGATGGTGCAGGCTTGCCTGGCCGGACAAACCCATTACCTGGACATTACCGGCGAAATTCCGGTCTTTGAAAACACGCTGTCTTACGACGCCCACGCCCGCGAGCAGGGAATCGCCCTGGTATCCGGCGTCGGTTTCGATATTGTGCCGACAGACTGTCTGGGCAGTTATGTCGCGGCTCAACTGCCCGGCGCAACCCACCTGGAGATGGCCTTTACGGGTTTAGCGCGGGCCAGTTCCGGCACGGCCAAAACCATGTTGGCCATGATGGCCGACATGCCGCAAGCGGGATTGGTGCGGCGCAACGGCCGTCTCGAACCAATACCCTTTGGCACAGGCCAAAAAGAGGTGCTGTTCAGCAACGGCCGTACCCGCGCCGTCGTGCCCATCCCCTGGGGCGATTTGGCCACCGCCCAGCTTTCCACCGGCATCCCCAACGTTACCGCCTACATGGCCATCTCGCTGCCGCCAGGAACGCGCGTCTTGTCGCCGTTGTTTCAACGCCTGATGAAGGTTGGCCTGATGCGCCGCGCCAGCGGGAAACTGGTCGATTGGGTGATCAGCGGGCCGGATGAAGAGATGCGGCAAACAGCGCGCAGCTATCTCTGGGCCTGCGCCACCGACGAAGCCGGCCACAAACGAGAAGCCTGGCTGGAAACCCTGGAGGCGTACCGGTTAACGGCCGTATCCGGCATCCTGGCCGTCGAAAAAACACTCACCCACCACCCGGTCGGCGCGCTAACGCCATCGCTGGCCTTTGGCGCGGATTTTGTCCTGGAAATTGAGGCCACACGCCGGATCGACGCGCTGTAATGCGCGTGGCTAAGATTGGACCAATCTTGAAGATTGGTCCAATCTACCCCAACCTATACCCGCCATGAAAAAACAAATCCAAGGCCGATGGGCGTTACGGCCGTTCTCCTTCTTGCTGGCTTTCCTGGTGGTCAGCGTCATCACCGCCGGGTTTTGGTGGCTGCGCGAAGACCTGACGCTGGCCAACATCTCGCTCATTTACATCATCGGCACCTTTGTGGTTGCCGTGTGGCTCGGAACCGGGCCATCATTGGCCGCCGCGTTTTACACCTTCTTTTGTTTCAACTTTTTCCTTATCAAGCCTTATTACACGCTAAAAGTCGAAGACCCACGGGAACTGATCGATCTGCTGGTTTACCTGCTGGTGGCAGTCATTGCCAGCCAATTGGCCGCTTATGCCCGCGAACAGGCCGAGGCCGCCCGCCGCCATGCCGCCGAACAAAATATCTTATACAGCCTCAGCAGCGCCTTCAACCAGTTAACCGATCAGGCCAGCATCAGCCAGACGCTGGAGCAGCAGTTGCCGGTTTATCTGCCGGTAAGCCAGGTGGAGATGCTGCCGGAAGCAGAAAAGAACGCCTACACGGGCCGGCCAGACGATGAGCCGACGACTTCCTATCTGATATTACAAACCGGGGACACAATTTATGGCACGCTGCGGGTGGTGTTTACGGCCGTGCCCACCGATTCCCAGATGCGCCTGCTGATGGCCTGCACGGTGCAGGCGGCGATGGCCTTGCAGCGTATTCAACTCACGGAAAGCGCGCAGCGCAGCCATACCCTGGAAGAAGCTGACCGGCTGAAAACAGCCCTGCTGCGCGCCGTTTCCCACGATTTGCGCACGCCGCTCACCATCATCAAAACCTCCGCCGATAATTTAATCGACCTGCACACCCGCCTGCCGGAGGCGGAACAATTGGAGATGATTCAGACCATCAGCAGCGAAGCCGATCATTTGAATCTGTTGGTGGGCAACTTGCTGGATATGTCGCGGCTGCAAGCCGGGGCTATGACCATCAACCGCCACTGGAATACGTTGGAAGAGGTGGCCGGCGACGTGGCGGCGCGGGTCTGGCAGCGGCATCAGGCGGAACGGCTGTGGCTGAATTTCCCCGATGATTATCCGCTGGCGCAGTTTGATTATGGGTTGGTGCTGCAGGCGGTTAGCAACGTGGTGGAGAACGCTCTGCGCTATGAACCGCCCACCTCACTGGTGGAAATTCGCGGTGAATCTGACGCCGCCGAGGTACGGCTGCTGATGATCAATCATGGTCCCACCATTCCTGATGAGCTGAAAGAGCAGGTGATGGCCCCGTTTTTTCATGGCAAAGACGGCCGTATCGGCCTGGGCCTGGCCATTAGCAAAGGGATTGTAGATTTGCATCACGGCCGTATGTGGGTGGAAGACACGCCCAATGGCGGGGCCACCTTCGTCCTGGCGCTGCCCCGCGAAGGGTCCACGCCGCCGCTGCGCGAGGGAGTTAGCTGATGTTGATTCTGGTTGTGGATGATGAACCACAAATTCGCAAACTATTACAGACCGGCCTGAGCGGGTATGGTTATCAGGTAATCACGGCGGCAAATGGACAGGAAGCGCTAACGGCCGTAGCCCAACGCCAACCCAATGCCGTCATCCTGGACATCTCCTTGGGGTCGGAGCCGGATGGGTTGGACGTGTGCCGCCGCCTGCGCGAATGGAGCCAGGTGCCTATTGTGATGCTCTCGGTGCGCAGCGGTGAAACCAGCAAGGTAGCCGCCCTGGACGCCGGGGCCGATGATTACCTGACCAAACCCTTTGGCATGGAAGAACTGCGGGCGCGGATTCAGGCTGTGCTGCGGCGAGCGTCCATGGAACCGGCGTCATCGCCAACGGCCGTTATCCACAGCGGCGACTTAATGATCGACCTGGCCAACCGGCGGGTCACCGTCAACCAGCAGGAAGTCCACTTCACCCCCTTTGAATACGACATCCTGCGCCTGCTGGCGACACATCCCGGGCAAATCATGACCCATCAAACCATCCTCGCTCAGGTATGGGGCAGCGATTACCAGGACATGACGCACTACATCCGCATCTACGTCAACCAGATTCGCAAAAAGCTGGGCGAAAACCCCGCCGCCAACCTGCGCTACATCCTCACCGAACCGGGCATCGGCTACCGGTTCGTAGAACGCCACCCCAAACCCTAAGGGTTTTCCCCCGATTGATCAAAACGCCCACCAACCAAACCCTTAGGGTTTTCCCTCGAGAAATCAAAACCCCCACCAACAAACCCTAAGGGTTTTCTCTCGAGTAATTAAAACGCCCACCAACCAAACCCTTAGGGTTTTCCCTCGATAAATCAAAACCCCCACCAACAAACCCTAAGGGTTTTCTCTCGAGTAACTAAAAACCCCCACCAACCAAACCCTTAGGGTTTTCCCTCGATAAATCAAAACGCCCACCAACAAACCCTAAGGGTTTTCTCTCGAGCAACTAAAACCC
>JAGOMA010000044.1 GCA_017993775.1 Chloroflexota bacterium | reverse complement strand
CCATGCTTCGGCGTTGCTCAGCACAGGTCTGGGCAGCGCCAGCGCCATTGTGACCGGCAGCGGCCAGAAGGTGAACGAGACGCGCTACCTGCCCTTTGGCGGCTACCGCAGCGGCGGCCCCAGCACCATCACCGACCGGGGTTTTACCGGCCACAAGGAGAACATGACGGACCTGGGGTTGATATACATGAATGCGCGTTTTTACGCGCCGGGCCTGGGCCGCTTCCTGAGCGCCGACTCGATAGTGCCCAACCCCATCAACCCGCAGTCCCTGAACAGGTACAGCTATGTAAGAAATTCACCCCTCAACCTGATCGACCCCACGGGCCACCGAGAATGTGGGTACGATTGTAGTAAACCAATCACATCAAAACCAAGCCCAAGTTTACCCAAGCTCTCGAGTAAAATAACACCAAAACCTATCCTTGAAGGTTTACCTATCCAAGATACCGCATGGGTTAATGGTTTTGGCGCAAATTCATTTACTCAGAAATTTGCTGATCCTAACAGTCCGGATTACAACGGTGTTTATAGTGGTGATTCTGCTGGAATTCATCCAGGTATGGATTTTGGAAAGAACTACGATCCCAATTGTCCTGAGTGTATGATCGTTCATTCAAACGTATCAGGGATCGTTAAAGTCGGAATATTTGATGGCGATGCGGAACCTAATGTTGTGGTTGAGGTTGATCTAGGAAATGGAACAAAAATATATGTTATTTATGGTCATGTTATGAGAACTGTTATTGACGGTACTAAAGTTAATCCAGGTGATCCAATTGGTACACTCCAAGATCAGAGAGAATATAAAACTAATGCGGATGGTAGTCTTCAAGTTGATGCAACTGGGAATCCGCTACTTAAGCGTGACAATACCCATGTACATCTAGCAATTAGGCAAGACCAACGAATATTCAATCCAGCATACTTTTGGAAAGACTCTTCAGAAATAAGTGCCCTGGGTTGGAGCTATCCAAGTTGGGGAAATCTTTATAACATTTCATCATACGAATACACCCCTGGAAGAAGTTATTGGAATAATCCAGGGACCGCCTTCGGAATGACTAGAAATTAAGGAGCTATATTTATGCAAGAAAATAAATTTTTGTTTCATACAATAATTTTTGTTTTAGTATTGGGGATCCTGGGTGGTTGTAGCCTGTCAACAACGAATTATGCGGATGCAACTGCTACACCTGTCGCAACCCCACCAAATTTAGTGGAAGATACAAATAACCCAACAAGAAATACTTCAACAATGCCACCACCTACACAAACGCCAAACGCAACGGCTACTTCAACAACCAGGGCAACTATTGAAGCTAAACCAACGTTAATGGCGACACTATTTGAAACAACGCCGACGGTTGAACCACAAGAAATCTTAACAACTGATACACAATCTGGTCGTGTTTGCAAATTACCACCTTCGCGTTTTGATATTCAAGGCACTCTTGGTATTTATAATTTCTCATCCTTACATTTTTTAGATGAGGAAACCCTGGTATTTCGAGGGTGGGCACCAAGACCCGCGCCAAAGATAACTGCTGAAACAACAACTACGTCCCCACCAGCTATAGAGGAAATTCCTGTTTTAGGGGAGTTTGTTTCGGCAAGATTGCTGTTTGGTGAGGGAGAAGTAAATTTGCTTACAGGAGACATCATTTCAAATACAGTAGATTTTGGGTCATTACTCAACAATCCTTGCGATATTAATTGTCCTCTAGAGATTCTGGGAGTATCACCTAATCAGGAATGGCAACTTATACAAGTTAGTGACGCAGGTGAATCCCAAATAGGTTTTTGGCTAGTTAGCAAGAATCAGATTGTTAGGCTAATTGAGTATGTGCCATCATCAAGCTCTTGGCAATGGGATGAAACCGGTTCTCTATTATGGTTTGTGTTTGCTACCGAAGAACACGGTGCAGATGCTTTAGTTATTCAACTGGACAACCCCATATCCATAATACATTCTGGACAAGGAAAAGATAACCCTTTAGATGCAACTTACAATTATTTGGCATATTCTCCATATGACAAGACAGTTGCATCTACTAATAATCCTTATGAGCAAGGATTACCAGATAAGGATGAAATATACATTTTTGATTTGACACAAGATACTCCAAAATTGATCGAAACCCGATTAGTACCTGGAATTACGAATGTTGTTTGGAATGAAGCAACCCAAAGCTATCTTGTGTCAGTTGTTCAAGAAAATGAAACGGAAATTAGGACACTAGAGGGAGAGATTTTAGTTAGGATACCAGGATATCAAATGCCTTCCCTAAAGTTTGCCTTATCATCATCAGGAAAACAATTAGCCATTGGTTATGGCGCCGTTGATGGCATCGTGTTGTTTACTTGTGATTGACAAAGCTTTTTCTGATCAAATAACGAAGGGGGAACGGCCGTTTGAATTTGAAGTAGAGAATGATAACGGCCGTTCTGCCCACAATTCATCAAGTTTTGCCAGGGGGTGGGGTGGAAACGGCCGTTCTGCCCACAGCTCATCAAGTTTAGCCAGGAGGTGGGGTGGGAACGGCCGTTCTGCCCAAAGTTCATCGAGTTTAGTCAGGAGATGGGGTGGGAACGGCCGTTCTGCCCACGTTCATCAAGTTTAGCCAGGGGATGGGGTGGAAACGGCCGTTCTCCCCACGTTCATCAAGTTTAGTCAGGGGATGGGATGGGAAACGGCCGTTCTGCCCACAGTTCATCAAGTTTAGCCAGGTGGTGGGTGGGAACGGCCGTTCTGCCCACGTTCATCAAGTTTAGTCAGGTGGTGGGGTGGAAACGGCCGTTTTGCCCGTAGTTCATGAAGTTTAGCCAGGGGTGGGGTGGAAACGGCCGTTTTGCCCCCAGTTCATCAAGTTTAACAAGAGGTGGGGGTGAGGAACGGCCGTTCTGCCCACAGTTCATCAAGTTTTCCAGGGGGTGGGTGGAAACGGCCGTTTTGCCCCCAATTCATCAAGTTTAGTCAGGTGGTGGGGTGGAAACGGCCGTTTTGTCCCACAGTTCATCAAGTTTAGCCAGGTGGTGGGGTGGAAACGGCTGTTCTCTCCACAGTTCATCAAGTTTAGCCAGGGGGTGGGGTGGAAACGGCCGTTCTGCCCACAATTCATCAAGTTTTGCCAGGGGGTGGGGTGGGTAACGGCCGTGCTCCCCACAGTTCACAAAGTTTATCCAGGTGGTTGGGTGGGAACTGCCGTTCTGCCCATAGTTCATCAAGTTTAGTCAGGTGGTGGGTGGAAAACGGCCGTGCCTCATTCACAGATAGCGGTTATAGATAGCAATGGTGTTACGCAAGATATAGATTATGGGGGAGAGACTTTCGGCTGGAAAAATACAATTGAATTTTACGATCCAGCTTTTGGGATAGACCCGCTTGATCCTAAATTTCGTAACAATGTTGTACATGAATTCGCACATGGATTTAATAGTGAAATTGTTAGCGCTTCAAATGGTGAAGTGAATCCTTACGACGACCTAAAAGTGGCCTTGGCTACAGGTGAACTAAGTCGTTTTGATCCACGTGAAGGTATGGAAGAATACCCATGGCAACAGCACCCTAATGATGATTCAGCAAACGAACTATTTGCTGACTATTTTCTTAATATGACCTATGGTAGCTTTAAGAATAACGATGCCGGTACAGCGCAATATGCCTGGATGAACAGCCAGATGAGCGTTTGGATGCAAAGATAATGACTACCCCTTCAAACAAGATGATTAACTGTCAGCATTCATGCATATGTTGCTGAACAAGTATCATTACCTACGAGGATGAACGATATGAGCAAAAAGCTCTTGGTAGTTTGGCTATGCTATTTACTGTGCTCGCTTTTTTTCGCGATAATAAGCGGTTGCACCATGAGTAGAGAGAACATGCCTGCCGTTGAAGGTGAAACGATCACGCAGTTGGTAGCTACTGTCGCGCCGACTAACACGTTTAAAATAACAGCAACTCTACGACCGACTTCAACAGATGTGCCCCAAACTTCGCCCCCAACATCAACAACTTTCTTGCCGACCCCCTCATTAACGGCCACCCTAACATATGAGAAGGAGGTTGTAGTTCTTGCTGAGTTGATGCAGAAAAATGGTGGTTGTGAGTTACCTTGTTGGTGGGGGGTTGTGCCAAGTGAATCAAATTTGGAAATAATAAAAGCAGATTTTACCAAAAAGGGTCTTTTGGTGGGAAGTAACTCAATTGGGATAAATGGTGGATATGTTGTAAGTGTTGAGTTTGATACTGAAGAAGGGATCGTTCAAGCGATCAGTGTTCGTAGTAGCTTCCTTACGGATATTCATAATAGAAACGCTTTCCTGAGCGGGTGGCAGCGTTATAGCCTGATGAATATACTTAGTCGGCACGGTGTGCCTTCTCGAGTCCTTGTTTATCATCCTTTCGCATTTGATTCAGGAGGAGGATCAGCTTATCACCTTCTCGTTTTCTATGAAGATTCAGGAATCGTTATTGAGTACCGAGGCGAAGCTGACCAACTCAATGGTGATCGTTTTCGGACTTGTCCAGATCTGAGCAATGTGGGATCTATCAAACTACTTCTCTACCAGCCGCATCAAGTGGAAAATGTTGTAGAAATAGTTTTACCGTTAGAAAGCATAGATTACATTGCTAGCCCTGAAACTGTCTACGATGTGATTAGCTGGCAACAAGCTACTGGCACCAGCATCGAAGATTTTTATGAAACCTTTCGTAATGCGGAATCTGGAACATGTTTTGAATTCTCATCTTAGTAAGCTCCCAAACTGTATCAAGGTTTTCATCTGCCCTTCTGAGGCGCGGTCTTTTAACCGTGCCATAACCCTTGCTCTGGCGTAGTATTCCTGGGGTACTGTGGCCGGTGTTATCATCGTGCCACACCTCGCTTGCCAGTCTCCAATCAGTTGGCGGTTTGGGGCAGTGGGTCTCGCTTGTTATTATGAGAACGGCCGTTTCTAATTGTGACTGGTGAATTGTAAATTGTGAAGTGGGGAACGGCCGTTCTGCCCTCAGTTCATCGAGTTTAGTCAGGTGGTGGGGTGAGGAACGGCCGTTCTGTCCACGGTTCATCAAGTTTAGCCAGGGGTGGGGTGGAAACGGCCGTTCTGCCCATAGTTCATCAAGTTTAGTCAGGGGGTGGGGTGGGGAACGGCCGTTCTGCCCATAGCTCACAAAGTTTAGCCAGGTGATGGGGTGGAAACGGCCGTTCTGTCCATAGTTCATCAAGTTTAGTCAGGTGGTGGGGTGGGAACGGCCGTTCTGCCCACAGTTCATCAAGTTTAGCCGGGGGGTGGGGTGGGAACGGCCGTTCTGCCCCCAGTTCATCAAGTTTACCCAGGTGGTGGGTGGAATCGGCCGTTCTGCCTACAGTTCATCAAGTTTAGTCAGGCGGTGGGGTGGGAAACGGCCGTTCTGCCCACAGTTCATCAAGTTTAGCCAGGTGGTGGGGTGGAAACGGCCGTTCTGTCATACTTCATCAAGTTTAGCCAGGGGGTGGGGTGGCAACGGCCGTTCTGCCCCCAGTTCATCAAATTTAGCCGGGTGGTGGGTGGGAACGGCCGTTGTCTCATTCACAGTTAGCGGGTGGTGTTGGGCAATATGGATTACCGGACTGAAAACGGCTTGACCCTTGATTATGATTACGACAGCCAGCCCCAGGCGGTCACGGCCGTTTCCGGCGGACAAAGCTTTGCCTACGACGCCAACGGCCAGCGGGTGAAAACGGTGCAGCCCGACGGCCGTATCCTCTACACCCCCTTCCTCACCTACGAAGAAGAAGTGTGGCCGGTCGCCGCGACCACGCCAATAGTCACCCTGACGGCCAATGGGCAAACGGCCGTGACCATTCCCCCCAATACCGCCTACGCCTTGCAGTGGCAGGCAAGCAACGCCTTCGCTTGCGAAGCCGGCGGCAGTTGGTCCGGCAGCAAGCCGCTGAACGGCAGCCAGAACTTCAAAGGCTTTAACAGTGGCAGCCGCACCTACAGCCTGACGTGCAGCAACGTCAGCGGTTCCACCAGCCGCTCGGTAACAGTGCAGATAGGGTATGGGTTCGACCTGCCCCTGGCCGTGGTGATTGTCCCGCTAGACGGACCAACATCCGGCCAAACGACCATCCAGCGCAGCACGTACAGCCTGGCGGGGCAGGCGACGGCCGTGCGGGCGGCAGGCAGCCCGCTGGCGACGAACAACGGGCTGTTCTACCTGCACAGCGACCATGCTTCGGCGTTGCTCAGCACAGGTCTGGGCAGCGCCAGCGCCCTGGTGACAAGCGGCGGCCAAAAGGTGAACGAGACCCGCTACCTGCCCTTTGGCGGCTACCGCAGCGGCAGCCCCAACGCCCTCACCGACCGGGGTTTTACCGGCCACAAGGAAAACATGACCGACCTGGGGTTGATATACATGAATGCGCGTTTTTACGCGCCCGGCCTGGGCCGCTTCTTGAGCGCGGACTCGATAGTGCCAAGCCCCACCAACCCGCAGTCCCTGAATAGGTACAGCTATACCCAGAATTCACCCCTCAACCTGATTGACCCTACAGGCCACCGCGAATGTGGGGCGCATAATGGATGCAGCGGCGAGGCGTTACCACCAGTGCCTGCTATTATAGAACCGCCATCTGATTTGATTACCAACTTACCTCTCGATAATATCACATGGACAGGTGGTTTTGGGTCGAACTGGTATTCACATTCACAAGACCCAGAAGGTTGCAATCAACAATGTTATGGCCAATCTCATAATATTCATACA
The DNA here is from genome assembly GCA_017993775.1 of Chloroflexota bacterium. Lineage (GTDB taxonomy): Bacteria > Chloroflexota > Anaerolineae > Promineifilales > Promineifilaceae > Leptovillus. Next base: position 37,812 of record JAGOMA010000044.1, on the reverse strand, counting down.
GGGCTAGACTTGGGCGGTAATGCTGGGGACACCGTATATGCGACAGTTAGTGGGAAAATAGTTCAACTTTACACCGATGATGGCGAACCAAATGTTGTTATAGCAGTTAAGATAGAGGATATAACGTATTATGTCATTCACGGCCATGTAGTAATCGATGTAGGAATCTGGAAAAGATTGGAGGCGGGTGAAACAGTAGAAGTAACAGCTGGTGTACCTATTGGAACTCTAGATGATGGCCCAAAAAATCCTCACGTCCATTTGGGCATCAGGCAAAAGACACCGGGGCAAGATAGGGCATGGAACCCATTGCTGTATATGGATTCGGACTTAACCGTTGGAATGAGCTTTGTATCAGAAGAACATCCCTACTATGGTAACGAATCACCGACCTCAATCCGATCCTTTCTGTACGGTACTGGAAGCTATTTTGAAGAAAAAAACCAAGCATCTATGGGGATAAGAAGATGAAAAATTTACTTTTCGTATCTTTGTTCATGAGCCTGTGTGCACTGTTGTCACTGGTTGGCTGTGCCGGAGAGGTTTCTCGCATTGAGACGGAACCAACCAGGGTATTAGCAACGCTATTACCGACACAAGTGACCATTCTGCCATCGCCAACCGAAACTGCGGCCACTACGATGACCCCTACAGCAGAAGTTGAACTGGTTAACACACCGACGTCTGAACCGTCCGTGACAGCAACCGCTATTCCCCCCACCCCGACGGCAACGATGCCTGTGCTGCTTGAGGCAAATACGGCCACAACACCAGTTGTGTGCAACCAGTTCAAATCGTACATAAACATTCAACAAGAAATAAATAACGATTCAACGGAGTTAATGGACTATGTTTTTCCAAATGAGGATGACATTACTTTCCTGATGTGGTCAAGTAGACCGTACCCCGGAGGAACACCAACACCCTTTGCAGGAACAATCGAACCAGGTAGCGGACCACCAGGTGAATTACGCAGGTCTAGCCGGGTTTTATTGAAAGGACAAACCTGGGATTTCAATAGTGGAAATCTGGTTGAAAGTCCGGTAACTGAGCAAGACGCCATACAAAGCCCATGTGAAGCCGATTGCCCACTAGAGGTGGTTGGTGTTGCGCCGGATAATAGCTGGCAGTTGTTACAAGTAACAGAAGCGCCGGCTGAGTATCAAGGGCTTTGGCTGGCAAATGAAGAAACATTATACAATCTGGTCCCCTATGTACCATCCAATAGTCGGTGGCAGTGGTCAAATGATAGCCAACTGTTGTGGTTAATCTACACATTACACGATATCGGTGGCGAAAGTTATGCCTTTGAAAGTATGGTTGTGGATTTATCTGCGCCAGCCTCACCACAGATTATTTTTCAATCTTATAACCCAAACGAGTGGCAATCCCCACACTTGCTTTCACCAAATAAATATAGACTTGTTTTCTCGCCTGAGGACAAGACGGTGCTCTCATATGAATTCGTCCCGTCTTCTGAGCCGAATCCACCGAATAATCAACTAGAAGTTTATCGTATTGACGTTTCCCAAAATCCACCGCAGCTTTTGAACACATACAAAGCTTCATACCCCTTCTTAATTGATTGGAGTGATACCCTACAAGATTTCGTGGTTTTGGAACTCAACGCAAACGGAGCAGTTATTTATGCCTTGAACAACGACGTTGTGTATGAAATTCCTGTGGGAGTCCTAGAGAATATCAGTTTGAACTTTGGAGTAAGAGTGGCCATATCTCCCGCTCAAAAGAGTATCTTGTTGATATCTTCGACTATTGCCTGGGCATATTCTTGTTCGGATTAGGTTTCCCCTCTTGCTTGCAGTGGCAAGGTCTTCCCTTTCCCGCTGCAGCGGTCGGCGTCCTCGCCGTACCAATCACTTTGCAGGCGGGGCGGCGGGGTTTTATGATAGATTGTTTGAGGGTTAGTTTGAATGTTGAGGTTTTGGGTGGGAACGGCCGTTCTGCCCACAATTCATCAAGTTTAGTCAGGGGGTGGGGTGGAAACGGCCGTTCTCCCCACGTTCATCAAGTTTAGCCAGGTGGTGGGGTGGAAACGGCCGTTCTACCCACAGTTCATCATGTTTAGCCAGGGGGGGGTGGGAACGGCCGTTCTCCCCACAGTTCATAAGTTTAGCCAGGTGGTAGGTGGAAACGGCCGTTCTGCCCACGTTCATCAAGTTTAGCCAGGTGGTGGGTGGAAACGGCCGTTCTGCCCATAGCTCATCAAGTTTAGCCAGGGGATGGGGTGGAAACGGCCGTGCCTCATTCACAGATAGCGGTTGGTGTTGGGCAATATGGATTACCGGACTGAAAACGGCGTGACCCTTGATTATGATTACGACAGCCAGCCCCAGGCGGTCACGGCCGTTTCCGGCGGACAAAGCTTTGCCTACGACGCCAGCGGCCAGCGGGTGAAAACGGTGCAGCCCGACGGCCGTATCCGCTACACCCCCTTCCCCACCTACGAAGAAGAAGTGTGGCCGGTCGCCGCGACCACGCCGGTTGTCACCCTGATGGCCAATGGGCAAACGGCCGTTACCATTCCCCCCAATACCGCCTTCACCTTACAGTGGCAGGCAAGCAACGCCTTCGCTTGCGAAGCCGGCGGCAGTTGGTCCGGCAGCAAGCCGCTGAACGGCAGCCAGAACTTCAAAGGCTTTAACAGTGGCAGCCGCACCTACAGCCTGACGTGCAGCAACATCAGCGGTTCCACCAGCCGCTCGGTAACAGTGCAGATAGGGTATGGGTTCGACCTGCCCCTGGCCGTGGTGATTGTCCCGCTTGGCGGACCAACATCCGGCCAAACGACCATCCAGCGCAGCACGTACAGCCTGGCGGGGCAGGCGACGGCCGTGCGGGTGGCGGGCAACCCGCTGGCGACAAACAACGGGCTGTTCTACTTGTACAGCGACCATGCTTCGGCGTTGCTCAGCACAGGTCTGGGCAGCGCCAGCGCCCTGGTGACCGGCGGCGGCCAAAAGGTGAACGAGACGCGCTACCTGCCCTTTGGCGGCTACCGCAGCGGCAGCCCCAACGCCCTCACCGACCGGGGTTTTACCGGCCACAAGGAAAACATGACCGACCTGGGGTTGATATACATGAATGCGCGTTTTTACGCGCCTTATCTTAACCGCTTCCTGAGCGCCGACACTGTCGTCCCCAACCCGACCAACCCGCAAAGCTTCAATCGCTATAGTTATTCATTGAATAATCCAATCAATTACACCGATCCAGACGGGCATAATCCTGCATATGGTGCAACGATCCTTATGATGGTGGTGGAGGTGCTGAATGTGCACCGCTGGTTAATTTTGACACCCTTGAAGGTGCTGGTGACGTGAATTGGAGCTTCAAAGAACAACTGGTTATTATGCATGGTGCTGCCCGTATTGATTTTATGCTTATGAAGTACGGTTCAAGTTTCCTGGAAGTTTATGATGGTACTGTAACTTTCTCGAAAACTGGAACATATTCTGCTGAGGGGAATTTGGGCTGGAGGAAAAGCAAGAATTCGATTTATGTTTATGAACACGACACAGGATCAGTCATATCTGAAGGGCCTAGATGGGCAGCTCATGAGTTAGGACATTCATTTGATTCAGCTCTTAATCCAAATACAACGGATGCCAGCGATTACGGTCAGGGGACAATTGACTTGGCTACATCAAACATTAGTTATAATTCGCGTGGTAAGAACGTTACTCTTGCAGGTGGCTGTAGTACTGGGAATTATTTGACTTCATGCTACGTAAGAACAAGTGGAGAAGATTTCGGTTATGTTGAAGAATATAACACTTCGCCTGTAGCGTGGGAAGATTTTGCCGACATGTTTTCTGGTCATGTTTTTGGTTTTGCTGACAACGATGCAGGCCGGACCCGGGGTACCTGGATGGATGGTCAAATGTCGGCGTGGATAAGTCTGATTGTCACTAACAATGGACAGTAAATATTTTCGAGATAATCACCTAGCAGAGGATGATCCTAGTGAAACAAACAGTTTTGCCCATCAAACTATATATGAATTGTGGCTTATTCGTTTTTAGCCTGTTTTTTATAATTGGATGCAATCCAGAAATATCACAGTTGTCCACTTCAGATCCAATTTCAACTGAGACATTGGTGACGGCTACCGACATATCAACACCTGTATCTACAATGGATGTATCACCAGATGCAATCACTGCAACACCCTCTCCTACTTCTACCCCAACGCCTCATTTTTCTGCAACAGCCACAATTATGCCTGTGCCTACACTCACAGAGCCTGAAGCGGAGTTAATGTTTGAGGATTTCATGGCAACTAATGGAGAATGTGATCTTCCTTGTTGGTGGGGTTTTCAGCTAGGCGAAAGCTTAGATAGCATCAGCCAAAGATTTATTGGCATTGGATTGCCTTGGCTAGTAATTGGAAGTTCATCAAAAGTTGATAGTGATCAGATGGGAACATTTGATGCAAGTTACTATGATCAGAACGGAGAAAATTTTGTTCCTAGACTTTCTGTTGGAATGCAATTTCATGAACTAGATGAGTTTATTGATTACATCTATATTTTTGTGAACCGTGTCAAGTTTGAGGAAAGCCAACAGGAATTCATTCGTGATTGGGAGCAATACTATTTAAGTTCATTTTTACAAAAGTATGGTAAGCCTGATCAGGTTTATTTTCGATTAAGAAACATTGCAGATGTGATGGATCCCCCTCAATTTTCGGTGAGCTTATTATATCTGGAAAAAGGCTTAGCAATTACGTATCACATAAGAGGGAGTTGGCCGGATGATCAAGACGGGAAAGCTGAACTTTGCCTTGATATGGAAAATGTTCAAGCGATAGAGCTTTCATTATTTAATCCTGAAAATTATGACATATGGGGGTATCAGTTTGCTCCTTATCATGATGAACTATATAAGCCGCTTACCTGGGAAGCAGAATTTGGAATGCCTCTGGCCACATTTTATGAAACCTACCAAAATCCAGAAAACTTAGACTGTCTTATCATTAGCTTCAATTAAGCACTGTTGGGAAAGTGGATAACTGAAAAAACCCAGTTATCGGGTAGCAGGAGGCCATTACTGGTCTCCTGCCCCTCAGAACGGCTCGTGAAAGTTTCCCTTCAAGCCGCTCAAGCCTTTCTAACGCTGTTATTTGAACGCAGCCTCACTACCGGAAACCTTGGCATGCAATTGTCTGTGACAATTTGGCTTTTCTTTATTGCAACTGCCCGTCCTTTCTTTTGGCATTGCCCAAAAGAAAGGACCAAAGAAAAGGCTAGGCCCCCGCTTGTCATTCTCCAAGAATTGGTGTAGGCAGTGTTGAGTGGGAACGGCCGTTCTGCCCACAATTCATCAAGTTTAGCCAGGGGATGGGTGGAAACGGCCGTTCTGCCCACAGTTCATCAAGTTTATCCAGGTGGTGGAGTGGGAAACGGCCGTTCCGCCCACAGTTCATCAAGTTTATCCAGGTGGTGGAGTGGGAAACAGCCGTTTTGCCCACAATTCATCAAGTTTAGCCAGGGGGTGGGGTGGGAAACGGCCGTGCCCCGTTCCCAGTTAGCGATTGGTTGGTGGGGAACGGCCGTGCCCCCAATCCTTCACCTCTCGTTCATCGCGCCCCACGTAAAACGCCGTATAATAGCGGCATGGATGCACAACTTAACGCCCTCGTCCAACAGCTTGCCGACCAAATGGGCAGCCGCCTGACGGCCGTCTACCTCTTCGGCAGCTACACCCAACCCTTCTACCAACCCGGCGAATCAGACATCAACCTGCTCTTTGTCCTGGCCGACGCCGCCGACATGCAAGACTTGCGCCAGGCGTTTTTGCCGCTGTGGCGGCAGCATGGTTCCTGGCTGCGCCGCGGCCCCTGGGCCGCCCATGCCGGCACGCTGGCGCGCTTTTGCCATCTCAACCCCAGTTTTGCCCACCACCTGGCCCAAAACGGCCGTCTCTTGCACACTACCCCCGCCTTCCAGCCCAATTCCTTGCCCACCCTGGACCCGCACGAAGTGTACGGCCGTCTGGCCACCCAGGCCCTCATCGCCGCCAATGCACTGCTGCCCCAACTGCTAGAACCTCCCACCGCCGTCCAACGCCACGCCGCGCTGCGCCGTCTGGCCCGGCAGTTATGGCGCAAACCCATCCCCGCAGACGAAACGGCCGTTCTCACCTATGCCCGCGTCCAACACGTAATCGGCCCTAAAATCGCCCAACTACCCGCCGCCCGCGCCTGGACCAACACCACCGTTCCCGCCGTCACTGCCCCATTCCTGCCCGGCCTGCAAGCCATCTACCAACAAAACCCCAACATCGTCATGGTATTGGCCGATCTTTCCCCGCAAGCCATCCGCGATACCAACTGGCAGCAGCTCCACGACCGGTTGTCGGCGGAATGTCAGGGGTTGGTGGTAACAACGGCCGTGCAGCTTTCCCTCAGCCTCGTCTACGACAACCCCGTCGGACTGATCCTAAAAAATTACCAGCACAGCTGGGGCCTGAATCCCCTGGCCGATCTAACCACTTCCCGGCGACAAATCATGCGTCAGGCAGCCACCCTCCCCGCCAGCATCGAACTGACCGAACTTGCCCCCGCATATCTCACCCAGGACGACAGCCAACTGCACACCCTGATTCACGATTTCCAAAACCGGCTGCTCAACATCCAACTCGAACACGAACTCCTGCGCCGCTTCGGTTACACCCCCCTCTTCGAACCGCCCACGCCTCTACCCCAGCGCACCGTGCCGCTGCACCAACGCGTCAGCGCCATCTTCCAACACCTGGGCTGGTGGTCCGATTTTTACCACGACCAGATGATTCAGGCCGAAGCATGACTCGTCCGGCCTACAAATCCGGGCTGCAACTGTTCACCCTGGCGCTCATTCTGACCTTCATTCAGCCCGCGCCCCTGCTGGTTACCCCCGGCCCGCCGCAAACCGTACAAACCAATCACCCCCTCCTCGGCGTCCACACACGCCTCACCGACGAGGTAGAAGAGTGGAAAATTAAACACACCCTGGTATTGGTGCGCGAAATGGGCGCGTCGTCTATCGTTGAATTTTTCCCCTGGGCCTACTACGCCGCCGCCGATGGCAGTTTCGCCTGGGGTCACCCAGACAAGGTGATCAGCCATGCCGCCACCCAGGGGCTGACAGTTGTCGCCCGTCTGGGCCTGACGCCAGACTGGGCCAGGCCGCCAGACACGCCGCTTACTTACCTGGATGAAACAGCCTACGATGATTTTGCTGCCTACGCCGCCGCTTTCGCCGCGCGGTATCACGGCCGTGTCACCGCCATCATCGTGGGCAACGAACCCAATCTAAGCTACGAATGGGGCTACCGCCCCACCACGCCCGCCAATTATGTGGCGCTGCTGGCAAAGGTATACACGGCCGTTAAAGCCGCCAATCCCGATATGCAAGTGCTGGCCGGCGCGCTGGCCCCCACCCTGGAGCCGGCCGGTTCCCCCTGGGGTCTCAACGACCTGACCTACCTGCAAGGCATGTACGACGCCGGCGCAGCCAGCTATTTCGACGGCCTGGCCGTCCACGCCTACGGCCTTACCTTCCCGCCCGATGCCGAGCCAGGGCCAGACATCCTCAACTTTCGCCGCGTCGAACTCGTGCGCCAGGTCATGGTCGATAACGGCGACACCGCCAAATCCATCACCATCACCGAAACCGGCTGGAACGACCATCCCCGCTGGACGCTGGCCGTGCGCCCGGCGCAGCGCATCCAATACACCCTCGACGCCCTGAAATACGCCGAAGCCAACTGGCCATTTGTCAACATGATGGCGATCTGGACCTTCCGCCTGCCCGCGCCACAAAAAAGTTACATGGATTATTACACCCTCGTCACCCCCGAATTTGTAAAGAAGCCGATTTATGATGCGCTGCAAACCTATGCTCAGGAACAATAGGAAGATTTTGCTTTTTCTGCTGATTGGTTTGGCAGCCTGCAACGGCCGTTCCTCCTCCTGGCCGCGCATCCAGGAAGCAGGCGTGCTGCGCGTGGGCCTGGACCCCACCTATCCGCCGTTTGAAGTAGACAGCAGCGGCGAACTGAGCGGTCTGGATGTAGACCTGGCACGGGCCATCGGCGCAGATTTGGGCCTGGAAGTGGCCTTCAGCTATTTCGGTTATGATGGGCTGTACGATGCTCTGGCGACAGGGCAGGTAGACGCGCTGCTTTCTGCCCTGGTGGTAGACCCCGCCCGAACGCGAGATTTTGCTTACAGCGAACCATACTTCAACGCCGGGCAGATTTTGCTTGTGCCCGTGGGAGAAACGGCCGTCGCCGCTATGACCGATCTCGCCAACCGCACGCTCGCCGTGGAACTAGGCGCGCAAAGCCACGTGGAAGCCCTGGCCTGGAGCCGCAAGCTGGCCGGGCTGACCGTGCAGCCCTACACCACCCCGGAAGAAGCGCTTACGGCCGTGTCCGATGGCCGCGCCGACGCCGCTCTGATAGACGGAGTAAACGGCCGTCTGCTCCTGCAAGCCCATCCCAACCTCCGGCACACCGGCCAGCCAATCACTGTGGAACCCTACGCCTTCGTTACCCGTATAGAAGACGGCGACCTTCTGGACCAGCTCAACGCCAGCCTGGGCCGTTTGCAGGCGTCGGGCGAACTTGCGGCCATTACCGCCAGATGGCTGGGAGAGTAAATATGAAAATTGCGACCCAACGACTACTGGGCATTGCCCTCATCGCCGGCGGCGTGCTTGTGGGCGTGGTAGTGATGGTTTTACTCAATGGCTACGCGAATGATGGCGCGGTAACGGCCGTAACCGCCACCTTCGGCGTCATATTGGGCTTTCTGCTGCTCGTCTTGCCCCAATTGGTGTTAGGCGTCTATCTGATCTGGCACGACAGCCAACCAATCGACCCAAACAAGGACATTTAAGGCTGCAAAGCCCGGTCAACGTATGTTATACTGTGACCATTCTACCGACCATATCCTTTACAAAAGAGTCATGTAACTTTTCCGGTTTCTCTGGAAAAACCCTAAAGGTTTGAGATCCAAAAGGCAACACCTGTTAAGGGCAAACCCTTTGGGTCGGCATAGTTACAAATAGTCATAAGATTGGCACGGCCGTGCGCAGGCTTCGTCCGAAAATTCTGCGTTCCCGTGCCTCAACGTAAAATCAATACCCAAGGAGAACGATTGAACTATGAAAGAATACGTGTCTGACCTCTACGATAAAATCAAAGGCGAGTCAAGCGGCCTGGGCAACTTGCTGGCCAAAGTTCCCGGTCTCGGCGGCTACATGGAACGCGGCCGTCGGCGCGAAGCCGACCAGATTCTGCGTGATACCATCTCCGGTCACCTGGAAGCCTCTCGCCTCACCCTCAGCAGCGTCCACCAGGAGCTAGGCCGCGACATCATCAAAGCGATGGATTTCGCCGAACCTCTGGGGCGCGCCGATAATATGCTGATGGGTCTCATCGGCAAAATCAAGGATGCGCCGCAAGGGTACGCCGGCTTCTTCGACGCCGTAAAAGTAAAAGAAGACGACCTGGCCCGCCTGTATGCCTTCGATGAAAGCATGCTCAACCATGTCGATGAGGTTGATGCGAGCATTGAGGCGCTGCAAACGGCCGTGCGCGATGATGGCGACATCAACAGCACCATCCGCCGCCTCACCACCGTCTTACAAACCGCCAACCAGGACTTCGCCAACCGCAACGAAGTCCTCATGGGCATCAACTAACTGTAACGATTGAATCAATCAAAGGAGAAATCGATCCATGGCCGTTTTTGACCGAGTTGCTATTGACAACTGGAAACGCGACGAAATTGTGCAAAAATTTCCCCAGGGTGGCCTGGGCGACATTAAATTAGGCTCCCAACTCATCGTGAACCCCGGCGAAACCTGCGTCTTCGTGCGCGGCGGCGAACCAATGGGCACGTTTACCCCCGGACGCCACACCCTCACCACCGAAAACATCCCCCTGCTCACCGATTTGCTAGAAAAAGGCTTATTCGGCGGCAAAAATGTGTTTACGGCCGATGTGTACTTTGTTAAAACCACCGACATCACCATGAAATGGGGCACAGCCAATCCAATCATCGTCGAGCACCCGCAGCGCTCGCCTGGCGCCAGCGCCATCGTGGGCAACGGCACCTACGTCAACAAAGTCAAGGACCCGTGGCGTTTCCTCAACGCCATGGACGCCTTCCGCGACAGCGTAGGCCAGCAGGAAATCAAGACCCGCCTCGACCCCATGCTGGGCGTGATGATGCAAGACAAACTCAGCGAACTGGCCATCGCCAAAAACCTGGGGCCAGCTCAACTGCAATCTTTCTCTAAAGACATCAATGACTTATTGGTCGGCCTGCTGCAAGAAGAATTCGATGCCATCGGCATGGTGCTGGTAGACTTCAACATTCGTCTGGCCCTGCACCCCAAATCGCTGGAAGTGGTAACCAACATGGGGTACGGAACCAGCTACGTCGCCAAACAACAAGCCGACGCCTTTGTAGAAGCAGCTAAAAATCCGGCCGGTGGCTCCATGGGCGACATTGGCATTGGGGCAATGGGCATGGCAGCGATGCAAAACCTGCAAAACCAGCAGGCGTGGCAGCAGCAGCAAGCCCAGCAACAACAGCCGCAAGCCGCGCCGGCCGCACAGCCGGCCGCCAGCAGCGGCACGCCAGACGTCATGACACCGGGACAGGCAGCCCAAATTCTGCAAGTAGCCGAAGAAGATGTAATTGCCGCCATTCAGGCCGGCGATTTGAAGGCTAAGAAAATCGGCAACGCTTATCGCATTAGCAAAGCGGCGTTAGAAGAGTTTTTGGCCGGTTAACTATATACAATACGATTGAAGATTGAAGATAAGAGCCACCTTCTATCTTCAATCTTCAATCTTCAATTGTTAACCGCAAGCAACTGTCCAGGTTACTCTGGCAAGACCCCAAGGGTTTAACACCCAAGTAATCCAAATTCTCGGGAGCAAACCCTTGGGGTCTAAATCTCTATAATTCCCGGTTCCGCACGGCGCGGAAAGCGGCGTACACATTGTCTTTTCGAGAGCCGTCCTTTTTCACCACCCCCGCGTTGCGCATCCAATCTGACCAGGCAAACCAGATGAGGTTCTTCACCAGATCAGTATGGCGATCCTGGACGTGTTTGTACACATCCTTCATGTAATCGCCGATCTCAGCATAGTACTGCGGGCCGATTTCGCCATCGTCAGCGATGCCGATTTCGGTGATCCAGAAAGTGTAGCCCGGCAATTGGCGGCGGTAAACGTCGAAGGCCTGGCCCAGTGTGCCGTACTGCTGTCCCCAATCGAAAGGCGCTTTGGTAGCCCAACGGGTATAGGGGTGGATGCCAATGGCGTCGACGGGGATTTTGCCGCCCAGGGCCGCTTCTACTTTCTTCAGGTAGGCGGCGGTGGCTTCTGGCCCGGTGGCCATGCCGTTGAAAATAATGGGGGATGAAGGGGAGGCGGCGCGCACGGCCGTTGCCACCGCTTTCACAATCAAGGCCATCTGCTCCGGTTTCAGGTACACCGAAGCCGGATTGTTTTCCTTATCGCCCTCGTTCCAAATCTGATACGCCACACTGTCTTCATACCGACGATAGTGCGTGGCGATATCCTTTGCCACTGCCGCCAAATCGAGCGCGTAACCCGCCCAATCGCCGCCGCCGGTCCAGGGCGCTTTGCCCCAGATAGTCTCCTGGTTGATGATGATCAACGATTTCACGCCAATACGATTGTAAGCGTGGATGATGGGATCGTACTGGGCAAACGATTTGCGTATATCCCCGCGTTCAGCTACCACTGTGCGCGCATCGAGTTTAAAGACGAAGCGCACCCAATCTAACCCTTTGAGATCGTCGGTCTCGAAGGGGTTGCTGTTGGGCGCGTCCGGGTTGACGTTGACGCCGGTTTGCAGAGTGGCCGGGGTGTCGATATGGATGGGAATATCGATGTGGACGGGGTTGCCTTTGGTTGATTTGTAGAAAATCGCGGAGAGGATGGCTTCCCATAACGGCCGTCCCGCCCGTGCATACCGCTGCTTCAACGATGCCTCCTGCGCCGGCAGCAGCCAGGGATCGTTGATGCGATAATCCTCGCCATCTTTGCCCACAATCAACACCCAATGCTGGTCGTTATCGGTGTAGGGCGTGTCGCTGGTAAAATCAACCTGCACAGCCACCGGCCGCCCCTCGGCCAAACTGGCGTCGATGGTGTTGGTCACTTCTGGACTGGAGCCAACTTTGCCGCCATAAATCATATCGGTGTACACATCGGTCAGCGCGTTCCACTTGGTCAGATTGACGTCGATAAATCCGCTCTGACGCACCATGGAATCATTCAACTGCGCCGGCGTCACCTGATGGTCGTAGACATTGGCCACCATCGCAAAACAGGTCAGCAGGCAGCCCCACTTGCCAATGGTTTGATTGGACCCCACCTGCCCCAGCCGTTTATCCGCCCAGCGCGCGTCGCGCTGGGAAACCGGAGCCACAACAGAGCTGCCCGGAAGCCAGGGAACCTGAATGCGCACATAGACAATTTCACCAAAAATCTCGCCGCGGTCATCGAACAAGCGCCAATCTTCGTAATGGGTTCCCGGCGTGGTGGGGGCGATCATGTCGATGGAGATATTGACTTCTGCGCCGGGGGCGGCGGCGGGCAAGGGGTAGCTGTCTTGGGCGGCCATTTTGACGCCGCCCAGGTAACGGATGGTGAAACCGCTGCCCCAGGCGCGCGTGCCAATGTTTTTGAGCTGCCACGTTTTTACAAAAGGATCGCCGGGTTTGACGAGCGTATCATCGGGAATGGTCACGTCGGCGACAAATTTGCTGTTGGCGACGCCGCCCGGCGAGACGACCGGCGGTTCGGATATGATGCGCGTGTAGATGATGTCGCCAAACAGGCTGCCCTTGTCGTCTTGCAGCCGCCAATCGCTGAAATGGGTTCCGGGGGCCTGGGGTGTGGTGAGCGTGACGGAGATTTCGACCTGGTCGCCAGGGCGGGCGGCGGGGATGGGGTGGCTGGTAACGGCCGTCATCGCTTCGCCGCCGATATTGACAATCTGATACCCGCTGCTCCAGGTCACGTCGCCGTTGTTTTCCACCAGCCAGGTTTTGGTGAAAGAATCCCCGGCAGTCATTACTGTGTCATCTAAAACGGTAACGTCGCGAATGAAACGAACATTCGGTTTTGTGCCAACGACCGGCGGCGACATGGGAGGCGTGTCAACCGGCGGTTGATTGGCAGGATCAGGAATCGTGAAGGTGGTGTTCAGGGAAAAATTAGTCACCGGTTTGATCAATTGTTGGGCGCGATTGGCAATGCCGGCAAAGCCCGGCCCCAAATACCAGATAGCCGCGCCCAAAACTTCCGGGAACTGGGCGTAATATTCGGCCACGGCCGTAATATCGGCCATCGCTTTTTCCATACTCAGGGGCAGGCGATCATGTGTCCAGCCCCATTCGGTGATGATGGTAGACGGCCGTTTAATTCGATGTTTATCACACGCCGCAAACAATTTTTCGAAGCGCCCGATGTGGTCGCCGCGTAAAAACCAGATATCGGCCGTCTTAAAGCTGTATTCGTGCAAAGCCACGGCCAGCTTGCCCGGATTCTGCTGGCACGCCTCCAGATAGCGCAGCATGCCATCCGTTTCCCACGCCCCCTCATCCGGCGTGCCCGACGAATAGCCAAAAGCGGCATATTTAAAGCCATCGGCCATCGCCAGTTGGCCGGTGTGAAAGGCAAAATTGCCGATCCAATCGGCCCATTCTACCTCTTTGCGCAGTTCGTTAATGGTCTCTATCCACACCAGTTTGGGGTCTAATTCCGGCGGCAGGTTCTTTTTGTGCCAGGCCCAATGGTCGGCCGCAGCCTGAGCCGGCTCTTTGGTATAGTCGGGCACATCTGGGTTGCCGGAAGGCGGCGTGGAGCCGGCCGCCGGGACGGAACGCCGAAACACCAGGACGTGGGGGGTTGTTTTATTCCGCGACCGAATGATCTCCTGGGCGTCAAACAACCCGGTCATGGCATCGACGGCCTTGATCACAAAGGGCACGTCGGCCGCATCCAACGCGCGCAAATAATCGCCTATGCCGGTAGGATTACCGCCGCTAGCGGTGTGGAAACCAATCTTGTTGTATGCCTTCATCTGGAAACCTCCAAAGTATCGACCGAAGAAAGAAGTACAAAAAGGGTATACGAACCAGGTTCACCTTGTCAACGAAGATCATTAACAAAAACATAACAAATGTCATTTGTCATCTGGGCGCAAACTGTTACTATTTTGGCAGGATTGAGCATTGTCAACGCAGTTTACCAATCTGACACTATTTCCCTTTTTGTAATTCGCAAATCAACCCAGCCAAACCAGCGCATGGCCTCGGAAAATTTCGCGTCTCTAAAAAATGTTGGATTGGTGAACCCATTGTCGTTATTTATTAATGCGCCCGGCCATTGGGCCAGGACACCACACAAGGAGATTTAGATGAAGCAATCGCAAAAAAAATTGTGGCAGATGGGGGTTTCGGTGGGAACGGCCGTTCTCATCTTCCTCGCCCTCTTTGCAGCCCTGAACAGCAATGTTCTGGCTGCACCAACTGATAGTACATATCAAGCGCCACCTCTCAGCCAAGACTGGAGCAATACAAACTTGATCACGACCACGGATGTTTGGACTGGCGTCCCCGGCATCATTGGCTATCGAGGCGATAACCTGACAACAGTTACAGGCACTGATCCCCAAACAATTTTAGCTGATGGCACCACAACCCCTATTAACGTTATTGCCAATCAAACAACTCCAAACACTTTAACCAGTGGCGGTTTAGGAGAATTTGAAATTACCGACCCCGTCGTAGCGTTTCAGGGTTCGGGTACAGCAGACGCTCCATTCTTGCTCATACACCTTAATACAACTGGTTTAAACAACATCCAAGTTGCTTACAACCTGCGCGATATTGATGGTTCAGTAGACAATGCCATCCAGCCAGTTGCTTTGCAATATCGAGTGGGTAATACCGGCGATTTCACGAACCTACCAGACGGATTTGTAGCCGACGCAACTACTGGTCCGAGCGAAGCAACATTAGTAACCCCAGTAACTGTTACGCTACCATTAGCGGCTAACAATCAATCCGTTGTGCAAGTACGAATGATCACAGCCAATGCCGTTGGTTCCGATGAATGGGTGGGTATTGATGATCTGTCAATAACCGGCGTGCAGGTCCCCCAGTTGTCTATCACCAAAAACGTGACACCGACAACGGCCGTTCCCTACCAAAGCACCATCACCTACACCGTCGCCTTGCAAAACAGCGGGTCCGTGTCCGACACGGCCGTACTCTTCACCGACACCCTGCCCATCAGCACCACCTTCGGCGCCTGGATCGACCAACCGGTCGGCGCGGGCGAAACCGCAGGCGTCATCACCTGGGCCGGCACAGTGACCAATGGCGAAACCATCACCTTCACCTTCACCGCCAACCAGACAGGAGATTACGGCGACACCATCACCAACACGGCCGAATTCAGCGGCACAACGGCCGTTGGAACCGCCCAGGCCAGTTTCACCGTCGAATCCCTGGCCGGAGACGTTACCTTCATCTATCATGATTTGGAAGATGTGGTTATGCCCGGCGAAGGCCTCTTCCTGGCCGGCGATTTCAACGGCTGGAACATCACCAGCACGCCCCTAACGGCCGATGCCGGATTTGAAACCTTCTCCGTAACCATCCCCGCACTCAGCACGGGCACATATACCTACAAGTACATCGTCTATACCGACACCATCCCCAGCGGCAGCCCGGAGTATGACTGGCTAAACTCCAGCAACCGCTCCTATGATGTAGCTGGCACAGCCACCGTCAATGATTACCGCAACGTGGTTCCCGGGTACGCCGTCTTGACTGGACCGGCAACACTGACCGTCACCCAAACCTTCCCCGCCGGACCCATTTCCGGCGAACTCTACATCAACAACGTCACCAACCCGGCCGGCGAAGGCCGCGGCCTGAAAGCCCAGGTTGGGTTTGGCAGCAGCGCCGATCCCGGCGTCTGGACCTGGTTCGATGCCGCCTTCACCGGACAAACTGGCAACAACGACATCTTTGCCGGAACCATTACTCCCCCGGCTCCTGGCGTCTTCTCATACACCAACCGCTTTAATGGCAACTGGGGCGTCGGCAACCCGAATTCGGTCTGGACCTATGGCGACCTGAATGGTGTACACCCCACCAACCCATTTGAAATCACCCAAACGGGCGTCATCACCGTGGTTGCTGGCGCGGTTTGCGATATCAACCCCTCGCACCGCATTCACGACATTCAAGGGCCTGGAACCAGCACGCCGATCGCCGGCGCCAGCGTCACCGCTGACGCAGTAGTCGTTGGCGATTTCCAGGTAGGTGGCTACAACGGCTTCTACATCCAGGAAATGGATCAGAACGTAGACGCCAATCCGGCCACTTCGGAAGGCGTGTTTGTCTACTTCCCGGCCAACACGGTCGACGTGTCTGTGGGCGACGTGGTGTATGTGGCGGGTACTGCGGCTGAATTTAGCGGGCAAACGCAAATCACCGGTGTCTCCAATGTGACCATTTGCGGCACAGGCGCGTCTGTAACCCCGGCCACCATCGATATGCCGCACACAGCCATCGCCAACCTGGAATGGTTCGAGGGCATGTCGGTCATCTTCTCCGACGAGTTAACGGTTACCGACAACTACAACATGGGGCGTTATGGCGAGGTGTTCCTCTCGTCCAGCGGCCGTCAGTTCCAATTCACCCATCTCTACACCCCCAGCATCTCCGGCTACGCTGCGTACGAAGCGGACATCGCCCTCAATCGAATTTTGATCGATGACGGCCGTACCGACCAAAACCCGCTCGTCCCCATGCCCTACCTCGATCCCGATGTAACCCTGCGCGCCGGATCCACCATCACCAACATGACCGGCGTATTAGGCTACGGCTTCAGCTATTACCGCGTTCAGCCTACAGGCTTGCTCACATTCACCCAAAGCAACCCACGCGCCAATACGGCCGTCAATGGCGACCTGAAGTTTGCCAGCATGAACGTGCTCAACTACTTCACCACCATCGACACCGGCGCCCTCATTTGCGGACCATCGCAAGATATGGGCTGCCGCGGCGCAGATACGCTGGACGAACTCAACCGGCAGCGCGCCAAACTGCTGAGCGCGATCACCGGCATAGACGCCGATGTGCTCGGCCTGATCGAGATTGAAAACAACGTCAACGACGACGCCCTCATCGATCTGGTCAACTCACTAAACGCCGAAGTGGGCGCAGGAACCTATGCCTACATCGACACCGGCACGATTGGCACCGACGCCATCAAAGTCGCCCTGATCTACAAGCCGGCCCGCGTGACCCCGGTTGGCAATTACGCTATCCTGGATAACAGCTTCGACCCAGCGTATCAGGACAACCTGAACCGGCCGTCGCTGGCCCAGACCTTCGCCGACAATGCCACAAACGGCCGTGTTACCATCTCCGTCAACCACCTGAAATCCAAAAGCTGCGGCGGCGAAACTGGCGGCGACATCGACATTCTGGATGGGCAAGGCTGCTGGAATGCCACCCGCACAGCCGCGGCGGAAATCCTGGCCACCTGGCTGTATGGCGACCCCACGGGCAGCGGTTCCGACCGCTTCCTGATCATGGGCGACCTGAACGCCTACGCCATGGAAGACCCCATCACGGCTTTGAAAAACGCCGGTCTGACCAACCTGCCGGCCACTTTCTTTGGCGACGACGCCTACAGCTACTCCTTCAACGGCGAGTTTGGCTATCTGGACTATGCGCTGGCCAGCCCCGGATTGCTGCCTTACGTCTCGGATCTGGGCGAATGGCACATCAACTCCGATGAACCGCGCGCCCTGGATTACAACGACTTCAACCAGCCGTTCTTCTTCAGTCCGGACGAATTCCGCGCTTCGGACCATGACCCGGTTATCGTTGGCCTGGACTTACCGACCATGAACATTGTCAGCCCGGCGAACAGCGCCGTGTTTACCAGCACCAACGGCACGGCCGTTGCGGTCCCGGTCACCATCACCACCACCAATTTCACCATCCCCACAGACGGCCATTGGCACATCTGGGTGGATGGCGATGACCTCGGCCCGGTGATGACCTACGACACCTCGGTCAACTTGTCACCTGGCGTACACGTCATCTCGGCCACGCTGCAAAGTCCGACCCATGTGCCGTTAGGCCCGGTTGACAGCGTCACAGTAACGGTTAACATCCAATATGTTCTCCATTTTCCGATCATTCTCAAACCGTAACGATCGATAGGAGAGACCTGCCAGGTTCAAGAAAACCTGGCAGGCCATTACGCCTTCAAACGAAAAAGGCCGGACAATCGCAAAATTGTCCGGCCTTTTTTGCAGCCGATGCCTGGCTGCGGTTGGAAAACGGCCGTTTTTCCGTTAAACTCCTCGACAACTGAACCGTCATAGAGGAGATAAATATGACCACCCAATACGAAGCCTTGTTAGAAAAAGTTTACGAAATCAACGACATCGGCAAAGCGCTGGCCGTGTTAAGCTGGGATAAGGAAGTAAATATGCCCCCCGGCGGCCTGACCGCCCGCATTCAGCAAATGACCACCCTGAGTCGATTCAACCACATGCTGGCCACCTCAGACGAGATGGGTACGCTCATCGAAAACGCCGCCGCCGAACTGAACGGCGCGGCCTACGACAGCAATGAGGCCAGCCTCATGCGCCTGCTGCGGCGCAATTATGAAGAAGCGCGCAAACTGCCGCCGGAATTTGTCACCCGGTCGGCGCAGGTGAGCGGACAGGCGCACGCCGCCTGGGTAAAAGCGCGCGCCGACAATGATTTTGCCACCTTCCAGCCCTGGCTGGAGCAAGTGGTGGAATTATGCCAGGAGATGGCCGAGTTATACGGCTACGAAGATGAAAAATACGACGCCCTGCTGGATAAATACGAACTGGGCATGAAAACGGCCGATGTGCGCGCCATTTTCGATGCGGTAAAAGCCGAGTTGGTTCCTTTGCGGCAGGCAATTGCGGAACGGGGAACGGCCGTCGACGACAGCATCGTCCATCAACCCTTCGACGTCGAAACCCAGAAAGAATTTGCCCGCTACATCACCGACGTCGTCGGGTACGACTTT
This sequence comes from Chloroflexota bacterium, assembly GCA_017993775.1. Lineage (GTDB taxonomy): Bacteria > Chloroflexota > Anaerolineae > Promineifilales > Promineifilaceae > Leptovillus. The sequence continues at coordinate 18,654 of JAGOMA010000044.1, read as the reverse complement.
ACCCGCGGCCACCTGGGCACGGTCGTTCACCCCTTCGCCACCAGCTTCAGCCGCGATGACGCCCGCATCACCACCCGCTGGTATCCCGATTTTCTCAACCCGTCGCTGTTTGGCGCGCTGCACGAATCGGGCCACGCCATGTACGAACAAGGCACGCACCCGGACCTGGCCCGCACGCCGCTGGCACGAGGCACATCATTGGGCATTCACGAATCGCAATCGCGTATGTTTGAAAATCTGGTGGGTCGCAGCCGGGGTTTTTGGCAGGCGCACTATCCGAAATTGCAGAGCCTCTTTCCGGCGCAGTTGGGGCAGCACACCGCCGACGATTTTTACCGGGCAATCAACAAAGTCCAGCCTTCGTACATCCGCGTAGAGGCCGACGAACTGACCTACAATTTCCACATTATTTTGCGCTTTGAATTGGAACAGGCGATGCTGAATGGCGAGCTGGCGGCCAGGGATTTACCGGCGGCCTGGAACGCCAAAATGGAAGACCTTCTGGGCGTCGTGCCGCCGACTGACAGCAAAGGCTGCCTGCAAGACGTGCATTGGACGCGGCCCGGATTTGGCTATTTCCCGACGTATGCGTTGGGGAATTTGTATGGGGCGCAGTTTTTTGAAACGGCCGTTGCCCAATCCCCGACCATCCTCGACGAACTGAACCAGGGCCAGACCACCAGTTTGCTGGCCTGGCTGCGCGAGAATATCCACCAACACGGCCGTAAATTTACCCCCGGCGAATTGGTCGAGCGCGTCACCGGCCAACCCTTAAGCCACGCCGCCTTCATGCGCTACGCTAAAACCAAATTTACCGAGTTGTATAACCTGTAGGCTTGCCTTATAAAAAACGCGCAAATGGCTCACATAGATTGGTCCAATCTGCAAGATTGGACCAATTTAACTACTCAAGTGTTTCTAAAAGACCCCAAGGGTTTGAGTTCCAAAAGATCTAACATCTCAAGAACAAACCCTTGGGGTCTAAATAGCGACAACGTTTTCGTCTAATGCTCGTGGTCAGAATTGGGGGAATCGTGTTTTATTTCGGCCGTGTCGGGGAACTCAATCCGCACCCGCGTCACTGCCAGACGGTCAATATCCAACACCCGAAACACTACATGCTCGCCATACGTCACTTCATCATTGACTTCTGGCGGCCGGCCTAACTTGGCCACCACCAACCCGCCAATTGTTTCTACGTCTGGCAAGACTTCTTTTTCGCCTAAATAGACCATCTCCGTAATATCGTCCACCAGATAATCGCCGGCAGCCTCGATGACCCCGGGCGACAAGACCACAAACGGTTCTTTTTCCAGGTCAAATTCATCGCGTACCTCGCCCACAATTTCCTCTACCAGGTCTTCCAGGCTCACAATGCCGGCCATGCCGCCAAATTCATCCAACACAATTGCCATGTGCAGTTTTTGGCTCTTAAACGCCGCCAGCAAGCTCTCTACCGGGTAATCTTCGGGCACGGCCGGCGCGGAGCGCATGATCAGGCGAATATCAAAACGGCTGTCCGGGCGCATGGTCTGGCGGATGAGGTCTTTCAGATGCAAGATGCCGACGATGTGGTCCAGATCGTTTTCATACACTGGGAAGCGGCTGTGGCGGCTCTCGGTCATAATTTGCAGCAGCTCTTCTCGGGGCGTATCCATGGAAATGGCCTGCACACGGGTGCGCGGGGTCATCACCTGCCCCGCCAGACGGTCGCTAAAATCGAAAATGTTACGGATCATTTCCTCTTCATCTTCGTTTAGCAGGCCGCCTTCGGCGCTTTCTGTAACCAGCAGCTCGATTTCTTCTGGCGACAAGACGCGGGCATGGCCTTCAGCCGGCGGAACCTTAAACACGCGCAGCAGCCAATTCCCGACACTATTGAGCAGGCGCACCGGAATGATCAGAAGGGCCTGGGCAAATTGCATCGGGCGGGCAAGCCACAATACCAGGCTGGCCGCGTCATGGAGGGCAATCGATTTAGGAACCATCTCACCTAAAACGACATGCAAATAAGTCATCAGGGAAAGGGCAACGACATAACCGATGGAACGGACCAGGGCTTCTCCGGGTTCGAACCAGAGGCGGCCGATCAGGGGTTCGATGAGGTGGGAGATTTGTGGCTCGCCGTACATGGCCAGGCCCAGCGAAGCGATGGTGATGCCTAATTGGGCAGTGGCGATGTAGCGATCTTGTTTTACGCGAGAATCTAATACGCCCAGAACCATTTGGCGTTCACGGCCGTTTTGCGTACCCGTCATCTCTTCCAACTGCGTTGGGCGCACGCCAATAATGCTAAATTCAGCCGCCACGAAGAAGCCGTTCAGCAGCACCAATAACAAGATGATGAAAAATGGCAGCAAAAATGCACTCACGCTGTGCGTTGTTTCGCCTTGAGCGGCCGCAGAGGCGAACAAAACAGCCACGCTCATTCCAGGAACGGTCAGGCCGAGCAGCAGAAGCTTAGTCATGATCGGCCACCTCCCATTCGCTGAAATTGCCCATATCTTCGAGCGGTGGCAGTTGTAACGAGACCTCCGAAACGCCTAAATCGGCCATGGCTTCGACGCGGATTTGTGTTTCGCCAATGACAATCACTTCCCCTTGCACGGGTGGACGGCCGAGTACGCTGAATACCAAACCGCTGAGGGTATCGGCTTCGGTGGGCAGGTTTAATTCCAGATATTCGTTCACGTCGGCTACCAGAAGATCGCCGCGAAGGTAGACACGGCCGTTCTGGTCCCGGGCAATCAACGCCATTTCATCATCAAATTCATCTTGCAGCTCGCCAAAAATCTCTTCGATCAAATCTTCAAAAGTGATCAGACCGGCCGTGCCACCATATTCATCAAACACAATCGCCAGGTATTTGCGGTCGACATTGAGCTTTTGCCACAGATCGGCAACCGGCATGGTTTCCGGCACATAGATCACCTCACGAATCACGGAGTTGATGTCGCCCTCGCCGGCCAGATAGAGACGGAACAGGTCTTTGACATGGACAAAGCCGGTTATCTCGTCGATGGAGTCGTGGTAGATGGGAATGCGGGAATACCCCTGCGCTAACGCCAGGTCGAGCAGGTCTTCGATGCGGCTTTCGGCTGGGGCGGCGATAAGTCGGGTGCGGTGAACCATCACCTGCCGGGCGTGCAAATCGCGCAGACGAAAGGCGTTGCGCAGCATTTGGCGTTCTTCGTCATCCAGCAGTCCGCTTTCGTGGCTTTCTGTCACCAACAATTCGATCTCTTCAGGGGAGTGGATTTGCGCGCCGCCGTGGGGCTGGCGGCCAATCAGGCGCAAAACCAGGCTGCCGCTGCCATTGAACAACCAGATTAACGGCCGTAACAGAACCAGTGACACACGCATCGGAACCACGACGGCCAGGGCAACATTTTCGGGATACTGGATGGCAACCGATTTAGGGAACAATTCGCCCAGGATCACTTGCAGCATGGTAATGACACCCAGCACAATGATAAACGCCAGCGATTCAGCAGCGACCGTCCCGCCGGAAATGAAGCTTAACGGCCGTACCAGATACCCGGCAATCACATTCTGGCCATAAGCGCCCAAAACCAGCGAAGAAATGGTAATGCCAATCTGGCAAGCGGCAACATAGTTGTCTAAGGCAGCCGGATTTTCCATGATTGGTTCCAGCATTGCGGCCATTTTGTTGCCGCTGCCGGCCATCTGGCTAATGCGGGTGCGGCGCGAAGAGACGGTGGCAAACTCAGCGGCCACGTACAGCCCGTTGATAAAAATCATCAGGGCAACTGTAGCAATAATTAAAATAACTGTGGACATGTTCCTTTTAGCCTGAAAACAAAGTCGCTGCGGGCGACAAGGGGCGCAGAACATTACAAACACAAAAACGACCCGTCCAGCCCAGGCAGCAAACGCCTTCGACGAGAACTTTATCTTTTTTAGATTGCGTGTCTTTGTCTTGGGATTGCCAATTAGGGTCAGGCGGTTCAGGGTTGGGTTCAGTCAAGGCTGGCACTCCTGATCAGCCCCAACAAGTCGATCTGCATATAGTTTGTGTGTGCGGCGGAAAGTTCCGTCATGTAATGGTCGCGTTTAGCGATTGTTTTTTGCGGTTTTTTGGCAAAAAAATGAATTTCAATCAACATTCAAAGGTAGATTATTTCCAGATTACCCAGTTGGGATCGTTCAAGATTATAAAACAGCGCCGGAGATTGGTCAAACGGCTACCAGTGGTAAATGTGGGCAGCACGGCCGTTTCCCTCCCACAAATCCTCATGATAAAATCAACCTCATGAACTACAACAACCATGTACCTGCCAGAAAGTAAGGAGAACCCATGATCGGCGATTATTTGTGGTGGCAAACAGGCATTATTTACCAAATTTATCCGCGCTCTTACCAGGACAGCAGTAACGATGGACTTGGCGACCTGGCAGGTATCCGGCGGCGGCTGGACTACTTGCAAAAATTAGGGGTAACGGCCGTCTGGCTCTCGCCCATTTACCCCTCCCCCATGCACGATTTCGGCTACGACGTGGCCGATTACACCAACATTCACCCCATGTTCGGCACAATGGCCGATTTCGACGCCCTGCTCGCCGACGCCCACGAACGCGGGCTAAAGATCATCCTCGATCTGGTGCCCAATCACACCTCCGACGAACACGCCTGGTTTCAGGAAAGCCGCCGCAGCCGTACCCATCCCAAACGTGATTGGTACATCTGGCGCGATCCAGCTCCGGATGGCGGACCGCCCAACAATTGGCTCAGCTTTTTTGGCGGCCCCGCCTGGACTTTCGACGAGGCCACCGGGCAATATTACCTGCACCAATTTGTGACCCAACAGCCGGAACTGAACTATCGGCACCCAGACGTTTTGCCAGCCATGCTGGATAATATGCGCTTTTGGCTGGATAAAGGCGTCGATGGCTTTCGCGTGGACGTTATCTGGTTGATGATGAAAGACGAACTGCTGCGCGACGAGCCGCCCAATCCGGGTTGGGACGGCGTGGACCCTCATGGCAGTTTAAACCACATCTACACCCAAAGTGTGCCCGGCATCCACGACCTGATCCGCCAGATGCGCGGCGTGTTGGATGAGTATGACGAACGCATGATGGTGGGCGAAATTTATCTACCATTTGACGAGTTGATGGCGTATTACGGCCGTTCCCAGGACGAATGCCACATGCCTTTCAATTTTCACCTCATCGCCAACCGCAACTGGCAGGCAACGGCCGTACGCGAACTGGTAGAAGCCTATGAAGCCGCCTTGCCGCCCAACGGCTGGCCCAATTGGGTGTTGGGCAACCACGATCAACATCGCATCGCCACCCGCGTTGGATTGGCTCAGGCGCGAGTGGCCAACATGCTGCTGCTTACGCTGCGCGGCACACCTACCACCTATTATGGTGAAGAAATCGGCATGGAAGATGGCCACATTCCACCTGAATTTATCCAGGACCCACCGGCTGTCAACCAGCCAGAAATCGCCCATATCGTCGGGCGGGACCCTGAGCGCACACCCATGCAGTGGGATGCCTCGCCCCACGCCGGTTTCACGACGGCTGCGGCGCAGCCCTGGCTGCCAGCAGCCGCCAATTTCCCCACGCGCAACGTCGCCCAGCAAGAAAACGAGACGACTTCCATGCTGAATTTGTACCGCTCGTTAACCACTCTGCGCCGCGCCGAACCGGCCTTGATGGTGGGCGATTATGCCACGATAGAGACGGCCGTTGCCGACATTTTTGCCTATCGCCGCACCCACCCGGGCGCGGACAGTTTTCTGGTGGTACTCAATTTTGGCCAGGGGACTCACCGGCTGGACGTGGGGGATGTGGGGGAAACGGCCGTGATCGTCGTCGCCACAGACATGGCACGCAGTGGTCTGGTGGCTCTGTCCGATTTGTCTGTCGGGCCAAATGAAGGGTTGGTCCTGAGAGTGTAAACCACGATGAACCCACAAAAGCATTAAAAACCTGAGGCGGGGAGCTGGTATGCAAACCAATAAATCATACCAGTTCCTCGTTTTGATTTTGGCGGTTTACGGCCGTGGCGTCATCTTTTCACCAAACCTCGCTTGACCTAACCTAAGCAAGTGTCTTACAATAATTTCAATTAACCCAACCGACGTTCAAAAACGAATATTTTAGGGCATGTAATTCCTCTGGTGCAAATTCAACGGCTTTTGCCAAATAAGCGTCATTTGCCAGAGGCCGAATAAACCCTGGGGGAATCGGGTGCGTGCCATTCGTTCATAAAAACATATCTCCAAGCCAGGACTTAACCATGGGAGCACATTTTATTGGTCCATACCAAATCATTCGCCAACTTGGCAAGGGCAGCACAGCCACTGTTTATCTGGCCTATGACAGCAACGTAGACCGACAAGTTGCTGTAAAAACTTACGATCCCCGTTTTACTCACAATCCTACTTTTAAAACGCGATTTACCAACGAAGCCCACATTCTAACCAGTTTGGAACACGACGCGATTGTACCAATATACGATTTTGGTATTGACGATCATTGGGCTTACCTAGTGATGCGTTTCATGCCAGGCGGTTCTTTAAAGGATGTCTTACAACAAGGCCCTCTTTCACTTGAAGAAAGTTACCGAATTTTACAAAGAGTTGCCCTAGCATTGGACCTTGCCCACAGCCATCAGGTTATCCATAGAGACCTAAAACCACAAAATATCTTATTCGATAATGACAACCAACCCTACCTGGCGGACTTTGGGATGGCGCGGCTGGCCCAAGAGACGATGAGTCTGCAACAAACTACGGTGCTGGGCGCGCCAGCCTATATGAGTCCAGAACAAGTAAAAGGAAACATAAAAGTTGATCACCGGGCGGATATATATGCCTTGGGGTGCATTTTGTATGAAATGCTAGCCGGGCAACCGCCCTTTCAGGGCGCAACGACCACACAAATTATGATCAAACATGCCCGCGATCCTGTTCCCGACATCCTCACATTTGATCCAGAGCTGCCACCCGGCTTAAATGAAATTTTCCAAACAGCTCTGGCTAAGAATCCCGCCGACCGTTTTCCTTCGGCCACTGCTCTGGTAGGTGTTTTTTATCAGCAAATTATTGCAGGCGGTACAGAAAGAGCGGCTCTTTCCGTTGAAACAAAGCAACCGGAACCCGCTTTGCAGAGGGCGCAACCAGCAACGGCCGTGAGTGTGGAAACGGCCGTCTCCGTTCCCGACACCGATTCACAGGGGTTCTTCAACAAAAAAACAATCACTTTATTCGTTGCACTCACTTCATTTTTGCTGGTATTTATCTTTTGGGCACTCTATCAACTATATTTCATCGCCAATTTGGGGGATTTTGGAACCCCAATCATCAACCAACAGACTGGCTTGCTTGAAAAAACAACTCCCGGAAATTCGGCTGCAATACTGCCAGACAGCACGCCTACGAACAATCCACAAACAACGACACCCTGGCCTTCACCCACCATGACGCCCATCCCACCAACAGCGACTGCCACAAAACTTGCCCCGCTAGGCAGATTAGCTCTTGTTTCTAACCGAGATGGCGTAGATTCTATTTATCTGGTTGATCTAACTTCTTCCAGCCCGTCCATCAAGTTAACCGGCAATGACACGAACGAATTTGATGATTGGTGGCCAAGCTGGTGTGGCCAAAATACGATTGTCTTCGAACGCGGGCGTGTACCCAGCGAAATACGAGCCCATCAGGAGCTCAGAAGCATCCGCACAGATGTGATAAGTTTTGGCCAAACGTTTGTCGCTTCCGCTGGAGAAAATACGATGCCGGGAGTACCAAGCTGTTCACTCAATGGCGATTTCGTGGCTTTCAGCCAGCAAGACAATGCCAACGATTTTGTCGTAAGATGGGCGCCATTTGATACGCAATCAGGTCGTTTATCAGGTGCTTCTTCTGATTTTGGTTCGGATGGATTTCCGCATGGGGGGCACATCTCTTGGGCTAATGACGATCGGCACGTCGTATTTATGTCTACAAAAGGAGCTTCCCCGGGCAATTACCTGCTGTACTATGTAGACAAAGAAAATATCGATCCTGAACGCGCCATTACATGGGGGTTTTCAAGAAGCAGTCTTTTTCCAGATTTGTCGCCAGATGGTAACCGAATTGCCTATGCATGTGTAGACGTGAGTAACGGTTACAAAGTTTGGGACTTATGCCTCACTTCTGTACAAAACCCGGCACAAGTTGTACTGAAACCAGATTTACACCCTACACCCTCCCCAGGCCAGGAGGCACTTTATCCCCATGCTGTCACACCATCCTGGTCGCCGGATGGGGAATGGGTGGCTTATGCGTCAGATAAAGATGGGGACTGGGATATTTATCTTTTTCACGTCGCAACCAATTATGAGATTAATCTGACGGGAAGTTGGGGAAGCAGTGATGAACGTCAGCCAAGTTGGGGGCCGTAATGAATTTGCAGCACAATAACGGCACGGCCGTTAAGTTTTTGGGCATGCTGACAATTGTTCTCTTGTTTGTGGTAGCTATATTGCTGGGAAGCATATTGATATTCAGGAGTACGGAACGGGGGGAGGCAGCTATGGTGGTCGTCTCGCTTACCCCTGATCAAACGCTCGCAAGTTCTTCAAACCAGCTGCCGCCAACCCCCATTGTGACGCTTATCATGGCAACGGCCGTTTCCCTCCCCACGCCTACCGCCATCTCCACACCAAATCCCACACCTGCACCAACACGCAACGACACAGCCACAATAGAAGCCGCCCTCAGCCAAATGTCATTAGACCAAAAAATTGGGCAGCTCCTTATGATTGGGCTGCCAGGCCCAACGCTAGATGACACAACACGCTGGCGCATCGAACAACTTGGAGTAGGCGGCATCATATTTTTAGATCAAAACATCACTTCTGCGGAACAGGTAACAGAACTGACTCAGGCTCTACAAGCCGTCGCGAAAGGGGCATCGGGCATTCCGCTGTTCATCGGCTGGAATTATGAAGGAGGAGATATCGTTCGCCGCCAGGCGGGGATGACGCTTTTCCCCAGCAACATGGCCCTTGGGGCAGCCACACCGGCCGCCGATTTATACAAAGTTGGTACGGCCGTTGGCGCCGAGATGCGCGCTCTGGGCGTTAATATGAATTTTGCGCCCGTACTCGACATAAATACAAACCCCAACAATCCCGTCATCGGCCTCCGATCCTTCGGCGACGATCCCATAATCGTAGCCACGCTAGGCGAACAATACATCGAGGGATTACAAAATGCAGGCATTATCGCCATTGCCAAACATTTTCCCGGTCATGGTGATGTGGATGTAGATTCACACATGGAGCTACCAATTATTACCGTGCCCCGAACCGCTTTAGAAACACGTGAACTACTGCCCTTTCGCTCAGCCATCGCCGCGAACATAGGCGGCATCATGACAGGACATCTTGCCGTGCCTGCCCTTTCGGAAAACATGCCTTACCTGCCAGCGTCACTTTCCAGGGATATTGTGACAAAGGTGCTGCGCGAGGAAATGCATTTCAACCAGGTTATCCTGACAGATGACCTGGGCATGAAGGCGATTACAAACAGCTATAGCCCCGGAAATGCCGCTGTCGCTGCCATCCTGGCTGGAAACGATTTGCTTGTTAGCGTTAATTCAGACCAATACCCTGAACTCTTTTTTCAGGCTATCAAACAAGCGGTTGCCGATGGTCAAATTTCGGAATCGCAGATCGATGATTCGGTGAGAAGGATTTTGCAATTAAAATACGCTTTTCAACTCGATCAAACAATCGTTCCCGCTGCGCCAGACTACGCAGGACACCGGCAGATGGCCTATGAGCTGGGCGTAACGGCCGTTCACATTGTGTCTGGAACAAGTGAAACCTCATCATTTGCCGATGGCGAGACCAATCGCCTGCTTCTAATAAGCCCAATTTTAACCCACCCCGGTACGGAAGTAGGAGATAATCGCAGCCTGCTAAATGAACGACTCACCTATTGTGGCCTGGAAGTAACAGAATTATTTTACGACCCTAAAACACCGTCCGACGTGCGCCAAATACAAGCAAATGCATTAGCTGCAGTCAGCGATAAAAATGCCATTGTGGTTCTAACGTATGATGCAGCCCTCCGTCTGCACCAAACAGGAGATACATCGCAGATCGAATTGGTGCAGGCATTGGCAAATACGGGCACTCGCACGGCCGTTATCAGCAGCCACAACCCGCAAGATGCCGACCTTTTCCCGAATATTCTTTTACGCATCATCACGTATGGGGATACCTACGGGCAAATTGACGGCGTTATTCCATATCTCGTTCCCCAATGCGCGGAAGGAGATACACCTGCGATTCCGAAGTGATAGCTTAACAGGGAGTTGATGATGGAATCCAACCAAATGATCGGGCACTACCAAGTCATCCAAGAAATCGACCGCGGCGGGATGGCCACAGTTTATCTGGCCTATGATCAGAAGATGGCGCGCGAAGTCGCATTAAAAGTTTTACCGCAACAATTCACCCACGACCAAAAGTTTATTACGCGTTTTCAAAATGAAGCCCGCATCCTGGCCAAACTTGAACACTTCGCCATTGTACCAATTTACGATTACGGGCAAGACAAAGGCTTTCCTTTCTTGGTGATGCGGTATATGCAACAAGGCTCTTTAACCAAACAATTGGCTGGCGGCCCTCTGCCCATCCCGCTCATCGCTCGCGTGCTATTTCGCGTGTCAGAAGCGCTAGATAAAGCCCATTCCCACGGCATCATTCATCGAGATATTAAACCAAGTAACATCCTTTTTGATGCCGAAGGCAATGCCTATTTGTCTGATTTTGGCATTGCTAAACTGCGCGAGTCGCGGCAAGGACTCACCACAGAAGCAATTATTGGCACGCCAGCATACATGAGTCCTGAACAAGCTGATGGTGGCAAAGAGGTAGACGGCCGTTCCGACATTTATTCCCTGGGAATTGTGCTATTTGAAATGATGACCCACCAGGTGCCATTTCCTGCCGAAAACAATCACGTGCAGCAAATAATGGCTCACATTCTTGCTCCCGTACCCAGCATTCTAGATATCGATCCCCATCTACCAAAAGATTTCGCCCCAATCGTCGCTAGAGCAATGGACAAAGACCCGGAAAATCGTTACCTCCATGCACGAGATTTGGCAGAAATTTTTTTGAAAACGGCCGTTCTTGCCCGACAATTGTCGCCTCTTTCTGAAGATTCCTGGCCCGGTCTGGTAACCACCAATCTACTTCCCATCCATCTGCAACAAGAGCTAATCAGCGACCAGGCAGAAGTGCGAGCCGGAGCCGCCCGTAAACTTGAATCTTTGTTATATGCACCCGACAATAACTTACTCATCCCAGCCCTAATGGCCCTAACCAGACTGGCTAAGGACGAAAATTCCCAGGTTGCCAGACGGGCCACAACACACCTGGATAACTTTTATAACCCGAACAATACCCTTCCAACCCCGATTACAACCCCATCAACCGTCGAAACAACCAGGACGCCAGAAAAAACGCCCTCAGCTTCTCCACCAACAGAACAATCCTCTAACCTATGGCAAAAAATTCTTCTTTTTGCCCAGCGACCAATCGCTATCAACGAATTCTGGATAAATATGGCGGCAATTATTATTCTGAGCGTCCTAATTTTGGTTCTTGGTTTCGCGGTTTTTAAACCCATCCCAAAGGTCATCACCGAAGATCAAACGAGATTCATAACCAACGGCCTACGTGAAACACAAGCCACAGAAGGAACAGAAACCGCCCTGGGATTAACCCAGGATGCCTATCGCCTCTCGGTACGACGCACGCAAGAAGCGGCAACGGCCGTTGCTCGTACACAACTTTCAGGCACAGCCACTGCGCAAGCCAAGGCAACCGGTACTTCCGTAGCCATGCGCGCAAACATCAATACTCTCCTGGCGCAGGCTCAAGCCAATCATTACGAGATCGAGGATCACCAACTAAACCACAGCACCGATGACTACGTCTCCACATACCTCGTCCAAAACGCCGACCTGGAAAACTTTGTCGCCGAAGCCCAGTTTTTTAACCCCTACAGCGCCGTCTTTCATGATTGGGATATTGGCTTTATTTTTCGTAATAACCCCGATGACCATCAGCGGCAATGGCGCGTGGGCGTATCCACCAATGGCGCAGGGCTGGGCTATTGGTTTTTAGATTTCTGGTACGATGGAGAACCAGTTGCTCAGTATTCAATGAAAGGGGATATAGAGTATGGTGTACTCGATACCAAGCCAGGCGGTTACAACCATTTGACCCTGATTGCCGAAGACAACTCAGGCTATTTGCTTTTGAACGGCTACCCGATCACTCAACTCCGCCTGGAATCGATTACCGATGGGCCTGGCAACATCCAAACCGGGACAGGCTTTTTTAATGGACATGAAGTAAACGGCTATACTACGCGTGTTCAAAAGTTTGTTCTCCGCGCCACCAATGCCAACGATCTATTGCTCATCCAACAACGTGCTACTGCCACGGCCGTTTCTAACTTTGCTACAGCCACGGCCGTTAGCGGCAAAATCACCGCCCGCAACATTTTGCAAGCCGCAAATGCACAGTCTATTTCTTTTACTAAATCAGGAAGCCTGCTGCACGATGATGACAACTCCATCGAAATCCTCGTGGCTGATGATGCAAATCTCCAAAACTTCATTACACAAGCTGTCTTTAGTAACCCTTATCCACTGACAACTGGGAGTTGGGATTATGGGTTTATATTTCGCCGCAATCGCGACACAAACGAGTCCTACCACCTCGTCTTCCTATCCCAAAACACTTGGGCGCTAAACTTACGCCAGGGTGGCCGCGATATTAACGTTGACCAGGGTGAATTAAACAACCTCGACACAACCACTTACGGACGCAATCAAATCCTACTAATTGCGAAAGATTACCAGGGGTACTTCTTCGTAAACGACCAGTTCATCACCACGCTAGATTTGTCTGGTCGCACCTTAAGCGGTCAAGTAGCCGTGGCAACTGGCTTCTATAAAGACAACGAGATAGTCGATCAACAAACCGATTTTCAAGATTTTGGCGTTTGGCCTCTAGATGAATAAAAAAATCCCGAAAAGATGAGTTTTCCGGGATTTAGAATTAATTTCTGAGAACTTCCTGCTCGCTATGGCGTAGCCACAGGCTCCTGAATAATCGGCTGCTGCGTGGCGCACTTGGTACACTCAGCCGTTTCGTTGTTCAGTTGGACCAACAGACCACCACAAACGCGACACGGCTGTTTTAACGGCCGTTTCCAACTCGTCCAGTCGCATTCCGGGTAATTGGCGCAGCCAAAAAACACCCGCCCCTTCCGCGTCCGCTTCTCGATCAGGTCGCCCCCATCACGCGGGCAAGGGATGCCCAGCTTCACCAGGATTTGTTCCGTAAAGCGACAGCTTGGGAAGTTGGAGCAGCCAATAAAACGGCCGTACCGCCCTTCCCGATACACCAACGGTTTGCCACAATCCGGGCACTCCCGCCCTACAAACTCCTGCTCTTTTTTCAGTTCAATTTTAGGAATGGCCTTGTCGGCTTTTTCCAGGTTTTCTTCAAAACGGCCGTAAAAACCGGCAATCACCGGGACCCAAGCTTTGCCTTCGGCAATTTCATCCAGTTCATCTTCCAACCGTGCCGTAAAGTCCACAGACAAAATGTTCGGGAAATACTCCACCAAAATATCATTCACGATCTGCCCGGTTTCGGTCGGCTGAAGGCGTTTGTCCACCACTTCAACATACCCGCGAGCCTGAATCGTAGAAATGATGGAGGCATAGGTACTTGGGCGGCCAATGCCGTTCTCCTCCAACTCGCGCACCAAGGTCGCCTCCGAAAAACGGGGCGGCGCCTGGGTGAAATGTTGTTCCGGCAGCAGTCGCAGCAAGTCAATCAACTCGCCTTCGGCCAAATCCGCCGGTACGCGGGCTTCACCGTTTTCGCTAGGCCGATCTTGCGGCTCGGTTTCCTCGTACAAGGCCAGAAAACCAGGGAAACGCAAAGAAGAACCGGTTGCGCGGAATAGATACGGCCGTTCCACCGCAGCCACCTTCTCATCACCAGCCCAAATATCCGACGACACCGTATCGTACACCGCCGGCGACATCTGGCTGGCTACAAACCGGTCCCAAACAAGCTGGTACAACCGGTACTGATCCCGCGACAGGTAGGACTTAACGGCTTTAGGTGTGCGCATGACGGCCGTTGGGCGCACCGCTTCGTGGGCTTCCTGCGCCGTCTTGGAACGCGTTTTATAGATGGGCGGGGTCTCCGGCGTATAATTTTCGCCGTAATACTGCAAAATGTACGCCTGCGCTTCTTTCTGCGCTTCCGTCGATACGTTCACGCTGTCGGTACGCATGTAGGTAATCAGACCGACCGCGCCGTCAGCATCGTCCAGGTCTACGCCTTCGTACAACTGCTGCGCCACACGCATGGTTTTGGTCGTGCCAAAGCCCAGTTTGCGCGACGCTTCCTGCTGCATCGTACTGGTAGTAAAGGGGGCTGCCGGGCGGCGTATGCGCGTGCCCAGACGTACTTCGCCCACCTGCCAATGCGCCGTCTCCAGGGCATCAATATGCGGCAGCACATCAGTTTCGCTGGTCAGGACCGGGTCCTCGCCCAAATATTTAAAGAGCTTGGCCAGGAAAAACGGCCGTTCACCCTTCTTCTTATACTTATCCTGGCTCAACTCCGCCGCCAGCGTCCAATACTCTTCCGGCACAAACTGGTCAATCTCGCGCTCGCGCTCCACCACCAGCCGCACCGCCACAGACTGCACGCGCCCAGCCGATAACCGGCCACGCACCTTACGCCACAGCAGCGGACTGAGTTTATACCCCACCAACCGGTCCAAAATACGCCGCGCCTGCTGCGCATCCACCCGGCCCATGTCGATTTCCCGCGGGTTTTCAAACGCCGCCTGCACCGCCGGCTTGGTAATCTCCTGGAAAACCACGCGCCGCGTCCGCTTCGGGTCCATTTCCGCCGATTCTAAAACATGCCAGGCAATCGCTTCGCCTTCGCGGTCCGGGTCGGTAGCCAGATAAATTTCCTTCGCTCTGGCTGCCGCTTCCGCGAGTTCCTTCACCAGTTTACGCTTGTCATTTGGCACGCGATATTCCGGCGCAAACCCATTTTCCACATCCACGCTCAGCCGCGATTTCAGCAAATCACGTACATGGCCCACACTCGATTTCACCGTGTAGCCACGTCCCAGATAACGGCCGATTGTCTTGGCCTTCGCCGGGGATTCCACAATCACCAGCTTGCCAGACAGCGGACCGGTTGGGAGTGTCGCCTTGCTGGTCGTCGCTTTGGCGGCTTTGATTTTTGCCGCGCTGGTAGTTGTTTTGGTTGATTTTTTCGCTTTGGCGGATTTTTTGGTCGCTGCTTTTTTGCCACCCTTCTTTTTGGCCGCCGGTTGCACTTCCGGTTTGGGCAGAGACTCATGGGCCGCAGTCAGGCCGCGGCGATAGATCGTTCCCCCACAAACCGCACACACGCCACGAGTCGCGGGCGATCCATTGCTAGCCCATTCCGCTTGCGGTGATTCGATCATCCGCTTTTCTTTACATTTAAGGCAGTAGCCTTCTAAATTTTGTTCTTCTGTCATACGTCGTCAGCTATATTTCTCTAGATTGGTCCCTTCCAGATCGTTAACCATTTGTTTGACCAGGGGAATCTGGTCTTTATGCACCACCAGAAGGGCATCGCCCATATTCACGACAATCATGCCCTCTACCCCAACAACGGCCACAAGCTTTCCCGGCTCATAGTTATAGATCAGACAGTCGCTGACCTTTTCCGTGAGAACCAGGCCATGGGTTACATTATCGGCCTGATTGGGGTTGATGGCTTCTTTGAGGGCATAAAGCGTGCCAGGATCGCTCCAGCCCATGCTGCCGTGGATCACGGCCGCATCGGTCGGGGCGATATATTGTAAAATCGCATCGTCAAAACTGATTGACTCTATTTGCGGATAAACGCGGTGCAGGGTTTCCAGGTAATTGGGCAGGCCGATTGTCTGGCCAATTTCGGACAGTTGCTGCCAAATTTTCGGCTGCTGCTGTTGGTACTGCTGCTGGACAAAGCCAATAGTTGTCACGAAGTAGCCAGTATTCCACACATGTGTCTTTTCCGCAAACATTCGGCGGCAAGCCTCCAGGGGCGGACGATAAGAGAGTGAGGCAAATTGGTAATACGGCCGTTCCCCCACCTCGCCTAATTTTTCCCCAAGACCAATCCAGCCCAAATTTTCGTTAGCAAAACGGGGCGTCTCGCCCATAAAAAGAATTTTGGCTTTCTGCTCGTGCAGCAAAGTTTCGGCCGCCGCCAACACCTGCCGGAACGTCGCCACCTGATCCATGTAATTGTCGCCCCATAAAATAGCCACAGGTTCGTCAGCCGACTGGGCGCTGCGTCCCAAATGCATTAATGCCAGGCCAACGGCCGCCGCCAGATCGCGCCGCGCCGGTTCGCCGATGATGTTCTCCGGCGGCAGTTCTGGCAGTTGCTCACGCACCAGGTTTACATATTTTTCGTTGGTGGAAATAAATATGTTTTCCGCCCCATAGGCTGCTAAAACTCGATCAACACCTAATTGAAGGGTTGAACGGTCGCCCAAAATAGGCTCGAACTGTTTAGGTGATTTTTGGCGACTGATTGGCCACAAGCGTCGACCACTTCCACCGGCAAAAATGACGAGTTTCATAATGAATCACCTTGTTCCTTATCGAGGTTTAATTCGTAAATTGGGTTTGGTTCGCGGCTTAATACGTAGTTCATGCCGCCCACTTGTTGAACCATGCCTTTTAGTTCCATTAGCGTGAGGGTGCTGCTCACAACGTGGCTGGGCAAACCGGTTGACCGGCTTAAGTCGTCGACGTGAACGGGTTGGGCGGTTAGCTGGGCGTAGAGGGCAACTTCTTCGGTTGTTTCTGGCAAGGCGAGCTGCACGGCCGTATGCTCCGCAACCATCTGCAAATTCAACTCTTCCAAAATATCTTCCACCGAGGTTACCAGCTTGGCTCCCTGCTGAATGAGTCGATTCGGTCCCAGGCTGGCTGGGCTGGTCACATTGCCCGGCACAGCGAAAACTTCTCGGTCTTGCTCGACGGCAAACTTGGTCGTAATCAGCGCGCCGCTCTGCTCGCCAGCTTCCACAACCACCACCCCTAGCGATAACCCGCTGATGATTCGATTTCGAGGGGGAAAATTTTTGGCTTCCGGCTGCACGCCCAGGCCGTATTCGCTGATAACCGCGCCCTTCCCGGCCACAATTTGCTGCGCGAGGGCGCGATTTTCGGTGGGATAGACGCAGTCTAGGCCAGAACCCAAGACAGCCAGGGTACGGCCGTCTAATTCCAGCGCCGTCTTGTGAGCGATAGCGTCGATGCCCCGCGCCAACCCGCTGACGATGGTGACGCCATTTTTCACCAGCCCGGTCACCAGATCACGCGTGACCTGACGGCCGTAACTCGTCAGCCGCCGCGTGCCAACCACGGCCACAGCAAACCGATCCACTTCCCGAATGTCGCCTTTCAGATACAACACCGGCGGCGGTGTGGGAATCTCACGCAAATAAGATGGGTAGGCGGGGTCATCCCAGGTAAGGAGGTGTATGCCCCCTCTTTCTACCAGTTCCAGGCTTGCTTGTAAGTTGAGGGTTGAACGCGCCTCCAGTAGGTTATTGATGGCGCGCTGATCAAAACCGAGTTTTTTCAACTGGGGTTCGGAGGCCATCCAGGCTGCTTCGACGCCATCGAAGGCATCCAGCAAAGCCTGCATTTTGGCCGGACCAATCCCTTTTACCAAATTAAAGCCGAGCCAGAATTTCTTATCAGACATAAAACTAACATACCATGCAGGAATGGCTTTGGCAATTTCAGAAATATCGGCACACAACGGAACGAGGTGCAAACGCGAGCGCAAGCCAGGTCTGTCGAATTGAGGTTGTCAAGAGAATGGGAGCTTTGGTTGGAACAAGCCGGCAAAACAGCCCCGCCCCCCCCGTTGCCAACAAAATTGGTTTGTGGGTCTGCTAGCCTAACAGCCCGGGCAGCAGATGGACAACCATACGGCCGTTGGCAAAATCAATGTCCAAAATCACATCGTCTATGTCCGGCAGCAAAATTTCCCCATCCACCCCCGCAACCACAAAGACGTTGTTTGCCCCAGTTTCTAAAACCTGGGTCAATCGGCCCAATTCTTGGCCATCGTCACTAAAAACCTCTAAGCCGACCAACTGAAAGAGGAAATACTCTCCTTCTTCCAACGGCACGGCTTCGGTTTCCGGGATTTGCAGCAAAACGCCGCGCAACGTTTCGGCCGCGTCACGATCATCGTAACCGACCAGCTTTAGCAAGATGATTTTTTGGTGCGGGCGGGCCATTTCTACACCAACCGGCTGGGGGTTTTCTTCCCCCAGGTAAATGGTTTCCAGCCAGGTGAAGCGCTCCAACACGTCTGTATGCGGCAAAACACGCACTTCGCCGCGAACGCCATGTGGCTTCACCACTTCGCCAATCACCAAAAAACGAGGCTCGGCAGAAGAATCTACCAAGCCTCGCTGCTCATTTTTCTCTTGACGCGAAGCAGATTTCTTGGTCAAAGAGGCTCCATTTCCGCTTGTTAGCGGGGATTGACTTCCAGAAC
>JAGOMA010000087.1 GCA_017993775.1 Chloroflexota bacterium | reverse complement strand
CCGCGGCGCCAGCATTAGCGCTGATGTCTACGATGTGCTTCTTCCAACCGACAGAGCCGTCGTAACGCGGAACGGCCGTGCCCACATCCGTCCAGGTTGCCCCGGCATCGGTAGACACCTGCACCTGAACACGATCATTTGAGGAATAGCCAGTGTCATGGTACATCCACAGCGAAACGCTGGGCGATGAGGCGGCGCTGAGATCCAGGTCAACCGTACGGAACAATCGTGTGTTGTTACCGGTAGATGCTGTATATGAATTAAAGTAAGCCAGACGCGCGCCGCCGTGCGGGGGTTGGCCAGCAGGATGCACTGTCGCGGTGCTGGTAGTCCAGTTGCCGGCGGTGCCGCTGGTATCTACCTGATCCCAACCGTCACCGGGGAAGGTGGTTACCGCTTCAAACGAATTGGTAAACACATCAACCGCGCTGATAGAATAGCCTGGAGCTGAACAAGCAAAGGCATCAATGTTCAGAGCAAAATCTTCTGTAACGTTGGTTGCAAAAGCCGCCACAGTCCGCGTTTCCGCCACATAACCACCAATAAACGACGTTACGGTGAAATCGTATGGCGTGCCGCCAGGCAGAACGACGCTGTAATAACCCGTTACCGGATCAGTCCAGACCGTGCCGCCAGGATATCCGGCGATGGTAATGCTCGCGTAAAGCGGCCAGCCGGTGTTCACGTCAGTCACTGTGCCGGATACTGTGTAGCTAGGAGCCGGGTCCAGAGCGATGTTCACCGTGGTCGTTGTGCCGGAATAGATGCTTACCGCGCTGACGGTTGTAGACAGATAACCAAAAGCCGAGGCGGTCACGTCATAATCGCCCACCAGCAGATTGACGCTGTAGGTGCCATCATTCAGAGTGACAGTGCTGCCTGTTTTGGTCACGCCATCGGTGGCGTAGATGCTGACGCCGCCAATAGGATTGGTGGTGGCGCTGTTTGTAACCGTGCCATCCAGCGTGCCCGAGGCGCCCAGATAACCGGTGCACTCCGGCAAGCGGAAAGTACCAATGCGCGTGTTCCAGTTGAAGCTCTGGTCGCTCACGTCATGATATTCACCCGTGTACCAGAATGTACATTCATCGGTCGGGTCTACGCTCATGGAGCTGTAGTCGCCCCAACGATCGTAGGGGCCGGTCTGGGAGCCGCCGCCAGCATAGAGCGTGGCTTCAGATTGCAGCGTGCCCAGTGGATCGCTGCGCAGGCGCGAGGCATACCGCAGTGAAGGGTAGGTGGTGAGGCTGGAAACGCTGTAACCCAGGGCGATATTGCCAGAACCATCCATGGCGATGCTGCCCATCCACCGGTGGTCGGTGTCTGGGGAATGTGTGCCTTCCTGGTTCAAGGTCCAGGCTGCGCCCGATTTTTGCAGCTCGAACCAGCGGATACCGGCATGGTCTGCGCCGTTGGTATCGACAGTGAAGTTGCCGACCAGGGCTTCATACGCGGTCAGGTTGCGGTAAGCAAAGCGCCACATGGGCCAGGGGTCGACGGCATCCAATTTTTGGGTTGTGCCGGGCTGCGGGATACAGTCGCCGGCAAAGAAACCGCAGGTGGTGTAGTTGTAATCAGCGACGGGGATTTCTTGAACGGCCGTAAACGTGCTGTTAGCCGGCGTCGTCCAATCCACATCAAACTCATACAGCACAACGCGGTCTACACCCGCCGGATGATCGGGGTAGCCTTCGGCCAGCATGGTGTAAAAATAACCGGGTGTATTCGCTGGCGGTTGGGTAGGACCATCCAGGTCGGCCGGCAGCAAGAAGTTCGGATACCCATTGACGTATTGGAACGAGGCTGGCAACCCGGCCAACATCGCCGCGCGATCGAAGGCGTAGGCGTAATATTGGTTCGGGTAACCGGTGTTGGTGCCCATGTAATAAGCATCGGGCCATACGCCAAATTTAAAGTAGTCGGGGAAATCCGGCACTTCAAATTGGTACAGGTAATAAGCGCCGGCCGGATCGGCCGTTTGGGAGACGGCAATACACATATGTTCGGGTGTCGTGGAGACGGCAAACTGCGACAGGAGCCAGCGGTCGGCCATGCTGTCCCACAAAACCACCGGGTCGCCATCATTTTGCGACGAGCAGTAGCTCAGGCCGCTGCCGGCAAACAAATCCGTAAAGAGAGTGTCGGCTTTAACAACATTGCCGCTCTTATCATAAATGGCGAAAGAGACGTTGACCATTTGTACGTAATGGTTTGGGCCTACTTCACCCATGGTGTCGGGAGGGGTATATCCATCTGTGCCTAACCCTTCAAAGGTAAAGAGAGGCGCAGGGGTATTCCCGGTATTCATCTTCGACAATTCGACAAGGGGGTCCTGGTTTGTCGTGTTAGAACCGGTCAGACCTAAATCGGCCATAAACAAGCCGGGGTTCCGAATGGGGTTGATTTCCCGGTTTAACATTTGTTCCGGCTGGCGGGAAGGAATATCGCGCACGGGTCGACTAAGGGCCGGAGTTACAGATTCACTGGACTGGATTTGTGGGGCGGGCTGCGCCGTTTGGGTCGAACTGGACGCCTCACTTTTGGGAGCAGAGATAAGCAGGCCAATGGCAATAAAAATCACGAGACCTGCTAAAATCCTCCTGGCTATTTTCATTTTCGCTCTCCTTGCATTGATTTGAACCAATTTGATAAGGTGGCGCTTCCTTAAAGAGTTTGTAGTAGGTTCCCATACCCTGAGGTCGTATCTACCTACTTGCCGATGGCTATGCTTCCCCTGAACTTTAATGATTCCATTGATATTGAGCAGAATATGGCAGAAAATCTTAAAATTCTAAGCATCACAACTTTTTTAAGAAGGCATTTAAAAATGGCGGCGATTAGAAATGACGTTTATAGTTTTTTTCGGTTCACCTCCTTTCTTATAAAAGAATAATTTCATCACGGCAACGGGAAAAAATAACCCGGATTGAGGGTAAAAAATAACGTTTGTGATGAGGATATGATCGAATTATGCCGAGAATCGCTGAAAGGTTTCTGAAGATTACTTAATCGTCAATCAAGCAATCTTGGGGGAAACTAATAGATTTGTGTGGTTGAGTTTATGATTATCAACTTTTGAGTGGATTACTTCCATTATTACAAAACTTCAGTGGGCTAATGGCTCATAATTCTCTCATGTTTTCACCGGTTTGCCAACCCGATTTTTAAAGTGCCGTAATTCTCAATTTAGATCAGGCATTCGTGCGAACAAGGTCATTTCTTTGCAATTGACGCTGAACTGTCATGCTGAGCGGAGTCTTCGGCCGTGAGCAACGTCGAACGGGGAAGCGTCCCGCTCCACCAGAAGAAGGGGATGCCTCGGAGGATGCTTCGGCAGGCTCAGCACAGGCTCTCTGCATGACACATTTCTGGTTAGATTGAGAATTGCTGTTTAAAGTGGTGGCGTGGTTAGTTGGCTGGCAATGGATTGAAACCGACCAGACAGATTTCTGAGGATGGCGTCTGGTCGGTTTCAAAGTGGGGGTGTCAGGGAGTGTTAGCCTCATCGAAGTAGGGTTGGGTGAGGGTAACGGCCGTTTCCGCCGCCTCTTCCACGCCTACCTGCCCATAAAAAGCCCGTTCCACCTCTTGCCCGGCCGTCTCCTCGATGGTCGACCAGTTGCTCATGATGGGGACTGTGCGAATTTGAGGGGCGACGTCTAAAAAGATACGGCCGTTTGCCGGTTTAGAATCCGCCGGTAAAAATGCGTCCGATTCCGCCACGCTGATCAACGAAGGCACCGTCCGTCCGGTTAAGGCCACAATGGCCTGCCCGGGAGCCGAATTGGCATACTCGATAAACGTCCAGGCGGCGTCTTTGTTCGCCGTTTGTTCGGCCATGCAGTAGCCATCGCTGTGCAAAATGCTGGCGGCTTGCGCGCCGCGCGGCAAAGGCGCTACGTCCCAATCGAATGTGGTAATGGTGCGCATGGTGGGCGTGCTGCGACGGCTGTTAAAGTACATGCCCAGCGTGCCATTCAAAAACCGGCTCTCGCTGTCCTGAGCCGATTCGGCCACAGCGTCTGGCACGATGTGTTCCTTGACCTGCAAATCGACAAACCATTGGAAAGCGGCCAGCGATTCCGGGCTGTCCAGCGTCAGACGGGTGGGCTTCTCCTGATTATCGACCAATTCGCCGCCAAACTGCCAGATAAACGGAGCCAGACGAGAGATTGTCGGTTCAATGCCTGCGCCGTATTGATCGATACGGCCGTCGCCATCCATATCCTGTGTTAACGCCCGCGCCGCCGCCAAAAAATCAGCCTGCGTCCAATCATTAGCCGGGTAAGCCAAACCGGCGGCATCGAACAACGCTTTGTTGTAATACACAACCAGGCTGGAAAGATTTTGCGGAATGCAGTACAGGCTTCCATCTAGATAAAATGCGTCGATGGCCTGTGGAAAAAAATCACTCCTGGCAATAATCTCGCTGCCAGCCAGATAATCATCTAAAGACGCCAGCCCCTTCTCCGCCACAAACGCGCCAAACCGCCGATAATTCAGCAGCATCACGTTGGGCGGGTCGCCGGCCGAAAAGGCCGTCGCCAGTTTTTGCCGATATTCGCTGTCGCTGGGGATAAGCTGCAACTGCACGCTAATTTCCGGGTGAATCTGGCTAAAAGACGTCACCAGATTCTCGTAGGCGGCATATTCGGCCGCATCGCCGGAAACGGCAAAGGTAACGGTTGCCTTTTCGGCGGATTGGCAGGCTGCCAGCCACACAAAAAGCGTCAACCATACACCCAATAAACCTATTCGTTTGAACATGTGAACCTCGCTTTATTCCTTGAGTATTTGTGCAGACCCTAAGGGTTTGACCTTGAGTCATTTTGCTCCATGGACTGCAAACCCTTAGGGTCATGCCTTAATTTTGATCCATCAGGCTGGCGATAGACAGATCGCTGAGGAAGTAGCGCTGCAAGAAAATGAACAGCACCAAAACCGGGAGGGTGATCACCGCCGCTGCGGCCATGAGCAGCGGCCAATTTGTGGGGTCGAGCTGTTTGAGCAATTGCAGGCCGATGGGCAGGGTATACAGGTCTGTGCGAAAAATGTACAGGACCGGGCTGACAAAGTCGCTCCAATACATGACGAAGGAAAGAATGATGATGGTTACGGCCGTTGGCCGCACCAACGGCCGTGCCAACTGCCGCCACATCACCCACGCCGACGCGCCATCCAACCGGGCCGCCTCAAACACCTCCACCGGAATACGCCGATAAGACCAAAAGAACAACAACACATACAACGGGCTGCCGGCGGCAAACGCCGGCGCAATCAACGCCCACAACGAATCGATCAGGCCCAACCAGCGCAAAATCTGGAAGCGAAACAGCCAGACCGACGCGCCGGGAATCATCAACAACACAATGCTGGCGATCAGCAAGCGCCGCCGCCACACTTCATCCTCCTGCGACATGGCAAAACCGGCAATGGACGCAATAAAGACGGTAATGGGCACGGCCGTTCCCACCACAATCAACGAATTGCGAATGTAACGCGCCATCGGCAGCAAATTAAAGATGTACGGATAATTTTCCAACGTCGCCGGCGATGGCCACCACTCAATACCCGTCGGCGGCGGCAGCCCGCGCTGGCGCAGCGAGGCCGTAAAAATCCAATAAATCGGCAGCAAAAACAGCAGCGTCACCGCCAAGCCAACGCCCGAATGCAGCAGCCGCCCACCCTTACGCTTCATCCGTGCTGCCTCCCAATCCCACCGCATTCAAAATGCCCAACACAATCAATCCCAGCAACACATACGTCAACAGCAGCAGCGCCGCCGCCAGACCCAGCCGCATATAATCAAATGCCAGCTCATAAATCAACAACGGCGCAAACGTCGTGGCATAATACGGCCCGCCATAGGTGATGATAAATGACGGCGTAAAGGTATTTTGCAAACTCATCACCAGATCCCGAAATGTCAGCAGCATCAGCCACGGCGACAGCAGCGGCAGCGTAATTTGCCAGAAGCTTTGCCACCAGGTCGCGCCATCAACCTTCGCCGATTCATAAAACGAGCGCGGAATGCTTTGCAAACCGGCCAGCAGCACCACAAAGCCCTCGCCAATCTGGAAACAGGACAAAATAACAATCGCCAATCGCGCTGTGCCCGGCTCTATCAGCCAGGCTGGCGTTGGCAGCCCCAGCCAACCCAGAAACAGATTGAGCGGTCCATAAACGGGGTTGAAAATCCACAGCCACAACAGGGCATAGGCGGCTTCCGGGATGATGGTGGGGGCATAAACAGCCGCGCGATAAGACCCAAACATGCGTCCTTTGCGCTGCAACAACAGCGCCAACAACAGCGCGCCCAGCAGCCGCAGCGGCACAGCCAAAAGCAAAAAAATGGCCGAATTGCGCAGCGCTGTACGCACCAAGCCAAACCCCAACAAGTCCCGATAATTTTGCAAGCCGACAAAACGCGGCACGCCCACCGCTTTGTATTCTGTAAACGAGATCAACACGGTAGCCACGGCCGGAATCACCACCAAAACGATGGTTCCTAGTAAATAGGGCAGCAAAAACAGACGCATTTGCGCTTTATAGGGCAGTTTCCAGGGGAATTTGGATTTGGACGGCGCCGTTGAGGTGAACTGCTGTGTTTCCATTAAAAGGGGGCAACGGCCGTTTAAGCCAACAGCCAGTCGGTAATTGCTTGACCCCATAGGAGCATCACAATAGCCGCAATAGCCAGGTATTGGCCGTAAGGTAAGTAGGTGTTGCGTTTTACCAGCCGCGCGCCCAACAGCACAGCGCTGATAATCCCGCCCAAGAAAATGCCCATCATCAGGGCGATAAGAATATGCGGCACGCCCAACATCGCGCCCATCAACATGGCCAGCTTAATATCCCCTTGCCCAATCGCCCCCGGACCAAAGGTGACTTTTGCCACCCAATAGATCACCAGGAACAAGGCCAGACCCACCACCGCGCCCAACAGGGCAGAAATGAAGTTGATGCCCGGCAATACAAGGCTAAAAAGCAGCGCCAACACTGTCATGGGAAGTGTCACCACGTCTAAAATGAGTCGATTTTCCAGGTCGATGACAATGATGAGGATGAGGACGGCGATAAACAGGGCATAGACGACCAGGATAATTGGCGTGTCGATTAACCAGGGCAGGCAGGCGAACAACACGGCCGTTCCCCCCTCTACCCATGCCGAACGACGGCGCGGCAGCCGGCCACATGCCGGGCAGCGCCCCCCGCCTTGCAGCCGCCGGCCCAGCGCCAGCCAGCCAGCCGGCCCATACACATGATCACACTCAGGATTCGGACAATGGGGCGCAGACGGCCGTTCCCGCCGTGGCAAATCATCCGCCAACACGTTCAGCAAACCGCCGACCAACAAACCAATGAGGCCAAACAACACATTGAGCATGGCCGCGATTATAACCGATTCGCCGCGAGGGCTGAAACAATTTATTTTTCACAGACCCTAACGGTTTCCAAGAGCAAACCTTTAGGGTCTTGTCACGCATCACGCTGCACGCATCATGTTACGGCTGCGCCACGCCCGGCAAATACGTCTGCCACACCTCCGGCGCGACGCGCACCTGAATGGGTACACTTACCGGGCCGCCCACCGTGCCCGGCGCGGCAATCGTCACCGTATTGCTGTATGTGCCCGTCGATAATCCCGCGCTGCTCACCGAAATCTGCATATCCACGGAGGTTGTGCCGGAGACAACGCTCAAATCCGGCGTGATGGTCCCGGCGGCGTCCAACGATGCGTTCCAGGCAAAGCCATCCGGCAGCAGAATGCCCACCGTCTGCGTTACTGTCGCCGGATTGTCCACGGCCGTTATCAATCCCAACGGCACGGCCGTCACCACCATCTCATTATTCACCGTCAGCAGTGCATCATCCCAATACACATCGTTGTGTTTCACCGGCCACTGCGGCCGCGAATCGAGAAACACCGTCATGGTACTGCTCACGGCCGTTGTCTGCACCACAAACTGCCCAAATACGTCATATTGCAGCCGCGCTTCGCTCCAAACCACATCAGGCGACTGCCAATCTGTGCCGCCGGTGGGGTCGATGCCAATTTTTTGGTACAAAAAGCCATGATCATCTGTACTGGTGTAATCGGGCAGGGTCGTATTGGCCGACCACGCCTGCCCCCACGCACTAAAACAGTACTGGCCGCCGGGAACGGCCGTTACCTGCTGATACATCCCCGCTTCATGGGTGCTGTAAAAAGAAAAATAATGCTGGCTTTTTTCCCCACTGTTCACCCGCAGCGGCGTTTCCCACAATTCCCCCGGTTTATACTCCGGCAAAATGTTCATCGTCGGATCATCGCGTGGGTTATCCCGCCAAAACGGATGCCAATCCGTGGGCATCTGAATCCGGCGGCAAAATTGATTTGGCTCATTGGGGTCCACTGTCTGGCAGTCGGGATGACCGGGCGGCGGCAGTATATAAGCCGTGTATTCCCCCTCAAATGACGGGTTGCTCAACAAATTAAGCCCCGTACAGGCATCGACAACTTCCGGCATAACTGGCACATCATTGTCGTTAGAAAGGGCCAATAAGTTCATCAGCCCAAAGAACAAGAGAAATGACACCGATACGGCCGTTAACCAAAATTTCATGGGTTTCACTACTCCTTTTACAAACTTGCCAATACATTTTTCCACCAATCCTAACCTGCCGAACAACCCCGGCAATAGCCAACCCGTGAACATTCCGTGCAAATACCCCGCGCCCCAAAAGACCCTAAGGGTTTGAACGTCCAACGAATTAAACCCTTAGGGTCTGGGAATGCCCCATCCAAACGCGTAGGAACGCCATTCGAATGCGTAGGAACGCCATTTAACCATGCGGAACAAAGAATCCCCACCACCCTCTAACCAAACAAAACATCCAGCCCACACTCTCCCCAAATCCCTCCGTTTCTCCCTTGTCACATCCAACAAACCGGCGGTATTATTATCCCCCACGGGAAAAATGGACAGGCCGCCCCCCCAAACACCCACGCCGTCATCCATAAAACACGCCCATTCCCACAATTTTTAAGTTTTATTCAAAAAGAGGAGAAGAATATGAACCGCCTGGCACAAATTGGCCTCATCCTTGTTGGCATAATCCTGGTGTTGCTGCTGCTGGTCTCCGCCGGCGGCGTGGCAACCGTAAGACGGCCGTTCCCCGACACCAACGGCACCGTCACCCTGCCCGGACTCAAAGAAGAAGTGCAAATCTTCCGCGACGAATTCGGCGTCCCTCACATCTACGCCAACAATCTGGACGATCTATACTTCGCCGAAGGGTACGTCCACGCCCAAGACCGCTTCTGGCAAATGGAATTCTGGCGCCACACCGGCCAGGGCCGCCTCTCCGAAATTGTTGGCTCGGCCACTGTAGACAGCGACAAATTCATTCGCACCATGGGCTGGAACCGCATGGCCGAAACCACCACCAACTACTACAAAGAGCAAGCCCCAGAATTCTATGCCATCATGGAATCCTACAGCGCCGGCGTCAACGCCTTTCTGGCCGAAAACCCCAACCCCGCCAATCTCTCCATCAACATCCCCATCTTACAATTAAGCCAGGGGGAATGGGACATTGAACCCTGGACACCTGTCAACACCGTCTCTTGGGGCGTTGTCATGTCCGATGTCCTCAGCCGCGACATCTTCCGCGAGTTAGATTACGCCAATCTGGTGGCCCAAATCGGCGAAGAAACCACCTTTACCCTCTCGCCACCCTATCCCTACGCCACCCGACCCGTCATCACCGCCGCCGCCGAACGCACCAACGAACAACCACCCACAGCCACGGCCGAAGATTGGTTAACGGCCGTCAACTGGCAAAACGTCAACACCCAACTCATTGGCACGCCCCCCGATGAATACACCTTCGGCAGCGGCCCGGCCGTCGGCAGCAACAACTGGGTCGTCAGCGGCGAACACACCGCCACCGGCCTGCCCCTGCTGGCCAACGACCCCCACCTGGAAATCCAAATGCCCGCCATCTGGTACGAAGTCGGCCTGCACGCGCCCGGCATGGACGTCACCGGCTTCTCCTTCGCCGGCGTTCCCGGCGTCATCATCGGCCACAACGAGCACATCGCCTGGGGCGTCACCAACACCGGCGCCGATGTGCAAGACCTTTTCATCGAAAAAATCAACCCCGCCAACCCCAACCAATACGAATACATGGGCGCATGGCAAGACATGCAAATCATCAACGAGGTCATCAAAGTCAACGGCGGCGAAGACATCACCCTGCCGGTGCGGATCACCCGCCACGGCCCCATCATCAGCGATGTGCTGGACGATCAGAAAGACGCTCTGGCCGTGCAGTGGACGGCCGCCGAACCGTCGCGCGTTTTGCAGTCGGTGGTCCTCATCAACCAGTCCCAAACCTACGAACAGTTCCGCGAAGCCTTGCGTTATTGGGACGTGCCCTCGCAAAACTTCGTCTATGCCGACACCGAAGGCAACATCGCCTACCAGATGCCCGGCCTGACCCCCATTCGCAAGAACGGCAATGGCAGTTTGCCCGTCCCCGGCTGGACGGACGAATACGAATGGCAAGGGTGGATTCCCTACGAGCAACTTCCGGCCGTGCTGAACCCTGAAAAAGGGTATATCGTCACCGCCAACCACGCCATCGTCGATGAAACCTACCCCTTCCTCATCACCCGCGATTGGGCCGATGGCGACCGGGGGCAGCGCATCGTCGATATGGTGGAAGCAACGCTGGCCAGCGGCCAAAAATTCACCGCCGACGACTTCGCGCGGATGCAATTCGACAGCGAATCATTGATGGCCGCCTCCTACCAGCCTTATTTCGCTAATATCCAGACCGATGACGCGCGGGAGCAAACGGCCGTGTCCCTCATCACCACCTGGGACCGCCAGGAACGCCGCGACAGCGTGGCCACATCCCTCTTTGAAATCTTCTACCTCAATCTCACCCACGACACCCTGGCCGACGACGTTGGCGCAGACAATGTGGGCACCATCCGCAACAACATCTTCTTCAACCAGCTCGCCAGCCAACCAGACTCGCCCTGGTGGGACAACCAGACCACGCCAGAAATCGAAACCCGCGACGACATCATGGCCCAGGCCCTCACCGAAGCCCTGGCCTGGTTCGATGCCAACGTTGGCGGCAACATGGAAGATTGGACCTGGGGCAGCCTGCACACAGCCACCTTTGTCAGCAATCCACTGGGGCAAAGCGGCATCGGAGCCATCGAATCGCTGGTTAATCGCGGTCCTTTCCCCGCCGACGGCGGCAACAGTATTGTCAACGCTGTTTCCTGGGACGTAGAACACCCGGCCGAGGTCTACTGGCACCCTTCCATGCGCATGATCGTCGATATGAGCAATCTGGACGCCAGCCAAACCGTGCTGCCTACTGGCCAAAGCGGCCATCCCTACAATCCCCACTACGACGACCAGATGCCGCTGTGGTTAAACGGCCAATATCACACCATGCTGTGGAGCAGAACGGCCGTAGAAGCCGCCGTCCAAGACAAACTCATCCTAAAACCGGCGCAGTAACACAAAAAAAGGGGAGATGGCTGCAAACCATCTCCCCGGTATTTTGGAGCATAGCGATTGGCGATTGGCGATTGGGGCTTAGAAAGCAAACCAATCGCCAATCGCCAATCTTTTTTTCATCAACCCACGCTGCCTAGAATGTTATCCTCATCGTCGATAAGGTTTTCCGGCTCTTTTTCCACCAACTCCGCCTGATCGGGGTTGAGAATGATAACATCCTCAAGGTTGCCCTCAATCTCACCCTTCGCCACCGCAGAGGAAGCCACCACTTCCCCTTCTACCACGCTCTCATACCCATCAGCCACCCGAATCTCGTGCAAATGGCGGGCCACAACGGCCGGGGGAGCCAGTTCAATAAACACCTTCGCGCCCACAATCAACGCAGTAATATCATCCAACTGCCCAATAATCGGCGCAAAATCGGTCACAAAATCAAACGGGAATATCAGATACAAAAACCCTAAAAAGGGCACAATTTTCAAATAAAACGGCACTTC
>JAGOMA010000043.1 GCA_017993775.1 Chloroflexota bacterium | reverse complement strand
TGTCTCTTGATCCGTTCACCATTGGCGTCGAGGATGCGACTGGCGGTTACGCCAACGCGTTCTTGAACCGCGCCAACGCGGGCGGCCTGGCCAATGGCGACATGGTTTGCTTCGATTTCGTGCCCGGCGAATTGGCGCCGGTAGAGATCACTTACCAGGTGAAGGTGGATGCCGGCGTTCTCGGCGCGTTGTCGAACGATGTCCGGTCTTACACCAGCAACCCCGGCGGACAGATGGACTCTACGCACTCCGTCTTGGTTGTGGGTATGCCCACCTATATGCCTGTGATGGTTAAACCGTAATAGCAAAAAGCTGGTTCTCGGAGGTGTAGAACTCTGAGAGTTGGCAGTTGAAAAGAAAACCAGTTGGGACGGACGGCCGTTCCAACTGGTTTTTTTGTTATGGCTGAGGTTTTGGGGTGGTGGCAACGGCCGTTGCCACCGCAAAACTCGCGTACTCTCCTAAAGCAGTACCGGCGATTGGTTCACCCGGCAGTGCTGCGCCTCAATAATACTCATGATTTGCTGCACGGCCGTCTCCTGCGCTCCTTCCGCGTTCACCACAAAATAATCAAACTCCTTGGTGCGCTTCATTTCCTGGCGGGCTGTGGCAATCCGCAAATTCAAGCTGTCCCCCGACTCCGATTTTCGCTCACGCAGCCGCCGCTCCAGTTCATCTTCCGATTCGGACATAAGGAAAACAGACACGGCATTGGGAACCAGTTTGCGAATGGTGGCTGCGCCTTGCACATCCACCCGCATGATCACATCGCGCCCGCTCTTCAGCGCATCGCGGATTTGCTGCTTGGGGATGCCCTTAAAATCATTGTACACAACGGCATATTCCAACAAATCATCATTCTCGATCATGCGGGCAAATTCATCGTTGGACACAAAAATATAATCCTGTCCATGCACCTCCCCAACACGGGGCGGCCGGGTAGTGGCCGTGACCACAAAATAAAAATTGTCCGGCCGCCGATCAATCAACTGCCGGGCAATGGTATCTTTGCCCACGCCAGACGGCCCGGAGATAACGAGCAGTACCGGGTAAACTGGTCGTTGGTATAAACTGTCTTCGTCTTTCATGTTTGCACCTATTTTCGACAAAAGTATAATGACCCTGAACGCTGAAGGACGAATGACGGAAGACGATTACGTTACGCCTTTCGCCCTTCGTCCTTTACGATTTCACCACATTGTTAGGCTCACCTGAAAAGGTCATGCTTCCCTTTTCGGGGCATTCAGGTTATCCATTTAAGAAGGTTTATATCTGTACAGACCCTAAAGGTTTGCTTTTGAGAAGTTCGACCTTTGGCAGCTCAAACCCTTAGGGTCTTGCCAGATAAACCTCAACAAATACAAAGGTTTATTATGCCCGTTTATGAATTTCGCTGCCAGGATTGCCGCCGGCCGGTGCGCCTGGCTTTTACGTTTGCTGAATACGGACAGGTGCCGCCAATTTGCCCCCACTGCCACAGCGCCAATCTAAAACGGCGTATCGGCCGTGTGGCCGTGGCTAAATCGGAAGATTCGCGCCTCGATTCGATGATGGACGACAGCGCTCTCGGGGCGCTGGATGATGAAGACCCACAGGCCATTGGCCGATTTATGCGCAAAATGAGCCAGGAGATGGGCGAGGATATGGGCGACGAATTTAACGAGGTAGTGGGCCGGTTGGAAAGCGGGGAATCGCCGGAAGCCATTGAAGCCTCCATGCCCGATTTAGGCGGGGATTCCGGTATGCCGAGCGATTTTATGTAAAGCCAGGATAATTGCTCAGGTTCCTCTGGCAAGAAGACCCCAAGGGTTTAATCCCCAAATAATCCAAATTCTCAGGAGCAAACCTTTGGGGTCTGTATAAGTTACACGCCAAGCGTGAGTTATGCCACGCTGGCCTGATATTGGCGCAGGCGATCCGTGACCACGCGCTGTAAATCGGCCTGGATAGTCGCTTTGGGGCGATCTGCATTGATGGTGACCCAGCGCTGGGGGTCGGTGGCGGCCAGGGAATGGTAGCCCTGACGCACACGCTGGTGAAAGCTGACGGCTTCCAGGTCCAGCCGGTTCATTTCATCGCCGCCCGATTGGCGGCGCGCCAACCCGCGTTCCACGTCGATATCCAGCAAAATTGTCAGGTGAGGAGACAATCCGCCAGTGGCGATGCGGGTGAGGGTGTGTAAATCGCTCAGGTTGAGGGCACGGCCGTATCCCTGATACGCAATCGTGCTATCAGCAAACCGGTCGCATAAAACGATTTTGCCGGCTGCCAGGGCGGGTCTGATCAGTTGTTCGACGTGTTGGGCGCGCGAGGCGGCGTAGAGAAGGACTTCGGTAACGGCCGTCATCTCTCCATTGGCCACATCATGCAAACAAGCCCGAATCTGGTCGCCAATGCGCGTGCCGCCCGGTTCTCGCGTTTGCACCACGACCAAACCCTGCTCGCGCAAATACGCCGCCAACAACCCGATCTGGCTCGATTTCCCGCTCCCCTCTGGCCCTTCCAACGTAATAAACATCACACCCACCCTGAAAATTAAACTTGCTACAACCCTGTGATAAAAAGACCCCAAGGGTTTGCTTAAACCCTTAGGGTCTGTCAAAAAGCATTTTACTTACGATTAGCGATCATTCCGCCGCTCATTAAAAATACGGACAAAACGCTGCGGCTCTTTGCCGTAACTGTGCGATACCAAATTTGCCTGCCGGGCCATCTGGTGCTGATACCGGCGCACCGATGAACTGACAGGCGTCAGATCAACCGAGTTTTGGCCGGTTAATACCTGCTGAATGGCCCGCTCGGCTTCGGTCACTGCCACATCAAACGGATCTTCAGACTTCACATCCAAATCCAGCACCTGAACCAAAAAACTTTCCATCTGAGAAACTGTGTTGGCTCGCAGCACGTACACCGGAATCCGCATATGCTCGGCCTGGCTTACCAGCTTGCGCTGTTTGCGGTAATAACTTTTCAGGGTCAGGTAAACATCCGCGTCGGCCAGATTTTCTACGATGTCGATGCGTGTTTTTAGCTGTTTGGCCGCCTGATAGAGACGGTTGCGGGCAATGCCGAACACGTAGATGTTCAGCCCTTTCCGCTCCTGCGGACCGTCATCGGCAGTACTGACCGGTTCAGGAGCGCTGGTGTCCAGGCGGATACGGCCGTTTGCCCCATTGGGTGTTCTTGGCGATGTCTCACTGCTGCGGCTGCGATCGGTTCGCTGCACACTGCGCGAATCTCGCGGCGTGCGCGTCTCGCGGTCCGGCAGCGGTTCTCGCCGCCCGGTAACCGCCGACGACGTCACCAACATGGTTTGCTGCTCTTTATGGATGTTGCCCTGATCATCGCGGGAGAGCATTTCCACATCAAATGGCTGCCCGCGCAGCATGGCGTCTACCGAGGTAGTTACATCGCGGTGAACCAGAAGCTGCTGCCGGCTTTGGATTTCGATCAGCACGTCGAAGGTGGGCGGGGCGCGGCGTTCTAACACGGTCTTTTGCGTGCCACGCCGACGCGCTTCCTCGTCCGAAAGCGTCACACTCTCGATGCCGCCAACCAGGTCCGATAAGGTGGGATTAAGCAGCAGGTTTTCCAGGTTGTTGCCGTGCGCAGTGCCAATCAACTGCACGCCACGCTCATTGATCGTGCGCGCCGCTTCAGCCTCTCGTTCCCGCCCGATCTCATCAATGACGATGACTTCCGGGTTGTGGTTTTCTACGGCTTCGATCATGGTTTCGTGTTGGTGCGACGGCCGTGACACCTGCATCCGTCTGGCTCGCCCCACAGCCGGATGCGGAATATCGCCATCGCCGCCAATTTCGTTGGACGTGTCCACGATAACCACGCGCTTTTGCTCGGCCAGCACGCGGGCCATCTCGCGCAGCATGGTGGTTTTGCCCACGCCAGGGCGACCCAACAACAAGATGCTGTGCCCTTCGGCCACAATATCGGCGATGATGTCGATGGTGCCATACACGGCGCGGCCCACCCGGCAGGTGAGGCCAACCACCTGCCCCCGACGGTTGCGAATGCCGGAAATGCGGTGCAGGGTACGGGCAATACCCGTCCGGTTATCGTCGTCAAAATCGCCAATGCTGGCGACCACGCCGTCAATTTCCACCTGAGAAATTTCGGTGGAGTTGAGGAGGATTTCCCCATCGACATAACGGGCCGTGGGAATACGGCCCAGGTCCATCACGATTTCCAAAAGTTCGTGTTGGCGTCCGATTTCTTCGATTTTATGGCGAACCCGCAAGGGTAAAATGGTTAGCAGAGCTTCTAAATCTTCTCTAGCTTGTTTTTGTACGTGTTCTGTCATGAACGCTTGTTTTTCCGTTGTGTTTAAGGCGCCGGTATGGCTGCACCATGGGGGCTGATGCGGGGATACCTTGCGCTTCTAGTACGGCCGTTGGCTCTTCCAGCGGCTTTCGTTGGTGTTTGACGGTATGCCGAACCATCACGGCCTGGCTGCCCCACAAACTAAATCCGGCGCGGTTCAATGGTCCTTGCAGCCAGCTCTGGTAGCGCCGCACACAACAGAAAACCGGGCAGGCAATGGCCGGTTTAGCGATGTGCAGGGCAGCGGCCACAATTTCGTCCACCCTTGATTCGGCATCGGGGTGAATCAAGAGCCGCAGCCAGGAGGCCAGTGGCCCTTTTTGAATGTGTACGAAGGCTGTTACTTCCCCTTCTTCACGCAGCACCCAGCTTTCCCCGTTAGTCAAAGGAGGTAGTGTTTCCACCATTTGCACCAGCCGCGGCACCGTATTGGCGTAAAGCAGTTGAATGTCCCAATCGTCGGTTGGTTGGCGTTGGCTCAATACGGCCGTCTGTGGCGGCGGATTCCTGGTTCCGTTTTCTAAAACCCAAATATCTTGCCGGGTGTACACGGCAAACCCGGCGCGGCGCAGAATAGGCAGTTCATAACCAATTTCGCTGACTTCGGCCACCAGGCTGTGTTTGCCGCGATTGCCCATTTCCACCACAGCCTGATCCAACAGCGCCAACCAGACGGTTTCGTTTTGCGCGGCCTGGTTTCCGTGGCGGTCTGGCGGGTCTGAATGGACAGTGTGCATAGCGGGAGAAACGGCCGTCTCATCCCCATTTTCACCCTTTGCCGCCACATCCGCCCCTTCCGCCGCCGTCACCCCAGCCGGGGTCGCCCCAACATAAAAAACATGCGCATGGGGCGATTCCTCTCGTACCTGCAGCTGAATAAACCCCGACACATTTCGTCCATCCGACTTCCACACCAATGTCGGATAATCACCGCTAACCATACTCACCAGCGCATCACGTACCGGATGAGAATTATGCGTCAGAGCGGATTCTGTGTGTAGGGAAACTGCGTACTCGCTTAACCTGTACACAAGTGTCAGATCGCGCAGGGTAAAGGGACGTATCATAACCTAGAGTTTAACAATCGCCGGATATCAAATCAAGCAGCCGGCAAAATTATACTACAAATACTAAGATTATATACGGCCGCTTCCTTACCCATTTTGGCAACTGTGCTATAATCCAGAAAATCTTTCCCGACCAACATTTTGACAAATTTGTCCAATCGGCAGACTGGTCCAATTAGCCAAAATGGTCAAAATTTGTTTAGTTAGCCCACTACGGAAGACAAGGAGAAAGTTTTATGTCAACACTTGCCCTAACGATACGCGAAAGCATTCGTTACCGTGGTCGAAGTGGTCATTGGAGTTGGGTGGCGCACCGTATTTCCGGTTTAGCCATCCTGCTTTTCCTGACGATCCATGTCTGGGACACAGCCAACGCCCACTTTTACCCCCATCTATATGAATGGTTTGTGGATATTTTCAAATGGCCGCCAATCGCCATCGGTGAAATTCCTTTGATGGCCGCCGTTTTATATCATGCCTTCAATGGCATTCGCATCTCAATTCTGGATTTCAAACCGGAACTATGGAAGCACCAACAACGCTCAACCCAAATCACCTGGGGACTTTTTCTGATCATTTTCATCCCCATCGCCATCGTTATGTTTATAACCATGATTCAGCATTGGCAGCATATGGGCGATGCGTGGATGCAGTTCCCACGTCTCAGCGACTATCCACCCCGATAATCATTTATAGGAGAGCCTGATATGACAACAGCGAATGTAAGTGGTGTAACACACCGAAAAGTACAGGTCCAATCCAATCTCGAGCGCTGGGCTTTTCTTTTTATGCGGGTGTCCGGCATTGCTCTGCTTGTTTTGGCCGTGGGCCACATGATGATTCAACACGTCCTCAACAGTTCCTCTAATCTGACCATTATGTTTGTGGCCGAGCGCTGGAACCTGTGGGGCTGGAAAGTTTTCGACATGCTGCTCCTGGCCTTTGCCTATATGCACGGCATGAACGGTTTACGCAACGTTTTGGAAGATTACATCCACAATCGGCGAACGGTAAAAATCATCAATACGATTTTGGTCGTTTTTGCCGCCATTACCATCCTTTGGGCAGGTTTTGCAATTGCCAGTTTCGACTCGGCGCCCTTTTTAGGAAATTGAGGTTTAACACGATGGCCACTGTGAAAACACACACTTTCGATGCAGTCATCGTTGGCGCGGGCGGGGCAGGGCTAATGGCTGCTCTGTATGCCAGCAGAAACGCCAACGTGGCTGTACTGTCTAAGCTGTATCCAACCAGATCGCACACGGGCGCCGCTCAGGGCGGCGTAGGAGCGGCGCTGGGCAACATAGAAGAAGATCATTGGGAATGGCATGCCTTCGATACGGTGAAAGGCTCCGACTACCTGGCCGACCAGGACGCGGTCGATATTTTGTGCCAGGATGCCATTGACGTAGTAATCGAAATGGAGCATATGGGGCTGCCATTTGATCGGTTTCCAAACGGCCGTATCTCCCAACGCCGCTTCGGCGGACACACCAACAACGACACCAAAAAGCCCGTCACCCGAGCCTGTCACGCCGCCGACCGCACCGGCCATATGATTTTGCAAACCCTCTACCAGCAATGCATCAAAAACAAAGTCAACTTCTTTGATGAATACCACGTCGTCGACCTGATTCGCGTCGACAACACCGTGCGCGGCGTCGTGGCCATCGAAATCGCCACCGGCGACTTTCACGTCTTCCAAAGCAAAGCCGTCATGTTTGCCACCGGCGGCTGGGGCCGCTGCTGGCAAGTCACCTCCAACGCCCACTCACTCACCGGCGATGGCGCAGCCATCTGCCTGCGGCGCGGCATCCCCATGGAAGACATGGAATTCTTCCAATTCCATCCCACCGGCATCTTCAAACTGGGCATCCTCATCACCGAAGGCGTGCGCGGCGAAGGCGGCGTCCTCATCAACGGCAAAGGCGAGCGCTTCATGGAGAAGTACGCGCCCACCATCAAAGACCTGGCCAGCCGCGATGTCGTCAGCCGCGCCATTTACCTGGAAGTGAAAGCGGGCAACGGCGTCAACGGCAAAAATTACGTCCACCTGGACATCACGCCGGATACCGTCAACCATTATTTTGAAAAAGACGGCGAAAAACGGCGCATCACCCGCGAAGACATCGAAGCCAAATTACCGGACATTGCCGATTTTACGCGCACTTATCTGGGCATCGATCCCGTGCAAGAACCAATGCCGGTCCAACCCACGGCCCACTACGCCATGGGCGGCATTCCCACTGACGTGGAAGGCCGCGTGATTTTGGATGCTGCCAACACCGTCTTGCCGGGTCTGTATGCCGCAGGTGAAGCGGCTTGCGTTTCCGTGCATGGGGCCAACCGACTGGGAACCAATTCGTTAACCGATCTGGTTGTCTTCGGGCGGCGCGCCGGTAAACACATGGCGGAATTTTGCCAGGAAGCCGAATTGCTGCCCCTGCCAGCCAACGCTGCGGCTGAGGTTATCGCGGAATTCGAGCGTATTCGCAACAATCAGGGCAGCGCCAAGATGTTCGATGTACGCAACAGAATGCAAACGACAATGACTGAAGGCGTGAGCGTTTTCCGTACGGATGAAACTGTTGGCACGGCCGTTGCCCAACTTCAAGAACTGCGCGCCGAATATCAAAACGTAGGCGTTCAGGACAAAGGCAAAATCTTCAACAGCGAACTGTTGGAAGCCTGGGAATTAGGCTGCTTGTTAGAATTGGCAGAGGTAACGGCCGTTTCGGCCCTGGCCCGCAAAGAAAGCCGAGGCGGTCACGCCCGCGACGACTTCCCAGAGCGCGACGACGTCGAATGGCTCAAACACACACTCTGCCACAAAGTAGGCGAAGGCGAATACAAACTGGATTACAAACCTGTGACTTTGGGCCGTTACGTACCCAAGCCGCGCGTTTACTAAAGATTGGAAGCCAAGAGCCAAAGGCTCTACCCTCCAATCCCCAATCTCAGGAGAACATCATGCAAGTAAACTTACGCATCCGCCGGTTTAATCCGGAAAAAGACAGCAAAGCCTGGTGGGGCGACTACACTTTAGACGATGTCAGCAGAAACGACACAGTACTGGATTTGCTAAACCGCGTGAAATGGGAAATTGATGGCACCCTGGCGCTGCGCCGCTCCTGCGCTCACGGCGTGTGCGGCTCCGACGCCCTGCGCATCAACGGGGCCAATGCCCTGGCCTGCAAAACCCTCGTCTCGCGGTTGAGCAGCGGCGGCACAGCCGCCACCATCCAAATCGAGCCGATTTTAGGCCTGCGCGTCATCAAAGACCTTATCGTCGATATGGAACCCTTTATGGAACATTATCGCTCGGTTTTGCCTTATTTCATCAACGATTCGCCGCCGCCGGCAGACGGCCGTGAACGCCTCCAATCCCAGGAAGACCGCGCCCGCTTCGACGACACCACCAAGTGCATCCTCTGCGCCTGCTGCACCACCTCTTGCCCCAGCTTCTGGGCCAACGAAAAATACGTCGGCCCGGCGGCCATCGTTCAGGCCCACCGCTTCATCTACGACAGCCGCGACGAAGGCGCAGCCGACCGTCTGAAAGTGGTCGGCGACACCTTTGGCGTCTGGCGCTGCCGCACCAACTTCAACTGCACAAGCGCCTGCCCCCGTGAAATCGAAGTCACCAAAGCCATTGCTGAAGTGAAAAAAGTTTTGGCAACCGGCGAGATTTAATGTTTTCCGTAATCCGTAATCCGTGTTCCGTGTCTCGGAACACGGATTACGGATTACGGATTACCCAACCCCTTTAACGCTCCCACGGCTCAAAATCATCCATAATCGAACCGCCGATAAATTCGCGCAAAATGGAATCGCTGGCGATAAAATTCAAGGCGTCCCCAGGAACCGGCTCAAACCATTGCAAAAAGGCCAACAACCGGTTCGCCTCGATGCGCTCTGGCGTGCCCGGCTCCACTTGCAGCAGCAGAGGCTGCGCCAACGTCTTCAGCACCGACAATTCATACACCAGCGCCGAATTAAAAAACACGTCCGCATTATTTTGATTGGGGAAAATGTACAATCGCTCGCCACGGCGCACGCTCGCCCAACGGCTGATGGTATCGGCGGCGGTGTACCCGCGATGGGCCGCATCGCGCACAATGCGCCGCAGCAGGCGGGTATCTGTTGTAGGCACCCGGTTGTGTTTGTCCAGATTCAACTGCGTCAGCGCCGAGATGAAGATGCGATACATCGCCTCTGGCACAATGCCTTCAACCAGTCTAGGATTTAGTCCGTGTATCCCCTCGATGATGATGACGTGATCAGAGCCAATTTTCAGCTTGTCGCCCCATTCGCGGCTGCCGGTATAAAAGTTATACACCGGCTGGGTGATGGTTTCACCGGCCAAAAGTTGGTGCAGGTGCTGTTGGAATAAGGGCACGTC
This sequence comes from Chloroflexota bacterium, assembly GCA_017993775.1. Classification (GTDB taxonomy): domain Bacteria; phylum Chloroflexota; class Anaerolineae; order Promineifilales; family Promineifilaceae; genus Leptovillus. Next base: position 35,509 of record JAGOMA010000043.1, on the reverse strand, counting down.
CACCGCTTCCAACGCTTCGAAGTCATAATCGCCTTTGGCGTCGCGGGGGGTGTCATCCCGATTGACAAAGTAGTTGTCCATGCCAATGGTGACGGGATAAATGCCCTGAGCCAGAAGCTGCACAGCCAGCCGTTTGCTGAAGGTGGTTTTGCCAGAGGAAGTTGGTCCGGAGATCATGACCAGTTTAACCGCCGGACGGCGTTCGGCGATGGCTGCGGCGATGGCGGAAAGCTGGCGCTGGTGGAACGCTTCGGCGACGAGGATGACTTCCTGAGTACGGCCGTTTCGCAGCGCGTTATTCAACGACGACACACTCGGCACGCCTACAATGCTCAACCAATCTGCATAATCCTGGAACACGCGCGCCAGGCGCGGCTCATCTTCAAACGGCTGTAAAATCGCCGGGTTATGCCGCCGGGGAAACTGCAAAATAAATCCATCGTTGTACGGCCGTAATTCAAACAAATCCAAATAACTCGTGCGCGGAACCATAAACCCATGAAAATAATCCCGAACGCCGTTTAATTCATACAATGTCAGGTAATCTTTGCGCCGTTTGGCAAACAAATCTGCCTTTTCCATATCGCCGCTGGCGCGAAAAATTTGCAGCGCCTCATTCAGCGGCAAAACAACGCGGGCAATGGGCAGATCGGCGGCTACCAATTCGCGCATTCGACGGCGCAGGTGGTCCAGTTCTTCCAAAGTCACCCGCGTGTTATCATCACGCTCGCAGTAATAACCGCCAAATGGCATCGAATGCTGCACGGTAATCACCTGGCCGGGAAACACTTCGGCCGCCGCCGCAATCATCAGAAAGCTCAACGAGCGTCGATATATCCGCGCTCCGTCCGGATCACGCGTGGTCAACGGCACCAGGTGGGCGTCGGAATTGAGCGGTTGGGCCAATTCGCGCAGATGACCATCACACAACACCCCGACGATGTGATCGCGGGTCATGGCCTCTGGCACGGCCGTTAATAAAAATGCTTCTACTGTCGTCCCCAGGGGGCCATCAAAAGCCCGTCCGTCCGGGAGCCGAACCTGAACAGTTTCTCTTACTGGTGCTTCAATAATGTGATTCATAGAAATTTCCTTCAGAAATAGTGGCGTAAATAGAGAGGTTACGCATCATCCAAGTTGAAATAACGGGTCATGATATCCAGGCCAGACAACACGGCCGTATCCAACCTCGCCTGCACTTCCGCGATTGGCACTACGGTGAATACCTGTTCGGCCATCCACACCGGATCGTGCAAACTGGCGGCAAATTCGGCCGGCGACATGTGCAGACGATGGGCGTACACGCCAATGGTCTCCAGAGCGCCCTCCGGCGCTAACTGGGCTGTCAGCCGGTCTCGCCAGGCAACCAGCACCTCATCACCCACAAAAGGCAGCCAATGGTCGGGCTGCGCGGCAGCCAGAGTGGCTACGGCCGTTTCCGGCAGCGCCTCATACGCCCGATGGTCCAGATACGTCAACACGATATTGTGAACCAGATGCCGCCGCTCATAGCCATCGCGCCAATCTGGCCGATCGACAAAAAAGGGCAGCAAAATATCGCGGAACCATACCAGATCCACCATCAGGTGGATGCTGTACGCGGCCACAAAAACCGCCTGATCGGGCGACATCCGCGCCGGGTTGGCCAGCTCCGGGTAAGCAGCCAGCATGCGCGGATAAGCCTGATTATCGGGGTCGGGCGGGATATTATAAAAATGGGTTGCCGTACGTGGGATACCGGCCAAATCCTGGCAGTCGGCGGCCACGCTGCCCAGGTAAAAGGCAGGCCACTGCTGCGCCAAAAGAAGCGGGAGACGGCCGTCGCGCCCAAATCGGCTCTCGGCTGCAGAACGAAGCTGTTCCGCCATGTGTAAATGCATAAACGGCGTTGGCATAGGGAGAGAATTTTAGGCCGAATGAGTAAAAACGCAACCGCCTCGAGTCCGTACTCCGGTCACGAATTACGGCCCACAGCCAATGGCCCACAGCCAATGGCCCACAGCCAATGGCCCACAGCCAATGGCCCACAGCCTACGGCCCACAGCCAACGGCCCACAGCCTACGGCTCACGCATCACCTGTGCCAATCCGGGCAATCGGACGGCGCAAACCAGCGGGTGCTGGCATGACCCCGCAAACGATCCAGGCTGGGCAAACAGGCCAGCAGCACCTGGGGATTGCTGTCCGTGGCCTTCATGCCGCCATCATCGCCCAGGCGGGCGCGTAAGTAGGCATCCACGCTTTCGCTGTCACCGTAAATGACGGTGTCGTTTTCCACGGGAGCCACCAGGGCAACCGGAACCGCGTACCCCAAGACATAATATGCACGGCCGTTATCGTCTACATAATCATAAACCACGTGCTCGCCAAACGTGTAGAGGCCAGAAATCGGCTGATCGCCCAGAATAAGCAGTGATTCGTTGGGCACGTTGCCATAACGAATGGTGATGGCCACCGTCCATTGGGTGGCAATATCCGGAGAGATATTGTTGCGCGCCGCCACGGCACGGCCGTAATTATCCAACACACTGGTGGCATAACTGCGCGGCACGCCATTGTTCACATTCGCCCAGCCGCCGCTGTAGGCGGCTAAGGCGGCATACAAATCGCCGCCAGCCTGCCGCACTACATCCGCCAGAATGGCCACACCCCAACGCAAATTGATGGCCGGATTGGCCAGATCGTCGGCCGATGGCCGCCATTCCAGGCCCGGGCCGGTGGGCATCACACCCATCAGGCCCACTGCCCCTTTTTGGCTGGTGGCGTGATGGTTGCCATCTGATTCTTCGTTGATGACTGCGGCGATAAAATCGGGATCGAGACCGTGGGCTTTGGCCAGGACACCGATGTGGAAAGCCCACTGCTGAACCCCCGGCCCCCAAATGGTCGAGATAGCCGGTACCTCGTCGGGTTCTTGCAAGAGAGGCGTCACCGCCCTGGCGGCCACGGCCGTTTGCTCAGGCAGCACCACCAGCGTCAACACCAACGCCAGCGCGCCTAGCTGTAAAACCCGACGAATCAGGCCACCAGGCAGCATTATGTATCCTCCAACAAAGCAAAGTCAAAGGTTGTGGTATCGGGTGGAACCTGCCACCAACTTACCCGTGCGGCGCGTAACGGCCGTTCAAACAAATCGGCCGGCGGTCCTTCCAACCGCTGCGGCTGCTCTACGCCGGGCGTGGGCAGGAGGATGGCGTGCAGGCGCGCCCCATCGGCCAACGGATCGTCCGCCGAAGTGTAGACATAAGAAGGCAGGCGCATGGACAATTCCAGGCTGCGCAAGAACAACTGCGTCTCGCTGCCATCCATATCAAAGCCAAAGACTTCGGCGCGCGGAAATTCGTCGCCGTGCTCATGGATGAAGCGATAAATTTCCAGGCCACGAATTTCGCTGCCCCAATCGTCCAGCAGCAGCGCGGGCAACACATGGTCTTCCGGGCCGCGCACGATGAGGGCAAACCGCAGGTAAAGGGAAACGGCCGTTTGCTCGGCCGGTTTAGGGTTAGTTAAAAGCAGGGCAGAACGGCCGTTGTCTTGCCACAACCACCCATGCACGTGCTGTCTTACTGCTTTCATAACCATCGGGCAATACCTCTCCTTACAGACTCAACCATTACCAGACAATACCAAAACCTAAGCCCGGCGACAAGCACAAACCGGTTGCGAATTTGGCCGCGCATGTCTATCATTCAAAGCAAGATCCAACAATGACCCATCATGCACATTCAGGAGAAAGACGTGGAGACAAAAGACGAACGAATTGCTCGCGCACGTGACCTGCGCGACCAGGATCAATTAGAAGAATCGCAAGCCATTTTACTGGCTTTGATGGATGATTTCCCCGAAGACCCGCTTGTTCTATACGAAGTCGGCGGCTCATACGACGTGTTGGGTGAAGAACGCGAGGCCATCCCGTACTACGAAGACGCTATCGAAGAAGGTCTTAGCGGCGACGATTTGCAGGAATGTCTGATTTGCCTGGGCAGCTGCCGCCGGGTGATTGGCGAATTTGGCGCGGCGGTGGAAGCATTGGAAACGGCCGTTTCCCAATTCCCAGACAACAAAAGCGGCCACGTTTTCCTGGCCCTGGCCTACTACAGCAACGACCAAAAAGAGGCCGCCATGCGCACCCTGCTAGACGTGCTGCTGCAAACCACCACCAACGAAGACATCTTGGGCTACGCCGACGTTTACGAATTCTACAAAGACAATCTGGAAGAGGTCTGGGACGACGAATAAACCACGGAGGCGCTGTGAAAGCTGTCGTATTTCATGAACATGGGACATTGGCGAACGTCGTTTACACCGATGTCGCCGAGCCAACCATCAAACCAGACGAAGTGCTGCTGCAAGTAAAAGCGGCTGCCCTGAACCGGCTGGATTTATGGGTGGTGGAAGGCTGGCCGGGATTAAAATTAAAGCTGCCGCACATCATGGGCAGCGACGGCGCGGGAGTGATTGCCCAACTTGGGGCCAACGTCGTCGATTTTGCCGTGGGCGACCGGGTGGCCGTGAATCCGTCGCTGTTTTGCGGGCAGTGCGCCTACTGCCGCAGCGGCCGTGACAACATGTGCCAGCAGTTTGCCATTCTGGGCGAACATGAAGATGGTTTTTTTGCCGAGTATACGGCCGTTCCCGCCCGCAATCTCCTAAAAATGCCCGACACATTCCCCTTCACGGCCGCCGCCGCCGCTTCGCTGGTATTTGTCACCGCCTGGCACTCGCTCATTAAAGCCGGCGGCTTGCAGGCCGGCGCATCCGTGCTCATCGTTGGGGCAGGCGGCGGCGTTAACACAGCCGCCATACAAATCGCCAAACTGGCCGGAGCCGGCCCCATCTACGTGGTCGGTTCGTCGGAAGAAAAGCTGGCTCAGGCGCGCGACTTGGGCGCAGACGTCACCATCAACCGCCAGACCGAAGATTGGGGCCGAACCTTATTTAAGGCCACGGCGCGGCAAGGCGTGGACGTGGTCGTGGATAATGTAGGCGCAGCCACATATTCTGCCTCGCTGCGGGCGCTGAAGCGCGGCGGCCGCTTGCTCACTGTGGGCAACACCAGCGGCCCCAAATTTGAAATCGACAATCGGCTGGTATTCGGCAAACAATTGCGCATCATCGGCAGCACCATGGGAACCAGCATAGATTATGAAGAAGTCATGGCGCTGGTGTTTAACGGCCGTCTCCACCCCATCATCGACACCCTCTATCCCCTGAACGAAGGGCCAGCCGCCCTGCTGCGCCTGCAAGATGGCCACTTCAGCGGCAAACTGGTGCTAACAAACGAATAATCCACGGCCGTAATTCGCCTATGGCTTACGGCTAAAGGCAATTCATGACCCAATACGCCTTCAAAAACCTGATTTTCCAGGGTGGCGGCATAAAAAGTTTTGCCTACCACGGCCTGATTGCTGGCCTGGAAGAAGCTGGCATTTTGTCACAAATAGAGCGCGTCGGCGGCACTTCAGCCGGGGCCATGATTGCCGCTGTTCTGAGTTTTCGCCTGAGCGCGGCCGACAGCCTGGCTGTTTTTCGCTCGCTAGACTACAGCAAAATACCGGGGTTAAAAACGAATGTGCGTATGCCTTCCCGCCTTATCAACGCCAACTTGGGCCGCGACCTGGCCCAAAATGTCGATGCCCTGAACCGCCTGATGCGCCACTATGGCTGGTACGACACGGAATACGCCTATGATTGGCTGCAAAACACCATCGCTAACCAACTTGGAAACAAAGAGGCCACGTTTGCCGACTTTCAGGCCCACGGCTGCCGCGATTTACACGTTGTGGTTACCAATATTTCCCAGCACCGTCTGGAGGTTTTTTCCGCTGCGACAACGCCGGACACGGCCGTTTGTGACGCCCTCCTCCTCTCACAATCTATCCCACTTTTTTTCGCCGCCCCACAATACGATGGGCGCTCGCTGGGCCAGGGTGATTTTTATGGCGACGGCGGCATTCTTTCCAACTATCCCATCCATTTGTTTGATGGACCGCAGTACGCAGCCAACAACCCGCTCTACGGAAACGGCATCAACTGGGAAACCTTAGGCTGCCGTCTCTGCACCCCACCCGACTGCCCCAACGCCGGCCGCCGCCCCATTACCAACATCGCAACGTACCTGTCTAACCTTTTCGAAACGTGGATGGAGTCGCAGGTCGCAATGCATGAACGACGCCCCATGGACCGGCGACGCACCATCGACGTGAGCGACTGCTGCGTCTCCACAACCGACTTTCATGTGCAGCCTCTACCGGCGGACAAAACCTATCAGAAATTGATGCTGGCAGGCGAAACGGCCGTACGCGAATTTTTAGACAGCTACACTCCCCCAGACCAGTCCGTTACCGATTCGTTTTACACCCGGCTGCGCCGCCAGCTCGAACGCCTTTTCAATAACCGCTGGCCCAGGCGCAGCAAAGACAAATGAGCACCCCCCCCACAACCCCCAACCCCCAACCCCAATCATGCCTCACAGAACGAGAATTGAATAATTTACATGTTCAGGTTGGACCAATCTTTCGTGTGGTATTTAATTTCTATTCCTAACTACTAACCTGCACTTCCTTGTACCGGCTCTCCCCCTGCAGCAGCGTCGACGGCCGTTCCCGCAGCGCCGCCTCAAAAAACGCCAGCGTATAGTCGTTGATAATCCGCGCCGCGCGACGGCCGTTAATCGGCCCCTTCGCCCCAAACATGCGCGTCACCGGCGAAAGCAGCGGCAAATCACTGTAATCGTAATGGCCGCTGCCGGCAATGGAAGCCACCATGCCCCGCTCGCCGCTGGCCGCGGCCAACTGCTTGGCCAGCGCCCCATTCGTTTTGCCAAATTCCCCCACGCTCATCAGGCACAAAATCGGAAAGGCGAAACCCTGCCGAATGATGGCATCGTCCACCGGCCGCAGCCAGGGGTCCAACAACAGCAGCGCCCGGCAGCGGTTGTCCAGATGGGCAAACTGCACGGCCGTTCCCCCACCCATCGAATGCCCAAAACTACCCACGCGGGATAGATCTAAACGGCCGTAAAACGCATTCCCCTCATTAGCCTGCCAACAGGCCAACTGATCGAGCACAAACTGCACATCCTCCGCCCACTGCTGCATTCCCAACAGCCCGGCTTGCTCCAGAGGCATATCATCCGGCGGCGCAGTCATGCCAAAAACCACACGGCCGTCTGGGAAAACGGTGCAAATCGCCCCGCCCGTATGATTGGTCGCCGCCACCACATATCCATGACTGGCCAACTCCTCCATCTGCCACGTATTTTGCGAATGAAGCCCCAGATACCCATGCGAAAACGTCAGCACCGGAAATGGCGCGCCATCGTCAGCTACCGGCAAATCCAGATAGCTGTGCGTCCGCGCCAGGTCTACATGGCGCAAAATAAACGGCGGAAAACCAAAACGGCGGGCAATAGCCGGTCCGCCAATCTTAAAATCGGCGATGAAGGGGGCGCGGCGAGCGTTCGGCATTCTGACTGCCGGATACCAGACCTGGAACATTAATTCGCGCGGTTCGGCTTGATTTGCGCCAAACACATCCGACCGCGAGGTGTCTACCACATAAAATGTGCGCGTGCCAATGGCGTATCGGCCGGTCGGCTTCGGCAAATTGGGCACAGCCAACGCATACGGCAGCCCCACCGACGCGCCATAAACCACGACGCCGAAAAAAATCGCCCAGCCGCTGCCGGCAAACTGCGGCCATTTACCGGCCCAATCTACCGTTAACACCACCAACGATTGCAGATAAGCCGGGGCCATCTGCCAGCGCGGTTTTTCCCACGCCGTATGGACGATGACGAGCAGCGGCACGAGCAGCGGCACAGCCCGTTCGGCCGTGGTGCTGGCGTCGGGATTGGTGTACAGCCAGCCAACAGTCAGCAAATGGCCTGCCAGTATGGCTATTTCCAGCGGTCGCATATGATTCCTTGCCGAATTTTCTACCGGGGGTTAACGGCCGTTCCCCACCACAGTCACTTCCGGGTACACAACAGGCAGCGGCTCATCCGCGCCCTGTAAGGTCTGCGCAAAAAAACGCACCACAAAATCATTCACCAGGCCAACCACATAATCGCCGGCCATCGGCCCAGACAGCCCTAACTGCTGCGCCAAAGGCGAAAACAGCGGCAAATCGCTGAAATCGAAATGAGCCGCCCCACTGACCGTCGCCAAATAGCCGGTGCGGGTCAGCGAATTGTACAATGTCTCGGCGATGGCGTCGTTGGCCGCCGCGTCGTTAAACTCCCACTGCGCCGCGCGCAAGAACATGAATGGCTGGTCCAACCCGCCGGCCACAATGACCCCAGAAACCGGCACGACCCAGGCATCCAGACCGACACCAGCCTGGCAGCGCGGATCGCGGCCACAAAACTGCACCGTCGCCCCGCCGCCGGTAGAGTGCCCAAACACACCCACGCGGGAAAGGTCGAGACGGCCGTTAAACGCATTACCCGCCTCCTCATTCCAGACCGCCAGCTTATCCAGCACAAAACCAATGTCGTCGGCCCAGACGCCAACCAGGGTATTGCTGGTGTGCGGTGGTTCGCCCTCACCCGAAAGGACAGCGGGATCATAAAGAACTGCACGGCCGTCAGGAAACACAGTGATAGCATTGCCATAGGTATGGTCGATGGTCGCCACCACAAACCCATGACTGGCCAAATCGCGCACCAAACTCGTATTTTGCCCGCGAATACCTTGCAGCCCATGCGAAAAAGTTAACACCGGAAACGGCGCGCCATTGCTCGCCAGCGGCGCGTCGACAATGGTTTGCGTATGCACCAGATTGATATGATTCAGCAAAAACGAGGGCAGCCCCAATCGCTCCGCCAACGTCGCGCCCACCACGTCCAGCTGGTCCATAAACGGCGCTTCTTCTCCCTGGGCATCAGCCGCCGCCGGATACCACACCTGCACCATAATCTCGCGCTTATCGTCCGGCTGCGCCGTATAAATTTCTGGGCGTGATCGGTCCACCAGGTGAAAGGTGCGTGTGCCGACGGCGTATGAGCCGGTGAGCGATGGCAGTTTGGGAACCGGCAGCAGCACCGGCAGCGCCAAAACTGCCAGCCAGAGCAGCAGCCCGGCCACAACGGCGATGATCTTCTTGCCGGAGATACTTTCAACGTCCGGCCGTGGCGACAACGAGGGCCACAAGCGGGCTGCCGTTGCCAGAAAAACCACCAGCACAAACACATAAGCCGGTATCATTTGCCAGCGCCCGCCTTCTATAAAGTAGTGGAGAAAGAAGAAGGCCACGGCCGTTAACGGCAAAAAATCTACCACGCGCGGGCGCCGGACGGGCAGCAGCGGCCAAATCAGCACCGGCAGCAAGGGCAACAATATCAACCATTCAAACAATCGCATGTCTCACCTGTGTATTGTTTTATTTCGTCGGTCCTGAACAATGCCCCACACGCTCATGGCCAGAGCGACGAGCGTCAGAACCATCAAAGCCAGGAAGGTATCGCTCAAACCGGCGATTTGCGCCGAAACAGGCGCGGTCGTGGCGCCGCCGGGCAGCGTTGTCCCGGCATAAGCGGCCACCCGCCCTGCCCACAGCGCGCCAAACAGAGCAATGCCCGCTGTTTGGCCCAGCGTGCGGCTCAGGCCAAGCAGGCCGGAGGCAATGCCCAGATGCTCGTGGGGCACGGAACCCATCACGGCGCTGTTGTTGGGCGATTGGAACACGCCGATGCCCAACCCAATTGGCAGCACGCCAAGGGCAAAAGCGAACACGGCCGTATGTAAATCAAACCCGCGCATAACCCAAAAGCCGGCCGCTAAAATGACCAGCCCCAGGCTGGCGATGCTGCGCGTGCCATACCGGTCGGAAGCTGCGCCAGAGAGCGGCGCAGAAATTCCCAAAAAAACGGGTATCAACGCCATCATCAAGCCAACCTGCCGGGTGTTATAACCTACCATATCTTGCAAGTAAAACGGCAGCAGCAGCGTAGTCCCCGCGATAGCCACAAAAACCACCGCTCCGCTAAACAAACTCAGACTGAACAGGCCATGACGGAACAGGCGTAAATCGATCATGGGCTGAGGATGACGGCTTTCCAGCCATAAAAAAAGAACCAGAAAGAGAACGGCCGTGCCAAACAAAGCCAGAATGCGTCCATCCAAAAAACCCACCTGCTGGCCCAGCGTCAGGGCCAACAAAACGGCCAGCAAACTGACAAACAAGGTCACTGCGCCGGGAAAATCGAACTGTGCCTGCCCGGCAGGGCGTATGTCGGGCAAGTAACGCCAGGCCAGCACCAACCCCACAATTCCCACCGGCAAATTCACAAAGAAAATCCAATGCCAGCTAAACGACCCCAAAATCAAGCCGCCCAACGTGGGGCCAATTACCACCCCAATCGAGACAAATGTGCCATTTAGGCCCAACGCCTTGCCCCGCTCCTGCGGCGGGAAAGCCTCGGTGACAATAGCCATGCCCAACCCCAAAGCCAGAGCCGACCCCACAGCCTGCACCACCCGCGCCCCAATTAACCAGTAAACGGTCGGCGACAGGCCGCACAACACCGAACCCAGCGTAAAAATGACGATACCGGCCGTGTACAACCGTTTTTTGCCCAGCATATCGCCCAAACGGCCGATGCTGGGCAAAAGCGTCGTTTGGGTAAGCAAATATGCCAGAATCACCCACTGCGCCAACGAAAAAACTGTGTTCAGCTCTGTAACCAGGGTCGGCATGGCGACGTTGATGATGCTGCCGTCGATCGTGGAAAGAAAGGTGCTCATGGCGACGGCGGCCATCACAAACCACTTACGGCTGTAATCTATGGCAGGGAGTTCTGTGTTCATGGGTTCAGGTGTGGGGGTGATGGGTTATTCGCTCAGGTCGGCGGCTTCGTGGCCGACAACGCGCCGCAGTTCGGCGGTTGTCAGGCGCATAAGGGCGTGGATTTCGCCGCCGCCGCCGTAGACAATAGATTGATCGTACACGGCCGTATCCACCACCGTGCGCAAGGGAGTTAGATGGCCAAAGGGCGGCACCGCACCCACCGGATAGCCGGTAATCGCCAACACCTGGTCGGCGACGGCCGTTTTCAGGCGGCGGCGCGGCACACCCAGATAATCGGCCAGCCGCTTCCAGGCAATCCGCGCCAGACCATTGTTCACCACCAGCACCGGCGCGCCGTCGGCCAAAAACAACACCGATTTGATGATCTGATCAGGCGCCACGCCCATCACGGCAGCGGCGGCGGCCACCGTGGGCGTATCGGCCGTCAGGTGCAAAATTTCGGCCTGAATACCCTGCTCCACAACAAACTCTGACAAGGCTGAACTGTCTAACGTCATAACCCTTTCCTTCTGTTTTTTGCAAAGGCAGTGTAACAAAAGCGGACAATGACGCAACCGAAACATGAGGGGAAAACGGCCGTCTCCCTGTTTTCAGATAGACCCCAAGGGTTTTTTCCCGAGAATTTGGATTAGCTGGGCACCAAACCCTTGGGGTCTATATCGTCCGTCGCCCGACCCATATCAAGGATACGGATTCGGGGTCACGGTCGGTGTGGCCGTGGGCGTGGGTGATGGCGTAGCGGTGGGTGTTTGGGTGGGCGTGGCGGTTGGCTCCCCGGACACGTCCGGAATACGGTCCACGCGCGGTAAGAAGGTGCATAAATCTTGGCCTGGATAACTGAGAACCAACGATTGGCCCGGATACCCCGGATAAGCCCACAAACTGCACTGCGGCATTTCCGTCGTCAGGACAGAAGCCTGACTGCTTGCTACAATATACCCTGTAAACAACAATCCAAGCACACAAACAACGATAAAAAGATATTCTATAGAGTGTCTAATCCGGTACATGGTTACTCCTGTGATTGACAAGTTACCAATAAAAACAGAGCATCCTGAAACCATCTTAACATAGATTTTTGGCGAAACGGCCGTAATAGTACACAAAGGGCATATCCATGAAACTCCACAATTTAGGCCAAACTGGCCTCCGCGTATCCCCCATCGGCCTGGGATTGGCCGCTTTAGGCCGTCCTGGCTACATTAATTTGGGCCACGCCCAAGACCTGAACGCCGGCCGCGATGTGGCCGCGATGGAAATCCACGCGCACGCCGTACTGGACGCTGCCTGGGCCGCCGGTGTGCGTTATTTTGACGCCGCCCGTTCGTACGGCCGTGCCGAAGCGTTCCTCGGTTCCTGGCTGCAATCCCGCCAACTCACCCCCGACCAGGTAACAATCGGCTCGAAATGGGGCTACACCTACACCGCCAACTGGCAGGTCGAAGCCGAAAAACACGAAGTCAAAGAACATTCGCTGCCGGTTTTACAGCGCCAAATCGGCGAAAGCCGCGCCTTGTTGGGCGATTGTCTCGACCTGTATCAGATTCATTCAGCCACATTAGACAGCGGCGTGTTGGAAAATGAAGGCGTCCTGGCGGAATTGGCGCGGCTGAAGGCAGACGGACTGAAAATCGGTCTATCGCTCAGCGGCGACCGGCAGGCCGACACCCTGTACCGCGCCCTGGACATTCAGCTGGCCGACGGCCGTCTACTTTTCGACGCAGTACAGGCCACCTGGAACTTACTGGAACCCTCGGCGGGCGCGGCCCTGCAAACAGCCCACGAAGCCGGGTTGGGGGTGATTGTGAAGGAGGCGCTGGCCAACGGCCGTCTGACCCCCCGCAGCCAGGAACCCAAAATGCAGCTCCTGCGCCAGCTTGCCGCCGAAAAAGGCGCCACGATGGATGCCCTGGCGCTGGCCGGCGTCCTGGCGCAGCCCTGGGTCGGCGTCACGCTCAGCGGCGCGGCCGCCGTGGACCAACTCCAGGCCAATATACAGGCGATAACGGTAGACTGGGATGTAGAAACGGCCGTGCGCCTGCAATCACTCGTCGAACCACCCGCCCAATACTGGCGCACACGCAGCCAGCTGGCCTGGAATTGATGCGAAACCGCCGCACACACACCCAAAACCCAAAGAGTTGTTCAACCTCAGGAACACAATCCTGATTCAACAAACCCCCTTGGGTTTCCGCCTGAAGAACCAAACCACCAATTTAACTACCTCGGCGCCGGTCATGGTTATGGCTGTTCCAACACCGGCAAATACACCCTGAATCTGGTTCGCGCCGCAATCCCCACGGCCGTTCCCCTGCCCTCACCCTCACCTACCTCCGCCAACAAACCGAACAAATTGCCCCCCAGACAAATTTCCAAACCGCCAGACAACTGATATTACTTGTATGTTAACCTTTCCTTTCCAGCGTTGTCTAAAGGCCAAGTTACCCGTAAAATCCCACACGCATCAAACTGCACGAAATCTGATTTCTTCCCACACCCACCATACGACCTAAAAGGAGTGTTCCCATGAGTAAACCCCAAACAGCAACCCCCATCACCGAAACTGTCTACACCCGCGCGCCCTATTGGCAAGACGTGCCCGACGAGCAATGGATGGACTGGCGCTGGCAAATGAGCCACCGCCTCAATTCCGTCAGCGAACTAGAAAAAGTCATCAACCTGACCGACTCCGAACGGCAGGCGCTAAGCGCCAAAGGTCTGTTCCGCGTAGACATTACGCCTTATTTCGCCAGCCTGATTGATCCAGACGACCCCAACTGCCCTGTACGCAAACAAATCATCCCCACGGCGCGAGAAATGGTCCCCTTTGAATCGATGATGGAAGATTCGCTGGCCGAAGATAAACATTCGCCGGTTCCCGGCCTGGTTCACCGCTACCCAGACCGGGTGCTGATGCTCATTACCACCCAGTGCGCCAGCTACTGCCGCTACTGCACGCGCAGCCGCATCGTCGGCGACCCGACGCAGACGTTTAGCCGCGCCGAATTTGACGCGCAAATCGACTACATTGAGCGCACGCCGCAAATCCGCGATGTGCTCCTGTCTGGCGGCGACCCGATGGTGCTGGCTCCCAAACTGCTGGACATGATCCTGGGCCGCCTGCGGGCCATTCCGCACCTGGAAATTATCCGCATCGGGTCGCGGGTGCCGGTCTTTTTGCCCATGCGCGTGACAGAAGAATTTTGCGACATGATCCAGAAGTATCACCCGCTGTGGATCAACATCCACGTGAACCATCCCAAGGAAATTACGCCGGAACTGGCGGCGGCGACGGATCGGTTGAGCCGGGCGGGCGTGCCGCTGGGCAACCAGAGCGTGCTGCTGGCCGGGATCAACGATTCGGTGCACATCCAGCGCAAGCTGGTGCACGATTTGGTGAAGATTCGGGTACGGCCGTATTACCTCTACCAGTGCGATCTTGTGGCCGGTTCGGGCCACCTGCGCACCACCGTCGCCAAAGGCATCGAGATCATGGAAGGGCTGCGTGGGCACACCTCCGGCTATGCTGTGCCCACCTACGTAGTGGATGCGCCGGGCGGCGGCGGCAAAATCCCGGTAACGCCCAACTACGTGCTGGCGCAAGCGCCGGGCAAAGTCGTGCTGCGCAATTTCGAGGGCTTCATCACCACTTACACCGAGCCGATCGATTACGACCCGGATGCCATCAAAGCTCAAGAAGCGTTGATTGCGCCGCGCCCGGAACCGGGCCAGGAAGGCATTTTGGGGCTGCTGGAAGGGCAGCGCATGTTTATCGAGCCGGAAGGATTCGGGGAGACGCGGGCGCGCGGCGGGGCGGAGCATCGACTGCGCAGCGGCGAGATCAAGCAAAAATGGCAGCCGTTGGGCATTGGGTCGATTGAGTCGCAGCCGCAGCTAGGGGAAGGAGAAGAGGCAGGCTAACAAGTAGGAGCAAAAAGATTGGACCAATCTGGGAGATTGGTCCAATCTAGGGTTAAAAATCAACCGCACGGCCGTCGTAGGCATAGCGCAGAAGCTTTTCCACTTCGGTGGCGGTGGGGATGCGCGGCGACATGAGGACGTTGGCGTCGATTTCGACGTGTTCCACCATTCGGGGCAGCAGCTCTAGGAATTGGTCTTCGGAAATACCGGCGGCTTTCAGGCTGCCGGGCAGGCCGATCTGGTCCAGGAGTTGGAACACGGCCGTTACCACACTGTCTACGGCTTCTTGTTCATCGGCGGCGGGCAGGTGCAGCACGTTGGCAATGTCGCGGAAGCGGCCGGCGCCGCCGTTGGCCACAAATTGCAGGGTGTAGGGCAGGAAAATGGCGGTGATACGGCCGTGCGGCACTTCATGAAACAACGCGCCGGCCGTGTGCCCCAAGGCATGGGCTAAGGCAACCGAACTGTTGCCCAAGACCATTCCGGCGATGGTGGCGGCATTGGCCATTTTCTCGCGGGCTTCGTTGTCGCCGTGGCCGTTGGCTACAGCGCGGGGCAAATGGGCAAAAACCAGGCGCACAGCCTGCAAACAAAGCCCGTCGGTAAAGTCGTTGGCCCAACTGCAAATGTAGGCTTCGATGGCGTGGGTCAGCACGTCGATGCCGGTGTCGGCGGTGACCTGGCGGGGAAGCTGCGCCGTGAAATAAGGATCGACAATAGCCATATCCGGCGTGGCTTCCGGTGAGCCGAGGGTCAGTTTGCGGGCGTTTTCCGTATCGGTAAGGATGATGGCGTAGCCGGCTTCGGAGCCGGTTCCGGCGGTGGTGGGGATGCAGATCAGCCGTGCTTTCTGGCGAAGACCCAGTTCTTCGAAGGGGCTGATGGCTTCGGGTTCGATGTCGGGTCGTTCGTAATGAATCCACATGGCTTTGGCGGCGTCCATGCTGGAGCCGCCGCCCAGGCCGATGATCCAGTCTGGCTGGTAGGCCAACATTTGGGCAGCGCCGCGCCGAACAGTTTGCAGCGAGGGGTCGGGTTCGACTTCGGCGAAGACCTGGCTGTGTAGACCGGCGGCTTGGAGTTGGGTTTGCACGGCCGTTACAAAACCCAACTGCTCGATAACCGGATCCGTCACGATAAAGGCACGTTTGCCCTGAATGAGCGCTAATTGGCTCAGGGCATCATCACCAAAACAAATTTGAGGACAGCGGAAGAACCACATAGTCAGATGATTGGGTGTGGAATGGTCGAATGGTTCGCGGTCAGGCGGGCCATTCAGTATCGATGCGGGTGGTGCATTCGACAAGTTCGATGGCCGCTTTCGGGGCTTTCATAATTTTCATCATGTTGCCCTTGAGTTTGAGCTGGCGGGTCATTAACCCTTTGATGGGATCGATTTTCTTCTCCACCACTTTACGCCAGACATCGACCGGAGCGCTCATGACAAATGCGGGGTCTTTCGAGGCAGCGTCGGAAATTTCCATGGCGTCACGACATTCACCGTGCCACAGGTCCATGTACATATATACATCTTGGGGGATGCCATCACCTGCGGTGACGACAAAATAGAAATCGCCCTCCCAGGCTTTGGCAGCTTCCGCATAACCTGCGCTTTTGTTCAACTCTTCCTGAAGTGCTTTAATCCATGCTTCTGTTGCAAATGGTACGCCCATTATTTACCTCCGGCTGTCTTAAATGTGTTGGTTAATTAACGGATGGCGGAGGACGCCTGTAAATAAAATTGGCGTCTCGTTTATCCGTCACGATTCACTCGGTTAGTTGGCATGATTGGGTAGCTACTTTCCCTGGTTCAAAGATAACACAGGGTCCCGGTTTTGTCACCATGATTTCCGCTTAGCAAAAGCTTGCCCGGGCATTACCTGGAACGAAAAAACAGTAGGCAACAACCGGCATATATGGGGTGGTAGATTGCGCCAAAAAGGGTTTAAGAAGGATGAGCGAAGGATGAGCGAAGGAAGTACGAAGGATGAGCGAAGCATGCGACAGCATTTTGAAGTCAATATATGGCAATAATTACCATATACGAGCCGCCGACCCCAGATATGGTTCAGACCGGGAACCAGGGAGGATTTTGAGCCGGCCATATATGGGGGTCCTAGGCAGCATGAAGATGTCCAGCCATGCCTGATTGACTGACAGATCTCAGAATATTACCGCGGAGAGCGCAAAGGGCGCGGAGATTTTCTCTGGTACAAACTCCGCGCTCTCCGCATTCTCCGCGGTTAGATAAGTTTTGTCAGTCACTCAGCCAGCCAGGCACAGAGTCTGGTAAAACGGATTTCTTTTGTCTAAGGAAATGAGCAGGGAAACAGGCGAAACACCTGTTTCTAATCGTTTGGAGGCCCTGGAGCCGCAGCAGCAAAAATTTAAAAAACCTGGTCCAGAGCTGTTCCGAGTGGATTCTGGGCTATAATCAGGGTCAGATAGCGACTGCGGGTGTACCCTAGCGCAGTCATTGGGCACGAGGCAAGTGATGAAGACAAACCTTTCTGAAAACAGGCGAACTCAGGCGACGCGCAGCAAAACGGCCGTAGTCCTGGCCGGCGGTGGTTTGACCGGACTGGTTTATGAAATCGGCGCGCTGCGAGCCGTCAACGATCTGTTGGTAGACCTGAGCGTGAATGATTTTGACGTTTACGTGGGCACAAGCGCCGGGGCGTTGGTGTCGGCCGGGCTGGCAAATGGCGTGCGGCCCGAAACGATGATGCAGGCGCTGGCCGGGTCCATCCCCGCCATCGCGCCGGTGATGCGGCGCGACATTATGCGCTTTAACACCGGCGAAATTGTGCGGCGCAGCCTGGGCTTGCCGCAAATGCTGGTGCGGGCGTGGTCCCATTATTGGCGCAACAGCAAAGATATGACGCTGTTCGATGTGCTGTGGTTCATGTTGGAAGGGCTGCCTTCCGCTTTTTACGACAGCCAGGCGCTGGCCGATTATGTGGCCCAATTATTGGCGGCGTTGGGCGGAAGTAACGATTTTTCACAATTGAAAAAAGACCTTTTTCTGATTGCCACCAATTTGGAAAATGGCGAACGGGCGGTTTTTAGCCGGTATGAGCAGGCGCAAACGCCTATTTCGCAGGCGGTGGCGGCTTCGTCGGCGCTGCCGATGATGTATAAACCGATTTTGGTGGATGGCGTGGAATATGTGGATGGCGGGCTGCGGGGCAATGCCAGCCTGGATGTGGCTATTGAGCAGGGAGCTAAACTGGTGCTGTGCATCAACCCGATGGTTCCATACGACAACAGTCGGGAAGCGTTTATTCCTTTCCTGGGGCCAGATAAGGGGGATGATCCGCAGCGGCAGCATTTGAGCGAGAAAGGGCTGCAAGCGGTGGCCAATCAGGTATTTCGCACGTTTACGCACGCCGGGCTGCATTATCACATCAAACAACTGCGCCGGTCGCATCCGGACGTAGACATTATTTTGATTGAACCGCGCCCGGATGATTACCAGATGCAGTTTTATAACATCATGCGCTTTTCGGCGCGGTTAATCATCGCCCAACACGGGTATGAGTCGGTGACGCTGGAGCTGGCCAAGGATTATGAGGTGTATAAGGAGATTTTGGCGCGACACGGCATTCGCCTGAGCCGCCGGTTTGTGATTGAAGAGTTGGCGGCGATCCAGGAGGCGAAGGGTGATTTGCGGGTGGTGCGCGAGGTGTTGGAGAAACGGCCGTTGTCCACCTCGATTGAAGCGAACACGGACGAACCGGCTACAAAGCGGCTGGATCGGGCGCTGGATGATCTGGGGGAGGCGTTGGCGCATCTGGGAGAACGAGTGGGGATTGAGTAACGGCCGTTTGCCGCCTGATCTGGTGCATGGCGGTTAATAATCCCAGAGCCAACCAAAAGCTGAGACCGGTTTTGGAGCCGAGGGCCAGGGCGTCGGTGAGACCGTAGATGTGCAGGGCGGCAAAGCCGGCCAGGAGGCCGAAGGCAAACGGCTGTAATGTCTCATCACCCCGCGCTACCTGCCAGCCGAGCCAAAAAGCAAGCAACAACAGGGCCAGGTAAACGATTAGACCGGGCAAACCAACGTCGAGCGCCGTTTGCAAAAATATGTTGTGGGCGTGGGCAATGTCGTAGGCGGGGTTGATGTTGAGGGGGTATAGGCGGCGGACGACATGGCGAAACGCGCCCAGGCCGGCGCCGGTGAAGGGAAAATCTTGTACGGCCATGATGGCCCAGCGCCACACTTCCTGCCGAAAACCGATGGTGCTGAGAGAACCAACGGCCGTGGCCTCCAATTGGCCGGGATCAGACCAAATTGCCTGGAGTCTTTGGGGACCAATCGCCCATAACCCGCCGATGACGGCGAACAGACCTGCGCCGAGGCTGGTCCAGATGAGGGTTCGGGGGCGAGACTGTGGCAAAACAACGCCCCAGAAAAACAATAGGATGAATAGGCCGCCGGCTGCGCCAATCCAGCCGCTGCGGGATTGGGTGAGGATGAGCAGGGCGGCGGTGATGAGGGTGAGAACGGCCGTGGCGGCCAGGAGCCAGCGGCGATGGGCGGCGGGTCGCCAACCAATGAGCAGGGAAACTAAAAACGGCAAGTACAGCAGCAGCGTACCGGCCAACTGATTGGGCTGCACGCCGGAATCGGAGCCGGGTAATTGCAGAATTTGACCGGGCAAGGCCTGTAAAATGGCCGATATGCCGGGAATCTTAAAGAGCCAGGTCGCGCTGAGAACGCCAATGACGGCAAACCCCATCCCGAGCAGGCCCCAAAAGATGAAGGCGAGGATGAGGGAGGAACGGCCGTTGACGGCTCGGCTCAGGTAGACCCACCAGGCAAATCCGAGGATGAGGCCGGTGAATTTGGGCAGGGTCAGGTCGGGGTCGGCCGTGACGAGGACGGCGACCAGGACCATGAGCCACCAGGCGAGCCAGACCACGTTGAAGGGCGACGGTTTGAGTGGGCGGAGGAAGAAGAGGAGAAGGAGGAGGGAGAGGGAAACGGCCGTGAGGAGGGGGAAGAGGTTGGGAAAAACAAGGACTGGCGATAGAGCCAGTAATAAAATAACTTTCGACCAAAACGAGTATGTTTTGCGATGGACTAAAAAAAGAACCTGCGTTGGCATTTAGAAATCCAGTTTAATCTAATTTCAATAAGCCGAAACGCTGTTTGATGACTCGTAATAAAAACAAAGGATTCCCAATAATATATCTTCGCCAAAGTCGCTCGGGTTCCACCACTAAGCGACCCAGCCATTCCAACCCATTATCAGTCATCCAACGTGGAGCACGTGGAATCGTTTCTGCCACATAATCAAACAAAGCCCCGACTGGAAGTGCCACATTTGCCTGAATATGTAACCAGTTTTCCATCAACCAAAATTCCTGAAGCGGCATTCCAAAACCAACAAGAAGCACATTAGGTTTCACTCGATTGATGTCCTCAATTAACGCCATATTCTCCGCCGATCTTACTTGTTTATCAAAATATCCATGATGCCAACCTACAATACGTAATCCCGGGTGACGATCCATCAATTTTCGAGAAGCTTTTTGAGCAATATCAGGTTTACCACCTAAGAAATACATCGAAATATCCGACTCGCATAATTTATCGCCGAGCAAATCAATCCAGTCAGGCGGTGTATATCGATGCTTAATGTTGAAACCTAAGATGCGTCCACCCCATTTCACCCCAAAACCATCACAAAACACAAAATCAGCTTTGTTCAAAAACTCACGAAACCGTGGTAATTGATAAGCCTGATTCAAAGCGTAAACATTAACATTAGCAACTATTGCCTTGTTATCGGAGATACATGTATCTACGATAAATTGAATTAATTCGTCACATAAAACATCATCAATAGGGACACCAAAAATAATTGCTCTCTGCTTTCTCATTAAAGCGCTTATTTTCCCCTGCCAATAAAACTGCGGCTTTTATTTTCTGATCCTTGAATTGACAAGGTCGTATATGTCTCAAGCGTTCGTTCGATCATGTTTTTTAGAGAAAACCGTTCCTCGTAATGTTTCTGTCCTGCAAGACCAAGTTGACGGCAAAATGCTTGGTCTTCAATTAAGGATATGATGGCATTGGCTAACGCTTCCGGATCACCAGGCGGAACTAACAAGCCTGTTTCTAAATCTTTAATTACCTCTGGGATACCTCCCGTTAAGGTCCCGATAGTAGGTTTCTTTAGTGCCATGCCTTCAATTATTGCAATGCCAACCCCTTCTGAAATAGAAGGTAATACTAGGAAATTAGAGTTTTCAATAATGGCTGGCACATCATTTCGCCAACCTGTAAATTCAAGAAACCCTTTTAAATTCAATCGTTCAGCCAAGACACTCAGTTCGTTTTTTTGTGGACCATCACCAACTAACAGAAATTTGACGCGAATCCCTCTGGAAAGCACCAAGGCGACTGCACGCAAAAATGTCTCACATCCTTTTTCTTGCGATAATCTTGTGATGCAAGAAACTGTCGGCGCGTCTTCGCTCAACAAAAATTCTTTTTTTACTACCGCCAACTCTTTGTGATCTGGTGGAAGAACATCAACCCCCATTGGAACGAGAAAAATATCATGGTCAATGAAATGATGGTATCTGATTAAATTTTCTTTGACAGCCTGACTAAAAACAATGGCTTTTGGCGCAAAAGTTAAAGATGAAAATATAGTACGGTCTGTTTTTGTTTCATGGACTGTACTTACAATCGGAATTAATTTACGAACAGGCAACAAGTTGCATGCAATTGAAGCAAACCGGTGATGAGGATTTAAGAGCTGATACTTTTCTATTGAAACCAATTTGTGTAGTTCCAAGATAGATCGGAGAAGGTTTTGAGGGGTTGAAGGATACAAAGAAATTTTATGACAAGTAACTATTTCTTCTAATTTTGGGAGCCATTCACCCCCAGCAGTTGCAACCTCAACCTCAACTCCAGATGCCTTCAAGCCACTAACTAATTGGATGATTACACGGCTAGCCCCTCCGGCTTCAATTTGTGGACGTAATAATAATACTTTCATCGACGATTCTGTCTATACAGCTTTGATCCAGCTAATATTGCTTGGCATAAATAAAAAAAAGTTTTCACACTATGCGATTCTACCAGGCCCACTTTAATGGCCCGAAGGAAGTTAGTGATAAACATCAACGGCCAGTAATAAAGCGAGAAGTTTTTCAGGAAGAAAAGGGTTTTATTGTGCAAGAACCAATAATAGTAATTGACTCTATCTTTAGTTCGGGTTTCACATCCCCCCTGACTAACAGCTAAATGAATAAGAACTGCTTCAGGATCGAAATAGATTTTGTACCCTAAACTTCTTAATCGGAAAGAAAAGTCGGTGTCTTCGAAAATCGCATTGCCCTGAAACGCTTCATCGAATCCACCAATTTTTTCTACGAGTATTCGGCGGAAAGAGGCATTACCACCGCTTGCCCAGTCTATCTGCATGCGCGCTGTGGATGCACGATTACCGACCACACGACCCCATTTCGTAACACGACCAATATCATTAGTGTTTATTATCGGAACATTGTCTTCAATTATACGACCAGAGACACCACCTATAGAAGCATCATGGAAATTTTTGACATGGGCATGAAGCCAATTTTTGCCCACCTCAACATCATCATCTACGAATACAATTATTTCACCTTTCGCTTGTTGTACCCCAAAGTTTCTGGCTTTGGGCAAGCTTGGTATTGCTGACTGAAAATAGCGGATTTCTGCTGCATGTTTTTTTAAGTATTCTTGAGTTGAGATGTCATGGTTTGTAGTCTGATCTACAACAATAATTTCGTAAGTTGGATAATTTTGTGTTAGGAGATATGTAATAGTCTGACACAAGACTTCTTCGCGGTTATAGGTTGGTACGATGATAGATACAAATGGTAAAAAGGGGTTCATTTTGTTACAAACTGACGATAATGAGTTATGGAACCTACAGCCAAGGCAATTAACGCCCATAAATACCAACTTACTTCTGGCTGTCCGAGAGGATTGTCTGTAAGGCTGAGAAGAATATAGCTGAATATGGCCAGCAAGACTATTCCAATTTGTTGAGTTAGGGGTGAAAAACGGGGCATATTTTTGCGAGCAGACCAAAGATAAAATATAACATTTAACATAAGGACCACATAAAATATTAGCCCTAGAATGCCTGTTTCTGCGGCAAGGCGCAAGTAGTCATTATGAGGTGTTGAGGACCAAACATTATAATCAGGAAAGGTCCACCAACCAATGCCAAGTAATGGGTTCTCTTTAAAAAGTCTGGTTGCAATTTGCCATTGCTGAAAACGCCAAGCGACAGAACCTAGTTCGGAAAAAACAAAATGCCCATTCTCAAATCGTATTGCTTCACTAAATCGAGCCATGATTGGTTGCCAACTTATTATGGCGAGAGATGCACCAATCATCCCAATTAAAATCATCAATCGGAATCTTCGAAAGATAAAGAGAACCCCAAGAACGTTGAGAATGAATGCCAACCATACAATACGGGTGTATGTCATAAATAAGCAAAATGTGACGGATAGTAACAAAATTGTCAAAAAAAGTTGCGGAAATCTTTTTTTTGCCTGATACCACTGAAAAAAAAGTAGGGGCCACAGAATAATTAGGTACATCCCAAAAGCACTGGGATGGAAAAATGTGCCCATAATTCGATTTATCCCGGGGGAAATTTCGGTATTACCTGTACCAGTAAAGAATTGATAGATCCCAAACACAACAGGAATAATTGTGGAGGTGATGATTGCAAATCGTAGTTTATGTAAATCTTTTGGGTGTTTGAGTTGGTTGACTAAGAGTAAATAGATGGCCAAATATGAGCCAACCTGCATTATTCCGCGCAACGATAAGACACGGTTGTTTGAAATGAAAATTGTTATGATAGCTACGTATAGAAAAGTGCTGAAAGTGAGCCAAAATGGTTGATTGGGGATTTTCTTTTTCATGAAAAGAAAATAAAAGATAACTAAAAAAATGAGTGCTATATTTAGGATACCTAATAGGTTTATGCTTAGGGAGGTATCCTCTAACAAACGATATTGTCTAGCAAATTTGTCGATCCCAGCACGGGAGAAAACAAGAAACAGTAAAACAAAAAACGGTTTACGAAGAAATAACAGGCCGATAGTCAGGCATAATGAGCTGATGACGAAGATTGCAGGATGGACAAATAGGGCTAATACAACAGCAATGAGAGCCATGAGTACGATGAGATAAAGTGGTGGTCGTTTTTCAGCTAGGTAAATGTTTGTTTCCATTTTTTTCTTCAACGACTGTATGGTACCAATAGTCCAACATTCGAGAATAAGTATTATTTTGAAACGGCCGTTCTGCCTCAGTTTGCACACGCCGTAATAGAGCCAACCCTATTAATGTCGGTAAATCGATATTTGGGATGCCGATCTCCTGAAAATATTGGCGAAGAACGGTTTGAGATGCGATAGCCAACCACGATTGAGAGTCTAGTAACTGCTTAAACATCCATAATGAATCATCAGAAACAGGCATGAATCCCAAAGCATAGCTGGTAATAAAAAATGCGGCGTCAAATAATGGCAATTGGTCCCAAGCTGCATCTCCCCAATCGATCACCCCAATATGTTGGTCAGACTGAATGTAAAGATTACCAGCCCAGAAATCGCCATGTTCACAAATTAAGGGTAATGGGTGATTTGTTAGTTGCCTGGACAGCTGTGCAGTTATCCAATTTAAACACTGGGTGTGTTGTGAGCTTAAATTATTGCTATTACGCAACCAGGTTGTTGGGGCAAAATGATTATAGTCTGTTGTGGTTTGTTTGTGGAAGGTCGATAACCAACCAAACGCCATTTCTAAATGCTGTCTGACGGTTTCCCGAGTTATGTGTGATTCATCAGAAAGCCAAGGACTGCGCATATTGCCCATTAATCGACCAACAACGGCCGTTTCCATACTTGCTTTTGTAAAACCCATATCCCCGAACCACAATGGCTTTGGTGCAGTTGCTTGCGGCCAAACAGTATTAATTTTTTGAAGCGCCAAAAATTCCTGTTCAATTAATCCTACATAATGATTAGTGCGCGGAAATTTAACAACTAATAGCGGGAAATCAGCATTAGGGGGAAATCCCAATAACACTACTCGTCCTGACAACAGAGAGTTACCCGCAATTTTTGCATAACGTAGACGGGTGAACGGCCGTTCGGGAAACCAAACGCTCCAATTTTCTTGAAGAATCGCTTCAATAAAAGAGATCATAGCTTTTGTGCAAAAATACTAAAACAAAGTGAAAAAACACGTTGTAAACCCAAAGGTGCCGTCAGAGTAGCCGCAGTTCGCAACAATTTACGTTTTACAGTCTGACCAGAATACAACTGTTGCACAATATATTGAAAAATTTCTTTATCTGTTGCCGGAACAATATAAGCTGGATGATTATAATCAGGAAAAACCAAATTCACTTGAACATTATCAAAACCGGCCTCTTGTAACAATTTTTTGTACCCCCAATAGGAGTAAGTATATGTACGGTAGGCGTCAACTCCCTGTTTCGTTCGCCAAGTGTTACCCGATTTTCGAGACATCACCATATTTGCCATCGATCGTGGCATCAAACTGGTAAACGGAATGCCACTATGATCTGGACCACCCAAAAAATAATCGTACCCAAACCGGTTTTCAATGCCCACATATAAATATCCACCGGGCTTAAGGCTAGACCACAATTTGCGCAATACATTCAATTGTAGTTCTCGAGGCGATTTTACTTCAGAAGCAATACCAATCCATTCTAAAACACCGTTTAATATTGCTAAATCAAAACTGTTTTCTGCTAAAGGCATCCGTAAAAAACTGGCCTGAATCAATTGAAGATTATCCAACCCTTCTTGTTCAGCTCGGATACGCTGGAAAATAATGCGTTCCTCCACGCTTTCCAATGAAACAACATGCTTATGCCGCAAAGCCAATAGGTATGGTATGGTTCCCCACCCGCTGCCGACATCTAGCACTACGCTATCTTGCGTTAATGGTATGAAATATGTGAAATCTGCCCGGTTGGCGTCGGTAACATAATTATAGATATTGGCATAATCATCTTTCACATATGCATTCAAAGCTGAAATCCAGCCATGTGCTTCAGCGTGTGTGTTGACTTTCCTCATCAAATCTTGTGGGATTTCACCCCAATAGTAAGCATTCTCGACAAATCGGGCAATACCATCGTCCAACGCCCAAATACGATCGCAATTCGGGCAAATTAAGTGCCGTTCTTGCTCCTGCAAAAAAGATGAACAGTCTGGACAAGCTAATTGCATAATAAACTTTAGGCCTCCAAAGAAGATCTGATAGATCGGCGCGACACCATTACTTTTATACGAGCTAGATCATCTGAGGGAATTGCTTTCAACATCCATAGTGACGCCACGTAGACAACTACAGAAATGGGAATAACGAATAATAAATAGATGTCTCGCAGCAGGTACGTTACCACAGCCATTAGAAGTCCAGCAAAGCATACTTTACTTATTAATCCTCTCAACTGTAAACGCCCAACATAAATACTGATACTCCACATTAAGGAGACGAGAATGACTATTTCCGTTCCCAAAGTGGAATAACTAGCCCCAATAAAAGAAAACCGAGGAATCAAGATAATATTCAACAACAAATTTAGTCCAGCACAAATAAGGATAATAGTTGAACGCACGCCTTGGCGATTCACGGCCGTTAACCCACTCCCTATTGCATTGTTAACAAAACGCATGGGCACAATAAGCGCCAAAATACGCAAAGCTAATACTGATGGCGCAAATGCAGCACCATAAACAAAGTCGATAATTGCTGGCGACAACAGCGCAATGCCCAACGCTAATGGCCAACCGATCATAAACAAATAACGTATGGCTGCTGCTAACAAATACTTCGTTTGATCTAAAGAAATATAAAAAGAGCGCGCCATATTTGGAAAAAGAGCAACATTTAACGAAGTTGCAATAACCGCCAAGGGTATAATCAAACTCGTCGCTGCTCGATAATAACCACTCGCTTCATCTCCCCACCACATCCCTAGCAACACCAAATCCAACTGGATATAAATAGTAGTTGTTAGTGCATTTAGAGCAAACGGCAAAGATTTTTTAAGCATCTGAAAAGATATTTCATTATCGAAGGTTAACCGGGGAAAAGCGTCGATCTTGACCACAAACACAATACCTGCAACGATCAATGCAACTAAACGGGCAAAGAATTGAACACCAATTAACCCAACAACACCCATTCCCAAGACTAGCACCAATACAGAACCAACAAACGCCACGGCTCGTTCCGTTAACACCATTGTCGTTTCATATTCCATTTTTTCATATGCATGAAAAGATGCACGGAATATTGCAAGATATGCTCCGACAATAACCCATCCTGCCCCCAAATAAATGCTCTGGCGCACAACGTCATCAAATTTTAATGCCTGACTTAAGCAAACAGTCGTTACAAACGAAATAGGGGATAAGATCAGTACCAATACAAAAGCATATCCCATATAGTATCGAACCATTCTCGGATCACGCGACACTTCTCGAATTAAAAAAAGATTTAATCCCAAATCAGGCAAGAATGTAAACAATCCTATATATGCCATTACAAACGAAAACTGCCCCAAACCATCAGGTCCCATTTGTCGACCAACAAGAATATAGATCCCCAAACTAGATAAAAGCAACAAGCCCTGCGAAAGGAAACTAAAGAAAAAATTTTTTATAACTCGGAGCAACATAGCCAATCGCCTAGTTCGGGTGCAAAGGCAGTAAGTCATCTAACAATTGAGATAATTCTTCGTCTGCCTCACTAAACTTCATGGCTTCTTCATAGGCAATTACTGCCTCAGGAAATCGGTTTTCATAGCGATATATATCACCAAGGTAACGATAAGCCCATCTCAGAAACAAATCATCCCCCCCCAACCTAATCGCCTGCTTAATTTCTTCTTCAGCCTGGTCAGCATCCCCATAAGCAAAATACAAAGCGTACCCCAGACGCAATCGCGCCCAACGATGATCGGGTTGAAGATCTAAAGCTTTACGGTACTCAGAAATTGCATCCTCCAAATTAATTCCCTGTTGCTCATAAATAAAGCCACGTTTGTGGAAGGCTTCACTTTTCAAAGCATCAGAACTGAATGCATCCAAATAAAGAGCCATATCAATGGACTCCAATGCCTGATCTATATTTTGAAAATCGGAAGCAGATTGCAATACTGCACCTTGCAACAAATATACATCACTAATACCTACTTCAAGTAAGTATCTGGCTTGCAATGAGATCGTAAGGCTTTGCAATGCCTCGCCCCAGTGTTGCTGCCCATAATAAACAAGTGCCATGTAATACCATGAGTCTCCCAATCCTGTTTCAACCTTTGATGCCCGATAGTACCAATCCAGCCCTTGCCCATAACAATGCCCATCACGCGCACAGTGCCCCCAACGAATTAATTCGCCCCCCATATCCCCCGCATATTGCCAATCTAATATTGCCTTACTCTCTTCTCCTTTAAGTATTGCCACAAAACCCAATGCACGCCAAGCAGAATGATTTTTGCTAAATAAGAGCGATTTTTCTAATGCCATTTCGGGTAGGAACAATGATGGCCATCTAGATTCTTCATCTTGGATCAATGCCTGGCTCAAACCAAGCAGTCCAATGTTCGACCATCCAAGACTAAGACCTAGTCGTCCCCTAGTCATGGCAATTAATATTATAAATACAAGAAAAATTGGTATGAACACCCTTTTATGCAATTTAGATTTCACTAATTCAAGCCATACCTGCACATCCACTTCTTCACGCAACTGTTAACTTTAAATATTCTCTAAAAAATCCCTAAGGTAACGTGGTTTCTTATGGCAAATTAATCAATAGCAAGTTTAAGAGCAAGATAAAAACCGTACCCTAAATTTAATTCCCCGTACACACAGCCATCGTTCTTTTAGCTAAATCATTATCACCAGCATCAAGCACGAATTGAAGGTGAGGAATTGCTTCAGGACAACGCTTGATTCGAGAATAAGCAACCCCTAATCCCAAATGATCATCAATTGAGTTAGGGGCAAGCGTTAATGCTTTTTCAAACATTTCTGCTGCGTCTTCAAAAGATTCTTGAGCAATAAGTAACCAACCCAAACTCAAATACGCCCCGGCTTCATTAGGTGCAAGTCGAATCCAGTTCTGATAAGCAATTACAGCATCGGAGTATTGTTTTAGTTCTGTAAATACTTTTGCCAGTTCTTTGTAAGCCTCCAAGAAATTAGAATCCTGAGTAATTACCTGATTGTAAATTTCTACCGCTTTTTCCGGATCATTTGCTTGCCTATACAGCCAGGCCATATTCATAAGGATGCCCAAATCGTCAGGTTCTAATTTTGCCCATGCATCATAAGCTTCAATTGCAGAGTCATACATTTTCAGCGGGGTAGCAGCACGAATTTTAAGACGCCAAAATTGTGTTTCTTCAGGATCAAATGTTTTCATTTGAGTTATATCATCTAAAATCGTCAATGCTCTGGAATAATCTTCGGTTCTTATCAACGCATCAGCAAATAAGAGGCCACCACTTGCGTCATCTGTCGTTAATTCCCACATTTGCTCATAAGGTATAAGAGATTCTGCATACTTTTCTTGGGCAGATAATGCCCGACCCAACCACTGATAATCGACAGCAGTCAGCTCAGTTGCTTGTCCGATAACTTTACGAAAACTTTCTTCTGCCTGTGAATATTGTGCTAGACGCATGTAACACCGCCCCATCTGTGTTAGAGCCCATATATTAGCAAATCGATCATTTATTAATTGGTAGGTGGCGATGGCGTCTTCATATCGCTCTAATTGAAATTGATCATCGGCTATTCTTACGTAAGCTGTTTCAACATCTGCTAAATTGGTTGTTTCTGAAA
Organism: Chloroflexota bacterium; assembly: GCA_017993775.1. Taxonomy (GTDB): domain Bacteria; phylum Chloroflexota; class Anaerolineae; order Promineifilales; family Promineifilaceae; genus Leptovillus. Next base: position 5,846 of record JAGOMA010000043.1, on the reverse strand, counting down.
GTTGGGCCCAACGGCTAAAATGTTTTATTGCTTCATCGAGGTTACCAAGCTGTTCATTAGCTAGTCCTAACATTTTATAGGGTTCCTGAGCAGCTGGTTCGAGTTCGCTCCAATGTTTAAGGGGTAAAAGAGCTTCTTCGTACCAATTTAGCTCAAAGTAGCTTTTCGCCTGACCTTCATATCCAACCGCATCATTTGGGTACATGTTCGCAAAATCTGTAAAGGTAGTTAATGCTTGATCGTATTTGCCCATTTGATAATGTACCCACGCTAAACCTGCGCGCGCCGGTTTAAGGTTCTCATCAACGGTCAATGCTTTCTCATAAAAAGGCAAGCTCTCTGCTAAACGTTCTTGCTTTTCCATATTCTGAGCCATAAGCAGATTTACATTGGCATCGTTCGGATTTAACTGCAAGAGTCGTTGTAATTCGGCTTGAGCCTGAATAAAATCTCCAGTCTGGTCTGCTTTTTCTGCTTTAGTAAGCAAGGTGTTTTTTAATCCCGTTTGGGCGTTCGCATTAGCGGGGTCAATATTTTTTAGAATATCTTCATAACCTAAAATCGCTTCGTCATATTGCCCGGCGGCGGCCAGGGCATCGGCATCTGCCAGCAGATCTTCTACGCTTGGACCACGGAAAAAGGCAAACCAGACACCGGCAGCAATTAACGCGAGAACGAGGACAACCAATACCGACGCCAGAAGCTTGCTTTTGGAGCTGCGTCGCACAGGGTATTGTTGGCTGGGAAGTAGGACGGGAACGTACTGTTCTTGAATGGGCTGCGCATCGACAATCGTTACGCCCTTGGGTGGGTCGATTTTTTGCGTCGCGTTGATGGGTGGCATTGGTTCGACCATGGTCCTGTCTTCCACGGCCGTTACACCCCCACCAGCCCACGTCACCTCCTCAGAAGGCAGGTTCAGGCGTGCATTGCGCAGCGCTTCAACAAACTGAGCGGCATTCTGGTAACGGCCGTCTGGCTCCTTCGCCATCGCCTTCTTTAAAATCATCACCACATCCACCGGCACATCTCGGCGAATATCGCGCAAATCCGGCACCGGGTTTTGCACATGCATCATCATCACGGCCATCGTCGAATCGGCGTCGAACGGTGAACGGCCGCCTAACATTTCAAACAGCGTAATGCCCAAAGCATAAATATCCGTGCGGGCGTCAATCGCCTCGCCCTTGATCTGTTCCGGGGACATATACTGCGCCGTCCCCAATGTAGCCCCGGTCGCCGTATGCTTGGCTCCCCCAACAATCTTAGCAATGCCAAAATCCATCAGGATCGGCTCATTGCGCGAGTTTAACATCACATTTGCCGGCTTAATATCGCGATGAACCAGGCCTTGTTTGTGAGCATAATGCACAGCCTCGCCCAGCCCGGCAGCGATATCCATTGCTTCACCGGCCGGCATCTGCTGGTGGAGTTCATTTAATTTTTTTAACCTGTCTTGTAGGGTAACGCCGGCAACGTATTCAAAGACAATGTAATAGGCATCGCCATCATGATTAAAATCATAAACCTGAATAATGTTTGAATGGCGCAAATGGGCAACCGCAGCCGCCTCACGCTCGAATCGTTTAATGAAATCCGGGTCCCCCGAAAGATGGCCGTGAATAATTTTGATAGCTACCACACGCTGCAAATTAGGATCTGTTGCCTTATAAACAGCCGACATCCCTCCTTGCCCCAGCAATTCATCAATATGATATCGTCCACTAATGGTTCGACCGATCCAGGTTGGTTGTGACATTGTGTTTCTCCGCGGCTAGTTCATGGCGCTGAGGCCAGATACACCCTTACAATAGGAGCTGATTCTAACACGGCCGTCCATAATGAAAATCACTCCACAGTACTACTGAGTTTCCTCTGCGACGGCCGTGCGGCTCCCCACGCCATTACTGTGCCACCACTGCCTTACCAACACAATAAACACTGCCACCATCAACCCGATCATCCCGGCCACAATGGCATTAATCAGTTTTCGCGGCCCAACCGGGTCGGTGGGCACGGCCGTTTTGCTGGCCAGCCGCACCCCACTGCTCGTATCCTGCGACGTAATCCGCTCTTCTTCCACTTTGCGCGCCAACGCCGTATACGTCTCCTCGGCCACCGCATAATTGCGCGTCAGCGCATTACTCGCCGTGTCCGTCGCCTGCTTTTCCTGCTGCAATGCCAAAATCTGCGGCTCCAAAGCCGACAGTTCCTGATCAATCGACGCGATCCGCGCCGCTAACGTCTCATCCAACCCATCCAAAAACGCGATCTGCTCCGCACGATCCACGGCGCCAAACGTCATGGCCGGATCCAACTGCAATTGCATCGGCGAAACGCTGTCCGCGCCAAAAGCTTTCAATTGCAAGAACAGGGCCGTCAGTTGGTCTGCCGCCGTAATGTCGTTACCTGCTGAGCCCCGGCTTAATTGTTCGCGAAGCGCCTGTATATCATCCAGCAAAAAAGTTAATTTTTGTTTGCTGGCTAAATAATTCGCCTGGGTACTTTGTAAGGCGGCCAATTGGTTGTTGATGGTACTTGCTCGATTTAGCCCCTGGAATTCAATGAGGGCCTGTTCCGCCTTCCTCAATTCTTCAGCTGCGCTTACTTGTTGGCTCTCGAAATAAGCCAACTGGTCACCGCCCTGGTTGCCAAATACTCTATTCGCCTGAACCACAAACATTTCCGCCCATTTGTTGGCAATGGCGGCCGTTTGCTGCGGGTCACGATAGGTGACAGTTAGACGCAAAATGCTGGGATCATCTCCGGCATTGGCCGCAACTGCTTTCCTCAGAGTTTCCAACGAATCAATTTCCGGCGCAATCGCCGGCATTTCCGCCAGAAGCTCTTGCAACAGCTCGTCGCTGGTGGCCAATTCGGGATATGCCTTTAAGGGTTGTGTTTCCGCCACCGCTTCAAAACGGGGATCAAACTGAACCAACTGACCCGGCTTTGTCACAGCAACCAGCGTTGTCGCTTCGTAAGTTGGGGGCAGCAAAAAGCTCGCTGCTAACGCGACAATGGCCGCAAGAACGGCCGTAGCCACAATCCACCGCCAATTTTTTAGCAATGCCTCTACATACGGCCGTAAATCAATCTCTTCTTCCAATCCAACCTCCGTTTACAAACGCCAATCATTCAAGCCTGACTTGTCGGCAGGGGGGAACGGCCGTTTTCTTTCCCGCTATGTCTTCCACAAATGAAAGATGGGTTAGATCAGCCCCTGCTCGCGCGCGACCGCCGGATAAATAGCCTGCGCCGCATGGAACAAATCGGCCAACGCCGTTACCTTCCACACCGGCCCATTTGGCTTAAGCTGCCCGCTGCCCAATGCTTTGGTCAGGCGCAGTTCCCCCAATAATATTTCGTGCAGCGCATCCGTCGCCGCGCCAACATCCAGGTCAACGGCCGTATTCGCCACAGCGCCATAGGTAATCTGCAACGGCCGTTGCCGGGCATCAAACATCACAAACGCCTCAGGCTCCACGCAGCGCAGCCGAATCCGCAGTCTCGACTTCAACAAAGCCGCATCCGCCGATGGGTTAACGGCCGTCATGCGCTCGAACAAAATTTGCAGCGTCTCATAAAGCTGCTCACCGCTAGCATAAACAGCCATCTTAAACAGCCCACCCCATGGTGTTACGCCGCATCATCGCCCGCTTCCTCGCCAATCAACCGCTGCTTCAACTGCTCTGCCTGAAACTGCACCGAATAATTCAGCATATACCACATGCCCTTCCAGGTATCCAGGTCCAACAAATCCTCTTTGCTGGCCCCTTCCAAACTGTTCATCAAATCTTTCGCCACATCCGGCGCAAAACGGTCGACATGACCACGCACAAAACGCAGCATCGTCTCCGGCTGCAGCGCTTCCGGCAGACGTTGGTTCACCCGCTCTTTCACCTGCCCGGCCTGAAAACGCGCCGAATACGCAAACATATAGGCCATGCCTTTCCAGGTGTCCAAATCGGTCAGATCGTCAACCGTCATTTCCTGAAATCCTTCCAAAATGCCCAACTGCACATCGGGCGAGAACCGGCTCAAATTTTCACGCACCAACCCAATCAATCGCAGCGGATAATCAGCCATTGTCGGGTCTTTCGGCGCTTCTTCTTTGGTCATCGTGCGCTTCAAATCCGTTACCAGGCCGTCCAGTTCGCCTACCAACTCTTGCAAATGCGAAACAGACGCTGCATTGGAGCTTACGGCCGTTGGCTGATCCTGATGATGGTGGCAATAAGCCGATCCTTCCTGAGCATAATTTTTACACTGCGTTCCCGCTTTGGTCACCGCAGCACACCGAACAACGTCATCACTCATGGCTAATGTGCCTCCTGGAAAAATTAAACGCCAATTATACCCGCCTGTCATCTTTTTCCGAACCGCGAAACCCGTCATAAAAATCGCTCCCAGCGAGTCAGGCGGAATTTAACCGCAGAGAATCTGTTGGTTGATGGCAAAATTCACGGCAATCACAGCCAAATCCGCCACAAGCAATTAGGTATTGACATCCATGACGCAGTGTGTTATATTTTCCCATGATGCAGTGCGTCATAGTCGCCTGCAAGCTTAAATATCTAAATCATTGTGTCCTTTGATAGACGCATCCTAAAAACAAAACCTGGGAGGTTTTAATCATGACAAACGAAGTAGTAATTGAAGTTGCGGAAGAAAAAAATGGCGGTTTATCCGGTATGGTCGTGGACAATGTCCACAAGGTCTTCCTCGTCGGTTTAGGCGCTGCCGCCATGGCCCAAGACGAACTGTTCAATCTGGTCGACAAATTCGTCGAACAAGGCGAAGAAACCGAAAAGAAAGTTGTTGATTCCGTCAACGAAATGGTTGATGATCGCAAAAAGGAAGCCGAAAAAGCAAACAAACGCGCCGAGAAAGAATTCAACAAACGCATGGAAGCTGTTTTGCATCGCCTGAACGTGCCCTCCCGCGCCGAGATTCGGTCTCTGAACACCAAAATCACCAAGCTGTCCAAGAAAATCGACGAACTGAATCAGGAAACTGTTGCTTAATCAGGGTTCGTCTGACAAACTGCGGCCAATGCAATAAGCCGCCGAAAAGAGAAAAAAGGACAAAATCATGGCCAAAATCGAGATCATCGAAGAAGAAGTCAGCGAAGAATCCAATGCCTTGTTGGATGCAGTCCGTCGTGTATTGATGGCTGGCATTGGCGCCGTCGTTCTGGCTCAAGAAGAAGTAGAAGAATTTGTAAACAAACTCATTGACCGTGGCGAAATTGCCGAAAAAGACGGCCGTAAACTCATCAATGAAGTTGTCGAAAAGCGCAAAAAGAAAGCCCAAGACACTACCCACACGGCGCAAGACGAAGTCGACAAACGCCTGGAAGGCCTGTTGGACAAACTCAACATTCCCACCAAAAGCGACATCGACGCCCTCAACGCCAAAGTCACTGAGTTGACTGCTAAAGTAGAAACATTGAAAAAAACCATGGCCTAAAGCCAACCAAACGGCCGTACGCGCCAACACAATGACGGCCGTTTACCCAATTCACCACTATCTGACGCCTCGCTATCAGGCATCATCATACGGGCATCTCCTTTGGAGCACTCTGGGGTAAAGAGCTAAGGGGGGAGAAAACAAATCGTTTTCTCCCCCCTGTTCTTTTGCATCCAGACCTAACCGGCTTATAATCCATCATCTAAATAACGCAGTGTATCATGAGGAGCAAAACCCATGCCGGTTATCAAACGCTATCCAAATCGTAAGCTCTACGATACAGAAGCCAAAAAATACATCACCCTCGATGGCATCGCCGAACTGATTCGCAAAGGTGAAGACATCCGGGTGGTAGATCATACAACAGACGAAGA
>JAGOMA010000012.1 GCA_017993775.1 Chloroflexota bacterium | reverse complement strand
CTGTTCCCGTTCGCGCTGTTCCTGCTCCATCAGCAGGGCCAGGTACTGTTCCAGTTCGACGCGATTCATACTCGCGGATGCGGTCGAGGAGTTCGTCATCATTGAGGTCCGAGAAATCGTAGCCGGCGACGTGGCCGGTGATGGGTAAAGGACGGCCGTCGGGGCCGCTCACCTGCAGCTGCTGGGCGGGGATGTCGTCGTATTCGGTGCGCAGTTCGGTGAGGATGGTTTTCACGGCCGCTGTGGCGTCACGGAAGGAGGGCAGTTCGGGTTGGGTGACACGGCCGTCGGGGCCGAGTTTCGGCCGGTAATCCAGCTGCGACCAGACGAGGGTGAGCTGGGCCAGCGCGCCTTCGAGGACGCGCATGCGCTGCTGTTTGTTGCGGGCTTTGGCGGCCGCGAGAGCCTTGAGTTCTTCCTGGGCGACGTGGGCGTCAAAGGCGGCGGCGCGTTCGGACCAGGTGGCCGCGCCGGGGATGGGGTCACCAGAGGTGGGATGGCGGCCGCGGGACCAGGCCGACCAGTTGCCGGGCACTTTTGTCGCCGCCTGTTTGCCGCCTGTTTGCCGCCTATATTCGCGGTAGGCGTTGGCGAGCCGGCCGGGTTCCTCGGCGGGCAGGTAGTAGTCTTTGAACGCCTTGTAGCTGGCGTTGGTGTCCCAGGGTTGGCGCTCCCAGAGGGGTGAACGGCCGTTGTCGGTGCTAGTCATGGGTTCATGGTAGCACAGGCGTTCTGGTTAGTTCAATTACATGGAATAAAGTAGTAAGGGTAAGAATAATTTGCTGTCCAATTCATCTCATAATATTGTTGATCCACTGAAGAAATGGTGCCCAGCCTGTGACTATCGTTACCACTGAACCTATCAACCCAATTATTGTTATTACTCCCCCGACAAACTTCAGGAATGCGCTATTTGAAAAGGACGAAACTGTTTTGCTGGTAACAATGCCTACCCATTCAAGTACTAAAAAAGGAAGCAACAGAAGCTGTTTTACTCCCTCTCTAAGCCAGATAATTGGATTTCTGATATCTTCACTCGCTGCTTTGAGCCAGTCATTGACAATTCCTACGTATCGATAGATGGATTCTCTAACCATATTAGCGTAAGACAATCCAATTCTGGCTGAGAATTGGCTTAGTACCAAACATCTGTAGATTTCTGGTATACCATTAAGTATTAATGGGTAGTTGCTAACTATCACATTGTCATAGGGTCTCAACAGTTTGTCGGAGACCCCCCAGTGACCCATTTCGGTTTGCAGTTTTGGAGAACGCTGAACAAGCCATGAATACGTTTCTTCATCCTTGCCACCGCTGTTAACAAATTCAACGAGTCTATTTAAAAACTCCACGGCAAATTCTTTTTTTTCTTCCAAGCGCTGAATTCTTTTTTTAATTTCCAGGTAGCCGATAAAAGACAATACTATCGGGATAACGAGAGCTAAACCTCTAAACCAAAATGACATCCTCAAAGCTCCTTCGTACACTCATTTAGCAAAAGTCTTCGAGCATAGAGTAACGCAAACCTTCGTTTCCAATCCAGATGGTTTTATCACAACGGCCGCACCGAGCCTGCCATCCATTCTCCACTTCTTCCCACTCGCCCAGGTCGTGGCCGCCCAGCGCAGCCTCAGCCATCGCCTCCAACAGCGCTTCCTTCACGGCCCCAACGGCCGTTACCTCCTCGCCCATCGGCAGCGCCTCACCCACCTGCTGCATCCGAACGCCGGCCAGGTGTCGGATCAGCCTCAGAAGCAGCCGCTCAGTCTAAAAAAGGGCGCCGTCCTCCAAGAGGTCATCGGCGCCCTGAAACAACTGGCTGTATGCCAGCCTCTTTAGTTTGAGCTTGGTCTTGATTTCATCTGAGTTCATGTAAACGGCCGTTCCTACACGAGTTAGATTGCAGAAATACTACCAGAAATAAACGGCCGTGTCACCTCGCTCCCTCATGTGTTGGCGCGCCAACACTTACTCCTTCGCCAACTCCGGCCGCTTGCCGGTCGCATCCAGATACCGCTGCAGCGCCACGGCCACATACTCCGGCGCAAGCTCCATCGCGTACACCTTCCGGCCGAGCCGCTCGCCGGCGATGATCTGGCTGCCGCTGCCACTGAACGGCTCATAACAGACGTCCCCCACCCGCGTGTGCTGGCGCATCGGGATTTCAAACACTGGCAGCGGCTTCGGCGTCGGATGATCCGGCCGCTCGCTGTTGGGGATGCCTGGAATCACCCAGATGGTCGACGGGTAATCGTCGGCCGTGCGCGGCGGCTTGTTACCGCGCAGCCAGCCATACAGGCAAGGCTCATGCTGCCACATGTACCAGGCGCGGGTTAGCACCGGCCGTTCCTTGACCCAGATGATTTGTTGGTGGAGGAACGCTCCGTTTTGCAGCCATTTCTCTTCTACCATCTTCTGCCGTTGGGCGGCGTGCCAGCAATACCAGGCGGCGTGGGGTTCGATGGCCACCTCGATGGCCGTCTTGATGAACCCATCGTACAGGCCGTCGCCGTTGACCGCCTTGTCCCAATCCTTGTAGGTATCGCTCCAATCCTTATTCTTGCTCTCTCGTTCCTCCTCGCCCCACTTTTGCGGATGGTTGGTTCCATCGTAATCCACCAGGTAAGGCGGGTCGGTGGCGAAGAGGATGGCGCGCTCCCCATCCATCAGCCTGGCCACCTGCTCCGGGTCGGTGCTGTCGCCGCAGAGCAGCCGGTGGTCGCCCAGCAGCCACAGTTGGCCCGGTTCCGTGCCCCACTCGGCGCGCAGCTCCTGGGCGCGGTCCAGCTGCGGTTCGGCGTCTATTTCTTTGGTTGGCGGCTCGACGTAGAGCTGGTCCAGCGCGGCCTGGGCCTCCGCCGCCAGGTCTTTGAGGGCGGCCACCAGGGCCGGGTCTTCGGCCAGGCGCGCCGCATCCTCTAACAGCTGCAGCTGCTTTTCGGGCACGGGCACGGCCATCATGGCCAGGGGATTGATAAGGGCGATGAGCTGCTTCTCTTCGGCCGGGGTCCAGTGACCGATGAGGGCGGGGATTTCGGCCGCGCCGGCTTGTTGGGCGACCTCGTCGCGGGCATGGCCGTCGATGAAGTACGGGCCGCACTGGTCTTCCGCCCACCCCTGCTCGGCCGTGCGCTGGTTGACGATGACTGCGCCGGCCCAGCCGGGGGCGTTACGGCCGTACAAAATGCCGCGCAGGGCGTCCAGCTGGTGTTCTGGGTGTTCGACGTACTGGTCAGGGTTGACGGCGGCCGAGCCTGGGGGAATCCAGGCGAGTTCAAAGGGGCGTTGGGTTGTGGTCATGGGTATCTCCGTAGAATAGGTGTTCTATGAAGACAGAGTAGCAAATGAAGGGGGTATAAGGCAAGATTAATCTAAACTACCATGAGGAATTTCTCGTACCTAAATCGTACCGAGGATTTATACTACTTCCAGTAGAACGATCAAGGTATTCACCGCTGTAACCAAGCCTCCATAGCAGGCATTCTTCTAACCACTGAATAGCCTGACGGATCACCTGATCTCGCATTTCACTAGATGGTCTCTCTCCCCCAGGCTTCTGATGTGTTGCTTCATTTCTTAATAATACAAAATCTTTAACAGAATTAGGGACAGAAAAACCGGGAGATTTGGAAATACCTATACGTTCAAGAAGCTTGATCAGTCGAGAGTGACTGGAAGGTTTTTTTAACACCTTGTCCCAACTCAAATCGAATAGCTTCTTATTAGTATTTCTAATTTCCAAGTCATCTTCTTCAAGTACTAAAATGGTATAGCTTAAAGTTTCCAGGGCAGCGCCAAGGGCATTTGCAATGACAGGCCAGGGCTTTCCAGCGCTTTGAGGACTCATTGGTTGAATTGCCTGAAAATACCAGATCAGTGCTAGTTGATAAACTTGATTCCATGGTGACGTGTTGACCATTTTGCAGAAAGAAGGGAAGCACCTAATATAGTTTCCTAAAGAGCTTGTCCTATCAAGCCATGTCTCGCCCATCAATTCAATAGGAGTAACTTCAAAAGTAGTAACAACGCCTGAAAAGGACCGATTAGGTGCTACACCAACCCCCTCAACATATAATGGTCCCGTGTAGCCCCCATTTGCAAATGCCAGCAAAGAGGAAAGCTTTTTTAAAGTGTCAAGAGCCTGTTCGAGTGTAATAGCTTTCTTCTTCTCATCTTCGCCATGCTGATATAGCCTCCCACTTGTAGTGATTTTTGTTCCTTGCTCCCGATTAGTGCGTCCAAGCCATTTTAGAGACTCATCTCGCGTGAAAATTCGAACGGACCATTCATCATCGATTTTTGTCTCTATCCACCGCCCGTCTCGCTCTACACCCAATTCTCGGCCCCCCTCAGTTATTCTTAATTCTCTGTTTACCTGCCTTTGTTCCTCTTGATCTCGACGTGGTAAAACAATTTCATGAAACTTGGCATTAGGCAAATAGAAAGAAAACGACTTACTAACAAGGTCTTGGTTTCCAATGAATGCTCTGGAAATTCTTCCACGGTACTGAATACTCAGTGTTTCATAGGTACTAAAAGAGGGTAGCGCGTATGAGGGGCGTCCAATAGAAAATTCTATACCATTTACTGGCTCAACTACCTTGTGATTGGAATCTGTCTGAAAATGAGGAACATCCCGTTCGAGAATCTCAAACTCCCAATCCATAACAGGGAATGGCGATATTCGCAACTCAACTCTTAATCGCCCCCTGCAATCGCCAGAAAAAGCAATGTTGTCATATAAGACAGAATATTCTTGTAAAGGTAAATCCTTTAGTTTATGGTGCAAAATATACATGATCTAGTTACATTATCTGGCCAGCCGGTTAAACTCGAAGGTCTCCTCGTCGTTTATCGACTGCCTTTCCTATCCAACCGCATAACGGCCGTTTTCACCCCATCACCAGGCCCGCGGCCGAAAACCCTTCTTGCCATCGGCCATCTCGCCCTTCTCCAGCAAATCCTTAAACTCAGACCGGTTGGGGTCTTCCATGTTGGCGCTCAGCCAATCCACCTGGTTGCCGACATAGTTCTCAAAGGTCATCTTCTGGTCGGTTTGGGCATAGGCTTGCTGCAAAAAGGCGCGGGCCTCCGCATGATCCAACAGGTGTTGGGCGATTTCGTCCCGGTGGACAAAATCCTGCGTCTCCGCATAGCGGTAGCGCACGAAATCAAAGATGATGGGGCCGATGGTTTTCTGGATGCCTTTGCTGGCACTGCTTGGCGGCGCAGTTTTAGGCTTTTTAGGAACGACTGCCGTTGCACCCACCAGGTGCCCATAACGGCTGTTCAGTTCCTGCTGAATAACACCGGGCGGTGACACGTAAGTTTGGGCATCTAACCAGACATCACCAGACCAACGGTAATAACGGCCGTTTAGTTCGACTAATTCACTCATTTTGATTGACCATGTCAGGAAATATGTTTGAGAATTTGCTATATGACCTCTTCGTGGCTGTTTTTTATACAGCAAATACCCTAATTGTTTTCATTGAATCGCTCAAGTGCCAGAATAGATAGCTCCTCTGTTAGAGACGAATCCACCCCAGCCGGAAACACAGCATGTAGAATATTAATAACCACGTTTCCTTGTTGAATGTAGATAAAATCTCCTTCGATATTTCCAGTTACTCGAACAGCAAATGTCTGATCTCCTAAGTTGGGAAATGATAATGGGGAGATCGTAAATGTCACCCCTTTGTCATCCGTCCACTCAAGACAGTCAGCGGCAGCTGCAGATAAATCGGCTAGAGCGTCCCCAGCCTCCTTATCATTTTCGTAGACGCTAATGGTTTCCGCTAAGAATGGGCTCATCGCACTCTTTTGGAAATCTACAGAAACATTTCCCAAAGAACGTGAGGGTAGCTCAGTGCAAGCAAATCTGTACGTACCTCCTGGTGTTCGGACTTCAAACTCAGCAGCTGCGCCACTCCATCCAGTTGGCATGTCATTGATAGTTAACAACGAAGCTTTGAGATTTTCTTCGTCAAGATCTGTCTTTGGAGGTTCTGGCGTATTCGTCGGCTCCGGGGTGTTTGTAGGCTCAGGTGTATCGGTTGGTTCAGGCGTGTTTGTAGGTATGCTCGTTTCGGTTGCCACGGGTTGCGGAGAAGGTGCTTCAGTTGGCTCGGCCGTTGCCTCTTTCGTGGGTTCAACTTCGTTTGTGGCGGTTTCTACTGCCGACGCAGTTGGTAATTCAACTGTGTTAGCGCGCTCGTTGCCACCACAAGCTACACTGGCAGTTATCAATAAAACGCAAATCAATAGATATACATTTCTCATGGTTTTCCCTCCATTTTATTTTTCAACACAATATCACCCGGCCGCATAACGGCCGTTCCCCACCCCCACCACCTGCCCCAACGATACCAACATTTCCAGAATCTCCTCGACCTCACCCAGGCGCTTCTGGGTGCGCTTGCCGGCAAACGCCGAAGCCACGGCCGGCAAATCGGCCGGACCATCGAAGGCGGCCAGCGCAGCGCGCACGGCCGTTGCCCTATCCTTCAGCGCGCTGGGCCACAGCTGTGGCTCGGCCACCGCCACGGCCGTTTCCGCTTCTTCTTCCGGCAGGAAGCTGGTCTGGGTGGCCTTCACTTCATCCGGGGCCTGGTACTCCGGCCGCAGCCAGCGGATGTGACCGGCGGCTTCTTCGGCGGCGCGCTCGGCGTTGAGGTCCACCAGGCGCTGCAGGATTTCCTCATCGGTGAGGGTGGGCGGCCAGCCGTAAGCGTCGAACACGGCCGTATCCAAATCGTCGTGCAGCTGCTGGAGGATGCTCACCAGGCCCTGCTCATAGACTTGCCGCTCCTTGTCATCCAACAGTCCTTCTGATCGCAATTTTTCTAAAACATTGTACATATCTGTCATTGTGAGCGTGGGCACTTCTTCCTGTTGGCGCTTACGATGCGCATCAAGGCGCTCAGCAATTTCTCGAATGCGCTTTTCCAAAATTATGGATCTCTGAGGAAACGGGAAAGTATCAAAACAGTCGGTATGGTTGTATGTAGGGTCATTGCCTACACCAAGGAACCCACCCTTAGCAAGCGCCCATACTTGGTGAATACGGCTAGAAAGTACCCCTAGACAATATGCGTCCTCATGGGCAATCGCTACTACTTTTGACTCTGGAAGAACATTGGACAGTAGAAAAGAGAAAACACGATGTTTAGCCGTGCGGCAAGTTGCAATATATCGTGAAAGCCCTATGATCGCATTACGGAACTCTGGTCTTGAACGGCCATGCAGCCACCAATTTTCCCTCACCTTATCTTCTCTGGTTCGATCTCGTTGTGGTTTGACATTTGTGTGTACCCACTGGTAAAGGGAAGGGACTTTTTGTAATACTTCCTCTTGCGACATACCAAACAAGTCAATGACCAGTACTTCCCTCGGGGTCTGAACCAGGTCTCTCCCATTAACAAACGGACGTATACATGCCGTCACCGCGGGAGAAACCCCATAACCAAGCTCCCTGGCTTGTTCTAAGCTTATCAAGAAGCCGCTACCATTCAACTTCACCCCCATTGTGGCAAGACCAGTGCTTGCCTTTAATGGGCCTGCCTTTGACAGATATACACCAATTGATAGGTCTGATTGGATTCGGCCTTTGCGCTCTGAAAACATTACTTCCGTTTCTTCAGTATCTGAGCGCTTCTCGGCCACAAGGGTTCTAAGCAATCCTTCTCTCTCCCCAGCTTCACACACCGACATTGAGATGCGAACAGCGGCTCCTTGAGTACTATCAACCCAGGGATGATCAGGTATTGCAAAAGCTAGAGATAATGGCTTTTCGCTGTCAAGATGAAATTGTAGAACCTTGCGATTAAGTGTTTGACGCAGGCTATTGGTTGTAATCAATCCAAATCGATGTAAACGAATTGTACGCACCAACTTCGCCGCTTTATCCCACCAATACATGACGTAGTCGGCTGACTCAGGCACATGGGTGAGTGTTCGCCTTAACGCCTCAGTATATTCATCTCCAAGAGCCTCGCGCATACGAGAAGCCCCAATAAACGGCGGATTTCCCACCACTATGTCCGCCTGGGGCCACACGGCCGGGCGTGGGTTGATGTAGCGGTACACCGGCACGCGGGCCGTTTCGTCAGGCACTTCTTCGCCGGTCACCGGATGGGGTTTGGTGGAACGGCCGTCCCACCGGGTCACCGGCCGGCCTGCCTCATCCAGCAGCGGCTCAATCGCATCCCAGGCCAGCACCGCATCCCGGCACTCGATGTTGTGGTAATTCTTGATGATCGGCTCCGGCGGCTTCGTCTCCCCGCGTGTGCGCAGATGCCACTGCAAGAAGCCAATCCACAACACCAGCTCGGCAATCGCCGCCGCCCGTGGGTTTACCTCGATGCCCAGGAACTGCTGCGGCGTGATCATCACGCTCTCAATCTCCAACTGCATCTGCCCCTCGCCCAGCTCGCGCAGCGTGTTTAGCACCTCGCCTTCCAGCCGCTTCATCAACTCCAGGGTCACATATAGGAAGTTGCCGGAGCCGCAGGCCGGGTCCAGCACCCGCAGCGTCGCCAGCTTGTGGTGAAACGCCTTCACCTCGGCGATGGCCTTGTCGGCCTGCCCCGCGTCGGCGTACAGCGCCGCCGCCGTCTGCACGCTCTCCCACTCCGCCCGCAGCGGCTCAATCACCGTCGGCTGCACCAGCCGCTCCACGTAGGCGCGAGGCGTGTAATGGGCGCCCAGCTTGTGCCGTTCGATGGGGTTCAGCGCCCGCTCCAGCAGCGTGCCGAAGATGGCCGGTTCCACGTCGCGCCAATCCGCCTGCGCCGCTTCCACCAGCAGCTGCACCTGGTCGGCGTCCAACGGCAGCGCCGTATGGTCGGCGAACAGGCCGCCGTTAAACTGCGGCAGCCGCTGGCGCAAAATCACCGAGAAGCCGCCGGTGTTCATCGTCGTCCACAGATGTTCCAGCATCGGCTTGAAGCTGGCCGGGTCCTGGCGAATGTCGGCCAGCAGCTGCATGAAGCTGCGATTGGGCAGCAGCCCCACGTCCTCGGCGAACATGGTGAACAGGCAGCGCATGAGGAATTGGGCCACCAACTCCGGCTCGTACTGCCCCTCCAACGACCGGGCCAACTGCGCCAGGCGGTCGGCAATCTCCCGCGTCACGCGGGCGCTGCGCCGCGACGGGTCCAGGGCCATCGGCTCGGTCCAGATGGTGTGCAGCAGGGTGCGCACGTTGGCGTCGTGCAGGTCGTCGAGGGTCAGCCGGTAGCTGTTGGGGTCGGGAAACGGCACGTAGTTGCCGCCGGTGCGCGTAAACTCGCTGTAAATGTGGATGCTGTTCCCCACGTCCACGACGATGACGAAGGGCGGACGGCCGTTTTCGATTTCCACCTGGGGCAGGTTGCGGGCGTAGCTCTGGGCCTGCTGGCGCGCCTTTTCCATTGCCGTGTCCCAACCGGCCGTACCGCGCACGGCCGTGCCTTTCTTGGCCGCCTTCTTCTGCTGCAGCGCCGCCGCGCTAAAAGCCGGCTTATCGTCAGCCTGGTCGCTGCCCTGCTTGGCCTCCAGGACAAAACAGCCGCGTTTGTACAGGTCGATGAAATTGGTCGTGCCGTGGGGTGAGGGGACCGCCTTCTCAAAGACATAGGCGTTTTCAGGTTCCTGGGCTTTCTTGGGCTGCGGATGGTCAACCGCAATCAGGTCGCACAACTCCGCCAGGAAGAGCTGGTAATTGGCGCGCTCGGCCGCTCCGGACGCCTGCCAGCGGTCAATAAATGCTTGGATGTCGGCTTCTGATACTCCCATACCGCCCATGGCCTCTCTGGTGCAATTATTTGGAATCGTAAAAAGCGATGGTTGCTTTGAGACGATCTGCAAATTGATATATGTCGTTCAGATTCTCAATGTTAGTGTTGGTTTCTTTGCGCTCAGGATTATCAAACATCCCCACGGTTTTTTGGCTGCTGCTGAATCGCAAACGAAAAATTGGCTTGCGGTTATTGTCATCGAGCAAAATATTGCAGTAGGTTTGACGATCTCGAAGGGCAATTCGATTAACGTCTATGACTTCACGCAAGAGGGCTTTTACAATGTAGAAGGCTTCATATTCCTCTTCTGTGGTCACAATCTTTGGCCCTGAATCCTCTATTGTTAGTTCAGGTTCTGTTTCCGGAATTGGTAATGACTCGACCGCCGTTTCTGTGGCTAGGGCAGTTTTGAGACGCTCATTAATTTGGTCATTTATAAACTGCCGAAATGCACGTTTAACAATCGGTCCTAATTGTTCGCGTACTGCAGGCGTAATACGACCATTGTAAACCGGCGCGACAAGAAGTTTTACAAAATCATCCGAGGGGTCTTGCAGCTGCTCTCCGAGAATTCGTTTAAATTCTTTTGTGTACTTGAGTTCACTGGCGGAGGTGAGAATATCATTCAGGTCAAAAGCGGATTTAGTGAATTTTTTCAGCTGCTCTACATCAGATTCACGAAAGTCGAGGATGTTAAACTCAAAGAAAGGCCTTGCATCCATCTTGTTAGGGGCTTCCAGATCAGTGTAGAACCAATAGATCAGCCCATTCGTGAGAATTCCGAATTTTGCATCTGTAACACTGAAATATCTATACAGCTGCGACGCATGCTCTTTTCCAAGATCAGCGCCGTGCCACTTACATTCAAAAAGAATCATGGGCTTCCCTTCCAATAGGATAGCGTAATCAACCTTTTCCCCCTTTTTTAACCCTATGTCAGCGTTCAGCTCAGGCGTGACCTCTGTGGGATCGAAAGGGTTGTAGCCCAGTGCACTAATAAAAGGCATTATTAATGCGTTCTTGGTTGCCTCTTCAGTTTGTATGTAATCCAATTGTTTTGGGATGCGAACAGAAAGCTCACGAATTTTGTCGATCAGATCCATCTCTTCCTCCATAATGCGGCACTAATCTAAACTGACCCTTCTGAAACAAAAAGCCACCCAAAAAAGATTACCTGAAGTGTGTGAGTTCCGGTAACGGCCGTTTCGGGTGGCTTAGTTAAAATAAATTGTACTATAAATAATTGCTTAGGCACCACTTTCGGTAACCTGGCCGCGTTCCTCTCGATGGAACCCACACGGCTTTAAAGATAACATAAAGATATCCCGTTGACTACCAGAACCAATGTACTATTCGTGTTGGCGCGCCAACAATTGCCGGCCGTTTCGGATTGCGCTACCATTGCATCAGGCTTGAGGGATTAGAGGCTGAGACGGAAATTCCTCCCCCCAAACTGGCACGAGAGAAACGCGACTGGAACAACACATCTATCAGGCTTAGGGTGTGCGACCCCTCCCGATTCAGCCTCCGCACACCCGCCCCTTTTCCTGCAAAAACGGCCGTTTCCACCCTCCTGGAAACGGCCGTTTTACTTTCACCACTCAGTTGAACCAGGCGCCTGATTTAGAACGCCACCTCCGCATGCAGGTCCACACAGATTTTCCCGCGCAGCGTCACCGACTGCGCCTCGGCCAGACTTAGCAGTTCCTGGATGACGCCCAGCTGCTCGCGCAGGTCGGTGGGTGGCGTGGGGCCGTGGGCTGTGCTGGCCGCCACGGCCGTTGCCTGCATCGGCACAACGGCCGTTTCCACCTTCGCCGCCGTCCTGACCGGTTGGCTCTTCCCGGCCTCCTGCCGCCCTGCCGACAGCCCGTACTGCCGAAACTGCGCCCGCAGCGACTGCCACGACACGCCCAACTCAGCGGCCAGGGCCTTCACGCTTTCGCCCCTGGTAAATCGGCCGTGAGCCTCGCGCACGGCCGTCTCTGTCAATTCTAGTTTCTCTGGTTTTGCCACATCCAACTCCTTTGTTTCGACTACTTCCGCCTGGGCAGCTGCTCGCGCCCTGGCCCGTTCTGCTAACTCATTCACTTTACGCTGCAGGTCGGCATCCAAACGACCGCTTTGCTTCTGCCGCTGGCTGCTGACGGCCTGCGGCTTGCGGGGCGGCTGGCTGGCCAACACCGCCTTAAAATGGGCCACTGCCGCCGGGTCCACCTCGTAAATCATCCCGCCGCCGTGGCTCTCTTCGTCGCTGCCGGTGCGCAGGCTGAACTCGCGCTGGTTAATGCCCACCACACGGCCGTTTATCAGGGTCATGGCTGTTCCTCCAATCCGTGCCGACGGCCGTAGCTCTCCATCCACCGGGTCAGCCATCCGGCCGCTGTATCCTGGTCGAAGCCGAAGGTTTCCTGCAGATACGGCCGTGCGCCAAACATGTTAGTCACGCCGCTGTCACGCAGCGTGTCCAGGAAATCAAAGACCTCGTCCTCGTCCCACTCTTCCGGCTCGTCGTCCCAGTCGTCTGGTGACCAGCCGGCCCAAAATTCGTCCTTTGCGGCCGCCTGCTGCTGCGTCTGGAAGGTGCGCATGGCCGACCACATCTGGGTGTAGGCGGCATCGCGCAGCGGTTCGCCGCGCACCTGTTCTTTGAAGTTGCGATAATCAATCTCCGTCGCCAGCGCGCCGCCCAGCTGCGTCCAGCTGCGCCGGGTCATGAATATCCGACAGCAGTAGTCGTTTGCCGGCGTCATGACGATATCGGGAACGGGGATGCCCCGTCCCTGGGCGAAGGCGCGCAAGTGTCCCAGGTCGTCACGGCTGCGGGCGCGCACCTGCACCAGGTCGGGGTCGTCCTGGTGGGCCACCACGCTGTAGAATCCGTACTTTGTCGCTAACCACATGGCATCACCTCTTCATTGTCGATGTCGACCACCCAGCAAAGCAGCACCTCTTCGTCGTTGTGGGCCTGCAGCGCCGCTTCCAGGGCGTCGACGCGCCGGGCGGTGCGCTCGCAGGCTTTGCGCCAGATTCGCTCGACCCGTTCAATGGGATCGCAGCGTGGGTCACTCTGGGGCAGTTCTTCCAGGTCGCCCTCGGTCATCAGCGCCTGGTTGGCCAGCTTGAACAGCTGCTGGATGTGCTCAGGCACGGCCGTGGCCGTACCCTCAATCAGGTCATTCAACAGAATCATCATCACCTTCCCCACCTGGCCGCAGGAAGCCGATCACTTCCTTCAGCCGCTCTTCTACGTGCGCCAGGTCGCCCACGTAGCCCCAATCCGACGGCCGTTTGGCCTGCTGCTGCCAATGCGCCTGAGCCAGCCTGCCCAACTCAACCAGCAGTTGGGCCACGGCCGTTTGTTTTTCCTCGTACACGTCGTTGGCTGCGCTCATGGCCAATCCACCCCACTGTACCCATCATCATCCCGTTCGTAGCCAGCATACCAGCATGCCTCGCAGTAGTCGCCGCCGCTGACCGCGTCCAGTTCCTCGACTGGCGTCAGCTTGCCGCAGCCAAGGCAGACGCGCAGCACCTGAGCCAGCTGGGGCACGGCCGTGGGCGACCCGGCGTTAACCGCCGGCGCGTCCAGCACCAGCCAGTAAGCCGGGCCGACGACGTGCTGCGTTTCCCCTTCCGACAGGCGCAGCGCCTCGCACACGTCAAAGAGCAGGCAGGCGTCGGCGGCCGCCAGGCCATGCTCGTCCTCTTCCAACATCCGCCGCAGGTTGGCCAGCCGCGCCAGGTCCACCGCCCGCAGCATCGCCTTGCCGTCGTTGTAGGCCGTCGCCAGTTTCCCTTTCTGGTCGCCCACTGACAGCAGCCAACCCGCCAGGAAAAGCATCAGCCCCACGGCCGTTATCCCTAAAAGTGCAATTGCTAAAGCCATGATTGTGTCCTTTTGCTGCAGGTGTTGGCGCACCTGATGTGTTGGCGCGCCAACACCTGCTGTTTGTCTACTCGCCAAAACTGCGCAGAGCGGCCGTCGCCCACTCCGCGATAAATTCCAGAGCCGCCGCCACCGTATCGCCGGCGTTGCGGCTGTCCAACCAGCGGGTGTAAATGGCGTCATCGCTGCGCTGGGCGACATTGCGGATGCTGGTCAGTCGCCCTTTCACCGTCTGGTCGCTGGCCTCGCCGGCCACACCCTTTTCGGTGAGAGCGGCCAGCGCCGCCATCGCCGTGGCCTTGGGCATCGTTTCCGCCTGCCCGGCCCAGGAGTTGGTCCGGATGGAAAAGGCGGCGTGCGCCGGCCGGTCGGGCGCGGCGAAGTTGCTGCCCTTCCACCAGAAGCCGCGCAGCCGCATCTGCTCGATGCAGGTCGCCATCGCCCGCCAATCCGATGAGAAGCGGGGCACGCCCATGCGGTTGGGGCCGTCGCTGCTGTGAAAGCCGCCCACGTTCCAGGACGGCATCAGCTTGTGGCCGCCAGGGCCGTCCACCCGCTCGGCCTGGTCGGGGAAGTTGTAGCGCACCCACTGCGGATGATCGGGCGGCCACATGCCCACCCAATCCCACTGCGGGTCGCGGTACCACTGCCAGCCGAGCAGCAGCTCGGCCAGAGCGGCGTCGAGTACAAAGCGGTCGTCGATTTTCTGCTCGCTCATGCGGCCACCATCCGTTCCACTGCGCGACGATAAGCCGCGACGGCCGCATCCTTCGCATCCCGGTGCGCACTCATGGCTGGGCGGCCGCCTTGTTCCAGTTCTTGCCGTTTCGTAGCATACGTGCGCAAGCCATCAAGGACCGGCCGCGCCTGCCCCGGCTTCCATTCGCCAAACATCGTCTCCCGCGCTGTTTCCACCCGATTCAATGCGCCTTCAAAAAACGGCAGGCCACGGGTTACGCACACGTCAAAATCCAATGAATCGGTCGCCGCAGCAGCGCGCTCAAGCCACTGATCTGGAGTCGTCGTCAAATTGGGCATCACTCTTCCTCCTCAACAAAATCACCCTCGACCACGTCGTCATCGTCGCCGAGGAAGTCGGCCTGCGCCGCGTACCACGCGGCTGCCTGGCCCGCCGCATCCTTCGCTTTCACGCCGTCAGCGACGGCATTGGCGTAGCGGCTCATGGCATCGAAGGCCAGTTTGCGGTTGACAGGCGGCCACTCGCCCACGATGACCGGAAAGCCGCGCTTGACGTGGTTGGCGTCGTGGAACGCACCGGACGCTTTCAACTGCTGATAGGTGGCTGCGCACCAAGCATCCAGCGTCTCTGCAGTTGCCATCTGCTTACGCCAGTCATAATCCGCAACCGGCTGCTTGGGTGGGGAAACGGCCGCTTCAGCTTCGGCCAACACGTCGGCGACGACCTCGCCCCATGCTTGTCCCGGAGCAGTTCTCTCTGGCAGCCGGGCTGGGGGCGCGTCATCGCCGAACAGCCAGCCATTCACGTCATCGCCGGCAGCCAGCTGCTTAGCCGGTGCTGCGGCTTGCAGCAACGGCCGTTGGGCCACGGCCGCCAGGGTCAGCTGCGTGCGCTTATCCAGCGCTTCCTGCATGGCGGCGCTGAACTTCGGATTCAACTGCCAGTGCAGCAGCCACCTGGTCGAGTTGAGGCGCTGGCCTGGGTCATTGCTGCGATAGTCGGGCGTGGTGATTTTGTCCTCGGACCGGTAGAGGCGCAGCGGGAAATTGCGCAGCGGCAGGTAACGGCGCGCCTGAGCGCGGTCGTTGGGGTCCAGCGGGTTGGCGATGAGGCCGACCAGCTCGTCGACGATGCCGTAATACTCATCGATGAGGCCGGGAATGTCGTAGGTCGCGTGGGTTAGCAGCGTGACCACACCATAACCACTGATGCCCTGCTTCGCCAGCGCCATATTGAATTTTGGCAGGATCAGGTCCACGCTCATTTCTTGCGCCCACGGGTACAGCTTGTCACGGTAGACAAAGCAGGCTTTGTTGTCCCTGTCGAGCCGGGTGTGCTGGTCGTGGGCCATCTCGCCATCGTACCAATACTCAATGCGGCCGCTCTTTTCGTTGCGGGCACGCTTGATGTTGACGCCGTCGGAGACTGCGTACAGGGTGCTGCCTTTCTCCGTGTGGCGGCGGGCATACAGCCAGGCACAGTCCTCAATACTGAAGTTGCCGGCCACGTCGGCCGCGATGCGCACGTCGTCGATGGCGCGGGGCTGCGGGCCGTAGACCTCAGCGAAGATGGCGCTCATGGCGTCGCCCACGTCGCCAGAATCCATCGGCTTGAAAATCAAATGGTCCTCGTCGAAGAGCCGAATATTCTTACCGAAGCCCTCGCGCCGACCTTTCTGCAGGTAGCCGATGCGCACGGGCCGCCCGCGCACGTCGCGTTCCATCTTTACTTTGTTTGTTAGTCCTTGAATTGGCATCGGGTTACTCCCTGGGAAACGTCAGGGCAATCGTGCGGTTGCCCATCGTCAACTGTACGGCCGGGGATACGAATTCACCGGTCACCGGGTCCACCATCTCTGCCGGCAGCGCCTGCAGGAATTTCTCGCGTGCCTTGCGCTGCTCGGCGACCGCCGCCTCGTTGGCCTTCATCTCGCCCCACACCGCGTCGTGGCTGTAGTCCCACCGGCTTGCGCCGTTGCGCATGACCACTTTCACGCCATGCACCGTTTCGCCGGGGTTCAGGTCGGCCGCGTCCATCGCTGCGCTTTCTACTTCGGCCAGCGCCACATCCAATGCGTCACGCAGGGCGCGCAGCCGCACGTAGGCGCTCATGGGCGGCAGCGCCCATTCTTCAAGCAGCGCCTCGGCGTATCCTTGCCCGGCCTGCTGGATGGCCGCCTTTGTGAGCGGCCCGTCTTGTAACTTCACTAAATCGTTCATGGTTTCCTCTTGGAAAACGGCCGTTCCGACCAATCAGAACGGCCGTTCTAAACATTGTACTAAAGCGCGAGTTTTGCCGTCCACGTCCATTCGCAGGACGATGGGCCAAAGTCCACCCGGCCGGTGGCCTGCTGCTGCGCGTCGGCGTTGGCATCGTAGATGTCCTGGGCGCGCTGCGGGCTGATCCGCTGGGCGTTGACGACGCTGCGGCCGTTTTCCCGCCGATTGTAAAAGTAGAAATGCTCGTGGCGGACCAGGTCGATTTCCACAACGGCCGTTTCGCTGGCCGCGATGGGCAGGGCAGCGGTTGGCATGGTTACAATACCCACAGTGTCACCTCTTGGGGCGGCCGGACGATTTCGCCGACGCCGGCTTCATCCAGCCAGATGGTCGCGCCGCTGGCGTACTGGCCGCCATAGCGCAGGCCGCCGCGCTCTTGCTTCACCAGGTAGTCGGCCGCGGCCGCGATGCGCCGGTGGTATTTGTCGGACTGCAGTTCGACTGCAGCGATGGCCTCGGCCGTCTGCACGGCCAGGTCGTTAACATGATGTTGGGTTGGGGTTGCGGTTTTGAAAGTCATGGGTTTACCTCATCAAGTCAGGCTGCGGCTGCGCATTGCGCCGGGCAATCTCTCGGCGCAGGTTACGCGCATTGCGGAACTGGCCCAGGCGTTCTTCTTTTTCTCGGTCGTAGGGTTTGCGATAACCTGCCTGCACCATCCAATCCGCTGGCGGCTGAAGCGGCGCTTTGTAGTCGCCTGCTTCCTTCACGCACTGATCGCGGTCGGCGCAGTCGCCGTCTTTGGCGATGACTTCGAACGGTAGGAATGTGCGGCCGCAGCGTGGGCATACCTGGCTGGGCTGAGCAAAACGGCTGCCCTGGCGGTTGGCGATGCCGAAACCGTAGAGGGTGGTTTCGCTGCCCTTCTCGCGCACCTGCACGCCCACCACCGGCCAACCGCCGATAATTTCCAGGCGGATGGACTCGGCCGTGTGGTTGTTCCAGGCGACCAGGTGGGCTTCGGGTTGGGCGGCGCGCACGCCGGCCGGTACTTCCACCACCATGTCAATGGCGTGGGCACGGCCGTCGTATTGGGCTTTGTTAAGGATTGTTTCGAATTGTTGCGGGGTGAGGGGGGTCACTGGGTCACCTCCACGAGATGCTGGGCCAGCCCATTCGAACCGCTGAATTCATAGACCCACCATTTCCGCCCGCCGTCTGTCGCGCCCCAGCGCTGCAGCTGGTAGACCGTGCGGTACTCGTCGCCGGCCGTGCGCATGTCGCGGGCCAGGTCCAGGACCAGGCGGGCGCTGGCCGGGGTAACGCTGCACCGACGGCCGTCAATCGTTGCCATCCACTGTTCAGGGTGGAAGCGGCCTTTGGGCCGGTAGGCGATGCGCTCGACGCTGGGGCTTTCGGCCGTTGGGGCTTTCGTTTCGGGTTCCATCTGTGTTACAATTCGATCAAGTTTCATGGGGACTCTGTCTCCTTGATTGGTGGCCGTCCAACTTGGCAAGAGTTTGGACGGCCTTTTTGTTTTAGCTGACCGTATGAACCGAGTCGGCCAGCATGTCGCCGATGTAAAGCTCCGTTAACGCATCCACTTCGTCACCGTCCCGATCCACTAAGGAAATCCAGCTTACCGAGACGACCGGGTCGTCCTGGAACATCTCGGCATTGCCTTCCCCGAACTGGACCAGGGCGAGGTTCTGGTTTCTGGTGAAAAAGTCTTGAGTAAGGCTGTTCCCACTCTCTAAAACTGCAATCACTCTGGTCTTAAAATCTTTGTCCATCTGCACCTTCCTTTGGCCGTTCGACTTTGCGATGGTCTGGACGGCCTGTTTTTCTGCCTAAAAATGTACAGGAAGTATAACACAGTGTTACACTGTGTGTCAACACACTCCTTGACACAGTGTAACACTCTGTGTTATTATCCTGGCATGATTCAAGTTGCTGAAACGAAGGTGAAAATTAGACCGGAGGTGAGTAGGATGCCTATATCTCAGGATAGTCGGCGTGTCTACATCACCCTTCCAAAGAAAGTTGCCGAGCGGCTGGAGGTAATGGCAAGTGAACAAATGCGTTCATTGGCTTCCATGACAGCGCTAATGGTCATCCGAGGACTCGAAGCAGAAGGCATCGAAATTGAGGAATTGGCGAAAAATGGAAAGGGTGATGGCGGATAACAAAAAACTGCCGCCCCATCTTCCGACAGAACAGCAGCTTCCTGCTATCTACGATAGCTCCATATCTTACCCCCGTCTAGTCCGCCAAGATTGTCGGGGGTTTAAAATACCGGCCGTTTTACCGGCCATCAGTACCTTAAAAATTTATGGCAATAAAATCATTATACAGTTGCCTTTCCATAATGTAAAGTTATAATGTGAGTTATGTTAGCTTACGCTAAGGCGCTGTTGGCATTGCCGGCGTGGTTTCGGGTTTGGTTCAAACAATTTTTAACGTTTGTAGGCATCCGAGGCCCGCAGCAGCTAGCCTTAGGCGTCCTAAAAGGGTCGTATGACACACTACTGCTTGTCCTCTTAGGCACGGGGTTTGTCGCTGGCGGCCGATTCGTAATGGACAGCCAATATGCGCTGCCCAGTTCAATCCAAACCACAGCCCTCAAATGGGCGCCGATTGCAGACCGCATTGCTCGCAATGCAGACATTCCCAGAGAAGTACCATTGGTTATATGGTTTAAAGAGAACAGTATGCTGTCCACCAATCCCGAAAATTGTACAGGAATCATTGGCGCATACGATCTGGTGCGTACAGGGGAGCTGCCTTGCTTCACGCCCGGCCCTATTTCAGATCTGGAGGTTGCCGAGCAGCTGGCAATTGCCGCCAGCGAATTTAAAAAACGATGTCCTGACATTTCATATTACACGCAAAACCCCGAAGAAATTAAAGGCTGTTATTTTGCTTATAATGCCGGCATGGGGGCTGCGGCGCGGCTGGATGCAGACCAATCGGCCTATGTGATGAATAATTTCGACAAAGCCCACACCAATATGGTTTATTCCGACGTAGAATTGGGCACAGTGGTGGTGCAGCAGCTAGGGGCATGGCCGGCACATTT
Source organism: Chloroflexota bacterium (assembly GCA_017993775.1). Lineage (GTDB taxonomy): Bacteria > Chloroflexota > Anaerolineae > Promineifilales > Promineifilaceae > Leptovillus. Next base: position 124,367 of record JAGOMA010000012.1, on the reverse strand, counting down.
GGCCATGCAAAGTTTGGTTGTTTCGCAGATAGATATTGGGGGAGAGGAACGGCCGTTAACCATCGCCATCATCGACCTCAGCAACCGCCTTTATGATTGGTCCAGCTCCGCCCTCACCAACCTCACCAGCACAGTTCTGGGTGTCGACAGTGACATGCTTTTCCCAACAACTCGCAGCGTGGACGATGAAACCTGCATTGGCAAACCTCACACCCTGGGCAACCCCACCCTGAGACCCCGATTAAACCCGGTCACATTCGCCCCGATTCTGACCCAAGATGTTCATGGCTGCAGCTACAGTCTGCCGGGACTGGATATTTCCAGCGAGGACAGCACCGCTATTTTACAGGCCCCCATGCCCGGTGAAGTAACTACCTTCACGGATCGCTGGTACAACACCACTATTCGAATTGAAAATGAAGAATGGATTGTCTGGCTGCTTCATCCCCGCTCTTACCTGGTCGAGTCAGGACCCGTAAAGCGCGGCCAGGCGGTTGGGGTGATGGGGGCAGTGGGCTACGCCACCGGTCCCCATGTTCATTACACAATCTACGACAAAACCAACAAAACCTTTGTAGACCCGCAAGGATTTTTACCCTGACCCTGTAGAGAAGAAGTAAGGAGTATCATCATGGATTTGAATCTTGGTCAACTATTACGTTTTATCCCGCTCGTGGTTGGGCTCATTTTAGCTTACCACCTCATTTTCAAGGTACAACTACCAAAGTCAGGCATTTGGTCGATTGTTACGTACTTTGTCGGCATATTGCTGGTTTTCCTGGCCGTGAGCTTCATCATCACCCAGGTGTTTGCTTCGTGGGCCAATGATTTACTGGAAGCCGGGACTTCATCAGAATGGCAGCAGGTCATGAACACATCGTCAAACATCCTTGATTCTGCGTTTAACACGAACACAAGCCCTGGCAACCCCTCTGCCGCAACGTCGACGCCGCCTACTCTGATCATTGTTACACCAACGCCTCCCGGTTCTGGCGGGGGTGGCGGCAATGCCATTTCTTACACTGTGGTTCAAGGGGATAATTTAACCAGCATTGCCGCTCGATTTGGCACGACAGTCAATGCAATTAAAGCCGCGAATGGCCTGACGTCTGATCTGATATACGTGGGTCAGGTACTGATAGTGCCGCAATAAATGATGCCTGATCTTATGCGCGTATTTAACATGATGAAAGCGGGGTGGCATGGCAAATAGAAGGGCATCCACTGGCACATTTGGTTGGGCGAGAAGGCGGTGGAAACGCTTGCCAACTGATTTTCGGTGGCATATTGAGGACTCGTTTCAGCCAGAAGATATTTCGGAGCGTTTGCTGCCGGGGGAAACGCCCATCTTACAAATTGGGCTTGCCTGGTATCGCGCGTTTCCGGCGAACATCATTTTTAGATATTTTACCTTGTTGATCGTGCTGACGATTGTGAGTACGGCCGTTCTCCTTCTTCTGGGCTATCTGCAAATTCTAAGCTATTGGTTCGCCCTCGTCCCCATAGTTACCGTGGTTAGTTTAATTTCTGGCAGCGCGCGCCAATATATTGTGTATAACCAATGGCGCGTGCTAAAAACAAACAAACGACTGATCATTTCGCTGCCGCAGCCAAAGGGGTTCCCTCTTATAGATAACATTGAGATAAAAGGTATGCCCACCGTCATCGACACCAACTGGTCACGCAATCCCGGCTGGCGCGTTTTTCAGTTTTTTACTGGCGCGCGTGACATGTACATTAGCATGGTGGCCTACAAGTTTAATGAAGATACGGCTCGCGTTGGAGATGCCTTGATTATTCCTGATGTCACTTTGCGCGATGTGCTGGAATTTAAGAAGGTCGTTTTTGGGTAATTACCCGTAAAATCGGCACGCCAAACAAAAAAAGCGCTCTTGTTGCAGAGCGCTTTTTTATATATTGGTGGTTTTCGGATTTCTCAAGGGTGACCCTAAGAGTTCGCACGTGATTGGTTTTGGGAAATTCCAGATTGGTCCAATCTTAAAGATTGGACCAATCCTGGTATAACACACAGAGGGTTTATTTAGCGATCAACACGCCAGCATTCTCGACTGCTGAAGTTATGGGGCAGCTTCGCCTGAATAAGGTTCGATCTCCATTGCTTCAGGCCCTTTACGGGTTTCCTCGACATCATACAAGACCCACTGACCTTCGTTCAGGTCTTCTGGGCGACCAACTGTGCTGGATTTGTGGAAAAATATCTCTTCTCCAGCACCTCGGACCAGGAAGCCATACCCTTTTTGCGGGTTATACCATTTGAGTCGGCCGATGTATTTGCCTGTTTGTGGATCGATCTGAATGGGAAATGAGGTATCAAACTCACCGGGCGCGTCAGAAACGGCCGTCTGGGCAGCCGCTTTAGGCTGAGATTCGCTTCGTTGTGGGCGATCTATGGGTGCAGACGCCGCTGCTGGCGCCTGGAAATCGCCTAATTGAGAAAGATACATTGGTTCAATCGGTAAACCGGCCTGGCTTAATCGCCGCTGCATTTCGACGGTGAAAATAAATTCGACGCCGTCTTCATCCTTTACCCTTCGGTCTCTAAAGTTCATCCTATCTTGTCTCCGTTTCCGTTCGTACAAACAGTGAAAGTCTTTGGTTTACTATTATCATTTCAGGTGAATTGATTTATTGATTATACCTATTTTTCTTGCATCCGGTATGGCGATTTAGACGAGGGCGTGCAGGGACTAATCGATCAATGATAGCTGCTTGGGCACGGCCGTTTCCTCATCGCTGGGGTTTTCCGGTCTGGCCACCGATTGAATCGCCCCGGTTACGCGATTGCGATCACCCACCTGCCAGAGCGCTTTCGGCTTTATAGCCCGCGTGCCCACGTCTGCCTGACCCAGTCGCATGGTCTTGGTGGTGCCTACGGCCGTTGTAATGATCAGATTCGCCTCCAAGGGTCCGACAACAGCGGCCACCACTTCCGTCGCCTCTTTTGGCAAACGCATATTGATCACTCCCTGACCATATCGCCCCTGTGTCGGATATTGATCCATCGGCGTTGCCTTGGCCAATCCGTTATCGGTAACACTCCACAAATACGCTGCCGGCTCGACAACTGCCATGGCGATCACACCATCCACATCGCTGCTCAGTTTAATGCCCATCACGCCGCCGGCCGGCAAGCCCATTGGCCGCACCTCTTCTTCCTTGAAGCGAATCGCCTGACCAGAAGCCGTCACCAACAGGACTTCATCCTCACCAGAAGTCACCTTTGCCCAACCCAAGGCGTCATCATCGGCGACATTTATTACCACAAACGGATCTGTTGTGATGCCCGGCAAATCTTCCAGGCGCACACGTTTCACCACGCCCGATAAGGTCGTTAAGAACAGATACCCTTCGGCCTCAAAGGGAAGCACCAACGCGGCCGCCAAATGATGCCGCCGGGTAAGTCCTGTCATATCTGCCCAGTGAGTCCCTTGCCCCAATTCTCGCGCCTGCGCCAATTGATAAACCGGCAAACTAACAGCCTGGCCGTCAGCCGTGAAGAGATAAAGAATATCCTGGGTATTGGCTTCTAACAGAGCTTTAGGCTGCTCGGTAGGCTTGGTTGGCACTGAGACCATATCCGGCGTCGTCGTACGCGCAACGGTGCCTTTCTCACCAATCATGACCCACACCTGTTGGTCTGGCAGCAAATCGGTGGCTGTAATGACTTTGCTCTCACCGCTGTCGATAATTTGGGTACGGCGGCTGTTGACGTATTTGCCGCGCACGGCCGTTAACTCTTCTTTGATTGTGTCTCGCATCATTTGCGGGCTGGAAATCAATCGCTCTAAAAACTTGATGAGCTGCAACTTTTCCTTGTATTCATCCTGAATTTTTCGTCGCTCTAAACCGGCCAGGCGCCGAAGCTGCATGTCCAAAATGGCCTGCGCCTGCATCTCCGAAAGCTTAAACCGGCTCTGCAAATTAGCCCGCGCGGTCTCTGCCGTCCGCGACCGCCGAATGGTGTCGATCACTTCATCCAGGTTATCCAGCGCAACTAACAACCCCTCCAAAATATGCGCCCGCTGGCGTGTTTTTTCCAGATCGTATTCGCTTCGCCGCTTGATAACCTCCAGGCGATGCTCCAAATACACCCGAAGCGCTTGTTTCAGCGTTAAAATACGCGGCGCGCCATTCACCAGCGCCAGCAGGGAGATGCTAAACGTGCTTTGCATAGGCGTCAGGCGAAATAGCTCGGCCAGGACATCCTCTGGTTCTACATTGCGCGTCGTTTCTAAAATAATGCGCATCCCATTACGATCCGATTCGTCGCGCAAATCGGTCAAACCATCAATTTTGCCATCCCGATGCAGGTCGGCAATACGGCCGAGCAAATTCGTCTTGTTGGCCTGATACGGCAGTTCCGTGATAACTATGCGCGATTTGTTGCGCTCCATGCGCTCGACATGAGCTTTCGCCCGCACCGTAACCCGGCCGCGACCCGTGGCATAAGCATTCAGCAAAACATCGGTTTCGTTTTCGTCGCCTCGAAAGCGAAAAATTTGCCCACCTGTTGGAAAATCTGGCCCTTTGATAAATTGCATCAAGTCGCCAACTGATATGTCCGCCAGAGCGTCCCATTTATCCAACATATAACAGAGCGCATCGACGACTTCGCCTAAATTGTGCGGGGGTACGCTGGTAGCCATGCCCACGGCAATACCCGACGAGCCATTGACCAGGAGGTTTGGGATAGTGGCCGGCAGCACGTTGGGTTCTTGCAGCGAATCATCGAAGTTGGCGGAGAAATCGACGGTATTTTTATTGATGTCTTCGAGCATGTCAAAACCCATGTTCGACATGCGGGCTTCGGTATAACGCATCGCCGCCGCCGGATCGCCATCAATGGAGCCGAAGTTTCCTTGCCCGTCTACCAGTTCGGCGCGCATGGAGAAATCTTGAGCCATACGAACCATCGCGTCGTAAACAGACTGGTCGCCGTGGGGGTGATATTTGCCCAGCACCTCGCCAACAACGCGTGCAGATTTGCGATAGGGGGTATCTGGCCGCAGTCCCATATCATACATGGCATACAAAATTCGCCGCTGCACAGGTTTCAGCCCATCACGCGCGTCGGGCAATGCCCGCGAAACGATGACGCTCATGGCATAGCTGAGGTAGGATTCTTTTACTTCATGCTCAATGTCGATTTGTTTTACAAGTCCGATTTCCATAGTTCGTTATTTGTTTCCGAGTGATATTGGGGCAAAACGGCCGTTTCCGGCTCGCTACAGGCAGCCAAAACTCCCTGGCAATTGAAATATTTGTTCTATTTTTGGCAGCAACTATAGGCAATTTGTGGCAGACAGTCAAACGACAGTCACCTGCGCATTACCAGATGTCAGGTGATTCAACGTAGACGTCCCCGTCTTCTACTTTTACGGCAAAAGTTGGCACAGGCGACGTCGCCGGCATACACAAAGCTTTGCCGGTGCGAATGTCAAAACGTGCGCCGTGGCGCGGACATTCGATTTCGTGGTCCTCTAATTCGCCATCTTCCAGTGGGCCATCATCGTGTGTACAGCGGTCGGCCAGGCAATACAACGTCCCACCCACATTAAATATAACAACTGTTTCGTCTGCAAAATCGTACCACAGGCGACCGCCTGGGGGAATGTCCTCGATGCGCGCTATTTTTATGAATTCAGTCATTTCAATTTTTACTCATGTAACTCGGTTATGCCCCGGGAAACTAAAAAAGTTTCGCGCGCGTAACCGCAGGGTTATTCATCTTTGTTCGTCGCCCCAGCTACGCCAGCCTGAAGCACTTGCAGCGACAAGAAGGCGCATTTCTGACGCGCCTGGCTTAACGGCACGCCAATCAGGTCTAATAAGCGCGCTGGGGAAAAGGTTTGGATGTCGGTGAGGCTCATACCTTTAATCGCTTCGGTGAGCAAAGAAGCCGCCGCCTGACTGATGGCGCAGCCGCTGCCTGTCCAGGCAACCTGGCTGACTCGCCCGGAGTCATCCAGTTTGATGGCAATCCGGATGGTGTCGCCACAGAGCGGATTGTCATCTTCGTGAATATAATCGGCCGTTTCCAATTCGCCAAAGTTCAGTGGATGCTCGTGAAGATCGATGATCTGTTCCCGGTAGATATCCATGACAAACCTCGAATCAGTTAAGGTACAGTATGCCGATGAGAGCCAATGTGGTTCTAATTTCCTTTCTCTCTGGCAAAATTATAATCGAAAAAGTTTGCGTGTCCGGTTGAGACTGGCAACGAGTTTGTCGATTTCTTGTGTTGTTGTGTGCAAATAAAAGCTGGCGCGCACGGTGGCGCTGATGTTCAGGCGCAAATGGAGCGGCATAGCACAGTGGTGGCCGGCGCGAATGGCAATGCCATCTTTATCGACAACTTCGGATATATCGTGGGGGTGGATGCCTTGAATGGTGAAGGTGGCTACGCCGGCGCGCTGCGAGGCGGGCGGACCGTACAGCGTGATGCCTTTTATTTCGCTAAGGGCTTCGAGGGCGTAATGGGTGATAAACTGCTCGTGGGCGTGAATATTGTCCATGCCGATGCCAGTAAGGTAGTCTACGGCCGTTCCCAAGCCAATTCCCTCAGCGATGCTCGGTGTGCCCGCTTCAAACTTCCAGGGCAAATCATTCCAGGTAGAGCCTTCCAGGGTTACGCGGCGAATCATGTCGCCGCCGCCCATGAAGGGCGGCATGTTTTCCAACAGCCTGCGCTTGCCGTAGAGGATGCCAATGCCGGTCGGTCCGCACATTTTGTGGCCAGAGAAAGTCATGAAATCGCAGTTCCAGGCCTGAATGTCGACGGCCGTATGCGGCACAGCTTGCGCGGCATCTACCATAACTACGGCGCCCACAGCATGGCCGGCATCGACCAACTGGCGGACAGGGTTGATGGTGCCAAAGACGTTGGAAACGGCCGTAAAAGAAAACAGCTTCGTTCGCTCCGTCAATAACCCATCCAATTGGCCCAAATCCAGCGTACCATCGGCCAAAAAGGGTATGTAGCGCACCACCGCCCCTTTCTCTTCCGCCAAAATCTGCCAGGGAACCAAATTGGCATGGTGCTCCATCTCGGTAAGCAGAATCTCGTCGCCAGCCTGAATGTTTTGCCGCCCCCAACTATAGGCCACCAGATTAAAACCCTCGGTGGCGTTCCGCACATAAATGATCTGGCTCTCATCCGGCGCATTGATAAAGCGAGCGATTTTTAATCGGGCCGCCTCATACGCATTCGTCGCGTCTTCACTCAATCGGTGAATCCCGCGGTGCACATTGGCGTTTATTTGCCGGTAATAGGCATCCATCGCCGCCAAAACAACTTCCGGCTTCTGCGACGAAGCGGCGCTGTCCAAATAAACCAGCGGCACACCCGGGTACGCTTCTACACTTAAAATGGGAAAATCTGCGCGTATTTTTTCTACATCTAACATGAAATAGATTGTAATGCGGATCAGGTGATACGCAAAAAGTCGAGGGCGGAGTTGGGGGTCTGGGAATGAGGATGGGAGATGGGTCCAATCTTGAAGATTGGACTCATCTGGAAACTCTAAAGTAAATTACGTGTGGCTCCTCAGTGCTTTGTAAGGTAAGTTTTTTTTGGAATTTATGCCTCGTTGCCGCAGTATCCTCACCGTATATTTCCCAGAGCGCGGTAAGGATACCGCAGCTACAAATTCCGCAAACATACCCTGAAATTATTGGGTCTTGGGGATTTCATGGGGTTTGGTCTGATGCGTGATACGTGATGCGTAAAACCTCTCTGGTCACACATCACGCTTCACGCCTCAGGGGCTGTCAGCCCCCTGAGTTCCTGAAGAACCAAATTATTTTTGTAACAAAGCACTCAATATGCCTACCGCTTGGCTTTGGATGGATTTTCGATGGGCGCGCCTACCAGGTTGCCCCATTCGGTCCAGGAACCATCATAGTTGCGTACGTTCGGATAACCCAGAAGATAAGTCAAGACAAACCAGGTGTGCGAACTGCGCTCGCCAATCCGGCAGTAAGCGACCACATTGTTATCCGGCGAAAGCCCTTGTTCTTCCTCATAAATCGCCCGCAGGCTCTCGGCGGATTTGAAGGCGCCATTTTCGGCGACTGCCCGGCTCCAGGGCACGTTTACCGCACCGCGTATATGTCCGCCACGCAGTGCGCCCTCTTGCGGCGATCCGGGCATGTGCAGGAGTTCACCGCTGAATTCTTGCGGACTGCGCACATCCACCAACGGCTGATCCGCGCGCACATGGTCCATCACCTGGTCCCGAAAGGCGCGGATTTTGTAGTCGGCGCGCGCGGCAGGTTTGTAGGTTGTGGCGGGGAATGAGGGTTTCTCTTTGCTTAATTCGCGCCCTTCAGCAATCCACTTTACACGGCCGCCGTCCATAATGCGACAATCGGCGTGTCCAAACAGTTTAAAGACCCAAAATGCATAACAGGCCCACCAATTGTTTTTATCGCCATAAAAAACAACGGCCGTCTCGTTGCTGATGCCGTTTTGGGCCATCAGCGCAGCAAAAGAGCTTTCGTCCAGGTAATCGCGGCGCACAGCGTCGTTGAGATCGGCTATCCAGTCGATGTGTACGGCCGTAGCAATATGCCCGGTGCTGTAGAGCAAAACATCTTCATTCGATTCGACCAGGCGTACGGCCGTGTTGTGCATATTGTCGGCCACCCAATCGGTGCTTACCAAAACTTCAGGATGAATATAGCCTTTGTTACTCATGTCGAACTCCTACTTTAAGTGGTTTAGATCAAAAACGGTGGCCGCGCTGCCACCCAGGTTTTCTTGGGAATGGCGAGAGTCGCTGCCACCGTTTGCCTTGAATTCAATTCATTCCAGGCGGGGAAGTCAGCTCTCCCGCCTTAAACACAAGCACCCATCATTCGAGATAACTCGAAGTCTAGATACGCCCATGAAATTAACCAAGCTTTTCAACAATGCGCCCAAAGATACGCTCGCGGATGCCCTCAAATGGAATACGCCGCATGAGCGGGTCGAAGAATCCTTGAACCGACATTTCTACGGCCGTTTTCCGGGGAATCCCCCGACTCATCAAATAGAACAACTCTTCCGGGTCTAGCTTGCCAATGGCCGACGCATGGGTGCAGCGCACGTCATCGGCCTCGATCTCCAGACCGGGGATGGAATCGGCGCGGGCTGTTTTGTCCAGCATCAGGTTGCGGTTGGCCTGAAAGCCATCTATTCGCTGCGAACCGGGCAGCGCTTTGATCATGCCCTGCCAGACAGTGCGCGATTTGTCTTTGAGCGCGCCTTTGTAGAGGAGGTCGCTGGTGGTGTCTTCGGCGTTGTGGTTTTGCTGCGTGTCCAGGTCCAGATGTTGACGGCCGTTTGTGAAGAAAATGCCGCTCATCCGACCCCACGCCCCCGGCCGATCCAGTTCCATCGTCTGGAACGCTTTCGTCAGGCGCGTGCCCATCATGCTCGTCACCCAGTCCAACTTGCCGTCGCGGCCTACGCGGCCCCGTTCGTGGTTAAACTGCCACATGTTCGTGCCAAAATCTTGCAGACCGGCATAGATCAGGCTGGCATTGTCGCGCACCAATAATTCGATAACCCCATTGTGAATCCCGGCCTGCTGCCCATTCGCCGACGCATATTCATCCATAAAGATGACTTCCGCGCTTTCTTCCACGATAACCAGGGTGTGGGTAAAAGTTTTGCCATTCTCCACCCACAACACGCTGTGCAAGGGGGCGGCCGCTTTGACGTTTTTCGGCACGTACAAGAAGGTGCCGCCGCGCCAAAATGCGCCATGCAAGGCGGCGAATTTACCTTCGTCTATGCGCACGCCTTCGGTCATGAAATGTTTTTGCACGAGATTCGGATATTGGGTAACGGCCGTGTGCATATCACAAAATATCACACCCTGCGCCTTCAACGCATCGCTCAGTGTCAGCGCCTTCACCACGCCATCTACTTGCAGCATATTGCCACCAGCTTCGTCCGTGGTCAGCTGTTTACCCAGATAATCAGGGATAGTGGCGTCAGCGCCAGCATCACCATTCACCGAAGGGCCAAATTCGTCTAATTTTAAACGGCGCAAATCCGTGCGCCGCCAATCTTCCAGTTGGGTAGTCGGCATCGGCAGGCTTTCATACACATCAAACGCTTGCAGCCGCAAGGCCAACATCCAATCTGGCTCGTTCAAGTAAGCTGATAATTGTTTTACTGCTTCTTTCGTAAAATTTGTCATTTTATTCAACAATGAAGCGAATTGTAGCGATACAATTCCCCGTTCACATTTTAATTATTCTTACCCGATGCTGCCTTCCATCTGCAATTGAATCAGACGGTTCATTTCGATGGCGTATTCCATCGGCAGTTCCTTCACCAACGGCTCAATGAAGCCGTTCACAATCATCGAGGTAGCCATATCTTCGGGAATGCCGCGGCTCATTAGATAGAAAAGCTGTTCTTCGCCAACCTTACTTACGGAAGCCTCATGGCCCACAGTCACATCCTCGGCGTCAATTTCGATGTAAGGGTAGGTGTCCGACCGGCTTTCGGGGTCCAAAAGCAGGGCATCGCATACCACGTTCGATTTGCAATTTTCGGCGTTCTTTTCCACTTTCAGCAGCCCGCGATAGGAAGCGCGGCCGCCGCCCTTGCTAATCGACTTGGAAATGATACGGCTGGTGGTATTAGGCGCCACATGCACGACTTTGCCGCCAGCATCCAGGTGCTGCCCTTTACCAGCGAAAGCGATGGAAAGAATCTCGCCATGCGCCCCTTCGCCCACCATGTACACGGCGGGGTATTTCATGGTGATTTTGGAACCCAGGTTGCCATCGACCCATTCCATGGTGGCGTTTTCTTCGGCGACGGCCCGTTTGGTGACCAAATTATAGACGTTGTTGGACCAGTTCTGGATGGTTGTGTAGCGGCATCGCGCGCCTTTGCGCACCAGCACTTCAACCACGGCCGAATGGAGTGAATCGCTCGAGTAGATGGGGGCGGTGCAACCTTCGACGTAATGAACGTAGGCGCCTTCATCCACAATAATTAGAGTGCGTTCGAACTGTCCGGCATTCTTGGCGTTGATGCGGAAGTACGCCTGTAGGGGCATTTCCACATGGACACCGGGTGGAACATAAATGAAGCTGCCGCCGGACCATACGGCCGTATTCAAAGCCGCAAATTTGTTGTCATTAAAGGGAATAACCGTGCCAAAGTATTCCTTCACCATGTCGGGGTACTGCCGCAGCCCCTCATCCATGCCCAGGAACACAACACCCTTTTCTTCCAAATCCTTTTTGATGTTGTGGTAAACAACTTCGGATTCGTACTGCGCGGCTACGCCAGAGAGATATTTTTGCTCGGCGTCGGGGATGCCCAGTTTATTGAAGGTGTCTTTGATATAACTGGGAATATCATCCCAATTATCGCCTTCCCGCTCGCTGGGTTTGATGTAGTAGTAAATCTCGTCGAAATCAATTTCCCCTAAATCAGCGCCCCAAGTAGGCACTGGCCGACTTAGAAAGTGTTCATACGCCTTCATACGGATGTCCAACATCCACTGCGGCTCATTTTTGGATATGGACATCGCCCGAATCACGTCCGCATCCAAACCTCTTTTAGCCTTAAACACGTAGTCTTCAACGTCAGCAAAGCCATATTTAGTGGCATAATCCGAGTTGACGCTGGCAACGACTTCTTCTTCGCTTAATTCGCGCGTTAATTCGCGTTCAATATCTGCCATGATTCATACTCCCTACAAATTTCGACAGGATTGTGGCAACGATGCCACCTGCTGAAAAGTGTCTATGCCGTTTCCGTTATGCCATACTTCTCGCGGAGCCAGTCGTAGCCTTCTTCTTCGAGTTTGAGCGCCAGGTCGGGGCCACCGCTTTCGACGATACGGCCGTCTAGCATAATATGAATATAGTCCGGCTGAATATAGTTCAAAATTCGCTGGTAATGGGTAATCACCAACATACCCATATTCATTTCACGATACAGACGCATCGCGCCCTCGGAGACCACACGCAGCGCGTCAATATCCAGGCCAGAGTCCGTCTCGTCCATAATAGCGATTTTTGGCTCCACGGTAGCCATTTGCAAAATCTCTACGCGCTTCTTTTCGCCGCCAGAAAAACCCTCATTCAGATAACGGCCGGCAAATTTATGGTCGATGCCCAACATATCCATCTTTTCTTTCAGCAGCCGGCGAAATGCAGGGATAGAAATGCCGCTGTCTTCAGGGTTTTCAGCCTGACGGCGCGAGTTGATGGTCTGGCGCAAAAATTTGGCCAGAGTCACGCCCGGAACGGCCGCCGGATACTGAAAAGCCAGAAAAAGACCGGCGCGCGAGCGCTCGTCGGGTTCCATTTCCAGCAGGTCTTGCCCATCATAAATCACCTGCCCTGCGGTCGGATCATAAGCGGGATGGCCCGCCAGGGTATAGGCTAACGTACTTTTGCCAGAACCATTTGGCCCCATCAGGGCGTGAATTTCGCCCTGCTTGATCAACAGATTAATTCCTTTCAGAATTGGCTGCTCGCCAATACTGGCGTGCAAATTTTTTATTTCTAAAGCAACGGTCATCGGTAGTTGTGTCTCCTAAATAATCTTTTTTTACGCTTCGAGAATGGGTAATTCTACCGCTTTAATCATGCGGGATTATAGCACGTGAACCGGTTAATGTCAATTTTTATTAAATTAATAATAAAAATAACTTTAATTGACAAAACCCCCTGCTGTTGCTATAATCCTGCCTGGATAAAAAGGAATTCTAACGTGAAATTAGCTACAAGCAATCATAAACAGAGTACGCGAGACGTTATTTTGCATGCTCTAAAGAACGCCAGTCAACTTAAAGTTGAAGACTTGGCCGAAGCAGCCGACGTCTCGCCGGTTACCGTCCGACACCATCTCAATGCTCTGCAAGCCGATGGCTTGATTATGGTTGACAGCGTGAGACGGAAGGTGGGACGGCCGTATTACGTCTACAGCCTCAGCGAAGAAGGCCACGAACTATTCCCGCAAAAATACGTCCACCTCACCAACATCCTGCTCGACGAAATGAAAATGCGCCTGCCCCAACAAACGGTCGACGACATTTTTGGCAGCGCGGTCGAACGGATCGTGGCCCGGCATCGCGGCAAATTTGAAGCCCTTTCCTTTGAAAACCGACTCACTTACCTGATGGATATTTTGGCCGATGAAGGGTTTCTGGCCCGCTGGGAACTAATCGACGGTCAATACCATATTATCGAATACAGCTGCCCTTACCTTTCCGTGGGAGCCAATCACGCCGAAGTGTGCACACTGGACAAAGAATTGATCGTCAGTGTGATGCAAACTCCCATCAAACAGCACAGCTGCATGTTAAAAGGCGACGATTGCTGCCAGTTTTCCATTCCGGCCAACCCCTCGTCGCAAAATGGCACATAAACGAGGAGCCTAATCATGATAATGAGTAAAGAAGAAGAACTCATCGAATCCCTTCGTTCAGTTATCGATCCTGAAATCGGCCTGAATGTTGTTGAACTTGGCCTGCTGCGCCAGATAGATATTGATGCGGAAAACGACCTGGCCAAAATCACCATGATCCTAACCACTCCCTTCTGCCCGTATGGCCCGCAAATTATTGAACAGGTGCGGATGGTTGGTATGCAAGTGATGACCGGCGGGATTGAAGTAGAAATTGGCACAGAACTCTGGGATCCTTCTATGATGGAGGAAGGGGCCGGCGGCGATTGGGGGTTATTTTAGTTTTTCCCCGTCGGCGGTTTTCGCAATTGCAAGATAAAGCGGTATCATTTTTCGGTGATACCGCTTTTTATTTTGGCTCTTCAGGAATTCAGGGAGTTGACACCCAATGATGGGTGATACGTGACATGTGACCAGAGAGACTTCACACACCACGCATCACGCATCACGCATCAGTCAAAATCCCACGAAATCCCAGAGTCCCTCTAATTTTTACTGGATCAATAAGTGATGGAATTTTTTACGTTTCTTACGGCATTTAGCATCGGGGTTTTGGGGTACCACTATGCAATCTATCCGGTCATTGTTGCCTTGTGGGCGCGTTGGCGGCCAGCGAACGCATCTTCTGATCTGTACACGCCCTCTGCCAGCCTGATCATCACTGCCTACAATGAAGCCGCGGTGATGGTGGAAAAGCTAGAAAACAGTTTAGCGCTGGATTACCCGACCGATTTACTAGAGATCATTGTGGTAACGGATGGCTCTACTGACGACACGGCCGTTCTCGCCGCCAGGTTCCAGGAACGGGGAATCCGCCTGCTGCATGATCCGGTTCGACGGGGCAAAAGCGCGGCCATGAACCGCGCCACGGCCGTCGCCCGTGGCGACATCATCGTCTTTTCCGACGCCAACGCATTCTACCAACCGGATGCCCTGCTGAAGCTGCTGCGCCATTTCCAGAACGGCCGTATCGGAGGTGTCAGCGGCAACAAAACCGTCAAACCCGGCCCGGGCGGCGTCAGCCAATCGTCTGGGCTGTACTGGCGCTACGAATCCGCCATCAAAACCTGGGAAAGCCAAACCGGCAGCACCATCGCCGTTGTCGGCGAAATGTTCGCTCTGCGCCGGGCGGTGTTCGCGCCCATCCCACCCGAGGTCATCAACGACGACGCCTACCTGTCCACCCTGGTTTTGCGTCAGGGACTAAGCGTGCTATACGAATCAGAAGCCGTTTGCTGGGAAACCGCCTCCGAATCCACCGCCGACGAACTGACGCGGCGGCGGCGCATCAGCGCCGGACGGTATCAGCTCTTATTTAAGCCGCAGTGGTGGCCCTGGCAGCACCCGGCAGGCCTGTTCCAGCTCGTTTCGCACAAATTCCTGCGCTTGCTGCTGCCCTTTTTTATGATTCTGGCCCTGGTTGCCAATACGGCCGTTCTCCTGCGGCGGTCGGCCCAATTCCTCATGCAGCTGACATTTGCCGGGCAACTGGCAGTGTATGGGCTGGCCGGTCTGGGCTGGCTGGCCGAAAAACGACAGAAAAAAGCCAAAATTCCCGCAGCCGCCTATTACATCGTCAGCGGTAATTTTTCTTCGCTGCAGGGGTTGTGGCGGCTGCTTTCTGGCAAACAGTCGGTGTTGTGGGAAAAGGCAAAACGCGAATAACGGAACCTGATGCCTGATGTGTGATGGACCGCATCACGCCCCATGCTCAAATCCATAAATCGCCAGCGTCTCACGGATCATGCGTTCCGGGTCGAAGCGAGTTTGTACAAGGTGGTAAACGGCCGTTGCCAGACGCGCCCTCTCTGCCGGATTCTCCGCCAGCCAGACCAGGCCATCAGCCAGCGCCTGCGGATCAGACGCGGGAACCAGGCGGGCGGTTTGTTGATCGGTCAGCAGCTCGGCCATGCCGTCAACGGCCGTTACCAGCAGAGGCAGCCGGTAAGCCACCGCCTCCAACATCGCGTAAGGCAGCCCCTCAGCCAGCGACGACAAACAAAAAATATCCGACGCGCTCAGGATCGCCGGAATGTCGCGGCGAAATCCGGCCAGATGAATGTAGTCAGCCAGCCCGGCGGCGACGATTTGCGCCTCCAGGTCTGGGCGCAAATGCCCTTCCCCCACAATGATGCAGCGCAGGTGCGGCTGTGCCTGCACGGCCAGACGCATGGCCTCCACCAGATATTTGTGGCCTTTTTGCGGCTCCAGGCGGCCAACGGCCGTAACCACCACCTTATCTTCTCCCCAACCCAAGACCTGCCGCCACTGCCCATCGGGGGCGACAGCCGCCATCGCCTGCAAATCGACCGTATTGTCGATCAGCGCCACTTCGGGCACGCCGATGTCGTGCAAATAATTCTGGATGGATTGCGACACAGTGATAAAACGGCAGTTCCAACGCTTGTTCAGGCGCAGGACCTGCTCGTACAGTTTGCCGCGATAGGAGTCGTTTTGCACACGGCCGTACGCCAGATGCACCGTAGAAACCATGACTGGCACACGCGCCCGTTTAGCCGCCAGCAAACCCCACATCTGCGATTGTGGGTTGTGGGCATCCACAATCTGGAACCCTTCTGTCTCAATGATTTGTCTGATTTTGCCGGCCAGCCGCGGATCGCCGCGCCCCAGGCGCATCGGGCGGCGCTGCAAACCGGCTTGTTCCAGCCGCTCATCCAACACCGATCCTTCTATCGTAACGACGGCGTAGGGCAAACGGCCGTCAAACGCCCGCGCCAAATCAAACACCCGCACTTCCGCGCCGCCATAACGCTTGGCCAGGGCAATCAAAAGAACTGACGGCCGTTTTGCATCATTCACTGTACAATTTCTCCCATGATAATTACCACATAGTTCCAAAGGAACACGGACCCAATAAGTTGCTGAAGACTGGAGACCGGCTCACCCTCTAGTCTATAATCTCTAGTCTCCGATCTCCAATCTTCAACCCAATGGCCACCACTTTACCCAGGTATCTGTCACCCGATGGTTTGGCATGACCGAGCGATACAGGGCGTCGGCCGGTTCATTGGCGGCAGTAGCGAAGACGCGGGTGCAGCCAAGATGTTTGAGACGGCGCATGCCTTCCCCCATGACGGCCTTTCCCAGACCGCGCCGCCAATGTTCGGCGGCGACGCCAACCAGAACGGTGACGGCGCTGCGTGTGTAATCGTCATAGGCGCAGGTGCAAAATGCAGCGATACGGCCGTCTGGCCCAATAGCCACCACATCCAGATCACGCCGGTAAAGCGGGGCGGATTGGAAGGTGCGATACCACGAGGAATCGCCATCGTAATGGTCATCCGGTTCGTCGGCGTGGAAGGCGCGCCAGGAACACCAACTGCGGGCGGGGTGCTCGCTCTCGTCGCCCATCGAGCGCAAGGTATAACCATCTAGCAGCGGCCAACCGGGCAGCGGATCGGTCAGGTCGCGCCAGTAGTGGTGGTTCCAACCTGCCTGCCGGACCAACCCCAACCGGCTGAGGGTTTCTTGCCGCAGGGTATCATCGGCCAAAACCGGGACAATGAGGAGACGGCCGTGCGCCGTTTCTTCGGCATACTGCTCCAGGGCATAGGTGAAAATCTCGGTCTCCAGCTCCGGGCCGCGGTAACGCGGCTGGATGTGCAGGCGGATTTCGCCAGCGCCATACGGATGCAAAACGGCCGCAAGTTCACCCTGGTCTGTTTCCCAGACGGCCGTGACCTGTGCAAAGGGCGGGGTAATCTGGCAGGTAGCGATGAGATGCCAGCGCCAATGGTCCAGGCGAGCGACGTGCCAACTGTTTTCGAGACGGCCGTTCGCCAAAAAAACCTCGCGCAAAAAGTTACGCACACACCAATAGTCCGCTTCGTCGTGGCAGAGCCGCTGGATAAATTTCACCCTGGTTCTCCATGGCTGGCTGGCGGGGGTGACGCTGCCCGCTCCCAGGCAGCGCCAACCGAATAAACGATCAACAACTGCGCCGGGCCATATGTCAGCCAGACGACATCCCCAATCAGGCGAAAATACAAATCGCTAAACATATCACCGGCCAAAATGAGATCGCTTAGCAAAAACAACGCCCCGCCCAACGCCAGCGCAACAAAGCGCCGGTCTTGCACAGCCAGCCCTGCCCCCAAACCAGCCGTGCTGGCCAACAGCAGCGCATAGGGCAGCGCCACCCAATGCACAATCGTCGGGTCCTGGCCCCGAAAGACCACAAAAAACCAGCCCGCCAATCCGATGAGCCACCACAAAACCAACATGCCCCATCTTGGGCGCGGCGCGCCGAGATTAAAGCGACGGCTAAAGCCGCTCAGCGCCAGGATGTAAAAGATATGCCCGACAGCGAAAGCGCCAATGCCCGTCAGCACGCGGTTAGGCGCGGGCAACACAGACGCCAGAAATAGATCGCCCAGAAAGCCAAACGTCATCCCCAGAGCAATAAACAAGGCATACCGATTGACCTGCTGCCCGCGGCTGAAAACGAACCAACTCCAACCGGCAACGACCAACGCGAAGGAAGAGACCATGCGCGTCCAGGTAGGCATACGATGGCTGTAACTGGCATCTGGCGCGCCAAACAGGAACCCGCCAAACAGAAACAACGCCCAAAGGACCATGAATCCGATGATCCAGATGCGTTTGGATGAAGGCAAAAAGTGATATCCGGTTTTCAATTCGTCCCTCCAGTTGGTCTACTTTCTGCGGAAATTCTGACACAGATGCCGGGTAAGGACAAATAGCCCTGGAAACGCGCCTGATTTGTCTGAATTGTCATTGTTTCGGTTCAAGAGACCAAAAGTCCCATATAATTAACGCATGTTTTTTGTAACGATACAGACCCCAAGGGTTTGCTCCTGAAGATTTGGATTGTTTGGGTATAAAACCCTTGGGGTCTTGCCAGAGAAGCCTGAATGATTACCGTTTTTTAACATCCGTAACCGTGTTCTGCTCATAAGGTTGAGAAGGTGCCCACATGTTAAACAGATTAGCCGCTCGTCAGCAAGATATTAACGTCGCCATCATTGGCATTGGCTCCATTGGCAATGGTCTGGTGTATCAATGTCACAACACCCCCCACTTCAAACCCGTCGCCATCGCCGACATCAAAATCGAACGCGCCATTACCTGCGCCAGATGGTTGGGCCTGGATTATCAAATTGTCGATTCGCTCGCCGCCATGAACGAGGCCGTTCATCGGGGCAAACTCGCCGTTACCGACAACGGTGAACTGGCCGCCCAATGCGACCAGGCGGAGGTGTTGATAGAAGCCAGTAACGCCATCGCCGCCGGCGGGCAACATGCCGTCGCCGCACTCACCCACAACAAACATCTGGTGATGATGAATTATGAAGCCGATTTGATGTTTGGTCCGGCGCTGCTGCCGCTGGCCCAGCAAAATGGCCTCGTTTACACCAGCGCCGATGGCGACCAACCCACCGTCATCAAACAAATTGTCGATGACATTACGTTTTGGGGTTTTGATTTAGTCATGGCGGGTAACATTAAAGGCTATATGGACCGTTATGTTAACCCGACGATCATCATTCCCGAAGCCGACAAGCGCAACTTAGACCACAAAATGTGCTCGTCCTATACCGACGGGACGAAACTGGGCGTGGAAATGGCGGTTTTGGCCAATGCGTTGGGGCTGCGCACGGCCGTTCCCGGCATGGTTGGTCCCCGCTGCGCCCACATCCAAAATATCTTCGACCACTTCGACTTCGACGCCATCTGGCAAGACCGCCAGGGCGTCGTCGATTACGTCCTGGGCGCGGAACCGACTGGCGGCGTGTTTGTCATTGGCTACACGGAAAGCAAATTCCAGCAGTTCACGCTGGATTGGTTTCCGCCCAAAATGGGACCCGGCCCATTTTACCTGTTTTACCGCCCCTACCACCTGGGACACATCGAAGCGCTGACGTGCGTGGCCGACGCTGTGTTAGACGGCCGTGCCCGCTTGCAGCCCACGCATGGCTTCCGCACCAATGTCTTTACCTACGCCAAAAAAGATCTGGCGGCCGGGGATGTGCTGGATGGCATGGGCGGGTATGCGGCTTATGGCCTGATAGAAAACTACGTGAACGGCCGTGCCGACAGCCTGCCCATCTGCCTGGCCGAAAACGTCACCCTCAAACGTCCCATCGCCAAAGATCAGCCCATTCTCATGACTGACATCGACTACGACCCTGACGCCTTCCAATTCCAATTCTACGCGCAAGCCCTGGCCCAATCCCAGCGGCTGAACGCCGCCCAATAAACCATGACCACTCTCCAACAACCCGCCGTTACCGTCCTCATCGCCACCTATAACAAAAGCAGCGCGTTGCGCTACGCCATCGACAGCGTCCTCTGGCAAACCTTCACCGATTTTGAATGCTGGGTCATCGGCGATGGCTGCACCGACGACACCGCCGAAGTTGTAACCGCTTACGATGATCCACGCATCAAATGGTACAACCTACCGCAAAACACCGGCGACCAATCCGAACCGCACAATGAAGGGCTGCGCCGCGCTCAGGGTCAATACATCGCCTATCTGAACCACGACGATGTGTGGCTGCCCACTCACCTGCAAACGCTGGTGACCCACATCGAAAAAACCGGCGCTGATTTTGTATTTTCCATCCTGGAATGGATTATTCCTGGGCGCGATCCTTATGTGCTCATCCCCGATTATCCGGTTGCGCCCATCCCGCCGGAAGCCACCGCCACGCTGCACCGCAAAAATGTTATCGACGCCATCGGCTACTGGCGACACCCGGCGGAAACCTACTCCTTCCCCCGCGCCGACTATTTCCGGCGGGCGCAGTTCAGCGGCAAACGGTTTGAGCTGGTCCCGGCGCTGACAGCGCTAAAATTTGGCATTAGCAAAAAAGGATACGCCGAGTTGGTGCAACAGCCGGAATATATGGCCAAAATCCGCAGCGATCCCGATTTTGCCCACAAAGAATTGGCGCCAATTTTAGCCAGGGTGCAGTTGGAGCTGGAAAATCACGTCAGGCCCAAGCGGATCGCCACACAGATTGTGATGACGATCAAGCGTTGGATGGCCAAACGGGGCATGGATCCGGCGCGGATTCGCTTTTGGCAGTCACGCGGCAAGCGCATTCGGGAATGGCGAAAAGGGCACGGCCTGGACAAGTAGTGGGGTGTGGGAGTTTAGCGGAAATTACGTGATACGTGATGGTCCGTTTTCACGCATCACGCGTCACGAAGAACAAAACGTACTTGTGAGACTCATTCCGCCTCACAAACCGCAACGGTTACGGCTGGCGCTCGAATGCGCCTAAATCGGGGTTGGTGCGGGGGTTGCCCAGAATGTCCATGGCCGGAGCGTGGGTTGGGCTGGCGGCATTGAGGGCCGGGCTGTTGGCGGCAATTTGACCGTAACGTTCCACCAGACTGATGAAGGCCTGGCGAATAGAAAGCGAACCGTCGGCGAAACGGCCGTTTCCCGACAGCCATCTTGGGGTGGGCATCCCTTGCTGATTATAAGGCAGCAGTGGATCATTCTCCAGACGAGCCGAATCGTCGGTGTAATTAATTGGCTCGCTGCTGTCCGCCGGAATGGCTTCCCCGCCGTTCCAATACAAATTATTCAGCAGGGTAAACGACGCCGTGCCTTCTGTGCGCGAAAAGCGGGTCCAGTCCCCCGGAAACTCAGCCCCCATCGTGCCCGCCGGATCAGCCCAAATGTTGTTGTAAAACTGGATATTTTCATTCAACAAATTGCCGGTCGTCAGGCGAAAGGCAAACGATTTGGCAGGCATATCGCCAACCACGGTATTGTTGCGAAAAGTGATATCCTTGCCCTGCACAACTTTTAAAGCCGCGTGCATCACATTGGCCGCGTTGCCAAGCATCAAGTTATTCTCAACCATCACATCGTAGGCATGAAAATAAGTCCGCGGGCTGTTATCGCCCATGGTGACAAACCCATCGCCATTATTGCCTTCCCAATTCAAAAATACGTTGCGCTGGATAGCCACATGATGCGAGCCTAAAATGCCATCCGCCGCGCCATCGACATCTTTGATGAGGATGAAACCGGCCGTGTCATTTAGGTTTTGCCGTCCGCTGCCGGCAAAGTCGTTGAAGAAAATGTTATCCCGAATGGTGATATTGTAAGCGCTGGTCAGATCAATATGCTCGTCCAAACCCGACTGGTTATAAAACATATTACCTTCAACGATAATATCGTGCGCCCCGTTGTTGATTTTGAGAATGTCGTTGTTGTAGCTGTCGTGGAGAACATTGTCGCGGAGAGTAACTAGGCTGCCGCCTAACCCATCATCCAACACGTCTTGAATTTGGATGATATATCGCTCGGCTCCTGGTCCGGTGTGGGCTATATCAAACCCGCTAAGGGTGACATTGCGGCAGAAAAAGCAGGTGATTACGCTGCCCGCGTACCGCAACTGCGCCTGGTAGGGCACTGCCGATTGGACAAATAACCCTTTGGTAAACTGGCGGCGCATCTCAATTTGGCCGGTATACGTGCCTGGCTGAACTAAAATCGTTGCGCCGTCCGGCACGGCCGTTTCCGCAAACCCAATCGTTGCCCACGGAGATGATTCCGAGCCGGTGCCGGAGACATCGCTGCCGTTTGTCGCCACGTAAAAGATATTAGACGGCCGTGTCACCATCGGTAAAAAGATGGGCGTCGGCGTTGGCACGGCCGTTGGTCCTCCCGTCGCCTGCGCGGTCGGCAATTCTGTTGGTTGGGCAATCACCTGTTGGCTGCTGATTTGCTGGCTGCTAATCTGGGGAACCGTCATACAGCTTAACATAAAACAAGCCACGATTCCCAAAAAGATCAATCGAGTCATTGGAGGTTTCATCTCACGTTACCGTTACTGCTGCTCACGCCCTTGGGCCATAAGCCTGCTTACCCTATTTCTAAACCAGAAAAATCCTAACTGGTAACGATTGGCAGGTCAATAAGTTCAGGAATTTTCTAATCTCCCAACCCCCAGGGAATACCTACAATTCAGAGCGCAGCAGCGAATCGTACAGCGTCCGCAGCGTGTCGGCGACGCTTTCCAGACCGAATTCCGCCGCCATTTTTTGCCGCGCTTGCTGGCCAAGCGCCGCTCGCGCCGCCTCGTCGCCGAGCAAGTGGCGCACGGCCGTTTCCAGATCAGCCGTCGAATCTGGCGCAATGAGCCAGCCGGAACGGCCGTGAACCACCACATCCGGCGCGCCGCCAACGGCCGTTACCACACACGCCACCCCGACGGCCATCGCCTCCAGCAAGGAATTGGACAACCCCTCAGTAGCCGAAGGCAGCACAAACAAATCCGCCGCTTGCAAATAAGAGGCCACGTCATCCACCCGGCCGCCAAACAAAACTCCCGCCCCAGCTTGCGCCTTCAACGCCGCCGCTTCAGGCCCGTCGCCCAAGAGCAGCAGCACGGCCGTAGGGAATTGTTGGCGCACGCTGGGCCAGAGCGCAACCAGTTGATCCACCCGCTTTTCAGCAGCCAACCGGCCGGTAAACAACGCCAGCGGACCATCGGGCAAACCCAATTCACGCCGTTTAGCTGCTCTTGCCGTCGCCTCCAGGGGCCGAAACCGCACCAGATCAACCCCGTTGGGGATGAAAAACCGGCGGCCTTCCGGCACGCCAATGTCGGCCAATTCAGCGTCTATCTCCTGGCTGATGGTGATAAAGCCATCGACTTGCCGCCGGTAAGACGCCAGGCGGCGCGTTCCCAACGGCTTCTGCCGCATCCGGGCGATGTCGCCCAGCAGCCCGCCGCGCAAGACTTTAGCGACTACGGGTACACCGAGGCGTTTTTTGGCCCACACGGCCGTCGACAGCGGCGAAAACAAACTGTAGGCGTGGATCACATGGGGCGGGGAACGGCGAATTGCCGCATAAGCGGCCAGCGTAAACGCCGAAGCGGCCGCCAGCTTCGGACCTGGAGCAGGCAACCGGTGCACAGGAATCCCGTCAATGACTTCAAAAGGCGGCAGACCATCATACCGGCGCGTTAGAATCCGCACGTCCACGCCCCGCGCCTGCAATAGTGGGGCCACCATCGCCAACTGCCGCTGTGCCCCGCCGACAATGGGGTGATATTCCAAAATTATCATGTCAACGCGCAGTTGCATGGTCATGGATTTACCTCGGCCGATTTGAGGCCGTGGCGGCACGCGAGCTGGCGATAAAGAGCCAACTGCTTTTCCACCCAGGCGTCAGCATTGTAAGAATCGATGACTTTTTGACGGGCGGCGCGACCAAAACGGGGCCACTCGTCGGGCGTTTCCACCAAGCGACGCAGCGCCTGAGCAAAAGTCTCCGGCTGCTGTGGCGGGAGCAGGAGGCCCATGGTTTCATCCATCACCTGGGGCACATCGCCAACGGCCGTTACCACACAAGGCAGTCCCGCAGCCATCGCCTCCAGCATCGAGACCGGCAGCCCCTCCCAATGGGCCGCGCTGACGTAAATGTCGCTGGCGGCCAGCAGCGCCGGGATGTCGTGGCGCAAACCCAGCAGGGAAACTTTGCCGGTCAGGCCGAATTGGGCCACGGCCGTGGCCAATTCATCGGCCAGCGGACCCTGCCCGGCTATGAGCAGCCGGGTTTGCGGACAGGCGCGATGGACGTCGGCAAACGCGGTCACGAGATCGAGAAACCCTTTTTGCGGGCGCAGCCGGCCAATCGCCAGCAGGATAACGGCCGTGGGATCATCAACAAGCGTCGCGCGTAAACGGTCTCGCTCATCGGGCGGCAGAGGGGGCGGCAGCGACACGGCGTTGGGCAGCACTACCATCTTGTCCAGACCCAACCGTTCCTGATGAGTCGCGGCCACTTCCCAGCCCACGCCAATGACTTGATCAGTCAGATGCGTGAGAACCCAATCTTCTAAACGGCCGTGATACAAATGGTCCTGGCTGAATAATTTCGTATTGTGCAGCGTGGTAACCACCGGCGTGCCCGTCAGGCGGCCGACAAAGCCGCCCAAAATATTGGCCGCCGTGAGATGGGTATGAATCACGTCAAACCGTTCCTGGCGCACCAGCCGCCACAAATTGTAAAAACGAACCGGATTGACTAATTTTTTGCTGTGCAGAGGAATCACCCGCGCCCCGGCAGCTTCGATGGCTTCCTGCATTGCCGGCACATTTCGCTGCAAAGAGGCCACCGTCAATTTTTCCGGGTGATGGCTCAATTCTTGGGCAAAGGTAACGATTAATTTTTCCGCGCCCCCCACACGCAAGCCGTCTACCAGATGAAGGATAGACATCTCGGCAGGAGCCTGATTGGATTCAGAAATACTCATGAGCCATTTGTGCCGATGTCGGGAGTTGTGGGCAGAGGCTGCAATTGGCGGCGCGACCACTCATACTGCGCCACGTTGGGCAGCGAAAAACCAATACCAAGGAACAGCCAAAAGTAGCGCGCATAGGCCAGATGCAAAAAGATGGAACCAACCAGATAACCAATCAAGGCAATCCCAAAAGCGATGGCTAGATGCGAATAATCAGTGAGTCCGGCCGTTTTGAAGGTTTTGTTGGCCTGAAAAATGCCCTGAAATAAAAACCACAAAATTGCGCCAAAGGAAACCAGACCAATCAGACCGGACTCGGCGGCGATTTCCAGGTAAAGGCTGTGGGCGGAACGTGCATCCAGGCGGGGGTCCAAACCCAGATTTTGCGAATAGGCTTGATAGTTCGAATTGTAATTCGCCAGCCCGACGCCCTGAATGGGGTGGTCGAGAAACATTTGCCAGGCGACGGTGGTTTCGCTGAGACGGCCGCGAAAGGAGACTTCGCTGGAAACGGCCGTGTCGCTGCCCGCCCCCACCAGACTACCCAACGTGCCAATTCGGTCGGTATACTGCGCCGGCAAAAACTGCCACACGACCAGCGCAAATGCAGCCAGAGCGACCAACAGCCAGGGGTTCAATTTCATGCGCAGCAGCATCAAAACCACCACCACGACCAACGCCAAAAAACCGCCGCGAGAGTAGGTAAACACAATCGACAAAACAGTTACCAGGAGCGTCCAGCCGGCGAGCAAACGCAGCAGCCGGGACGGCTCGTGCCACAGGCGGTCGATGGCCAGGGGCACAAGGGGCACCAGCACCAGGGCATAAAAATTGCTCGATAAGGGTCCGGCGATACGAAAATCGTTCGTCTCGCCGATAATTTGCTGCACTTCAGCCATGGCAAAGCCGCCGTATATATTGGTGAATGTGCCGGTTAACTGTTGGTAGGTGGTGATGGTTGCCAGGAACATGCCGGCCGCCAGCAGCGCCCAGATTACCCGCCGCAGCGTAATTCCGTCCTGCAAAATCATCACCACGACAATGGCAATCAGGCCGTCTTTGATGTAGCTTTGCAAAGCATCGGCGGCATCCGAAAAGCTGCTGGCGTAGAGCAAAGAGCCAAATCCTACCAGCGCATAAATACCGAGGAGTACGGCCGTTTTCGTCCAGGGCGCAGGTTTCTTTTGCAGCAGCAGCCAGCGGGCAAACACCACCAGCAGCAGCATGGGCACAAATAATTTGGCTACCGAAGGCGCGCCGTGATATTGAACCAGCACGTCAGACAACCGCGTATACGTCAGAATCACCAGCACCAGCAGGCCAAACTCAATATAAAAGAGGGTCAGCACGCCAACAGCCAACCCGGCAAGCCCGGCCACGATGTACAAGGGCTGACCGACCAGACCGGTAAGGCCGCCCAGGACAAGGCCAACCACCACCGCCAAGCCGACAAAAGCAGCAACTATCCATTCCTTGCTCAGCTGAAAACGGGAAAGAATCATGCGCCAACGACTCCTTCGGCGGATTTGCGGCGGCTGAAGGCGGTTCGCAAGCTGACCACAGCCTGCAGGATGACTTCGCGCTGCCAGAACCACATGATGCCGCCATAGACCACTGCGCCAGCAGCGACGCCGGCCATAAGCTGCCAGATCGGGGCCAGCGCCGCCAACTGTTCAACCAGGCCCCAGACCACAATAGCCATCACGCCACCGGCAATAACCGAGGGCAAAAAGGTCTTAAATAGTACCCGCAGCGACGTGTTCAGCATGCGGGCGGCGACAACCAGCGTGATCGCGCCGGTGATCAGGGCCACGCCGACTTGCATCCAGGCAACGGCCGTAATGCTGCCCACCACAACCGCCGCCCACCACAATGAGGGGGTCAGTAGAACGGCCGTCACCAGCGACAGCTTCGTCAAAATATCGGGGCGGCCTTGCGCTTTATACACATCACCAATGTTGAAGGTTATCGACCGAATGAGCGTATAGAAGGCGATAGCCGAAAGAACCGGAATGGCTTCCGCCCACTTGTCGGTGAAAAAGGTGAGAACGAGGGGCCGGGAAACGGCCGCCAGGCCAAAAGCCACCGGCACGGTAATCATGGACATATAACGCATCGTCACCAGAAAACCCTGGCTCAAAGCAGCCATGTCATCACGAATTTTGGCATAGGCCGGAAAAATCACCTGCCCGGCATTGGCGCAAAAATCTTTTACCAGCAGTTCGGGAATACGAAAAGCAAGCGTGTAAACGCCCAGCGACGCCGCGCCAAGCACGCGCCCAATAACCAGATAATCGACCTGATTGATAAAGGTTCCCAGTCCATTGACGGCGACAATGTTTGTGCCGTAGCCCAACAGCGGACGGGCGTACTGCCGATCAAACTGCCATGCCGGCCGCCAGGGCATCACCCACCACAAGGCCACAACGGCCAACGATGCGCC
This sequence comes from Chloroflexota bacterium, assembly GCA_017993775.1. GTDB lineage: Bacteria > Chloroflexota > Anaerolineae > Promineifilales > Promineifilaceae > Leptovillus. Next base: position 97,213 of record JAGOMA010000012.1, on the reverse strand, counting down.
GGCTACCTGGGCAATGACCAGACTCCACGCCCCCATGCCCAACAATGCCAGGACGATAGAAATGACGCCTTTGCCAAACGATTTGGTCACGTCGGGGATAAATTTGCGTTTGAAGGTGAGGTTTTTGCGCAGGAGCGAGCTGTGGATATTGCCAACGGCCGTAATCGGAAAAGACAGCCCCAAAAAGCGAGTCAGCGGCACAATGCGCGGGTCCTTAAAGAACATGGCCGCCAGCGGCGCGACCAGCCATGTCAGGCCAAACAGCACAATACCCGTGGCGATATTGAGCCAGAAGGCAGTATTGAGCACTTTAGGATCGTCTCGATGATAGATAACAGCCGCGCCGATGCCCAAATCGTTGAGAACATCTAAAAAGCTGATGACGATAAGCGCGTACCCGGCGAGACCAAAATCTTCCTGGGCCAGAAGGCGTGCCAGAATAATGGTGCTGATAAAGACCAGGATTTTTCCGCTGTAGGTAGCGGCATAGAGCCAAAACGTGCCGTGCAGCGTGGCGCGCACGAGGTTTTGGTTATCTTGAGAGGTTGGTGGTAGGGATGAGGTCATGGGTAAAGCGTGAGTTATCCAAGATAGGCCCGCTCGCCAGGATTGGACCTATCTGAAAGCCTTAGTGAAAGCCCAAAGGCTTTACTACGCGGCAGGTGTTTCTGCCAGAGACGCGTCTGGGTCAGTGCGCGCCTGTTTATCCACGATGGTGACGTACAAAATGGCCAGAACCACGCCAACCGCCAGACCCAAAATACCGGCGACCAGGGCATCGCGCAGCGGTGTGGGGCTGATGGGGCCTTTGGGCACGCTGGGCGGATCGAGCGGGTTGACGGCGTACAGAAAATACAATCCTTCGATGTATTCTGTGGCGCGTTCGCCAACGGCCGTTGTTAGAGCCATCGCCTGGGAAGGGTCGCCGCCTTCAACGGCCACCTGGATCACGCTGGCTTCCGGCAGGCTGACGGCCGTTACCCGATAATCGCCCATCGTCTCGGATGTTTCGCCCAACGACGCAATCGCTTCAGACAAAATCCGGCTGCTGCCAAACACCTCCGCGTAGGTGGTGATAATTGACCGCCGGTCCAACGTGTCCAGGCTGCGGAAATAATCCGTCTGGTTGGACATGATGACTTCTTGCGGGCTGACAATGTACCGCGCCGTGGTCCGATAAACACGCGGCGAGATGGAAGCTAAAATAAGAACGGCGGCTACTGCTGCAACGGCCGTTAACACAATTATCCACCATCCCCGCCGAACAATTCGCCAATATGTATTGATTTGTGTCACCGCGTATACTCCCAAAATAAATATGACTGATCAGGCCCAATTATCGGTTTTGGCTGCGCGGCCCATGGGTGAAAAACCCAAGGAAGAGGGCATCGCGCCTAGCCTCAATTCGCCTGCAAATTCGCAATGGCTGCCAAAACATGGCCGCGAACCGCCGCCCCAACGTAGTCCCAATTGTATCGCTGCGCGAACAATTCATACCCCTGCGCCCCAAAGGTTTCGCACGCTTCAGGATTTTCCGACAAGGTTTTCAGGGCGGCTGTTAATTCGGGCACATTGTTTGGCGATACAAGGTAGCCATTGTAACCCGTTTTCACAAAATCAGGAATTGCGCCCACATTGGTAGCAACAATGGGCAGTCGATGAGCCATCGCCTCGACAAAAGCAACACCAAAGGGTTCCAACTGAGTAGGCAAACAAAAGATAGATGCTTGCTGGTAATATTGGCTTACTTCGTTTACCGGCACCGGGCCTAATACCTGGCAGTTTGGCACGTTCAGGTCGGGGGCAGCGCCGACGATGGTTAAACGGGCGTTGGGCTTGCTTTTTTGCAATTCCATGAAGGCTTGCACCAGATCAGGGCCACCCTTGCGTTCCCAATCTATGCCGACAAAAAGGATGTGTGGCTCCTGGTAACGGCCGTTCTTCGCCCCAACAGGCAGCGCCGCCTGCTGCGGCCGGACATTCACCCCAACATACACGCAAACAGCCCTTTCAGCCGCCAGACCATATTGGTCAACCAGCGAACGGGAAATGTTGCTGCTGCGTGTGAAAACCAGCGCCGCCTGATGGTAGAGTTGGCGTTCTTCAGCCACCCAGGCCTCATTATTCAGGCGGTTCCTGTCGAAATGGGTGTAATCAAGATTTGCCAGATGCGTGTGGTCTGTATACACAAAATGAGGGCAGAGGTCTGTCTGCAAAGCCAGCATGGATTGCAATTGGAAAGAAAAGGCATACGCGCCATCTTGCTGGCGCATTTTTTGCGCCAGCACGCGGCGCGCATGGGCCATGAGGTAGCTTGTACCCCAAAAAGCCTGGCCGATGGTGCGGTAGCCGCGCAAGATATCACGGCCGTAGGCGCGCATCATAGCCACGCCGTTGGCCGCCACAAGGCCAGGGCTGCCTTTTAAAAGGGCAGTGACATCGAATGTATCTACTTGATATTCCGGAAAAGCGTTCTCCAGCATCTGGGCGACGCTGTCACCCACCGGAGCTTTAGGAAACATCCGGGCAAAAGCAATTTTGTGGGCCATGGTGTGAGCAGCGGTCAATAAGCGCCTCGTTGGGATACTACGGCCGTCGCCGTATGAATTAAAATCAAAAAGTCCAACCAAATGCATTGGCGTTCAATGTAGGCAATATCCAGCCGCACGCGCTCATCAAACTCCATCGAACCACGCCCAATCACCTGCCACAGACCAGTTACGCCAGGCAGCACATCCAAACGCTCTGTTTGCCACAAGGCATACGTCTCGGGTTTAAAGGATGTCGGCCGTGGTCCAACAATGCTCATTTCACCGCGGATGACGTTTAACAACTGTGGCAGCTCGTCCAGGCTCGTCTTGCGCAAAATTCGCCCCACCCGCGTAATTCGTGGGTCAGAGGTGATTTTGAAATCCGGCCATTGCAGCTCGTTCAGGTGCATCAAATCTTGTTTGATTTGTTCTGCGTTGGGCACCATGGTACGGAATTTGTAGATTTGGAACCGATTGCCATCTTTACCGGTACGCCATTGCTTAAAGAAAACAGGGCCGCCCGGGCTGTCTAGTTTGACCAGCAAACCGCAAATACCAATGATCATCAACCAGATTGGCATGGACAAGACGATGAGCGTTAAATCCATGACCCGCTTCATAAAAAGGTAACTCTGCCCCTGAAAAAGCGCTTTCTCAGCAGAAATATTCATCCACCAGGAGTTGGGGTACTCCTGTGCGATGGTATGACGCAGCATGTAGGCAGCAGATCGCTCAAAATCTTGCCGTGGGTTATCCTGGTCAAAAAGCGCTTCGTAATCAAGATGGTAACTCATGAAAATAATCCTTTACGTTTTACTGCCCAAGGAAATTCTGATTTGCAGTTGATACATGAATGGAGCAGATGCCTGGTCGAGTAATTTTGTGGTATTACTCACTTTATTAGTCGTATGGCAGCCCGGAAAGTAACGGGTCACATTCATATTCCAGGCAAAGTCACCGGTTTGCAGTCAGGTCCGGGCCTCCCCGGTTGCAGGGCAAGCCGGTTGGATTGACAAACATCGGCGAAGTTGTGAGTGCGGTGTGAGTGGCGTGTTTCAATTTGGCGCGAAGCAGTCAGGGCCAAATCGCTTAACCAATGACGTTGGATGATGGTAAAAGGGTCTGCACAAATTTATTTTCTTGAACTGATCCGTCTAAAGTAACGGCCGTGCGTTCTAATAACTTATTGAATGTCAGCCCATCCTGAGGAAAGGATGCGACAGCACAGGTTGGTCTAAAGCCAAATTCACTTGCCAGCGCCTGGGCCAGGGTATCGGCTAATTGGGTGGCTTCGTCAACGGCCGTTTCCGCGCACACAATAGCACACCGATTGCCGCGCCGTTCGATAAACAACTTGTCACCTGGGCGAAGGCGACGGCTGATAGATTGATGCAAGGTTGTCTGCAATTGGCCATCACACGCCCGCTTCGCAGATTCACCGTCTGCTGTAGCCGCCAGATTGTGCGAGGTCATATTGGGGAACGTTTTGAAAAGGATGAGGCTTAACGGCCGTTCATACCGCCGGCTCACGACCATTTCTTGTCGAATAAGCCGAACGCCGGTTTCGGAATCCAGAGCTGGGGGAACGGCCGTATCCGGCCTCTCAGTCCGCGCCTGTCTCTGCAATATCCCTAAATCCAGCGACACTTCGTAAGATAAATAGGTAATCATCACCAAAAAGAAAATTTCGACCAAATAAATTCCCCAGGTCGACCAACCCGGCTCATGATCCCATCCGGTAAAAACCTTAAATAAAATGAGAAGCACGACTCCCGCGCCGATAACAAACCAGCCGGAAATCCGCTGCAGGCCAGGCGCCAACAACAAAATGACCGCCATCGCGCCAAACACCAGCATATCCACCACCCAATAGGCAGGCAGAGTCACCGGCAACAGCAGCGCCCCAAATAGAAGAAAAAAAACAAAACAAGCAAAAAGAGCGGCAATTTTAAGGCGTAGGCGCATCGCTTCCTCCCCATTGACCCAACCCTTCATGGTGAATAAAGGAAGCCGACGGCCGTCCCAGAGCAAACTCCCAATCCCTCAAGCTGGCTACCTCACTACCTGCTAATAACGCCATTACTCTTAACTTCCGTACCAACGATTACACAGTGTTGAGTTTGAAAACAGTACAATAAAATTCAGCCACGAGAAGGCTTGTTATAGCAAACAAGCCAAATTTCTGGTTCGACTAACTTTTTTTAACGACAATGTTTGTGCAGTGGGATGACAACAACTTTAGTTTAGTAAATCCAGCCCCACCTGTCTATCAATTTTAAAGAATTACAAATCTAATCGTCATTACCTGAAATTAATTATATGAGAATCGGTTACGGTTTTGGTTAAGGTAATCTATCGCAGCTGAGAATCGCGTCTATAATTCTGCGCATGAAGAGAGATCGTCTCGCCTTTCTCATACTTTCGGCGGCTGGGGGAATGATCGCCGGGCTGCTCATTTTGCTCGCGCCAGCGTACGCTCAAACCAACCAAGGCAGCGGCACGCAGCCAACAGATTTGCCAACCAACACGCCCATCACTGCGGAGACGGACGCGAAATTGGACCCCGCGCTCAGCGAAATCCTCACGGCCGTTCCACCGCCACCCACCGCCCGCTACATCGTCTACTTACACGAAACGGCCGATCTCAACGCCCTGGAAACCCTGCCCTCTACCGATGACCGCCACAATGCCCTGGTGCAAACGCTGCAACAAACGGCCGTCGCCACCCAGGCTCCTTTACGCGCCAAACTCGCCGCCATGCAAACCGACGGCCGCATCACCACCTTCCAACCCTTGTGGATCATCAACGCCATCGCCGTTACCGGTCAACCTGAAAGCGTTTACGAACTCGCCCAAGACCCGGCTGTAAAAGAAATTTTGCTCGACAACGGCCGTCCCCTCACCCCACCACCCACCACCGACGCCGAAGCCCTGCTGACACGCGCCCTGCCAGCCGCCGCGCCCACAGGAGCAATCTCCCCGTGGGGCATCAACAAGATACAGGCCCCTTACGTCTGGCACGCCCTGGGCGTCAGCGGCCAGGGCATTACCGTGGCCATCATGGATACCGGCGTCGATTGGCAGCACCCCGATTTGCTGCCCAATTACCGCGGCAATCTGGGCGACGGCGCATTTAACCATGAAGGCAACTGGTTCAACACCGTCCATCCCACCGACACCGTTCCCATCGACTGGTATGGCCACGGAACCCATGTCGCCGGCACGGCCGTAGGCCAACACGGTCTGGGCGTAGCGCCCGGCGCAGCCTGGATCGCCGTCAACATCCTGTCCGACGATGGCTTCATTTACGACAGCGCCGTCCATCTGGGCTTTCAATGGCTGCTGGCCCCCGCCGGCGACACCAGCCTGGCCCCGGACATCATCAACGGTTCCTGGGGCGGTTCCGGGTGGCTGACAACTTTCTTGCCAGACATTACGGCCGTTCAGGCTGCCGGAATCATCACCATTTTTGCCGCCGGCAACAATGGGCCGGAACCGGCCACCATTTTGTCGCCCGCCAGCTTGCCCGGTGTTTTGGCAGTTGGGGCCAGCGATCCGCATGGACCACCTTCCTGGTTTTCCTCGCGCGGCCCCTCCTCGCTAACGCCAGAAACCAAACCGGCCCTGATAGCTCCAGGAGCGCGCATTTTATCCGCCATGCCCGGGGGCAGCTACGCCTACCTCAATGGCACCTCGATGGCCACGCCGCATACAACCGGCGCTGCCGCCTTGCTTTTGTCGGCCAATCCCAGTCTGACCCGCGCCCAACTGACGCGCATACTCACGGAAACGGCCGTTTCCGTGTCTCCAGACGCCCCCAACCCACTCTCTGGCTGGGGTTTGCTCAATGCCTACGCCGCCGTCAGCACCCAGGCCACCCACGGAACTGTGACCGGTCAACTGCGCGATCATGACGCGCCTGTGGCCGGCGCCGTCGTCACCATTACCACGCCCACGGCCGTGCCTCTGACGTATACCACCGGGTTAGACGGCCGTTTCACCGCCGCCCTGCGCGCAGGCAGTTACCGGCTGGACATTGCGCCGTTTGGCTTCTACCCAACCGGAAATGGGTATCTGGTGATTCAAAACGGCCAGACGATTACCCAGGATTTCGATCTGATACGGCCGTCGTCAGGCAGGCTGGCGCTGTCCATATTCGACGGCGCGGAGCAAACGCCGCTAACCGCGACGGTGACCATTTCCGGCACGCCCATCCTGTTGACGACAGAGTTGCAGGGGGAAACGGCCGTTACCCTGCCCATTGGCCACTATACCTTACACATCAGCCGCACCGGTTACGAACGCGTTCACAAAGATGTCACCATCAGCGCCAACACAACCACGAATCTGGCCATTTATCTCCAGCCCGGTCCCGGTATCATGCTCGTTGACAGCGGGCACTGGTATTACCGCAGCCAGGCGGGATTCTATAAGGCCAGCCTGGACAATCTGGATTACGCCTACGATTATTGGCCCATTTACTCCCCCTTCACCCCCGGCATCCCATCCGCCCAAGACCTCGCCGATTACGATATCGTCATCTGGTCGGCGCCCGACGATTCACCCGGGTATATCGTAGCCGGCGAAACCATCACCAACTTTCTGGGAACCGGCGGTTCTATGCTGATCAGCGGGCAAAATGTGGGCTACTACGATGGCGTGGGCATATTTACCGAAATCTGGTGGGCCGATCTTTTACAGGCTCGCTACCAGGGCAAAACGCCCTCCACGCAAGATATAACCGGGGCAGCCGGCACGGTTTACGAAGGGTTTTCGTTTACGCTAAACGGCGGCAGCAGCGCCAATAATCAGGGCGATGTGGATCAGGTCACGCCTGCCCCTAATGCCCTGTCCGACGAGATTTTTTATGCCCCCAACGGCCTGGCCGAAGGACTACAAGCCGACCAATGCCGAAATTACCACTTATCCTATTTTAGTTTTGGGCTGGAAGGCGTTTCGCAACAAGCTGACCGCGATGCGCTGCTGGCGCAAACATTTGCCTTCTTTCAAACGCCGCCAACCGAATACGGCCTTACTTGGGAACATGCGGCCATCAACGATTTTAGCCCGGCCGGCAGTGACCTGACATACCCGCTTTTGCTGCGCAACCTGAGCGAATTACTCACAGACACCATCTCCCTGCGGCTGGATAATGCGCCCTGGCCGGTGGATATTTCAGACAGCAGTCTGACGATTGGGCCGTGCGAGACGGCCGTTGTCACCATGACGATGCACATTCCAGCTGATGCGCCCAAGGATGGCGTGTATGACTGGGGAATTACGGCCGTCTCGCGCAACTCTGCTACCACCAGCGCCACCCTGCCCATCCGCTTTAAAGTGCCCGGCGACATCTTGCTAATAGATGACGACCGCTGGTTTAACCAGGAAGGCCTGTACCGTACAGCGCTCGCACAGGCCGGCTTTAATTTCGACGAGTGGACGGTGGGCTGGGATGGCGAAGTGCGCGGCACTCCTTCCCAGGCGCTTTTGGACGCCTACGACTATGTGATCTGGTACACAGGTTACGATTGGTACGAGCCGGTCTCGCACCTCGAAAACGCCCGCCTGACAGCCTATCTGGCACAGGGCGGCCGGTTATTCCTGAGCAGTCAGGACTTTTTAGATGCGCACAGAGCAACACCGCTTGCCCGCCAATACCTGGGCATCGCCGATTACCACAGCTTTATGAAGCCAACTAAAGCCTATCGCGCCGACACCATTCTGCCGCCCGCGGCCGCCGGACCGCTGCCGCTGTCGTTTTACAGCTACAAAAACAACGGCGACGGTCTGGTGCCCAATGCCAGCGCTGAGCCGTTTTTGTGGCAGGAGCAAGGCATGGCTGCTGGCGTAGCCGCCCAGGGTTTAGACACATTGATGGGGGATGGGCAACGGCCGTATCGCGCCATTTTCTGGTGCATTCCCTTTGAACAGACCCCCGTCACCCTCCAACCGGCCATCATGAACGGCATCATGGGCTGGCTGAGCGACCTCGGCGACTCCACTTTTACGGTAGACAAGCCAGTCAGCCTGTCCGACGAAACACGCACCTACACCATTACCCTGCGCAATTTCGCCCCCAACCAGCCCAATCAGGTCACAATCACCAACACCCTGCCCGCCGAGCTGCGCATTCTGGAAGATACCATAACCGGCGGCGGCAAATTTGTGCGCGAGAAAAACGAACTGCTCTGGCGCGGCGAATTGGCCGGCGGCGCGACGCATACCATCACCTATCAGGCGCAAGTAGCCGGCGGGCTAAAACCAGGCACACGCATAGATAATTTTCTGGAGATTGCCCACCAACGCCCAGGGGTAAACGATCCCCTGAGCTTTAACCGCATCGCCTCCGTTCGGTCGGACACGTCCGACTTGTCTCCATCGCATTTGGATGTGCAAATGGCGACAATAGGACACAGGCAATATGTCACCTATACGCTTACCCTGGCCAATGTTGGGTCTATTGCGGCATCGGGGACAACGGCCGTTCTGCGCTATCCCTCCAGCCTGGCCTTCATCACCCACACCCTCAGCATTTCATCCGGTATTGTCACCAGGAGCACTGGGCAACTGACCTGGAGCGGATCGATAGCACCAAATCAAGAGATCGCTATCACGCTGCAAACGCGGCGCTTCACCCGGCCGACCAGCGGCAATTGGCTGACGGCCGTGGCCTACATCACCCAGGCGCAATCAGGAGACGACACGGCCGTGCGCGCCCAAATCAGCTACCTGCCACCTTATCAAAGCTTTCTGCCAATTATTGCCATTCATCCATAGAATCGGTATCATCAACCGTACTTGCAGTAACAAAGGAAGAGCAAATGGGAAAAAGCCAGAAGCCAAAAATACATGTCGTTTACGTCGAAGATGAACCCAGCATCGCCCAATTACTGGTCAGTGGCCTGGGCCTTTTTGGCATTGTAGTGCATCCGGTATTTATGAGCGCCGAAGCGCTGCTGGAAAGAACAGACCGCGATGAGTTTCAGCGCGCCGACCTGTTTTTCTTTGATATTCGGCTGCCGCGCATGACCGGACTGGACCTGGCGCGAGAACTACGAGCGCGGGGTGAGCAACGGCCGTTTGTCCTCGTCAGCGCCTGGCCTTCACCACCTAAACATGAACTGGAAGCCATTCAGGCGCGCTTTCTCCCCAAGCCCTTCGACTTCCCCGATGTCATCCAGACCATTCAGAACCTCATGGAAAATTAACGGACCCAACCACCCAAGCTGGAGGAACTCCCCTCATGGCTAAAGGCCAAAAGAACCGATCCCCTCTGCCCAAACTTGTGCAGTACGCATTAGAAAATGTCCCCCACGAGGTTACGACATTCCCCAATACCATGCGCGACGCGGAAGAAATTGCCGCTCTACTCGGTTTGCCGCCGGCCCAGCTCTTCAAAACATTGGTTGTCCTGCGCCCAGACAAAGGCAAACCCCTCCTTGTTATGATTCCAGCCAACCAGCAGCTCGATCTGAAAAAAGTAGCCCTGGCGGCAGGCGAAAAAAAGCTCAGCATGGCCGCCCACGCCGAAGCAGAAGCCATCACCCGCCTGCAAGTTGGCGGAATTTCCGCCCTCGCGCTGCTCAATCGCGGCTTCGACATCTTTATCGACGATTCGGCCCTGGCCTTTGAACAACTATACGTCAGCGGCGGGCAGCGCGGCTTAGACGTGAAAATCAAGACAACCGACCTCATCCGCATCACGGACGCGCGCCCAATCGCCGCAACCTGAGGCGGCGGCAAGTTTCCGGGCAATTTTGGCGACTAGCCTCGGTTTGTTTTTGGACTGGCGGATGAGTGAGTTAAAATTCTTCTGAATCTGGCGCAAGATATCAGCAAACATACGGAGAACAACAGAGCAACATGGAAATTAAAACGCCCGATTGGGTGAAAGATGCCATTTTTTACCAGATTTTCCCTGACCGATTTGCTCGAAGCAGCGCGCCGGTGGTAGGAAACGGCCGTTTCCTACCCCCAAAAAATTTCCAACCCTGGGGCACGCCGCCCACCGTAAAAGGTTTTCAGGGCGGCGACTTGCTCGGCGCGCGCGAAAAGCTGCCCTATCTGGCGGAATTAGGCGTCAACGCCATTTACCTGAACCCCATTTTTGCCTCCGCGTCCAACCACCGCTACCACACCTTCGACTATTTCCAGGTCGATCCGCTGCTGGGCGGCAATGAGGCGCTGCAAGACTTCTTAACCGATGCCCATGCTTTAGGCATGAGGGTGATTTTGGATGGGGTGTTTAACCACGCCAGCCGGGGATTTTTCCAGTTCAACCATCTGCTGGAATGTGGGCCAGATTCGCCCTACACAGACTGGTTTCACGTCCACAAATGGCCCCTAAACGCTTATGACGACGACGCAGCGCCAAATTATGAAGCATGGTGGAACATCCCTTCCCTGCCAAAATTTAACACAGAGACCACGGCCGTGCGCGAATATCTCTTCACCGTAGCCGCCTATTGGCTGGAACAAGGCATCGACGGCTGGCGGCTGGATGTGCCCAACGAAATCGACGACGATTCGTTCTGGCAAGAATTTCGCCGCCGCTGTCACGCGGTGAACCCCGAAGCCTACATTGTGGGCGAGCTTTGGCAAGACGCCCAGCGCTGGCTGCAAGGCGACCAGTTCGACGCGCAGATGAACTATCACTTTACACGCCTGGCCTATGGTTTTTTATTGGGCAAGGCCATGGACCAATCGGAAGCGCAGCACACGGGCTACGGCCGTATGCGCCCACTCAGCGCGCCTCGTTTTGCCGCAGAATTAGACTGCCTGTTCAACCAGACCTACCACCACGAAATTGTCCTGGCGCAAATGAACATGCTCGGCAGCCATGACACGCCGCGCGTGTTAACTGTCGCCGCCGGAGACAAAACGGCCGTACACCTCCTCTTCCTGCTGCAAATGACCGCGCCCGGCGCGCCCAACGTGTATTATGGCGACGAAATCGGCCTGCCCGGCGGCGGCGACCCAGACTGCCGCCGCGCATTTCCCTGGCAAGACCCGGCCCAATGGGACACAGACTTGCGCGCAAAAGTAAGGCAGCTGATTGCCTTGCGACATGAAAAACCGGCCCTGCGGCGCGGCGATTTTAAGATTTTAGCCGCCGACCGGGGCGTGGCGGTTTATCAAAGGCAGCATGAAGGGCAAACGGCCGTTGTCGCCATCAACGCCTCCAACCGCCGCCGCACAATAACTATCCCGGCCCAGTTCACCAGCAGCCTACCAGAACACCTAGCGACGACCGGGGCCGATGAACAGTTAGCAGCAGGAGCGAGTGTGCAGATAAACGGCCGTTCAGCGCGTATTTGGGCAGACTAACAAATCTCCACAAATATCAACCTGCCAGGCGCATTTTTCTGCTAGCATCTTCAATAGGTGCAAAGGAAGCTTTTTGCGCAACCTTAACGGCGCGAAAACCAGAATCAAGTACACTATTATGTGGTATAAACCATCAATCTAGCTATTTATCGAAATCATTATGGGAAATAATGGCCGACCTGACACGACACAGGTAACGCAAACGCCAACCATACTCTACATCGAAGACAACCTTGACAATCAAAAACTTGTCATGCGTGTCCTTCAGGCTGCCGGCTACACCGTTCATGGCGCGTCAGACGGTCCATCCGGATTCGCCTATCTACAAACCCATACCCCAGATCTCATTTTGATGGATATTCACTTGCCCGGGATGGACGGCTTCACGATGACTCGCCAACTGCGGCAGAACGAACAATTTGCGTACACGCCCATCATCACCCTAACCGCCAATGTGACCCAAGAAGATCAACAACGTAGCCGGGAAGCCGGTTCCAACGGCTTCATCCAAAAACCGATCAATGTCGATAGTTTGCCTGATCAAATCCAGGCATTCCTGGTTAGTAGTAAACGAGAAACCCCATGAACAAGCCGCTTTCCAACACAAGATACCCCGCCAATCCTACCGATGCCCACATTTTGGTCGTCGAAGACAACGTTTCCAACTTTGTCCTCATCGCCCGACTGCTGGCCTTTATGGGCGTGCAAAAATGCGAATGGAAAACCACCGGTTGGGGCGTGGTGGATTTTGCCAATACCATGCCGCGCGTCGACCTGATTTTGATGGATTTACACCTGCCGCACGAAGACGGGTATGAAGCCTTGCGGCAGATTCGCGCCGACAGCAACCTCCGAGACACTCTGGTCGTCGTCGTTACCGCATATGGCAGCAGCGAAGAGATGAAAAAAGCCAGGGATGCGGGTTTTGACGGTTTTTTGGTCAAACCCCTGGATGCCGACCAATTTCCTGAACAGATCAGGAAAATTTTAGGTGGAGAAGAAATCTGGGATTTGGGCATTTAGGATGACGCTCCCGGCTTCATTCAGGCGCTTGCTGGCGATTCCCTCTAGCAGTGAAACGGCCGTGCAAAAAAGCCGTCTCATTCAGAGCATCCTCATCGGGCTTTCTTCCATTGCCATCCTCAGCGCGCTAACCCATTTTCTGTTGACGTTTTCTTCCGGAAATATCGCAGCTGAAACTTGGGCATCCACCCTGATTGCCCTGATCCTCATCCCCGTTGCAGCGACGATTGGTCTTTTCTTAGTCCATCGGGGCAACCCGGTCTGGGCCGCCCATTTCTTCTTCATCGTCACCAATACCATTTTTTTTAGCCAACTCGTCATTCGTGAAAACACCACAACCCTGCCCTATTTGATGCTCATCTCGGTCATCGGCATCGCCACGGTGAGTTCTGTCTATGCCAGCGTCGTCTACACCGTGCTAATTCTGACATCTATGGCGGCATATTACCTGTTTGCCGGAAATCTCAACTTTACCCTGATCGATCTGATGGCCTATACCTTAACCACGGTTAGCATCAGCTTTGCCGCCTGGGTAAGCGCCAACGCCATGCAAAAATCGGTCGATGCATCCGCGAAATTATCGGCCGAACAGCAGGAACAGGCGCGGCAATTGCAGCGGCGCGCCCAGCAGTTACAACGCGGCGCCGCTGTTAGCCAGACAGCCAGCACCTATTTAAACCTGGAAGAACTACTGCGCGACACCGTATACATGGTGCGCGATCAGTTCGGCTTTTATTTTGTGGCGCTTTATTTGTTGGACGAGTCGGAATCTATACTCTTGCTGCGTGAAGCGACCGGAGCCATTGGCGAAGAGATGAAAACGCGTCGTTATCAGGTAGACATGGCTTCCAAATCGATTGTGGGCTGGGTGGCGGCGCACCAAGAGGCGCGCATTGCTCGTGATGTATTTGAAGACCCTGTCTTCTTTAACGAGCCGCTGCTGCGGGAAACGCGGTCTGAACTGGCGCTGCCGCTACAAGCACACGGCCGTGTCCTGGGTGTTCTAGACGTGCAAAGCCGCCAATCGGAAGCGTTCTTAGAGGATGACATTGCCATCCTCCAGATTATGACCAATCAAGTCGCCATCAGCATCGACAATGCCCGCCTGTTCGCCGCCACAGAGCAGCACCTCAACGAAACCCAAACCTTGTTGAGCCTCAGCAGCAATCTGGCCAGCACCATGGATGTCGGCGAAATTCAACGCCGGGCCGCGCGTACATTCGCCAACCAGTTAAAGGCATCAGTTTGCCTGATCACCCAATGGGATGAAGCGAACGACCAACTTGTTGGGCAGGTGACGTATGTGAGGCAGGAAAACGGCCGTATCGCCGATAAATTCGACCTCACCCCGATTACCATCAACCTGGCCAGCCACCCGGCTACAGCCCAACTGCTCGCTACCGGCCAACCCGTCTTGCGCAATCTCCAAGACCCAAACCTTGACGAAGCCAACCGCACTTTGCTGATCAATGCCGGACACGCCGCCAATTTAGAAGTGCCTCTGCATCATGGCGCGCAAACGCTGGGCGCCATCCATCTTTTCCGAGATTTCCCAGAGCGACCCTTCAACGACGCCGACGCAAAGTTGGTTCAGGTTATGGCCAACGAAACGGCCGTGGCCATCCACAACGCCACCCTTACATCAGACGCCCAAGGACGCGTCGCCCAACTCAGCGCCCTCAACCGACTCAGCCACACCTTATCCATAGCCCCAACCTTGCATGACATTTTTACCGGCGTCCGGCGCGAAGTTTTCTCCCTCTTCGAAGCCACAGCCATGTCCATCATCCTGGTAACAGAAGACAAACAACACCTCAACTGGATTTACGCTTACGAATACGGGCAAGAAGTTGACCTTTCCAGCATTGCCCCGCTAGACATTAACGCCGGTTTCAGTGGCCAGGTGGTGCGCAGCCGCCAGCACCTGCTCGTTAGCCGTCAAATTGCCCAATTGGCCAAACAATATCAATCTCTCACCATCGGCGCCCCGTCCTCTACCTGGCTTGGCTTCCCCCTCATCGTCGCCAACGAATTGATTGGCGTCCTGGCCATCGAAAACGAAAACGACCCCGACGCCTTTGGCGAACGTGATGTGCAGCTTCTGGAAACCATCGCCGGGTCAGTAGCCATTGCCCTCAACACCCACCTGCAATTTGAAGCGGTGCAAAAAGCCTTAGAAACCCAATCCGCCCAGCGCACCCAACTGCAAACGGCCGCCGAAGTCGCCGCCGTTACCACCAGCATTCTGGAATTAGACCAGCTTCTGGAACGCGCTGTCAATCTCATTCAGGATCGCTTCAATCTCTATTACACCGGTCTTTTCCTGATTGATGACAACGGCCGTCAGGCCGTCCTGAAAGCGGCCACCGGCGAAGCCGGACGCGTTCAGCTTCGCAAGGGGCACCAACTCGCCGTTGGCGGGCAGTCGCTAATTGGCGGGGCAACCGGTGACGGGCAGGCGCGTATCACCCAAGACGTGTCAGCGGACACCGAATGGCAGCCCAACCCACATCTGCCGGCAACCCGCTCCGAATTGGCTTTGCCTCTGCGTGTGCGCGGCCAAATTATTGGCGCGCTTACCGTCCAAAGCAACCACGCCAACGCCTTTGCCACTGAAATGATCAGCATCCTACAAACCATGAGCGATCAGCTGGCCATTGCCATCGACAATGCGCGCCTGCTGGCCCAGGCGGAAGACCGCACTGCGCGGCAGGAGGAAATCAACCGCATTAGCACGCAGCTGCACAACACAGCCGATATTGATGCGATTATTCACATTGGCCTGAAAGCCATTTCCGACCGGGTCGGTGGGCAGCCGGTGAGTTTGTCATTGGGCGCGCAACAAGAAGAGACACGGCCGTTACCGAACCAGTTGCCGGGCAACGGCCGTCCACACCCCACACCCTCGGAGCAGCCATGACCGCACACCCGGAACAGCCCATCGACAGTTTTCTGCGCCAATGGCACATCCACCACCAGGAAATCATTCAAGCCCTAACCGGCGCATTCATCGAAAATGTTGCTGACAACCGGGAAGAGATGAAATCGGTCCAACGCGGCGCATACGTAGCCGCCGAAATAACCGATCTGGCCAGGCGCTACCTCACTCAGGCAGCCAGCGCCTTCGATGTAGGAGCCACCGCCAACCAAATGGGCAAACAGGGGCTGGCCATCATCACCGGCTCCTTCATGCTGCAAGCAATGAACCGGATTGTCTACGAAGCCCTGCTGCCCGGTCTGGATAATGTCGCCAGCAGCACTGGCTTCATGCGCAAACTGCATGATTTCCAGATGATTTTCATGGAAAAGCTGGCCGAAACGCGGGAAGTAGTTCAGCTTCGGGCACAAGAAGAATCACAGATCGCCTTGCAGCAAGCGCTTTACACCCAACTGGAGCAGCAACGACTGCTTCGGCGCAATGTCGAAGAACGCAGCAAAAGTCTAAATCAGATTTTGCAGCTCAATGCCCGCCTGGCGCGCGCGGCCAATGAAGCAGACCTGCTGGACGAAGCTGTTAGCGGCATTTGCCAGGCGCTGCTGCTGGAGCACGTTACCATCTACGAGAAAACCCAGCCGGCCAATGTCTGGCAAATACGTACCACCACGGCCGACAACCCGTACATGGTACAGGCCAGCGTGCCGGAGGTAGCCAACTCGCTGGCGCAAGCAGCGGCCAATAAAGATGGTGAATTTATCCATCAGCACCACAAAACGCGTCACGCGACCAATTTGTCGGTGGCGCTGATTTTACCGCTCAATGCGGAACGGCAAGGCGCGCTCATCGCCCATGGCAGCCAGATCGCCAGCGACGACAAAGACGAGATGCCTATTTTGCTGCGCACGTTTGGGCAAGGGCTAGCCACTCTATGGCGAAATTTGTTCCTGTTGTTAGAAACACGGCAGCACGCGCGAGAATTGGAGATTTTGTACGGCCGTTACGTAGACACCATCTGGCGCACCGATCAGGCTGCCCTTACCGCGCAAATCACCCCCGGCGGCCTGGAAATCACCCGCCGCCAAACCCAACCCATGCCCAACCAGGATACCGGCCTGGCCCTACGCATCGGCGACCAGACTTTTGGCCAGATCGCCCTTCCCGCCAATTTAGACCTGAGCAGTGATGATCAGGAATATATCCAGACCCTGGTGCGGGAAATGAGCGTGGCCATCAACAATGCCCACCTCCTGCAAACCACTCGCGCCTATTCCAACCAATTACAGTTAGCCGCCGAAGTTTCCAGCGTGGCTACCACCATGCTGGAACGTCGCTCGCTCATCAATGAAGCGGTAGAGCTGATTCGCGCCCGATTCGATTATTATTATGTCGGGTTGTTCCTGGCAGACGAACTGCAGCAAACGGCCGTGCTCCAGGCCGGCACCGGCGAAGCCGGCCGCATCCAATTAGCCCGAAACCATAAACTGACAATCGGCGGCGGATCGATGATCGGCAGCGCCATCGCCAACAACGAAGCCCGCGTCGCCCAAAATGTCACCCAGGCGGTCGATTTTGCCCCTAACCCGGTCTTGCCCGACACCCGGGCAGAGCTGGCTCTGCCTCTGCGCAGCCGGGGCAAGGTCATTGGCGCGCTCTCTGTGCAAAGCGTCGAAGAAGCCGCCTTTACACCGGAAGCCATCACCGTTTTGCAAAATCTGGCCGATCAATTAGCCGCCGCCATTGCCAACGCCGATCTTTTCTCGCAAATTCAAGCCAATCTCACGGAAACCAGCCTCCTATACGAAATTGGCCGTCAAATCAGTGAAGCACGCAATCAGGGCGACATTTACAACGCCCTCATCGACTTCGCTCGCCAATCGGGCATTGTGGATCTGGCGCAAATCATTGTCGAAGATAATCCCGATTATCTCACCTGCCCGGCTATCTGGTCTCGCTTCGATTGGTCTGCGGATGACCCCTTTGGTCGATATCCACGCAGCCAGTTCAACTATGAAGACCAGCTCACCCGCAACGAGCTTGTGATCGTGCAGAATCCTTCGCCAGAGATTGCCGTAGATGATTTTTCGCGCCGATTGCTGACCGCCGGCCAAGTCAAATCTATGGCAATGATTCCGATCATCATGGAATCGCGCTGGCTCGGCACGCTGGTTTTGCACACCGACAACGACATGGCCTTTAACGTGCGCAGTTTGCAGCCTTTCCGCACGCTGGCCGACCAGGCAGCGATTACGCTGGCCAACCAACAATTGTTACGCCAGACAGAATTGCTGTACCAGATCGGCCGTTCGCTCAGCCAATCGCTTACGCGAGATGACGCGCTGATGATTGCCGTGCAGGAGATCGCCCAGTACACCAGCGCGTCGCAGTGCCGCATGGTGCTGTACAATTTCCAGCAGGGCGTTGGGCATATTGCCGCCGAGGCGCTGGCCACAGATCAGTCGGGCGAGATAACGTTTGCCATGCAGGGCGACTTTGTGTATGAGCATTTGAACATGCAGCGCCAACCGCTGCTGCTGAGCAAGACGGCCGTCGATCTGCCTACGGCCGTTATCGACCATTATCTAACCCAGTTTGACGCGGAAGTCTCTTTACTGGTGCCCGCCGCCAGCCAGCAAGATTTGATTGGCTTTTTGGCGTTGGATTCGACGAGTGCACGGCCGTTTCCCACCAATCACATCATCTTTGCCCAAACCCTTGTCGATCATTTAACCACGCAAATTGAAAACCTGAAGTTACTGGATGAAGCCCTTACCAGCGCGCAAGAACTGATTTTCCTCAATCAAATTCAATCCAACATTTCCAGTATCCTGAATATCGACCACCTGGTGCAAACCATCTACCGCGAAGTAGGTGGGTTGATAGACAACACCATTTTTATGCTGGCCGAGTACAGCGAAGCCACCCGCGAATACAAACCCACCCTGACCATTAAAGAAGGACAGGGTGTGCCAACTCCCACGCGAATTCTGGAGCGCGATGAACCCCTCTACGCCTTCTTACACAGCAAACACCACCTGCTAACCCATGCCAACACCCACATCGCCCTCCCCGGCGCGCTGCCCAGCGAAATCGCCGGCGATCCGGCGATCCAATCCGGGCTTTGGATTCCATTGGTTCGTGAAGGCGCGCCAGCCGGCTTGATTTGCGTGCAATCTTATGAACCTTATGCCTACCGCGAAAACGATGTCCAATTGCTGCGTAGTATTGCCACCCAATCCAGCCTGGCCATGGAAAACGCCCGTCTGTTTGAACAAATTCAGGCCAGCGTGGAGCAGCTTCGCCAGATCGACCACATGAAAAACCAGTTCCTGGCCAATATGTCCCATGAACTGCGCACCCCACTGAATTCGATCATCGGTTTCTCGCGGGTGATTCTGAAAGGGATCGATGGACCGCTGACTACAGAACAAGAAGAAGATTTAAGCTCGATCTATAACAATGGCCACCATTTGCTCATGCTGATTAATGAAATTTTGGATATGGCCAAGATTGGCGCCGGCAAAATGACCCTGACATTCGAGCCGGTTATTGTAGAAGATGCCATCACAGCTTCCCTGACGACGATTCGCAGCCTGGTACACGAAGGCGTTGAGTTGATCAGCGAGGTGGCCCCCAATTTGCCGCTTATTGAGGCTGATCCAATTCGGCTGCGGCAGATATTGATCAATTTGCTGTCTAACGCCACAAAATTTACCAGAAAAGGCATGATAAGGTTAACGGCCGTTCCCGAAAACTCCGACCACATCCTCCTCTCTATCTCCGATACCGGCACAGGTATCGCCCAGGAAGATTTCGACAAACTGTTCGTGGCCTTCGAGCAGGTAGACAACTCCACCACACGCACGGCCGGCGGCACAGGCTTAGGGTTGCCAATTACACAGTGGCTGGTTAATATGCACCATGGTCAGCTCTGGCTGGATAGCGAACTTGGCGTAGGGACAACATTCTTTATCCGCTTACCAATTCGACAACCGGATGGACAAGTAACGGAAGGCAAACCCTTGGAAACGGCCGTGCCCGCCTGACCCCAAATCCCACCAACACACCAATCCTACCGTAATGGACAACCACTTATCATGAGAGAATTTTCCGTCATCTGCCGTAACTGCCACACCCAAACAGCTTACACCCAGCCGCTCAACGCCTGCCCACACTGTGGCGAACATTGGCTAGACGCTATCTACCCCAACGCCGAAATAAACCAGGCCAACAACGCCGACTGGCGCGCGAGCCTCAGCCAATATGGCACTAACCTTTGGCGCTACCGCCAACGCCTGCCCCTGCGTGACGATGCCAACATTGTCACCCTGGGCGAAGGCTGGACCCCTCTGCTTCGCGCCCACAATCTGGGACTCATGCTCGGTCACGCCAACATCTACATCAAAGACGAACGCCAGGGACCAACCGGCTCCTTCAAAGACCGGCAGGCCACCATCGCCATCAGCGCGCTCAAAGAAGCCGGCATCACCGAAGCGGTCGTCGCCTCGACCGGCAACGTGGCCATCGCCTTTTCCGCCTACGCCGCCCGCGCCGGCATAAAAATGTGGGTATTCGTCACCAGTTCAGTGCCGCCAGATAAAATGCGCGAGGTCGCTCTCTACGGGTCAGAAGTTATCAAAGTAGCCGGAACCTACGACGACTGCAAAAAAGTCGCCGCCGATTTTGCCGCCAGCAAAAATCTCTTTTTAGATTTAGGCATCAAAGGCATTGCCGCCAAAGAAGCCATGAAAACCCTGGCTTATGAAGTAGCCGAACAACTGGGCAACATCGCCGCCGGCGTCGATGCTTCTTTGCCCAGCGGCGACCACTATCCCTGGCAAGCGCCAGACTGGTATCTGCAAGCCGTCAGCGGCGGCTTAGGACCAGTGGGCGTAATGAAAGGGTTTGCGGAATTAGCGTCCGCCGGAATCGTCGACAAAGTGCCCAAACTGGCGTGTTTCCAATCCAGCGGCTGCGCGCCGATGGCCAATTCGTTCCACAAAGGCTTGCAAGTCGCCGAAAATGTCGATAATCCCATCACGGAAATTACCACCCTGGCTACCGGCGTGCCCGGCGTGGCCTATGAAGTGATCCGCGAACTCATTGATCGATATGGCGGGACCATCGACGCCATTGACGACGCCGATGCCTTCCAGGCGCTGCAAGTGGTAGCGCAAATGGATGGGTTGTCGATTGAACCGGCAACGGCCGTAACCTTTGCCGGCCTCTTCAAACTCATCCGCGAAGGGGTCATCAAACCCCACGAAACCGTTGTCGTCAACTGCTCCGGCCATACCTTCCCCGTCGAAAAACACATCATCGGCGAACATTTCGCCCGCGACGTTATCCTGGAAAAAGCCACCGGCCACTCCGCTGCCCGCCAGGAAGGGCTGCTCACCGCCCTGGAAGACATCGATCCGCGCGTGCAGCGCATCGCCATCGTCGAAGACAATCCCGACGCCGCCCGGCTTATTCGCCGTATCCTACAAGCCCAGGGCGACTACCTCATCGAAGAAGCGAACAACGGCCTGGACGGTCTGGCACTCATCAAGCAAAAACAACCCAATCTTGTCATTCTCGATCTGATGATGCCCGGCTTAGATGGCTTCGCTATCGTCGACGCCATGAAAAAAGAACGCCACCTGCAAGACGTTCCTATCATCGTCATTACCGCCAAGGAATTATCACCTATTGAAAGAGAGCGACTTGACGGTAAAATAAAAGCATTGCTGCAAAAAGGTTCCTTCATGGATTCCGACTTACTAAGCGACATTAGACAGGCGCTACCCGAATAGAAGGCAATTGGGACACTGCATGACTGAAAAAGGCGCAAGAATTCTTTATATCGAAGACGACCACGCCAGCCGTCGGCTGGTTGAACGTGTGTTAACCAGCCGTGGGTACGAAGTGCTGGTAGCTACTGAAGGGTTAGAAGGCATTAACCTGGCCCGCGAGCAAAAACCCCAGCTCATCTTGATGGACATCAACTTGCCCAATATGGATGGCCGGGAAATCACCACGCGCCTGCGCAGCCTGCCCAACTTTAGCAATGTCCCGATTGTGGCCCTGACGGCCAACATCAGCGCCGGCAGCCGGGAATTGGCTTTAGCGGCCGGCTGCACAGGCTTCATGACCAAACCCATCGATGTGGCCACTTTCCCGGCGGACGTTGAGCGGTTTTTACAAGGCAAACAGGACAAACTAACGGCCGACGAGCGCAGCGAACACCTGGAAAAACATGCCCAAAATCTGGTAGAAAGCCTGGAAAAGAAGGTACGCGAGCTGCGTGCCGTAAACAAGCGCCTGCTGGAACTGGACAGCCTGAAAAGTGATTTTATTGTGTTGGTTTCGCACGAATTACGCACCCCCCTTACCCTGGTCAGCGGCTATTCGCATTTGCTTGCCGAGCAGGTAGCCAACAAAAACGGGCTGGTTCAGGCTCAGTCGATTGCGGGCATCGCTGAAGGGTTGCAATCGGGTGTGGCCCGGATGCAGGATGTGATCAACGAAATTATCAGTGTGGTACGCATTTCTTCAGGCACATTGGATTTGTCTTTAGGCCCTGTGCGCTTAACCAAAGTGGTTAGCGACGTGCAAAAAACGTATGGCGACATCTGCCGCAAACGCAACCTGACGCTAGACATAGGAGACTTTAGCGAGCTGCCTCTTATTCAAGGCGACGGCCGTCGCATCCAATCGGCCGTAGAGCATGTCGTAGGCAACGCCGTAAAATACACGCCAGATGGCGGCCGGATTTCCCTTTCTGGCCATTACGTGCTGGACAAAGCCGTCGATATCATTGTGCGGGATACGGGCATCGGGATTCCACTCGAAGAACAACGCCATATTTTTGAGCAGTTTTACACATTGGGAGCAATTCAACACCACTCAACCAGCAAATCAGCGTTTCAGGGAGGTGGCCTGGGGCTGGGTTTAGCCATTGCCAAAGGGATTGTCGAGGCGCATAACGGCCGTATCTGGGTAGAAAGCGAACGACGCGACCCTCAAACCTTACCCGGCAGCACCTTCCATATCTTGCTGCCTCTCTCGCCATCAGACGAAGTCCCAGACCTCTAACCATTCAGGCCAGGAAGCCTGACGACCTTTTATTCCAAAATCAAATGCCCTCACTTCACCCTAGAAGTAGCCAACCGCCACCCGATGCTATCCCCGGTCTGTCGGCTGCGGCTGACGACAAGGAGCAGACAGCCCGCCGCTGGCGCGAAGGACTGTTTTGGGCGCTCCTGTCACCGATATTTCTGGGTACTATCCCCATTTTTGCCAAATTAGCTTACGCGACCGGCGTCGATGTCCTGACAGTGGTCGCATTACGGACAATTTTTGCGGCGGCGGTGTTATGGACGGCCGTTCTCCTTTTCGCCCGTCACATGATTCGCAGTTCTAGCCCCGGCATCATTGGCAGCCTGATAGCGGGCAGCATCAACGGCCTGGGTTCGCTGTTTTATTACGCCAGCCTCAACCGCATCGACGCTTCTGTCGGACAACTCATCAACATCAGCTATCTTCTCTTTGTCACCATTTTGCTGCGTCTGTATGGGCACACTATCTCGCGGCTTACGCTGCTGCGCACCCTGCTGGCAATTACGGCCATGTACCTGCTCACCGTCGGCGGCTTAAGCAAGCCAGACTGGCTGGGCGCCGGCATGATGCTCGTTGCCGCGTTTACATATGCCTTGCAATTGGTTCTCAGCCAGCGCATCATGTACGACATTCCGGCCCCCACCATGACCCTGTATGCCATTACCGCCATGGCCGGCGTCGTGACCCTGGCCTGGCTCATATTCCCCACAAAGCTAACGGCCGTTCCCCGCGCCGGTTGGGAAGCCATCTTTCTTATGGGCATGGTCACGGCTCTCTCCCGTCTGACTCTGTTCCTGGGCGTGAAACGCCTGGGCAGCATGCAAACCGCCCTCTTAGGCGTGCTGGAAGTAATCGTCAGCATTGTGCTGGCTATTTTGTTCCTGGGCGAACGGTTAACGGCCGTGCAGTGGCTGGGCGCGCTGCTCCTCATCATTTGTGTTTTGCTGGTGCGCTACGAACGCAACGTCCCCAAATTTATCGATTGGTGGCAAATCATCCTGCGCCCCCGCCTCCCCAACAAGCCGTAATATTCTGCCGGTAGGCCGCGTCAAATACGTTATAATTGCTTCATTACAAACCAATTTAATCACCCAAACATCCGACACCATCTGTTCGTCGGATGTTTCCATGCGCTGCATAGGATACAATTTCTCGTTATGTTAACCAAACATTACATAGGACCCGACGTTTTTTCAGACCTGGCCAACGAATGGGACAATCTGGCCAGCCAGGGCATGACCGACACACCTTTTCAGACGCTTGCTTACCAGCAAGCGTGGTGGCAGCACCTTCAGCCCCCGGAAGCCACCCTGCACACCATCACTGCGCGGCATGAAGACGGCCGTCTCGCGGCCATCGGCTGTTTCTACCGCAACAACGGCAGCTTACACTTCAACGGCTGTGTCGAAGAAACCGACTATCTCGACCTGATTACCCGCCCTGAAGACGCCGAGGCTGCGTGGACGGCCGTTCTCCAACACCTGCTCCAGCCCGATTTCCCCGACTGGCACACCGCCAAATTTTGCAATATACCCGCCGCCTCGGCCACACGCCCTGCCCTGATCGGTCTGGCAAGCCAGCTAAACCTGGCCGCCAACGAGGAGCTATACGAAGTTTGTCCGATCATCACCCTGCCCAAAACCTTCGACACTTATCTGGAAACACTGGACAGCAAGCAGAGACGCGAAGTGCAGCGCAAACTGCGCCGCGCCGCTGGCGCAGACGCCCGCCTGATCGTCATCGGCGCAGAAGACGATCTGACTACAGCGGTAGATGAGTTTTTAAGCCTGCTGCAGCGCAGCACTTTTGAGAAACGTGATTGGCTGAATGACGGCCGTCGCGCCATCTTTCACGACATCGCCCAATCCGCCCTGGCATCCGGCACGCTCCAGCTGATATTCAGCGAGGTCGATGGCCAAAAGGCCGCCGCCCTCTTCAACTTCGACTACAAAAACCGCATCTGGGTCTACAATTCCGGCCTGGACCCCGAAGCATTTGGCGGTCTGAGCCTGGGCGTGGTGTTGACGGCTCAGGCGATAGAATTTGCCATTGCTCACGGCCGTGCCGAATTCGACTTCCTGCGTGGCAACGAAACCTACAAATACCGCTTCGGCGCTCAAGACACCCAGATATACCGGATTACACTCAGGAACGAGAATTGAATAATTTACATGTCCAGATTGGACCAATCTCAGAAGACTGGTCCAATCTAACGAGGCTTTATTGAACCAAACTTCCATTCAGCGCATCGCCACCTTATCCGTCCACACCTGCCCCCTGGCCATGCTCGGCGGCAAAAAAACCGGCGGCATGAATGTGTACGTACGCGATTTCAGCCGCGAACTCGGCCGCCAAGGCATCCTGGTAGACGTTTTTACCCGCTCACAAGACGACTGCCAGCCCATGGTAAAGCACGATTTGGGATATGGCGGCCGCGTCATCCACATTCCGGCCGGGCCAGAAAAACCAATTCCCGTCAGCGAAGTGGGCAACTACCTGGATGAATTTGTCGCCGGGACCCTGGCCTTTGCCGCCCAAGAAGGCATCCATTACGACCTGATTCACAGCCACTATTGGCTATCTGGCCTGGTAGCCGAAAAACTGCGCGACGCGTGGCAAGTGCCCATCGTCCACATGTTCCACACCCTCGGCCACATGAAAAACCGCATCGCCCAAAACGAAAGCGAACGCGCTCCAGAAGATCGCTTGCTAGGCGAAAAACACGTCATCCAAATTGCCGACCGTCTCATCGCCGCCACCCCGGCCGAAGAAGCGCAGCTAAACTGGCTTTACGGCGCCGACATGCGCAAAGTGCGGGTCATTTCCCCTGGCGTCGATTTGGAGCGGTTTACGCCGATCCCTAAAACGACAGCCAGACAAAATGTTGGCATCCCGCCTAACGACAAAAACATCATCTTTGCCGGCCGGATTGAGCCGCTTAAAGGTATCGACACGCTGCTTCAGGCAATAGCCCTCATCCAAAAAAGGTACCCGGAAGCGGTGCGCGGCGTCTGCGTGGCCATCATCGGCGGCGATCCCTGGGCCGACACGCCGGACGAAGAAATGGCCCGCCTGCAAGACTTACGTCAGGAATTGGACATCACCGATCTGGTCACCTTTTTGGGCGCTAAGGACCAGGAGATTTTGCCTAATTATTATGCCGCTGCTGAAATGGTGATTATGCCCTCGCACTACGAAAGTTTTGGCATGGTGGCCCTGGAAGCGATGGCCATGGGCACGCCGGTGATTGCCTCGGAAGTGGGCGGTCTGGCCTTTCTGGTGCGTGATGATGAGAATGGCTTTCACGTTCCGTCACGCGATCCGGAGGCGCTGGCGGAGCGCATTTTCTGCCTGCTCACTGACGATGCGTGCCGTGAGCGGCTGGGGCGGCAGGCGCGTTATTATGCGCTGCAATACGATTGGGAAATCATTGTGCAGCGAATGCGGCGGGTGTATGAAGAAGCGGCGGCGGCAACGGCCGTTCCCCCAATCTCCTCGCCGCAAACGCCCATCTACACAACCGAGCAATTTTAGCCATGTTAGAAGAAGAATACTTTTTCGACTGCCCCGCCTGCGGAGCGCGCATCTCCATGCTGCTGGACCTTTCCGTACGTCGCCAGGCTTACATCGAAGATTGCGAGGTCTGTTGCCGGCCGCTCGAAATTTCTTACGCGGTAGAAGATGAGTTTGTGGTCGATTTTTCGGCGCGGCCAGCATAAAAAAAGCCGAGCTGATCTGGTCAGCCCGGCTGTAACAGGTTTTATAGCGCCTGATTCCCGTTTACCGAATCACCTCGATGCCGCCCATATACGGCCGTAACGCCTCCGGCACCACAATACTGCCATCTGCCTGCTGGTTGTTTTCCATCAGAGCAATCATCACGCGGGGCAAAGCCAGACCGCTGGCGTTCAGGGTGTGGACAATACGCGTTTTGCCGCCTTCCGCCGGGCGGTACTTCACATTCGCCCGCCGCGCCTGAAAATCGGTGCAGTTACTTGCCGAGCTTACCTCCAGCCACTCGCCGCAGCCGGCCGCCCACACCTCAATGTCATACGTTTTCACCGACGCGTAGCTGATGTCGCCAGTCGCCAATTCCAACACGCGGTAAGGAAAACCAAACGCCTCGCAAATGTCGATAGCTTCCTGCTTCATCTCTTCCAACGCCGCAAAGCTGGTTTCGGGGGTGGTATAGCGGTACATCTCCACTTTGTCGAATTGATGGCCGCGTTTGATGCCGCGTACATCCTTTCCGGCGCTCATCTTTTCGCGGCGGAAACAGGGCGTGTAGGCCACATATTTAATGGGCAGCTCGGCTTCCTCCAGGATTTCGTCGCGATGGACGTTGGTCAGGGCAATTTCGGCCGTGCCCAAGAGCATAAAGTCTTCTTCAGCATCACGATAAATGTTGTCGTAGAATTTGGGCAGCTGCCCGGCCGTCTCAAAATTTACCGAACGCACAATGAACGGCGGGTAAATCTCTGTGTAGCCGTGCTTCTGGACGTGCATATCGAGCATGAACTGGATGACAGCGTGCTGCAGCCGCGCTCCCGCCCCCTTCAGCAGATAAAAACGGCTGCCGCTCAACTTAACGCCTCGCTCAAAATCCAAAATGTTTAACGCCGGACCCAAATCCCAGTGCGGTTTAGGCTCAAAATCGAACTGGGGAATTGGCGCGCCCTGCGGCTCGTGGATGACATTGCAGCTCTCATCCGGGCCGACAGGGGTGCTTTCGTGGGGAATGTTGGGTACCCAGAGCATATTTTTCCGCAGCGTTTCTTCCACCTCACGCAGCTCTTCATCTAATTCGGTGATGCGCTCGCCGAGTTCGCGGGGTTTTTCTTTGGCTTCTTCGGCGTTAAATTGCATCGCCAGCACCTGCGTCCGCAGCGCTTCCACCGGCTGGCCAACATCCTGACCGGCCTCAGCCCGCTGCAAATCTGCTTCCAGTTTTTTAAGCGTGCCCATCACCCGGCCAATTTGTTTGGAGGCTTCGTTCACCTGACGGCGCAATTCTTCCACTTCTTGCAATATTTCGCGGCGACGGCCGTCACCGGCCAAAATCTCATCAATGGGCGATTGATCATTACGTTTGGCGATCTGCTCTTTTACCCACTCCGGCTTCTCACGAATTAAATTGATGTCTAACATGGTCCTTTTATCCTTTTGTCTTGTAGTCGCATTGTCTCGCAGCCTACTTTTGCCTTTAAACGAAAAAATCCCCTCGCCATCTCAGGACGAAGGGACTCGTGGTGCCACCTGAATTCGCCAACGCAGCCGCGCTGACCTCAGTTTCGCTGTAACGGGCGACCCCGGTTTACCTTAATCGCGTAATTGCTTTCGGTAGACGGCTCCGGAGGGGATTTCAGGCGGTGGGTTGTTGGCTTGCAGCATCCGCCAACTCTCTGTAAAACCGCGCTGCCGTACTTGTCTCTTTCACGGCCGTTTCTCTTTCAGTTGTTGGGGCATTATAGCGGCGGGGGAAACGGCCGTCAACCCTTACGCCAGCCGTTGATCACACACAGAACGCACGCCACAACGGCGGCACCGCTCCCAATCGTTATGGTCGCGGTCTAATTCGGCGACAAACATCCCTTCGTGCATCTCGGCCAGCAAATCCAGCAAATCCTCTTCCAAATCGGGCGTAAAATCCACCGCAAACGCACGATCCTGGTATTGGATGATGCCGTAGGACGGCCGTATCTGATAATTCTCCATCACCAGCAGGCAGTAGGCCGCCAACTGCAAGACATGCCCTTCATGCGGCTCGCTGGGCGCGCGCCCCGACTTAATCTCCACCGGCACTATGCTGCCATCGTCCTGTTCTACCAAATAATCGGGTTTGCCGACCAGTTTATACGCCGCCGCATACAACGGCTTTGTCATGGGGAACCATGCGCCAGTGTCGGCGTAAATAATTTCCCCTTCGGGTACGCCGCTTTTCTCGCGCTGATCGCGTGACCACAGCCACGCGCCAATCGTGAGCAAAAACAGCACAACACCTAAAAGTAAACCGGTGAATCCCATCCCTATTGTGTGCTCATCAACAACTGAAACGTCACATAGGCCACCAATACAAACAACAGCGCGTATGCCAGGCGGCGGGTCCAGATGGCTCTGGCCAGGGAACGGCCGTGCTGCTGATGATAGGCCGTCCCCTCGCCTAATTCTCTGACATTCTCGGAGGAGTATCCCTGCATGCGCTGCAGCCACCAGGCGCGGCGGCAGTACACATAGTTGCTTATTTCACTTGCCCGAATCCATTGTTCGCTCATATGTTCTATTTTACGCCTGACCGGTAAGCGGCGTCAAGTGCAGAAACGCTGGCGGCTAAAGGGGCAAATCGGCAAACAGGTCGGTAAATGGCTTATGGGGCGCGGGTTCCGGGATGGCCTGGGCAAAATACTCGTACCGCAGCACCTCGGCCATTTCCTCTTCCGGCAGCTGGCGGAAAATGCTTTCCGGGCCAAACTGGGTGGCGTGGCAGCGGAAAGCAGCCAATTTTTTCCCCACAGTGCCGCCAATATCGCGGACCACATGAATCTGCTCATCAGGCCACCCTTTTCCGACCCGCTGCCCTAAACTCTCGAAAAACGAGACGTCCAATCCGCGCGCTTCCATGCGATCCTTCATGGCTAACAAAGTGGCTACACGCACAATCGGGTAAAAAACACGCGGTACAGACCACGCAGCGCCCAAATCAGGCCGGTAAACAGGATCGGCGGCGGCGGGCACGGCCGTTAGCGTGTGGTGATGAATGGCCATGTGGTCGGGATGGCCGTAGCCGCCATACGGCTCGAAAGTGAGGATGACATGCGGACGGAAGCGGCGAATGATTTCCACCAATCGCGCGGTCACTTCGGCCGGATCGCGGTTGATGTAGGCCAGCGGGTTTTTGTTATCGTCTGTGCCGTCCATGCCTGAATCGCGGTATCCCAGGAAAGTAACATGGCTGACACCCAGAGTTCTGGCCGAACACAGCATTTCTTGCTCGCGCACAAACGCTAAATTTTCCGGCGTCGCCAGGGCAGGGTCAGCGATTTCGCCGGCCTCGCCGCGAGTGGTGACCACCAATTCCACGCGCGTACCGTTCTGGGCATATTCGGCCAGAGTGCCGCCAAGACCTAAAATTTCGTCGTCGGGATGGGCAAAGAGGCCCAAAAGTCGTTGATTTTCCATAAGTTATTGGGGTATTTTGTCCGATCGAAGGATAAGGTGATTAGCCGAAGGGTCTTGCAGGTGGAGGCTACGGCCGTTTCGCGCCACATCCACCCCCGCCGCCGCCAACCGCACAGCCAGGGCGTCCACGGCCGTTTCGTCCGGCAGAATAATTTCATACCACAACAATCTGGCCTGGTCGGGTGCTGGCGGCGGCGCGCCCACGCCAGCCCAGGTATTCAACCCCAGGTGGTGGTGATAGCCGCCAGCGGCCACAAAACTGGCCGAGCCGCCCATCTGGACAATCATGTCAAACCCTAGTTGGTCTACATAAAACTCAATGGTCGGCGCCATGCGGCTGATGTGCAGGTGGACGTGCCCCATTGTGGTGGCCGCAGGCAAATGGGACCACACGGCCGTTTCCGCCGTCAATTCGCCCAACACGCCATCCACATCAAAAGGTTCGGTGGTCATTGCCAGCCGCCCGCCAACAGACGGCCACTCCGAGCGGGGGCGGTCGCGGTAAATCTCAATGCCATGCCCGTCCGGGTCGGTGAGATACAGCGCCTCGCTAACGGCATGGTCAGACGCGCCGCTAATCGGGGTTTGCCGCTGGATAAAGTGGTAAAGCGTCTGCGCCAAAGCCAGGCGCGAGGGCAGCAGCAAGGCAAAATGATACAAGCCGGTAACGCCGCGCGACGGCCGTGCGCCAGACTGCTCTTGTAACCTCAGCAAAGGGCGCTGCGGTGTGCCCAGAACGGCCGTATCCCCTTCCCGATCCAATAAGCGCAGGCCAATATGCTCCTGGTAATAGGCCAGCGAGCGGGATAGGTCAGCGACGGTTAGGGCGACCTGTCCCATGTGGGTTTCAGGCGGCAAAGGTGTCGCGTTCATTAATTTTGCACCAACCGGGTCCAATCGCGCAGGGAAACAAGCAGGCGTTCCAGGCGCAGGCGCATGGCTTCATCGGTGAGACGGCCGTCTTCGTCGAAGTATTGGCCGGCCCGGGCAACCATCAATTCTGGCCGCGCCATGACGTAGGTTTGATTATGGCTCAAAATCTCGCGCAAATGCAATTGCGCGCGCAGCGTGCCATACATGCCGCCAGCGCCCATCATCGCCACTGCTTTGCCATCCAGCGGCGCGCGATCATCCGGGCCTTTACGGGAGGCCCAATCGATGGCGTTTTTCAAGACGCCGGGAATTGTGTAATTGTATTCAGGCGTGGCAATCAATAAGGCATCGGCGCGTTTGATGGCTTCACGCAAAGCCAGCACCGGCGCCGGCGTGCCGATGGCTTCCACATCGGCGTTAAAAAACGGGATGTCGTCTAAATCAAATATCGCCAGGGTCGTGTCCTGGGGCAGCAGGTGTTGGGCATTGCACAACAAAGCGCGGTTGTAAGATTTACGGCGCAGGCTGCCGGCAATACCTAAAATGTGGATCGGACTGTCAATCATTGATTACTCCGGTGTCAGGTGAAGAGGCCCTGAACATCTAAACCGCCGAAGTCGCTGGCGAGTACAAGTGTTATGGGCATGAGACCTCTTGGGTCTTGAATGAGAAGAACGGCCGTTTGCAGAGAAACGGCCGTTCTTTATTTTAGGGGATTGTGCGCAGGAACCGCTGTCTTCCCATCAAACGCTTAGGCGGGCGCGTTTTCCGGCTGTCTGATCAGCTCCAACTCGATTTCGATATTGATTTTTTCGCCCACCAGCACGCCGCCGGTTTCCAAGGCCTGATTCCAATTAAGGCCCCAATCTTTGCGATTCAGACTGCCGCTGGCCGAAAAACCGGCGCTGGTCGTGCCCCAAGGGCTTTTAGCTTCGCCGGCATATTCCACGTCCAGAACAACTTCGCGGGTAAGGCCGCGAATGGTCAGGTTGCCAATCAATTTGGCGGTGTCGGCGTCGATTTTCTCTACGCGGGTGCTTTGGAAGGTCATTGTAGGATATTCGGCCACGTTGAAGAAGTCTGGGGAAACCAGATGGCCATCACGCTGTGGATCGCGGGTATTGACGCTGGACAGATCGACGGTGACGGAAACGGCCGTTTCCGCCGGATTATCCAGGTTAAGATTCACGCTGCCTTCCCAAGTCTCAAAACGGCCGCGAACCTTCGAAATCATCATGTGACGCGCCGTAAAATTTACACTGGAATGCGAGTAATCAATTTGCCAGGTCATTTGTTATAATCTCCTTGTCTTGTAAACAGTTTGGTTTTAGTTTTCGTTTACAATAAGTGGACTTCAGTCCGTATTTCTGGTATGATAATAACGGACTAGGGTCCACTTGTCAAGTGCAAATTTCAATACTCGCAAAAAAACGATGCAAAACAGGCGAAATAAAATGGACGAGCCGATAACAAACCTATCTTTTAACACCAACATTCCCCTGGGAAATGTCGACGATGGCCAAAAATCAGAGCGGCGTGACGCCGCCGCCAACCGCAAACTGATTTTGTCCACGGCCGAGGCGCTGTTCAACGAGCAGGGCGTCGCCAACATCAACATGGCCGACATTGCCCAGGCAGCTGGCGTGGGCAAAGGCACGCTGTACCGCCGCTTTGCCAGCAAGGCTGAATTGTGCCTGGGCCTGATGGATGAACAGATGACCACTTTCCAAAACCAGATGCTGGCCCAATTTCGGCAGATGACAGCCGGAAGCGTGCCGTATATGGCGCAGTTGGAATTTTTTCTAGATGCTCTGGTGAGGTTCACGGAAATTCACGCGCCGTTGTTGTGCGAAGTCCAGCGCGCCGGGCTGATTCAAGAGGAACACCACATCGAACTGCCACACTTTTGGCAATATATGACGGTAAATGGGTTGTTGCAAACGGCCGTTTCCGCCGAAGAACTCCCCGCAGGATTGGACGTCGCCTACCTGGCCGATGCAATTTTAGCCACTGTCAAAGCAGACATCTTTCAATACCAACGACAAGTCCGCCAATTCTCGGTAGATCGCATCAGCGAAGGAGTGCGGGTTCTCGTCGGCGGCCTCCGCTCCTGTTCGCCAGCAGAAACAAAAGCTGGAGATTAGGCGGCCTACCCCCTAATCTCCAGCTTGCAGCTGCCGGTTACAAATCTCCCCTCCCCAACTTTTTAATCAAGAAATCGACGGCGTCTGGCGCAAAAATGCATCATCAGCGAGTTGTTTCAGCACAAACTCGGCCACATCGGCGCGCGACACCTGACCCGCTTTGATGTTCTTACCAACGCCAAAAGCGTAATTCCCGGTCTGCGGCCCATCGGTCAGACCGCCAGGACGCACAATCACCCAATCCAGGTTGCTGGCTTTTACCAGCGTTTCTTGCTTTTCCTTTTCCTCCATGGCCGCTTTGAGAACGGTTTTCATGAGCATTTTAAAGGCAAACGGCACCTGATCTTTGCTATCGCCGACGCCAATAGAACTCACGACAACCAGTCGGCGCACATCTGCCGCTTGCATGGCGGCGATGATGTGCCGCGTGCCGGCAGAAACTACGTTGCCAGGGTTGTTGGCCGTGCCGCCCAAACTGCAAATGACAGCGTCTGTCTGGGCAACACACTCGGCTACATCGGCCGGCCGCATTACATCGCCGGACATCACGGTAAGATGCGGATGGGAAAAGTCAAATTCGGCCGGGTTGCGCATCAGCGCCTTTACGTCGTGCCCTTGGGCCAAAGCCTGTTCCAGGGCCTGACGTCCAACACCACGGCTGCCACCAAAAAGTGCGATTTTCATTGTTCTATTCTCCAATGTTTTGGGCTTAATAATTTGCAGGATTTGTAATTACAGACCCCCAGGGTTTGATGCCAAATAATCCAAATTTTCAGGAGCAACCCCTTGGGGTCTTGCCAGAGAAACCTGAAAAGTCATCAGGATTTTAACAAAGCCCTGAAACCGGGCACAAAACCCTCATTTTTCGCTCAGGCCATCAAGCAGAATGTCCAAATTCCGGTAGTCGGCGGCGCTGTGAATGACATGGGGGAACGTCATGGCTTCTTGCGCGGAGAGGGCTGTGTTGATGACAACAACGTCCATACCGGCGCGCCGAGCGGCTTCGATGCCCGCGCGGGAATCCTCAAAAACGAGACAGTCGCCCGGCGATTCCTGAAGTCTTTGGGCCGTTGTAAGGAATATCTCCGGGTCCGGTTTGCCATTTTGCACGTCGTGGGCGCCAACAACGGCCGTAAACATCTCCTGCAACCCCAAGCCATCCAACACAAACCTGATATTGTCGGCTCCGGCAGAGGTGGCAACGGCCGTTTTCATGCCTACACCCCGGCTCTGCTGCAAAAATTCGGTCAGGCCGCCAATTTCGCGCAGCTGCGGAGCATAAATCGAACGATACTGCACCTCTTTGCTGAGGGCAATACGGTCGATTTCCCCGGCCGTCACGTCGCGCCCCAACACTTCACGCACTGTTTCCGCGTTGGTCTTGCCGCTCAAGCGGTGGTGAAATTCAGCTTCGGTCATTTGGATGCCCAGGCCGGCAAACGAGGCCAGCCAGGCCTGAATGTGGTACGGCATGTTGTCGATGAGCGTACCATCCATATCAAAAATAAAGGCTGCATATTGTTTCATGCGCGGGACTTTAACAGCCATTTGTTTGCCGGTCAACAGGAGGTCAGAGCGGCAGTTACCTGAGCGTCGCCGGGGCATAAACCCACATAAGGCAAAAAGGCGATCACCCTATTCCGGCAAATTGGGGCGGTGACACAACGGCCGTTCTCAGTTACACTTCCTGTTATGGAAACATCCACCACAGTAACCCAGGTTATGCAGCGCATCTGGCTGATGGCACGGCCATTTCTGCTTGCTCTGGTGATGTGCCTGTCCATCACCATTTACTGGTTAGACTCTTCCGCCAGCCCCACGCGCAGCCACACGCTGTTGGCCCAAACGGCCGTCATCCCCACCACCCCCTTCACGCTCACAGACACACTGCCCGCTTACGGCGTCAACCACATCAGTTTCCCCGCCTCCCAACCCACCAACGAAACCCGCTACGCCAACGGCCTCTCTACCGGCGCAGCCTGGAACCGCTGGCCGATGTACTGGTCCAACATTGAGCAGACGCCGGGCGTCTTTTCCTGGGCCTACCAGGACACGGCCGTCATCGCCGACATCGCCCACGGCCTGAAGCTAGACGCCATTTTGTTAGGCACGCCAGATGAATATTTCAGTCCGGCCACTGCGACGGCCGAAACAGCCAGCAGCGGCGCGTCCGCAGCGCAGCCCACATCCCCCTTCACGCTGAACGAGATTCAGAGCGGCACGCCGATTGGGCTGTACAACGCCGTTTTTCAAGATGGCAGCGATACGCCCGGCCCCGGCAAAGCGATAAATCCGGCCAATGTCTGGGCGCGATTTGTGGACACGGCCGTTTCCCGTTACAAACCCGGCGGTTTCATCGCCCAGCAGCAGGGCTGGCCGGCCGGCGTCGGCGTAACGCACTGGGAAATGTGGAACGAACCCGACCTGCTCAACTTTTGGGACGGCACGACGGCCGATTATGCCCGTCTGCTGAAAGTGGGCTATCTGGCCGCCAAAAACGCCGACCCCAACGCCCAAATCATCTTTGGCGGGTTGGCCGTCGTTTATAATCCATACGACATCCCCTTCCTCAGTTCTGTGCTGGCCATTTACGATCAGGACCCAACGGCCGTGCAGTACAACTATTTCCACGACATCCTGGCGCTGCACAACTACAGCTACGCTTACCGCTCCTGGCGCGCCGTCTACATCGCCGGGCGGCGGCTGGCGGCCCGCAACCTGACCAACGCCATCTGGCTCAACGAAACCGGCGTGCCCGTCTGGGACGACTATCCCGGCCCGGTCTGCGACCCCGCCAGCCCTTATCGCGCTACCATGACCGAACAAGCCGACTTTATCATCCAGAGTACGCTTTACGCCTCCTATGCCGGCGCCGACAATCTCTTCTTTTTCCAGCTTTACGATGACTGCGGCAACGTCGCTTTAAATCCTCCCTACTTTCCGCCAGAACAGTGCGCCGCCGGTCCGCCGCCCGGCTACGCCGGGGATGCGTT
The DNA here is from genome assembly GCA_017993775.1 of Chloroflexota bacterium. Classification (GTDB taxonomy): domain Bacteria; phylum Chloroflexota; class Anaerolineae; order Promineifilales; family Promineifilaceae; genus Leptovillus. Next base: position 61,110 of record JAGOMA010000012.1, on the reverse strand, counting down.
CGGCTTTTTCCGCAATGAACCGGGAGCAGCTTGTTACGCCAACCACCCGGCAGCGGGCACGGCCCGCCCCAGTCTGGCCGCTTTCCAAACACTAACCGAGTATTTCCGCAATGTAGAAGCTTTGTGGCGGCTGCGACCGGGCGGCGCGCAAGAGTGGGTGGCTTTTTACCGCCCAGACACGCAGTCGCGCATTGTGGGTTTGTGGGCGCTGACAAATGTGGGGCAAACGGCCGTTATCACCAGCACCAACAGCGCGCAAACCGGCCTGCTCATCCACCCGGACGGCATCACCGAAACGATTACAGCGACCAACGGGGTATTTTCGTTGACTTTGCCAGCGGCCACCAACACCAACACGCCCACCGACTTACCCATCAACCCCATCGGCGGACGGCCGTATCTGCTCATCGAGCCAGATACTATGCCCCCTATCGTGGCCGTTCAGGCCCCGCCGATTGCGGCGTTATCAGTTGTGGTGCAGTGGTTGGGGCAAGATTTGGGCAGCGGCATGGCATCCTACGACGTCCTTGTCGCCAGGGACAACAGTTTTCCCACCGCCTGGCTGCTAGACACAACGGCCGTTTCCGGCGTCTACCCGCTGGAAATGGGTCATACTTACACCTTCAGGGTGATGGGGCAAGACAAAGCGGGAAATTTGAGCGAGGAAACGGCCGTAACCGTTGTGGCTCCTGTACTCGATAAAGCATTGTACCTGCCATCGGTAACGCGCTAACGTCTCGTAACGCAGCAGGTACTCGTCAATAACTCAGCGGGCCTCAGATTAGACCAATCTCACCAAGATATCACCAGGCAGCTTCTTAAATCTTATTCGGCCCTTGACCCAGGTGGTCGCCGTTTTGGCAAATGGGCAGCCCCATCCGAAAAACCGCCCCACCTACAGGGCTATCCGCAACCCCCAGCGTACCATGATGCGCCTCAACCACCATCTTGCAAAAAGTCAGCCCCAGCCCGGTTCCCCGGCGTTCCGTCCCTGCCACCTGGGCAAACTTCTCGAAAATTCGCGCTTTGTCCGCATCAGGAACACGCGGACCATCATCCGCTACATAAAGAGTAAATTCATTCCCTTCGACGCAGGCCGCCACATTCACCAGCCCTTCCACGGAGGAATAATTTAGCGCATTGGTCAACAAATTATTGATCACGCGCTGCAACAAATCGCCGTCACCCCAGAGTGGCGGCAGCGTGTCTGGAACATCAATCGTTAAGTTTTTGCGCTGCGCTTGGGCCACAACTTCCCAATGCGCCAACGATTCTAGCAGCCAACTCGCGCTTTGAATTTCGGCCCGGCGTAAGACCAACGCCCCAACCTCGAGGCGCTCTACATCCAGCAAGTTATCGATCAATTGTAAAATGCGCTGCGTCGATTCGTCCGCTCGCCCCAATATTTTTTGCTGGCGGGCATCCACCGGACCCAGATTGCCCTTTGTCACCATGCTGATGCTGCTGCGAATGACCGTCAGCGGGCTTTTGAGATCATGGACAACCATTTGGGTTAATTCTGCCCGCAAACGCTGCTCGCGCCGAAAATCGATAGTTCGCTGGCGCACCAGACGCTCCAGGTGGGCCACAATTACATACAAAATCAAAAAGCTTAAAGCGCCTTCCGCCAAAAGGGTCAACAAAATTGCCGGCCTGAAATCCTGGAGATCGAATAAATTGATGACAAACTCGCCCAAGACAAGCGAAAACCCAACAATGACTACGCTGCCCGACGCCGCAAAATAGCGCGAAACTTGCAGGTCTTCCGTATTGCGCAATGCAGACAAAATCGCCCAGACAGCGACAAATAGGGCCAACATCGTCTGGGGATAAAAAAGGTGCCCGCTCAAAGCCTTGTCTCGGCCGACTACCAGGAAAAACTGTGCCTCAACCAACAGCAGCAAAGTCACGCTGAGACGGTGGCCGAAGGTGTAGATCACCACAAAATCCGTCCGGATGCGCTGGGCAGCCCAGATGTACAAACCGATGGTGATTGCTGTCACCAACATGGTGACGGCCGGGTTCATCGGACTTTGGTTGAGCGACAAGATGGGCGGCGACACGGCCGTTACCAACCACATCACCAACACAAACAACCCAATCGCACCCGCCACCCACCAGAAAAGGTTCTTTTCCAACCAGGCTTCCCCGGCCGACGACCAGCGAACGCCGGCCAGCATAAAAAACACCGCCCCCACTGGCAAACTCAAATAAAGCGCCCAGACCGCCACCTTGGCTTCCGTCCCATTAAAATAAACGCCGGGCGTGAACAAACCGCTGAGCAGCAACGTCGCCGCCAGCAGGGCAAATGCCAGCGTAATGAACCGCAAACGCGTATCAATATTTCGCCCGGATACGCTGCTTGAATAAAAGGCGACAATCAACGCCACGAAGCCGGAAAACGCGCTCATGTAATAATGCGCGTACACTTCATACGGCACAGCAAACCACAAAGCAGCATCCAATTTTGGAAACAGGAAGAGAACGCCAAAGACAAGCAAAGGCACGCTCAACAACACGGCAAATACCGGTTCTTGCTTAATAATCTTTCGCAAATCAAACATCATAAAATGGTCGGAGTGCTCCACTGTGATCCAAAGGCAACCCCTTCTCGTAGGATAATCAGGAGGCGAGTTTACCCGGCAAAACTGTCCTTCTAGCTTAAGACGAGGCGGGGATTACGGCCGTTTGCGGCACAAGCAATTTCAGGGAAAATTGGCGCAGGTATTTACCTTCGGCGAAAGGACACAAACACACCATGGATCCGATATTACTCGACATTCCTCACCAATTTGAAAGCGAGCGGCTGCTCATCCGCTGCCCGCTTCCTGGCGATGGCTCCGCCTTAGCCACCGCCGTACAAGAATCGCTGGCAGAATTACGGCCGTGGCTGCCCTGGGCGGTCCAGGAACCCTCGGCCGAAGCCAGCGAAATCAACGTCCGGCGCGGGTATACCCGCTTTATCAACCACGAAGATCTCTGGCTCATCCTCCTGCTCAAAGGAACCGACACCATCATCGGCGGCTCCGGGCTGCATCGCATTGATTGGGAGATACCCAAATTTGAAATTGGCTACTGGCTGAGAACGTCCTACACCGGCAAAGGATATATCACCGAAGCAGTCGCCGCTATTTCCGATTTCGCTTTCCAAACCTTGAGGGCTAAACGAGTGGAAATCCACTGCGACGCTCTGAACCATCGCAGCGCAGCCGTCCCGCAACGCCTCAACTTTGTCCATGAAGGCACGCTGCGCTGCCACCGGCGCAATCACCTCACCAACGAATTACGCGATACCATGATTTTTGCCAAGACGGCCGTCGATGAATAAAAACCCCGGCTCCTTCAAGCTGCTGCTAGCGAGTTTTGCATTCTGGCTTCTGGTTGGCTGCGCCAACAACGGCCGTGCCATCTCGGATGGACAAACGGCCGTCTTGCCCTCTCCACGTCCGGCCATTACCCTGCAACCCACCTTTACCCCCCAGGCAACCGCCGGCCCCCTACCCTCCCTCACCCCACCGCCGCCTCGGCCAACGGCCGTGCCCAGCACCCCCATTCCATTCGCCGACACCGTCTTCGAACTGCGCTACCAAATACCCACACTCGCGCTCGACAGGCGGCTGCAAGGCAACGTCGCCAGCGAAATCGTCGCCGTCGACGAAACCACCGGCCTATCGCGGCAGCGCAGCAACCAAGCCGGCATCATGCTTGAACTGCGCGCCGCTCTGCCTGAAATGAAGCTGGACCCCCTGCCCGCGGACTGCCCCGGCTGTGTCTCTGTGACCTACGACATGCCCGGCCTGGGTGTTTCTGGCTCAGGCTGGCTGCAAGACCCAGTGCTTCTGGCGAGTATCGAAAATTATCTGACGACCGCTCTAGGCCCACATTTCCCGCCCGACACAGTGGTTGGCCTACGCCGAGCGGCTTCGCCCTATGCCCCGGCCCATTCTGTGGCCCTGACCAGCGACGGCCGTATCTGGACATGGCTGGCAACCGAGGCTCAAGTCTCGTCCCCTGGTGAAGCCGCCACCGATCTCCTATCATTAAACCTGCTGCCCGACCTGCCCCTGGCCGATCTACAAACAACCTACGCCGCCGACTGCGCTGGCAGCCCGCTGGAAACGCTGCTCATCCGCCGCAGCGACATAACCTGGGAAGGAGACATCGTCTGCCCGGAAATGGCCTTACCAGACACCTTGCTCCCGCTCTATCTGGAATTGGACCAACGGCTGGCAGCCAAAACAGCCGACGTTTCGCTGCCGCGCCCCGCTTTGCCATTTCCCCTGGATGGCCTGGTAGACTATCGCCGCGCCGATGGTTCCCAGCTTTCCTTACTCGCCGATGGAACCCTGATCGGCATTGATACCAGCGGCGACGTATTCACCGGCACACTCACCAGCACATCGCCGTTAAGCCTCACCGCAACTTTGGTCAGGAGCAATTTGCTTCAGCCCGGCCTGCGCACGTTCATCGCCACCCCCTCCACCACGCCGCAAACCATCCTGGTTGTCCGCGGCCCAACAGGCGTGCTGGATGGACAATGGGACACCTTGCCAGAACGCGACATTTTCGTTACCCTGAATACCTTGCTGGCGGAATTAATCGGCGGCAGCCCAACCGGCTCCGCGACGCCACAACCTGAAGCAGAAGAAACGGCCGTCTCCACCACAACTGCCCCGTCCCCCACACCCTGAGAAACGCATGGCGGCTCACAAATCCGGTTTACCTGGAGAGGTGGATGTATGAAAAATCAAGACCGCACCCTATTGATCGGCTCTATCGCGCTGAATGTCGTCTTGTTGATCGCCGTTGCTTTTTTGGCCTTACGCCCAAGCCCGTCAGCCGAAGCCACGCAAGTGGCCCAGGTGAACACCCCAACCAGCGCGCCTTCACCGACGAGCGCGCCCTCAGCAACGGCCGTCATCGTCACCGTCGTCGTCAGCGCCACCCCAGCCCCAACAACTGCGCAACCCACGAAAACGCCAGCCCCCACCGCCACCGAGGCGGCAACGGCCGTGCCCACCGCAGCGCCGACCGAGACACCCACGGAAACGCCAACGGAAACGCCAACGGAAACGCCAACGGCCGTGCCCACAGAAACCCCCATCGCCCTGACCGGCCCAAATTGGCTGCGCTACGCCAACCAATTCCGTCTGCAAGCCGGACTGCCGCCGGTAACAGAAAACACCGAATGGTCCGAGGGCAGCGCAAACCACAGCCTGTACATGGTTTTAAATAGCGACGCCTCTCACAGTGAAAGCAAAAATCAATTCGGCTATACGGATTCCGGAGTCGCCGCCGGGCAAAACGGCAACATCGCCGTCAGCGGTTCGGCCGGAGTGGGCTACACATGGCCGGTAGACTATTGGATGTCCGCCTCGTTTCATGCGCTGCCTCTGCTGGACCCCGAATTGCAAATGGTAGGCTACGGCGATTTTCGTGACGCCAGCAGCAGCTTTGGCATGGCGGCCACCATGGATGTCAAACGCGGGATACGGGGGCTGCCCGCCGACATACAATTCCCCATCACCTTCCCGAAAGACGGCGGGCAAACGTGGATCACCACTTTCAACCTGCCGGAATTTCCCAACAGCATCGCCAGCTGCCCCGGCTTCAGCCAGCCCACCGGCGCGCCCATCATCCTGCAAATCGGCAGCGGCGATTTGGTTCCGCGTGTAACCAGCACGGAATTAAAGCGCGGCGATACGCCCGTGCCGCACTGTTCATTTAGCGAAACCACCTATACCAACCCCAACAGCTACTGGCAAGGGGTTGGCCGTCTCATTTTGGATGTGCGAGACGCCATTGTAATTGTGCCGCGTTCACCGCTGCAAGTCGGCCAAAAATATACGGTTACAGTCAATACAAATGGGCAAGTGATCACCTGGCAGTTCGATGTGGTCGCCGGCCCGCCAACAAATGGATCATAAATGCAAGCTGTTTATCTGGAAAAAGGTCACATTCATTATTTAAAAGAGCATGACATGCCGGTTCCTCAACCTGGGGAGGCGCTCGTGCGTGTTTCCGTGGCCGGCATTTGCGCCACCGACCTGGAATTGGTGAAGGGGTACAAAGGGAATTTCCGGGGAGTCCCCGGCCATGAATTTGTGGGCGTGGTGGAACGCGCGCCAGACGAATCGTGGCACGGCCGTCGCGTGGTTGGCAGCATCAATATCGGCTGTAACCAGTGCGACTTCTGCCGGCAACATGGCCCGGAACACTGCTCCAACCGACGCGTTTTGGGCCTGATAGGCAAAGATGGCGCGTTTGCCGATTATCTCACCCTGCCCCAAGAAAATCTGGTCGCCGTGCCCGACAGTGTGTCCGATGAGGCCGCCGTGTTTACGGAACCATTGGCGGCGGCTTTGCGCATTCGGGAGCAAGTGCGGATACGGCCGTCGGCAAAAACGGCCGTCATTGGTCCAGGGCGATTGGGACTGCTCATTGGGCAAGTTCTGGCGCTGGATGGCAGCGCCGTGGTCATGATTGGCCGAAACCGTCGTTCGCTGGAACGGCCGTCAGCCCTGGGCTTACACACCGGTCTGGCCGAAGAGTTCGCCCCGGATAGTTTTGATCTAATCGTGGAAGCGACAGGCAATGCAGAGGGGTTCGCCACGGCCCAGCGGCTGCTACGGCCGTTAGGCACATTGGTGTTAAAAAGCACATTCGTCGGCGCGCCGCCCATCGACATGAGCTATCTGGTCGTCAACGAGATCACCATGATTGGCTCTCGCTGCGGGCCGTTTGCCCCGGCGCTCAACCTGCTCGCCCAGGAGAAAATCAGCGTAAAAGGGCTGCTGGAGGCCGAGTACCGGCTGCGCCAGGCGCAAATCGCCTTTGCCCACGCCGCTCAGCCGGGGGTGCGCAAGGTGCTGTTACGGCCGTGAGACGGGTCGTTTTGCAAAGCCGAAGACCCGGCCTGCCACCAGAGAATGATTTCCCGATGGACATCAATCCCGTTTAGAAACACCTCCCGCCATTTCGGGTTTTTTATCCCATCGCTTAATTTTTGAATGCGCCCAAACGTTTCCTGAAGAATATCCCCTGCGCCGGGATGACCGGCAGCTTGAAGTACCTGGTAACAAATCCAATACAGCCGCATTGGCTCTTCTACACGGTCGATGGTTTCGTTTTGGGAATAGACCAGCACGCCGGTTAACCAATTTTGCGCCTCCGCCAGATCGCCTTGCAGCATAGCGAGGTAAGCCAGATTGGCCAGAGCTTCTAAAACCAGGAATTGGTCATGGGCTTTGCGGCGAATGGCGAGTGATTGGTGGTAAACGGCCGTTGCCCTGTCCCACTGCCCCAGCCCGGTGTAAGCCCGCCCCAAATAGCCCAGCGCATACCCGCGCAGCGACTCGCTTTTCAGCGAATCGGCCAGAGAGAGAGCTTGCAAGGCCAACTGCCAGCCCTGTCTGAAATCGCCAATGCGGGAATTTAACAAACTCAAGTTGCCGGTGGTCCAACATTGGCCGCGCCTGTCGCCAATTTCCCGGCAAATAGCCAGATCCTGCTCGAAATGGACGCTTCCCAGCTCATACAAACCTATCCGCGCATATAGATAGCCCAGGTTGCCCAGTGCAATGCTCTGGCTCCAACGGTCGCCCGTCATCCGAAAAATGGCGAGCGCCTGGGTGTAATAATTTACGGCCGTCTCATAATCGTGGGAATTTTCGGCCACCAGCCCCAATTTATTCAATGTTTCACCCTCGCCAATCCGAATGCCCGCTGCACGGTCCAGAGCAAGCGCTTTGCGCAGAAAAATGCTCGCTCTGGCGAAATGGCTATGTTTCCAGGCGACAGAGGCTAAAACGCGCAAGCATTTGGCTTCTATATCACGCGCCTCGAGTTGTTGTGCTAATTTCAACGCCCGGTGAGTAATCATGACAGCTTGTTTGTACTCGTCCAGGCGATAGAAGATATTTCCCAACTGCTGGTAACAGTTCGCCTCTAACAGAGGGTCGGCGGCTTGTTGGGCCAGCGACAAGGCAATTTGCACGGCTCCTTTCACGGCCGAATAATCGCCGGTCACTTCGGCAAAGCGGCTGAGGCGTAAGGCCAATTCTGCGCGTTGATGCAGATCGCCCGACGGCGGGAGTTGTTCCGCCATGCTGCTGAGGTCCTCAAATTGGCGCTCTCGTTCACCCAATAGGTGATAGAGATGCTCGCGGGCCAGATTGAGGGTGTGGCGCATATTACCTTGATCTATCGGCAGCAGGTCTAGAGCGCGGGAGTAATAGTCAACGGCCTGTTGGTTGGCGTAATTGGCCTCGGCGTCTCGACCGGCAAGGATGGCGTAGTGGCACTCTTTGGCGTCGTTATTGGCGCGCCGCCAATGGTAAGCGAGGTCGGCATAGCGGGGCGAAAGGTTGGCGGCGTAAACCGATTCCAGGGCCACGGCCGTTTGCCCATGCAGGTAGGTCAGGCGTGAAGGAAGCTGCATGTGGTAGGCGGCGTCGCGCAGCAGCGCATGGGAAAAGGCGTAACGATTGGGCGCCACGGCCGTCCACACTTGCGCAAATTCAGCCTCAGCCAGTTGTTCGGGCAGGGTTTGCTCTCTGGTCGGCGTCATCGCCGCCAACACGGGCACATCAAACACCGGCCCCAGCACGGCCGCCACCTGCACCAACTGCCGCACCACTGGCGACAAGCGATCCAGGCGCGCGATCAAGACAGCCTGAAGCGTTTCGGGGACAGAATCAACGGCCGTCGGCGACAAGGTGTATTCGCCGCTTACTTCATCAACCAGGAGCATCCGCTGCTCCCACATCGACAAAACCAGGTGCTCGATAAATAAGGGGTTGCCGTTGGTTTTTTGGTGGATGAAATGAACGGCCGTGGACGCAAGTTGGCCATTTATGATTTGCGCGGCCATCAACCCCACTTCATACACAGACAGATAATCCAGCCCAACTTCGGCTGTAGGCACCTCTGGCCCAAGCTCCAATCGAATCGCCATGCCGCCAGTCCCGTACCGCCCTTCCACCAGAACCGCCAAAGCATAATCGGCCATCTCGCGCAGCAAATAGGGCAGGATTTGCTGTGAATCCGGGTCCAACCAGTGCGTGTTTTTCAACACCAGAATCACCGGCTGGGTTAATGCAACGGCTTTAAGAAAATTCTTAAGCGCCAGGCGTGTATTCTCGAATCGCAGCTTCGGTTCCAGCGCCGCATACAGGGAATCCGGCCATTCCAAATTCACCAAAGCGGCCAAAAAAGAACGCGAGCGCCATAATTCTTTGTGAATGGCCACGGCCGTTTCGCCTTCTATTTGTAGTCGATGGCTGAGAAGCTCCAAAGTCTGGTCAAACTTTTGCTTATTCTGGGCAAAAGAATTGGCGGGCTGCTGCAAAAAATAGTTGGCCAGAAACGCACGGAAGGGGTTGAGCGAGGTTTGCAACACCTCGTCGGATGGGCAATTGGCCACAAACACCGATTGCGTGCGGCGCATATGGCGTGAAAATTCGGCGAGTAAGTAACTCTTGCCAATGCCCGCTTCGCCATCCAGATAAAAAACGCCGGCAAACTGACCATTAAAAATAGGCTTCACGAATTCTTGAAGCCGCTGCATTTCTTTGGCGCGGCCCCAAAAATGGCGCTCCAACTGCAAGCCCGATGTTGGCCGCCTGGCGTGCAGCAGTCGATAGAGTGCTTGTGGCTGGCGCTTGCCTTTCAGCGACAGATGGCCCAAATCGGCGAAGGAATAGCTGGCTTGCACGGCCGTATACACGGCCTGGGTGGTCCAGATGTCGTAGTCGGGGGCGCGCATGGCCAGGCGGGCGGCCACGTTGACCACATCGCCAATAGCGCCAAATTCGCAGCGCGCTGTGCCGCCGCGCAAACCGGCCCACACCACGCCGCCGGTCACGCCGGCGCGCCAGGGCACGGCCGTTGGCCCGCTGTCGGGGCCAAGCTCTTGTTTTAGCGCCAGCAAAAACGAGAGCGCCCGGTCGGCATTGTTTTCGTAGCTGCGGGGCAGGCCAAACCAGATGACCAGAAAGCCGCCAGGAATGCTGAAATCGATCTGGCTAAAATCGCCGCCATATTTTTCGCTCAATTGGAGAACGGCCGTAATAAATTGATGCAGTCTGTCCGTATCTTCCGGCGGCGTGAAGGCAATAAATACCGGGTTCGCCTGCCGGTATTCGGCCTGGTCGTGGCCCAACCATTCCACGGACGAGAGAAATGGGCGCACTTCGTCGAGGGAAAAATCGGGCGGCGGCGGGGCGATAAACGGCCGTGCGCGCTGCCGGGGAATGACGACCACGCTGTCGGTTTGCGCGAGGGGGCGGATTTGCGCCTGGCCTTGAAGATGCGGCAAGATAGACGGGTCGGCGACGGCTTCGCCGACGGCGGCCAGCCCCTGGGCGCGCACAGCCTGGGTGATGGCCGGACCGCGAAAATAATGGGCGAAACGGCCGTTTTCCCCTGGAATTCCCCACGCTACTTCGCCATAGGCCAGCCCAACCTTCACGCCAATGGCAAAATCGCCATAAGGCGTCTGAAACGAACGGAGGCCGCGCAAACTATTTTGCGGATCAGAAAAATAGCGCTGGATAAAGTCAACAACCTGCAACGCGCGCGTCGCGGCCGTTTTGGCGGCGGAAAGCTCGGTTTGGGCCTTGGTCTGGGGGAAAACGGCGGCAAAGGCGTCGCCGGCAAACAAAGGGATGATGCCGCCGCAAGCCGCCACCTGAGACACCATTGGATCGAAGATGTCCATGACCACATTGCCCAAAACCTCGGCGCCCCCTTTTTGTTGGGAGCCATCCTGAAATCGGCCCATCAACGATTCGGCCAGGGGGGTAAAGCCAGAAATATCGACAAACAAGACAACGGCGCGCATGTGGCCTGCGCGCCGATTGTGGGCAAATTGTTCGCGGATGATGGCTGGAATCAGGCTGCCGATGGGTCCGAAATGCATTCGATACGTCCTGAATAGTCCCCAAAACGAATATGATCACATCATACCAAAACGGCCGTTCTCCCCGCAACTATTTCCATTGCCCGGCCAAACTCCACCGGCCATCTTATCCGCCAGCCGCGCACAAGGACCAGGCGGTCAGCAATGGTTGGTTGCGGCCAGGAAATCTTACTATGCTACGGTCCATTCCAAGAAATCTTCATTCCAGGAGGGCGTGTGAGCATTTCAAAGTTACTGATCGTGAGCCTGATTTGTGTTTTTTCGGCGACCAGTTGCCAACAAGATGTGCAACCCACAATATAAGCAGAAGTAGCGGCGGCCGCAGCCGCCACCATCGCAGCGCTGCCAACCGGTACACCCAACCCCACCTTTACCCCGCAGCCAACATGGACGCCACGGCCAGCTGAACCACCGGCCAACACTCCCACCCTTTTACCCACATTAACCGCCAGACCGACGTATACCCCGAATCCCACCTACACGGCCGTAGCCACGGAAGTGGCGGCAGCCACAGCAACCCCCGCCTCATCCGGGCCAGTGGTTGCCAACGCCAACGCCGCCCACAGCCCTGCCTGTCGCCCAATCGCCTCGCCCCGCAACGCCACAATCCTCGCCGCTGCAAAAACAAATAGCTTTATTGGATCAGATGACCTTGTTGCACAATTTGTTGGTAGAATTCGGTGGGTCAGTGGGGACTTTGATCACCCATGGTTCCCCAGATTGCAACCGGTTAATTCAAATATTTGATACAGTCAAAGCGTTGCCAGAAATGGATGTCACCGGCACAGATATTTTGGTCCAACAAGCTTATACCGCTTACCGAAGCTCGATTGAACATTTCACGAAACCAGAAACTGTACCGGGTGATGTGGTTATGTTGTGCAGAACGCAACCGGAAAATTTGCAAAACATTTCCGGATTGCAAGTCAGCACCATCGTCCTGTACGTTGAGCACTCTGATTCTCTAGTGGAATATGCCTGGCGAACCATTGGCGGCCGATGACACACGGCCGTATGCGTCGGGAACCGTTTGCGGCAACACAAAACGGCCGTTTCTCCCGGCCAAACTACAAAATTGAGGTGGGGAAACGGCCGTTTGTGGTAGATCAATCGAATAAGCGCTAACTTCTGTTACGCGTCGCTACATCAAAAATAACGGCCGCCGCCAGCACCACGCCGCGCACCATATATTGGTAAGAAATACCGATGCTCATCAGGTTCATACCGCTGGTCAGCGAAGCCATCACCAACGCGCCAATCAACGCGCCGGTTACCTTGCCCACGCCACCCGCCGCAGATACGCCGCCCACAAAGGCCGCGGCAATCGCGTCCAATTCAAACAGCGTCCCGGCCGTCGTCGTCGCCGACTGCAAACGGGAGGCAAACAAAATGCCCGACAACGCCGACAGCATACCCATTTGGCCAAACACCACATACGTGATGTTCTTCACATTGACGCCGCTTAATTCGGCCGCTTCCGGGTTGCCGCCGACCGCGTAAATGTGCCGCCCAAGCACCGTCCTCGTCGTCACAAAATGGTACAACGCCACCACCAGCAGCATCACCACCACCGTCCACGAGAGGCCGTTATAGCCAGCCAACACCCAGGTCATCCCGCCGACAATTGCCGAAACGAAAAACAGCTTCAACACAAACACGTTCATCGGCAGCACTTCAAAATCGTACGCCTGTTTTTTGCGACGGCCGTTTATCTCGCCAATAATGTACATAACAATAGCCGCCAGGCCCAAAAGCAGCGTCAATTTATGAATTTCCGGCCAAAACCCAAGCCCCGGAATGTCCGGAATATAGCCATTACCAATCGCGTTAAACGTATCATTGGGAATAATGATCGTGCCTGTTTTCTCGGTCACAACCAGGATGGCGCCGCGATATATCAGCCAGCCGGCCAGGGTAGCCACAAAGGCCGGGATGCCCATTCTAGCTACCAAAAAACCAGGAATGAAGCCCAATACCAGGCCCAACACCAGGACGGCCGGCAGCACCAGCAGCACAGGCCAGCCCCAAAACACCAGGGCAATCGCCGCCACCGCGCCCAGAAACCCGGCCAAAAAACCCACCGACAAATCAATATGCCGGATGACAATGACCAGGGTCATGCCAACGCCCAAAACAGCAATATAGCCTGTCTGGTTCAGCAGGTTACTGATATTTCGGGAGGAAACAAAAATTCCATCCGTCAAAATCGCAAATATCACCCAAATTACGAACAAGGCGATAAACATGCCATATTCGCGGATATTTTGTTTTAACACTTTTTGTAAATCTTTGATGAAGGACATGCCAATCTCCTTAGTGCATTGTAGCCAGATGCATGATTTTTTCTTGAGTTGCTTCCTCAACAGGCAGTTCACCGGTTATTTTACCGGCGGAAACAACATAAACCCTATCACTCATACCCAAAATCTCCGGCAGTTCGGAGGAAATCATGATGATGCTCATGCCCTGTTCCACGAGCCTGTTCATGATTGTATAAATCTCAAATTTCGCGCCAACGTCAATACCCCGCGTAGGTTCGTCTAAAATCAACACATCCGGCTTCACAAAAAGCCATTTCGCCAGAGAGACCTTTTGCTGGTTGCCGCCGCTTAAATTCAACACCTTTTGTTCAATGCTGGGAGTCTTGATGTTGAGAGAAACCTTATACTCATTGGCGATTTTAATTTCAGCATTTTCGTCAACGACCCCGCGATTGGCAATTTCCTGCAAATTGGCTAAGGTGATATTGTGCATCACATCCTGGATCAAGATAAGGCCGTTTTTCTTTCGATCTTCCGATACATACGCCACGCCAGCTTCAATTGCTTCGTGTGGGTGCTTGAATTGTCTCGCCTCGCCCCGGAGATATAATTCGCCCTTCACATGGTACCCTTCCGGGTTGCCAAAAATACTCAGGGCCAATTCGGTACGCCCAGACCCCATCAGGCCGGAAAAGCCAATAATTTCACCTTTCTTGACGACGAAATTATTATCCTCCAGAATGTCTCGCTCGCGCGCCGGGTCATAGGCATTCCAGTTTTTGACCTCCAGCACAACCTCTTCGGAACGAACATGGTCTCTGCGCGGATAAATGTTGTCGATTTCACGGCCGACCATGTGTTTGATCAGCGCGTTTTCTGTGATTTCACCCCTGGCTGCGCTCAACGTGCAGATGGTTTTACCATCCCGCAACACGGTAACAGAATCGGAAATGTCGATGACTTCCTTCAGCTTGTGGGTGATCATGACGCAGGTCACGCCATTTTGTTTTAGTTCGCGCAGCAAAGATAACAGGTTGTCGGAGTCATCTTCGTTTAGGGCGGATGTGGGTTCGTCTAAAATAAGCAGCCTGACATCTTTGCTCAGGGCTTTGGCAATTTCCACCAACTGTTGTTTGCCCACGCCAAGTTCCCGGACTTTTGCCGCCGGATTGACTTCGAGCTTCACCATTTTAATCATTCGATTGGCTTGTTTGATGGTTTCGTTCCAATCAACCATGCCTCTACCGTGGATTTCGTGGCCTAAGAAAATGTTTTCGTACACCGACATGTCGGGAATAAGCGCCAGCTCCTGGTAAATGATGCTGATGCCCACCCGCTCACTGTCACGTATGCCGCCAAACTGTTGGATTTCCCCATCAAACAGAATATCACCGGAGTAAGCGCCATGCGGATATACGCCGCTTAAAACTTTCATGAGGGTGGATTTACCGGCGCCGTTTTCACCAACTAAACAGTGGATTTCCCCTTGAGCGACTTGAAAGCTAACATTGTCCAAAGCTTTAACGCCGGGGAATTCCTTGGAAATATTTTTCATTTCTAAGATGGGAGAGTTGTTCATATTTAGCTCTGGCTCCAAAACAAGATACAGGCAGGGGTGGTAACGGCCGTAACCCTTTCCACCCCTGCCTACTTAATTACTTACAAGTTACGGCAGGCCGGTGAAATCACTAGCGCTGTAATAACCGGAATCGATCAAAACAGAAACCAGATTGGCTATGTCAACCGTCACCACCGGGGATTGAATCGCCGGAACGTCTTTGACACCGTTGTTGTAGGAACCGGAAGCGGTCGGGGCATTACCCTGCAGCAGCGCAATTGCCGCATTGATGGCGTCATCGACGAGCGTACGCACGTCTTTGAAGACCGTCATGGACTGCCGGCCATCGATGATGTATTGCACAGAGGCTTTTTCCGCGTCCTGACCAGTCACAAGGAAGCTAGAAACGTCGCCGTCGGCAGCGAAAGCGTCAGCAATGGCGCGAGCCGTGCCGTCGTTCGGGGCCAGAATGAAGACGTCGCCTTTGTCTTCGGCCGTAGCAACCGTCAGGTTGGCTTCGGCCAGGTTTTTGGCGGTGTTAAAGTCCCAGTTGGTCGTGATTTGGCCGATGATTTTGGCTTGTTCGTCACGGGTCAGGTCAGCTTTGTCCATCAGGGCAACCGCTTCGCTGGAATTCTTCACCACGAAGGTGCCATCAGCAATCTTGGGCTGCAAAACTTTCCACGCGCCTTCGAAGAAGATGAACGCGTTGTTGTCGGACGCCGCGCCAGCATACAGGAACAGCGGGTTGCCGGTGCCAGAGGCATTGTCAACCAGATACTGCGCTTGCTGCGCGCCTACGGCCAGACTATCGAAAGTCACATAGTAGTCAACAGCGTCCGTCTCGCGGATCAGGCGGTCGTAGGAGATGACCTTGACGCCGGCGGCCTGCGCTGCTTCAGCAGCGGCGGCGGCGGCTGTGCCGTCCTGGGGCGTGATGATCAAAACTTGCACGCCTTTGGTGATCAGGTCTTCGACGTTGGCTTTTTCTTTCGCCGAGTCACCCTGGCTGAAGAGAATTTCTACGTCATAACCGGCGGCGGCTAAGGCTTCCTTGAAGCGGGTTTCGTCTTGAACCCAACGGGGTTCGTCTTTGGTCGGCAGAACAATGCCAACTTTGCCGGTGATTTCGGCCGGCGCAGAGCCGCCCATCGCATCCAAACCGGTGAAGTCGCTGGCGCTGTAATAACCAGAATCGATCAAAACAGAAACCACATTGGCTTTGTCAACCGTCACCACCGGGGATTGAATCGCCGGGACGTCTTTGACACCGTTGTTGTAGGAACCGGAAGCGGTCGGGGCATTGCCTTCTAACAAGGCAACGGCCGCATTGATGGCGTCATCGACGAGCGTACGCACGTCTTTGAAGACCGTCATGGACTGCTTGCCGTCGATGATGTATTGCACGGAGGCTTTTTCCGCGTCCTGACCAGTCACAAGGAAGCTAGAAACGTCGCCGTCGGCAGCGAAAGCGTCAGCAATGGCGCGAGCCGTGCCGTCGTTCGGGGCCAGAATGAAGACGTCGCCTTTGTCTTCGGCCGTTGTGGCTGTCAGGTTGGCTTCGGCCAGGTTTTTGGCGGTGTTGAAGTCCCAGTTGGTCGTGATTTGGCCGATGATTTTGGCTTGTTCGTCACGGGTCAGGTCAGCTTTGTCCATCAGGGCAACTGCTTCGCTGGAGTTTTTCACCACAAAGGTGCCATCAGCAATCTTGGGCTGTAATACTTTCCAGGCGCCCTCGAAGAAGATGAACGCGTTGTTGTCGGAAGCCGCGCCAGCATACAGGAACAGCGGGTTGCCGGCGTCGGTGGCATTGTCCACCAGGTACTGCGCCTGCTGCGCGCCTACTGCCAGACTGTCGAAGGTCACATAGTAATCAACAGCGTCGGTTTCACGGATCAGGCGGTCGTAGGAGATGACCTTGACGCCGGCGGCCTGCGCTGCTTCAGCAGCGGCGGCGGCGGCTGTGCCGTCCTGGGGCGTGATGATCAAAACTTGCACACCTTTGGTGATCAGGTCTTCGACGTTGGCTTTTTCTTTCGCCGAGTCGCCCTGGCTGAAGAGAATTTCTACGTCATAACCGGCGGCGGCTAAGGCTTCCTTGAAGCGGGTTTCGTCTTGAACCCAACGGGGTTCGTCTTTGGTCGGCAGGACGATGCCAACTTTGCCAGCTACAGCAGCGGCCGTTTCGGACGTGGCGGCAGGTTCAGCGGCAGATTCATTAGACTCGGTTGTGGTTGTTTCCGTCGTGCCTGAGCCACACGCAGCCAACACCGCGACTAACGCCAGCAGTGCGAGCATCATCATAAACCAATTTTTCTTAAACATCTTTCCTTCTCCTTAACTTTTTTCTTAGATGTACGATTGAAATAAATCTGGACAAAACGATTTTTCAGTAGGCGTTACCTCCTCATAGAGTAGTCTGGATATCAGGTATGTTTGGTGATCTGAGTCTCTGGTATTTTTCCTTCTGAGAGCTTCAGGTAAACATCGGTTTTGGTTTCGCCTGGAAATGTGGAGCGGTTATAATGTTTTCGTTGTACTCAGACAGTTACAGGCGTTCTGAATCGTTAAAGAAGGGTCGGAGTTAGGTTTACGTGAAACCATCGTGGGGCTTCGAGATTCAGTTTTTAGGGAAATAATCAAAACGCTTCTTTTTTTTTGCTGGTGGAAATGGGCAGCAGAAGCTATGGGTATGATAATCTATAATACAACTTTAATGTTACCCCTGCTACCCCTATGCTGGATAGGGGAAACCCCCTAATTTTGGGTGATGGGGGAAGATGGGAAGGAACGGCCGTTAGCCCCACTCCACTTCTAAATGTTTATGCCTCGGACGGGGGTGGGGAATCTCTACCTGGATTTGCAATCCACCTGATGGCTGATTGCCAAAATCAATTCGCCCACCCATCAACGCCACACGCTCCGTAATACCCAACAAGCCAAAATGGCCGGCCTGATTAAGAATCCCCAAATCAAAATTCTCGCCGAGTCCTTCCCCATTGTCGGTGATTGTAATTTTCAACATGCGCGGCGTGGTATGCACCAAAGATATGGCCACAGAACTGGCATTGGCATGATTGCGCACATTGTTAAGCCCTTCCTGAACAATGCGAAAAATAGACAATTCTATCTTTTCTGGCAAACGCCCTATCGCCTCATCAATATGCAAATTCGCGTCAATCCCTGTCTGCTCGCTCCAATTGGCGACGTAAGATTTCAACGCGCCATCCAGCCCCAGGCTGTCAATCGTGGGTGGGCGCAGATTGCCACAGATTCGGCGCAAATCATCAACCATTTGGCTGATGTGCTCCCGCATACCAGGAATCCGTTCCAACAATTCTTCAGCTTCATCCCACGAATTGCCGATGTCTTCTAATTCGTAACCCAGACTGAGCAAGTCCTGAATCAATTGATCATGCAGTTCGCGGGCCAGTCGCTTGCGCTCCTGTTCACGCTCGGTCAACAAACGTCGCTGGGCATCTTGCAAGGCGTGATTAGCCTTATCCAGCGCATCGACTTGAAGCGTGAGCTGTTTCAAGAGTTGTTTGTTGAGCGTGTCTTGCTTGGCCAGATTTCGCTTGAGCAGTTGTTGATTGTGATGCAGCATTTCTGCTTTTTGCCGCGCCTGAAAATAACTGTCCAGCGCCCAAATGACCGGCGTGATTTGCTGGTGATCCGCCCCGCCGACAAGCGAAGCAACTATTTCTTCGCGATTTGTTTTATCGGTCGGTGTATCTTTGATTAATTCGCCGTCACGCAGCACCGCAATGCGATCCGAAATAGCAAAGAGATGGTCCAGGTTGACGCTGCACAGGATAAACATGCATTTCTTTTCTTGCCAGACGCGCATTAATTGCAGGAGTTGATCCTGGTAGGGAAGGCTTAACGAACGTCCCGGGTTTTCGATGATGATGAGTTTTGGCGAACTGGCTATTACGCGAGCGATAGCCACTAACTGCTTTTGTTCCAATGTGAGGCTGTTGGGTTTGGCGGATAACGAGGGTAGATAAAGGTTCAACGAATCCAGCAGGCTGGCTGCTTCGTCATGCATTTTGTACGGGTTTAAAACTTTTAGCCAGCGGCTTTTCCCGCTGGCGGTGTATTCGTTGCCCAGAAAGATGTTGCTGGCTATATCGAAAGAGTCGACCAGTTTGGGTTCTTCATAAATGACGCCGATGCCTAATTCGCGGGCGATAAACGGCCGTTCCAACAACACCCCGTTCAACCAAATCGCCCCCGAATCAGCCGCGTCACGCCCCGACAAAATATCGATCAGCGCCGACACACCCGCGCCGACACGTTCAGACAACCCTAAAATTTCACCATCTTCAAGACGCAAACTAATATCATTTAATACCGCATGATTACCTTGCTGCTTGGTCAGATTTTTAATAATTAGCATGGAATAAGCCCCGCAAAAGGTCTTCTCCTTTCCAAAATGACTTCCGCAAACGTCTCGCTAGCCTGTCAAAGTTATAGCATCGCCTGGGCAAAAAATTCACCGCACGCAATGGCTAAAGTCTCCAGGTCACGGTGCTTCACGCCACTGCGTCTTCGATAATTTGTCGCAAGGTAGCCGTATCCAAATCCTTTTTATCTACAAACGCCACCGCGCCAGCTTCCAGCCCACGTCGGTGAAATTCTCGGTCGGGATAAGCGCTAATCAATACAATGCGCGACGACGGAACCTGGCTGCGCAATCTTCGGGTACAGCTAATGCCATCCTCATTCCCCAAAACAACATCCATAAAAATAACGTGGGGAATAATTTTAGCCGTAATGGTAAAAGCTTCTTGAAGACTGCCAGCTTCAAAGATACGCGCATTACTTTGCGCCGCGCCTACCAAACGGCTGAGCTGCCGACGGTATCGCTTATTGTCGTCAACAATGAGGATGTTGGTCTGGGTGGTGACGAAGGGTTCTCTGACGGCGCTGGCATCCTGAACTGCCGCGCCGGGCACAGCCAGCAATTCCGGGTGCTCATGAATATAAGCCAGAGCTTCCAAACGATTGGTAACATGGAGCTGATTATATAACCGCGTTAAATGATTTTCTACCGTTTTGATGCTGAGGTGAAGTTGGATGGCAATCTCGCGGTTCCCCAGGCCGCTGGTAAGGCATTGGGCAATGTCTATCTGCCGTTTAGACAGAACGGGCGCATTGCCCATTTTATGGACCGGATTTAACAATTTATCCAACAGCGGGCTGGAAAGCCAGCGCTGGCCGGATAAAACGCGCTCTATCGCCAATTTCAGGTCGCCCAAGGGCTGATCCTTCAGGTGATACCCATTGGCTCCGGCGCTCAACATGCCCTGAACATACACATCATCGTCGTAGGCGCTGACCACCAGGATACGCAAATTGGGATACGCCAGCCGAATTTCATGGATTTCCGCCAGGGGGTCGAAACCCGGCATATTCACATCCATTATCAATAAATCGGCCGGGAATTGCGCCAGGGAAGCTCTTAATTCTGCCCCGTTACCCACCTCTGCGGCCACTTCCAGACCGGGGAGATCGCGCAGCGCATTACGAATGCCCGCACGAACCAAATCGTGGTCATCGGCCAAAATGATGTGAACGGGAGATGAAATCATGGCCTTGCCAGAAACATCAGATAACAATATTGATCAGCTTTCCCTGGACGACGATAACTTTTCGCGGCGTCTTACCTTCTAAGTGACGCTGCACGTTCTCGGCCGTCAGAGCGGCCGTTTTGATGTCTTCATCGGAGGTGCCGGCCGGTACGATGAGGCGTTCTCGCAGTTTACCATTCACCTGCACTGGAATGATGAGTTCGTCTTCTTTTGCGACTTCTTCGTCCCAGCTCGGCCATAATTGCTGATGAATGCTATAAGCGCCACCACGCATGGACCATAATTCTTCGGTAATATGGGGGGCAATGGGCGCCAGTAGGAGTAGGAAATTGTCGATTGCTTCGTCCCAGGCTGCCTGAGTTACGTTTCGTTTGCGGTGGGCTTCGGTGATGGTGTTGCGCAGTTCCATCATGGCGGCAACGGCCGTGTTAAACGAAAACGCCTCAAAATCCTGCGTCATTTTGCGGATCGTCTGGTGAGTTTTGCGCCGCAGCGCCCGCGCAGCTGCCTCATCCACCTGGCCGGGCGCATAGGCCGCGGACGCCATTTCCCACACATCGTTCACCAGACGCTGCGGCCCTTTGATGCCATCATAATTCCACGGCCCGCCCTGGTCCCATTTGGCGAAAAACATCAAATAAGTACGCACCGCATCCGCGCCATACTGGGCAACCAAATTGTCCGGCGCCACCACATTCCCACGCGATTTCGACATCTTCTCGCCATCTTCGCCCAGAACCATGCCCTGATTGTATAGGGCTAGCATCGGCTCCGGAAAATCTACCAGGCCCATCTTGCGCATCGCTTTGGTGAAGAACCGCGTGTAAATCAGGTGCATCGTGGCATGTTCGATACCGCCGGTATACTGATCTACTGGCAGCCAGTAAGCGCCTTCCGCCGGATCAAACGGACCCGCTTCATAATGCGGGCTTAGATAACGGTATTGATACCACGAGGAGCACATAAAGGTGTCCATGGTGTCTGTTTCGCGCAGCGACGGCCGTCCACACACAGGACATTCCGTGTGAATAAACGCCTCATGAAACTTCAGCGGACTTTCGCCGGTAGGCATAAATTCTACATCTTCCGGCAGCATCACCGGCAAATCTTCATCCGGCACAGGCACAGCCCCGTGTTCCGGGCAATAAATCACCGGAATCGGCGCGCCCCAATAGCGCTGGCGGCTGATCAACCAGTCACGCAGGCGGTAATTGACCGCTTCCTCGCCGGCGTCATGAGCCACCAGCCAATCAATTGCGGCGGCGATGGAGGGATTTTTGCGGCCTTTGTCCTCAGAAACGGCCGTGCCGTTCAACGTCTCGCTGTTCACCATCACGCCAGGCCCAACATACGCGGCCGTCATTTCGTCGGCAGCCAGTTCACCTGTCGCTGGCGCAATGACCGGAATAATTTCCAGGTTAAATTTACGGGCAAACTCAAAGTCGCGCTGATCATGGGCCGGCACGGCCATAATCGCCCCGAAACCGTAGCCCATCAACACATAATCGGCCACCCAAATGGGAATGCGACGGCCGTTGACCGGATTAATCGCATACGAACCGCTAAATACACCCGTTTTATCACGGTCAGCCGCTTCACGATCTATATCCGTCAGCCGCTGCGCCTGCTCACGATACGCCTGCACCACTTCCGCCTGCGCCACCGATGTCAGTTTCTCCACCAACGGGTGCTCTGGAGCCATGACCATAAAAGTTGCGCCCCACAATGTATCCGGCCGGGTAGTGAAAATAGGCATTTCGTCGCCAAATTCACTCATGAAAACGACATTAGCCCCTTCAGATCGGCCGATCCAATTGGTCTGCATCACCTTCACCCGTTCCGGCCATTCGATACCGCCAAAATCGAGCAGCTCATCGGCATAATCCGTCGTCCGGAAAAACCATTGCTCCAATTCCTTCTTAACAACCGGCGTGCCACACCGTTCGCAGTGGCGGTCATCACCCCACACCTGTTCCCGCGCCAAGGTAGTATTGCAATGAGGGCAAAAATCAACGGCCGCTTTCTCACGGTAAGCCAAGCCCAATTCGATCAGGTTCTTAAAGAACCACTGCGTCCATTTGTAATAAGCCGGATCGGCGGACACAGCTTCACGCTCCCAATCAAACATCGCCCCCATGCTGCGCAGTTGGCCGCGCATCCGCTCAATGTTGGCAAACGTCCATTTTTGCGGGTGAACTTTGTTTTTGATGGCCGCGTTTTCGGCCGGCAGCCCAAACGCATCAAAACCCATGGGAAACATCACATTATAGCCCTTCATCCGCATAAACCGGGCGCGAGCGTCGCTGGGCGTCATGGCGTACCAATGGCCGATGTGAAGATCGCCCGATGGGTAAGGCAGCATGGTTAACGCATAATGCTTGGGTTTGTTGACGTCTATCACCTGCCGGTACAAACCGGTCTCGTCCCATTTTGCCTGCCATTTGGGTTCTAGTTGCTTGGGGTTATAGCTGCTCATACTGTTTTCTCCTGAAAGATCCACATTGGAAAACAAAAAATCCCTAATCTCCAGTTCTCCATCACAAAACAAAAAGCTCCTTTCGTTCAGAGACGAAAAGGAGCTTCCGCGGTACCACTCTGATTGATGGAATTTTAGGTGGACCTGAAGGGACTCGAACCCTTGACCCCCACAATGCCATTGTGGTGCTCTCCCAACTGAGCTACAGGCCCAATCATTAAGGCGGCGCATAAAATATCACAATTAACCCGATTTGGCAATAGCGATTCGCGCCAATATCCATCCACTCAGGCACGTAACGGGTGCGATTCGGCATTGGCTAGGTAAATACCTTCACCAATGCAGCTCCCAGGCGAGTTCGGCGCTGCATTGTCACGCTTTCAGCCAACGGCGCAACTCTCTAGCTCACATTGCCCAAACGGCAATTTTTCCGCCTACTACTCCTGTTCACAGCTTTTGTTTTTTTAATTGTCAACAAAAGCCGGGTTTGAAACAAACCCGGCTTTCATTTTATGGACCTGAAGGGATTCGAACCCTTGGCCTCTACAGTGCGATTGTAGCGCTCTCCCAGCTGAGCTACAGGCCCTCAAGCGACCGATATGGTAGCCCAGGCCCATGCGATTGTCAAGCATTCACGCGATAGTTGTCGCATCTCCCGCCTCCATTATACTTGGGCGTATACCAAACTTTGGAGGCCTTCATGGAAAAAATATACACCATCTCAATTGAATATTGCGTGCCCTGAAATTATCGCGAACGGGCCGTCCGTGTGGCGGATGAAATTTTGACCCAGTACCAGCACCTTATCAAATCTTTTACCTTCATCACCGGCAGCAAAGGGGCGTTTGAGGTGCAAATTAACGGCGAGCTTGTTTTTTCAAAGCAAACGATGCAGAAACGGCACGCGGAGCCAGGTGAGATTTTGGCGCTCTTTAAGGAGATTGCCGGGCCAAATGTAACGATTTACGGCACATGATACATCGGCAAAATTGAAGTCCAAGGTTAATTTTGCGTGTCATCTTTGGTCTTCAATCTTGCTTTGTATTTTTACAGACCCCAAGGGTTTGCTCTTGAGAATTTGGATTACTTGGGTATCAAACCCTTGAGGTCTTGCTAGAGAAACCCGAACAATTATCTTGCTTTTACGTAATCCAATCGCGGTGAAACACGTCCCAGCTGCGATGGGCATAGGTGCGCACGCACGCTTTGCAAACCAGGGCAGAGTCTAAGTCGCCGGTTTCGCGCCAACGCCAGCGCACGACAGACAAATGAACGCGGCAGGCTGGCTGGTTGCAAATGGGGCAGTACTCGCCTTCAGCCAGCGCGATGCTGTCGCCTTGACGGTCGTCCGGGTTTTGGTTGCAGATGTAACAAAATTTCACGGTCATGATTCTGTCACTCACAGACGACGGACACGGGGGTTTTCTCCAGCACGGCCGTCGACCAATCCTGGCTCAAAGGATAACACAAATCAGTCACATGGGCATTTTCGCCGCGCCTATCGACTTTGTAAACCAGCTTAGTCGTGTTATCCTTACGCAGCAGTAAGCAAGTCAGTGGGAGAGTAATCACCGCTTATGGAACTTCAAGCAGTCACCGGCCAACTTTACCTTGTAAACGGCCGTGTCCAGCCCCTAACTGAACACCCGCAAGGCATTCCGGGAATACTCGCCCAAGCCGCGCCTGCCAAAGCCATTCGCAGCCGCCGCCGCGATTTTTTGTTTACGCACCTAACCCTCAGCGGCCAGCCAGAAGAAACGGCCGTGCTCGCCCAAGATTTGCTAGATCTCATCAGCCGCCAGTTTTACCAGGCCACCGGCAGCGTCACCGCCGCCCTGCGCCAGGCCATCACCGCCGCCAACCAGCGCTTGCTCCACTTGAATTTAGAAGGCTCCGCCCCTAACCGCACCGGGGCCGTCTCTTGCGCCGCCCTACACAACGGCGAATTGTTCATGTTGCAAGCTGGCGAAGGACTTGCCTTTCTCGGCCACAATTTTGGCGTTGAACGTCTGCCGGCTCAGAAACCATCACCAGTGGTTCCGCTGGGACGCAGCGCCGGTCTGAACGTACGTTATTTTCACCACCGCCTGCAAGATGGCAACATGCTCTTGCTGGCCGACCCGCGCATCGCCAACCTGCGCGCCGAAACGCTCACCCCGGTCCTGGTAGACACAGACATTGAAGAGGGCATGATCGCGCTGCAAACGGCCGTTGCCCCACAAACCGCCCGTCTGCTGCTAATCGAATTTACCAGCGAAGATGTAGGCGAACAGATCGGTGAATTTCCCACAACGGCCGCCGCCGCCGCCGTTTCTACGCCCGATTCCACGTTTCCTACCCCGCTGCGTGAAGGACAGCAGCCATCGCCAATGGCTCCCAGGCGGCCGACCGAGCAACGGCCGTCTACAAGACCATCTTCGGCCCAACGGCCAGCCCTGGCCCAACGGCCAGCCCCTGCCCAACAATCCACCAAACCCACAGCCGACGTCGAAACCAGCGTCCGCAAAGCTACAGCCGGAGCCGCGTTTGGTCTCGCCAACTTCACCGACTGGCTCACCGACATGCTCGCCCGCCTGCGCCCGCCACGCGATGAAGAGGAAGAGCCGACCAATTGGGCTGTTCCCGCTGTTCTGGCCATCGGCATCCCCCTTCTGGTAGCCATCATCGTCACCGGCGTTTACCTGGAACGCGGCCGTGTGCGCCGCTTCGCCGAACTAAAAACAGAAATGGGGCAAAATATCGGCCTGGCTGATGGGGCCGAAACACCCGATCAGGCCCGCGAATTCTACGGCAACATTATTTTGCTGGCAGATGAAGCCGACGCCTTACGCGCCGGCGACGGCGAAGTTACCCGCTTGCGCCAGCAAGCCATGGTCGAGCTAGATCAGCTAGATGGCGTCTCGCGGCTGCAGGCCAAACTCCTATACGAATTTACCAGCGACATCAGCCTGACCGATGTGGTGCTGCAAAATGGGTTTGAGGGCGGCATATTTACCCTGGACAGCGCCAGCAGCGTCTATTTCCACGCCACCGACGAAACCTATCTAACCCTGACGGGCGATCCGTCACAAATCGTCTTCAAGGGCAACGCGCTAGGCAGCCACATCGTCGGAAACATAGTCGATATGGCCTGGCGACCGGCGGGAACGGCCGTTTCACGCGAAGGATTGGCGCTGTTGGATGCCAGCGGCGCGCTGCTCACCTATTTCCCCAACATGAAGGACACTCGTGTGGCTCCCCTGGGCCTGGCCAGCGTCTGGCAAATTCCCACAGCAATGGCCTCATTCGACGAGCGGCTGTATGTTCTGGACCCTGGCGCGCGCGAAATCTGGAAATATTTCCCCGATGGGGATGGGTTCATCATTAAAGATGATGAGCAGGTTTTGGCTTTAGACCCCAGCGCCGATTTAAATGCGGCGATCGACCTGGATTTGTACAGCGAGGATGGCTCCTTATTGTTGTTGTATGGCGACGGCCGTATCCGCTATTACGACACCCGTTCCGGACGTGTGCAGTGGGACGAAACCGAACTCATGCAAAACGGTGGCCTGACCATTCCCCTCCTGGCGCCCACCTCCGCCCAGTTGGTAGGCAAAGGTCTCAATTCATCAATTTTTGTCGCCGATCCGGGCACGGGGCGCATCCTACAAATTGCCCGCGGTGGCCGGGTCATCGCCCAATATCGCGCCACCAGCGACACGGGCACAGAACTATTTAACCAGATTCAAGGCTTTGCCGTGGCCGAAACGCCCCTCCGCATATTCGTGACCGACGGCAGCAAACTATACGTCGCCACCCAACAATAAATCTGCCGGACATCTGGTTATCACCAGGACTGGCAGACGCCCAACTTCTGCCGAACGCCTTCTTATTCCGTCTCGCCGCGTTCTGCTCTGAGCACAGCAACCTCCCGACGAGAAAAAGCCATTTCAATCCCCTCGGCTGCAAAATCCAGGCGTATCTGACGGCGTAAAAAGCGCTGAACTTCCCACTGTTTGTTCGGCTTTGTCTTGACCATCAGCCGCAGGCGCACTGCCCATTCGTCCAGGCCTTCGATGCCGGTGACTTGTGGTGACTCCAGCAGCAAATCGCTCATTTCTTCGTCATGGGCCAGGGTTTCGCCGATGGTTCGCAGCACAGCCAGCGCACGATCGACGTTGGCTTCGTAAGCAATACCCACGTCCACAATCGCCCGCGACCAGTCACGGGAACGATTGGCCACAATGCGAATTTCGCCATTGGGGATCATGAAGAGTGTGCCGGTGGAATCTCGCACGGCCGTTGTCCGCAGCGTCATCTCCTCCACATTGCCAACAATGGCATTCACCTGGATGACATCTTCAATCATGTACTGGTTTTCCAGCAGAATGAACACGCCGCTAATCACGTCCTTCACCAGCGTTTGCGCGCCCAACCCTAAAGCCAACCCAACCACGCCCACACTGGCCAGCAATGGCGCAATAGGCACGCCGACCTCTTGCAAAATCATGACAACGGCCGTCGCTCCAATCGCTACCAACCCGGCGCTATGCACCACATTCGATATTGTCTCGGTCCGCTTTTCAAAACCACCGCCGGCCTCATGATCCAGCCCCTTTATTTGGCGGCCCATAAACCGCACAACGGCCTCAAGTAAGTAATAACCAGCCACACTCAATAGCAAAATAACTAAAATCGTGAGGCCATGGACTAAAAACCATTGTTGCAATCGATCAAATATCTGAGTCATAAGGCGTCTCTCTTGGCTTGGTTACACAGAGAAAAATCCGGGGACTACACTACTGGCGCTGCTAAGCAGCCAACAAATACAAAAAAAAGCGGCGAATGACAAACCAGTTTGTCATTCGCCGCCAGGCTCTTTCAATTAAAAATAATTGAGGCCATCATCATCTTCATCGTCAAACTCATCGCCAAAATCCTCTTCGTCGAAATCCTCATCATCGAATTCGCCCTCATCATATTCCAGGTCAAAATCGAGTGAAACCCAAAGCGATAACATCGGACCTTCTTCTAAAGATTCCAAACGCATGGCCACCACATCTGCTTGTTGGCGCATCCGCATTTCATCTGGGTAGTCTAATTTTACCGGGCGGCCTTCATGCCAGGCATCCTCGCAACGGGTGACGATGTCATTCCCATTATTGGTGCGCAGCTGGCACAAAGCAATCGCCCGATCGTCTGGACCTTCGTGAATGGACTGTAACCAACGGTGCGGCGTGGGATGAAAATCAGGTGTTGGACCCTCGATAATTGTTATGAGTTCAGGTTTTATTGCCGTCATGTGTCACCTTTTTGTTCAAATTTATCATCCGCGCAGCAGCAAAAAACGAACAGTAGACTACTGCTGCGTGCAATAGTCTACTGTCTGCCAAGCTGTCTGGCAATACTTCTTATGGACTAATTATACAAAACAGGCCAAAGCCGTAATGGTCTAGTCTGCCTGAATTTTACTACGGAGGATGTGTAAGGGTTTACCCTGAAATCGCTCCGCAGCCGCCCAATGACCTGATCACACCTTTGGCGTGGAGGCAGTTTGGACAAGTCCGCCGTTTTGTAATTCGTATGTGTTGACAACCGGCTGGGTCGGGCAGCACATCGGATCGTTAGGGCCGTGGGTGATCATATCGATGGAGATGACGCCGTTGGGATCAATGCTCAACGAGTTCACCTGGACGCGATCGCCCAAAAAGGTTTCGGCGACGTTGACTGGCTGGCCGCTTTCAAAGCTCACCAGGGCCAATTCGTAGAAGTTGCCCGTGCCGCCGCCGCTGGAAACCAGAACAACGGCCGCAACAGTCTGCCCATTGATTTCACCAAAAGCGACCTTGTCGGTTAGCATGACCGAAATAGCGCTGGCGGAACCCGGTGCAGCAGGTTCGCTGTATTGCCCACCGGAGAGGGTTACGCTGCCGGCCGGCAGAATGCTTGTTAGGAAGGTGGCGTTGGCCAACGCTTCCTGGCGAGAATCGGCGGGTGCAGCCGCCGCATCTGCCATAGCCACCATAGGAGCCGCAACGGCCGTGTCGCCTCCCGCAGGCGCGGCGGCAATAGAACCGGAACTGGCCATCACAGCGATTGCCCCGTCGGCGGTGCGCATGTCTAACGCGCCGTTTTGGATGGTGTAGGACACGGCCGTTTGCAACGCCTTCAGGAACTGTGCTTCTTGGTCCATAATACCTTCAGGTTCCGGGCAATAGGCGCGCGTGGTAGCCAAAGGCCCGACGCTAATTGTGTCGCCGCTGACCGTATAAGGTCCGAAGTATTGGTTGCAGCTGGCGGAACCCTGAACATTACCATCTTCGCCGAACATCATGGTAATTTCTGTGCCGCCCACCAAACTCACAGCCGCCTGATTGCCATTGTTAATCACCGTTACCATCCATTCGGCCCCCACAAGCGTCGTTGCGGCTGGCGGAGCGGAAGTAAATGAAGCGACAAGCGCCCCATTGGCATCTCGCAGTTCCAGAGCGTCCCCTTGGATTGTATACGTGGTCGCCGTGGGTAAAGCCGCCAAAAATGCGGTTTCTTGGGCCATCACATCTTCGGCGCAGGCCATCATGGTGCTGGCAATGGCCGAATTGATGGCGAGCGCGCTGCCGTCGAGGGTATAGGAGGTGCTGTAGTTGTTGCAGCCGCCCGTACCGGAAAGCGTGCCATCTTCACCGAAGACGGCCGTTACTTCCACCCCACTCATCGCCGAAACCACAGCATCATTGCCATTGTTGTAGCCGGTAAGCAGCCAGGTAATACCGGTCAGGTTGGCTGAGGTGACGGCCGTATATTGAGCCAGCAAAGCGCCATCCGCATCTCGCAGTTCCAGCGTATCAGCCTGAATCTGGTAAACATTAGCGTTAGGCAAGGCAGCCAGATACGCAGCTTCCTGGGTCATCAACTCTTCCGGGCACGCCATCATAGTGCTGGCGATGGCTGCGTCAATGGCTATGCTGCCACTATCGACGGTAAACGATGTGGAATAGTTATTGCAGCCTGAATTGCCAGACAATGTGCCATCTTCACCAAAAACGGCCGTGATTTCTGAGCCTTCTACCAACGAAACAACGCCGCCAACACCATTGTTATAGCCGGTAAGCTGCCAGGTTGTACCGGTGAGCGAAGTGGGGGTAACGGCCGTATAAACCAACAGCGCCGCGCCCGAAGCATCACTCAACGTCAGCGTGTCGGCGGCAACGGCCCAGGCAGTTGCCGTGGGCAGCGCAGCCAGATACGCCATTTCCTGCTGCATGATTGTGTCTTCGCAAGCCATCATTGTGGCCGCCATGATGGGATTGATGGTGAGTACGCTGCCGTCTACCGTAAAGGACGTGTTGTAATTGTTGCAGCCAGAGCTGCCGACCAGCGAACCATCTTCACCGAAAACGGCCGTAATCTCCGTGCCAGCAGTAACGGCCGTGCCCTGGTAAGATTGCAAACGCCATAATGTTCCCGTCAGGGACGACGCCTCAGATACAACAGCCGGGGCAGTTCCCCCTACCGGCGTCTGGCTAACCACGGCAACCAGCGTATATTTCAAAGAAGACCCATCCGCCGGTGGGTTATCAACGGTTTCCACCTTCACCTGCAATTCGTATTCATAACCCGGTTCAAAGGTAAAGCCCTCAATCTGACCATAAAAAAGCGTGTATTCATCAGCCTGATTCTCTTTTACCTGCATACACTGCTGCGGGGCAACGCCCACACAATCCACCAATTCCGGGCCAACATACAATATTTTCATTTGCCCATCAGCAGTTGTATCGGCTGAGGCAGCACTCATCGGCGTTTTGCTGACTTCTTCCACCAGGATATACCGCAGCGATGAGGCGTCGGCCGCCGGGTTTTCTACCGTTTCGGTGCGTACACGCAGCTCATATTCAAACCCTTCTTCAAAAACAAAGCCTTGGATCTGGTCATAAAATAGGCGATAGTCGCCATCGGGCGTGTCTTTTACTTGCATACACGTTTGCGGCGCAACGCCTGTGCATTCCACCAAATTCGGGCCTACAAACAAGGTTTGCTCTGGGCCAGCAGGCTGCGGATTACCGCCGCAGGCTACCAGCACGGCCATCCCGGCCACCAAAAGGGTCAGCAACAGCCAATTCGATCTCTTTTTCATCTCAAATTATCTCCTTCTTAATTTGCGGCGGTTGACTTGAATTTGTCACCGCCTGGAACACAGTAAAGCTTTTGTAACATGTCTCTCAACGACCGCCAGGAACAAAAGGTTGCGGCTCTTACGCTGCGCTCATTTTGCGGTTTCGGCGGTAATGATGTAGAAAAAATCTCGATCGGATTGCCGCAAATAGCGGTCGGGTTTGGTTTCCATGCCTTCAGAAAATAACGGTACGGCGGCCATTTCATTGTCCATGCCGGGCGTAATTTGGGCGAAATGAACCCAGGACTCGTTTATATCTAGCAAAAAGCCATTTTCCAGACCAACGGCCGTCATCGCCGCAGCCAATGTGGGCATGCTCATACTCGGACCGGCCAAAAAATATAGCACAGAATTGTCTGAACTAATGCCTAGCCCCGAACGCCAGGTAACAATGTCCCCATTGATATTGCCACCCCAGGTGGTGATGGAACCATTATAAACACGGGGGTTGATTTCGCCATCTGCCACAACCAGACGCGCATTCTGACGCCAGGCGATAAAATCGCCGTCGGCCGAAATCGTGTCGCCCCAGTTGCCAATGCGCACGTCGCCGTCGCGGTAGATGGCCACGGTAGCGTAGCCGTCTTTGGCGGGCAGGGCTTCCAATCCATCGGCCATAGCGCCATACGCGCCATGCGAGGCCATAAAACCGCCATTAAACGTGGCGATAAGCCGGCTGGCCTGTAAATGATTTGCCGGAATGAAACCGCTGCCGCGCGGGCCGCCGTCAACGGCCGGTTCCTGCGAGCCTAATACGTACCGCAAATCTACCTTTCTTAAATCAAAGGCCACAACAGCTACCAGGGCATACGGCCGTTCCCCATCCGGCTGTAAAAACGTACGCAATCCCACAACGTCACCTGCTTCATTATGCAAATACGCCTGCCATTCTCCCTCGCCCGCCAGATCGCCAAAAGCAGTTAGCGGCGGCAGTGTCCAGGGAACCGGGGTTGGCGGCGGCGCAGGAGTAACCGTGGCCTCGGGTTGCGCGGTTGGTTCGGGCGCCTGGGTAGCATCACCGGCGGCGACAGGCGACGGCCGTGTCGAGGTAGGCGGCACGGTTGTTGGACTGGGCGATGGCTGGATGGGCACGGCCGTTGCCTGCAGCGGCACGGCCGTCGGCCAGGGCGCCTCCGCAGCCTGAAAACCCAACCGATACTCAGCCTGGCGCACCCCATCCTGCGCTTCAAACAACACAGTCTCCAGCGCGGCCACCCCGCGATTGCCAATAATCTGGCGCAGTGGACGCGCCGCCTGCGCAGCCAATCCGGGCCAGCGGCTAACTGCCGCCGCTCCTAACAGAGCAACAACCAGCACAAACACGGCCAACCAAACAATTTTTTGCCTACACCCTTTCCCCTGCATCATTTCCAACGTTTCCAATTTAACTCTAAGCCGGCAGCCCACTAAACAAGACGGAGACGTACCCAGATAATAAATTTTGGTAACTGTACAGACCCCAAAGGTTTTCTCGTAAAAATTTGGAATTGTGGGGTATCAAACCTCTAGGGTCTTGCCAGAGAAACCTGAACAGTTATAAATTTTGAACTTTCGCTTTTTCTGTTTCGTTTTGGGTTTTGCGTTTTGTGGGTAACGGCCTGCCAGCGTCAATCGCAGAATACCGTTCCCTTTTGCACTAGTTCACCCGCACAAACTGCTGACAGCGTTATGGCAGAAGCCCCATCTCGCCTGCTTCCACTTTACCACCGACAGCCACAATTGGCACACGAACGGCCGTTTAAGATTATGTAGACAATTTTCCGCCAATTATGATATAAATGACCCGGACTGGGGACACAATTTTATTTCTGTTTGGTAACAAGGCTCCCCGGAAAAACACCCCGCGGAGTTGGAGGGAAACATGGCCAGAAAACCGTCGAACATCCTGCTAATCATCTTATTAGCTTTAGCCTGTATCGTGTCCATTGCCTTTACCTCAGCGCTGCTCGATTATTTCTCCCGTGGCAGCCAGCCAGCCACCCCTACGCCGCCGCCCGTACTGCCACCAAGCGATCCGTGGGAACGCATCCGCAGTTCCGGGAAAATGGTCGTGGGGTCTTCGTTGGATTACCCACCCTTTTCCTTCTACAACGAGACTTTTCAACCCGATGGCTTCGATATCGCCCTCATTCGGGAGATCGGCCAGGCGCTAGGCGTGGCCGTAGAAATCAAAGACATGTCCTTTGATGGGCTGGCCGGCGCGCTGCAACTCCAGCAAATCGATGTCGCCATCTCCGCCATATCCGTCACGCCAGAACGAGAAGCTTTGTTTGATTTTTCTAACATTTACTTTGTCAGCGACGATGCGATTCTGGCCAACCAAAACGCCAACATCGCCGCCATCAATTCCGTCACCCAGTTGGCGGCGTATCGTGTCGGCGTGCAGCGCTCGACAGTGTACCAACGCTGGCTGCAAGAATCATTGGTCGATACGGGCATTATGCCGGCCGAAAGATTGCAAATTTACCAGCAAGCCAGTCAGGCGATTGAAGATGTGCGTAACGGCCGTATCGATCTAGCTATTGTCGATTTACCGGTTGGCCAAACGGCCGTGGCAACAGGCGGCCTGCGCATCGTCGGCCAGGGCCTGAACCCACAGCGATTAGCAATCGCTCTGGTCAACGGCGCAGCCACTACCCAGGCCCAGATCAACAACGCCCTCATCCAAATCCAAAACTCCGGCCGCCTGAACGCCCTGGTGCAGCAATATCTCGGTCTGAGTCCCGGCGAAATTGTGCCGCCGCCCACACCGCTGCCGGTCACGGCCACGCCCTTCCCCACAGCCACGCCCATCCCCTGCATCGACCAGATGACCTTTGTCCAAGACCTGAACCTGGACGATAACAACATGACCACCCCGCCAGAAATTGCGCCCGGACAGCCCTTCCGCAAGTGGTGGCGCATTCGCAATTCCGGCACCTGCACCTGGGACAACAGATACGCGCTGGTCTTTGTAAACGGCAATTCGCCGCTGGCCCAAATGGGCGGCCAACCGGCCGTTATTCAGGGCAGCGTCGCCCCCGGACAGACCTACGACATATTTGTAGACCTGGTTTCGCCGCTGACCCCAGGAACCTACCAGGCGTTTTGGTCGATGCGCAATGCGCAAGGCAGAACGTTTGGCGACCGCATTTGGGTAGGCATTCGCGTGCCCAGCCCGGCTACCGCAACACCGGCTCCCACCCAAACGCCATCCGCCAACATCCAATTCACGGTGGACCGCTCTAACATCACCGCCGGCCAATGCGTGACCTTTAACTGGAATGTGGTTGGGGCCAGGGCGGTTTATTTCTTCCAACGCGGCCAAAATTGGCAAAACTTCCCGGTTCCGGCCGTAGGCACGCGGTCTGAATGCCCGCCAGAAACAACTGTTTACCAACTGCGCGTCGATAGGCTGGACAACACCGTAGAAGTACGCGAAATTACTGTGCTTGTCCAACCGGTGATTGGCGCGCCGGTTATTCACCGGTTTACCGTCACCCCGGCGGATCAGCTTATTTTTGGACAGTGCGTCACGCTGAATTGGTGGGTTGAAGGTAGAATTACCACGATTCGCCTCTTGCGCGACAATGTCACTATCTGGGACAGCGCCCCGGTCAACGGATCGACCTCCGACTGTCCCACGCAGACCGGCATTACCACATATCGCATTGAAGCCACCGGACCCGGCGGCACGACGAACCAGTCACAAACAATCAACGTGGTAGCCCCAGCACAGCCGACAGCCACGCCACAGCCCAATACACCCACGGCCGTTCCCCCCACCGCCACCACTGCCGCCCCACCGCAAATCCTCACATTCAACGTCTCGCCGACACAAATTCAGGCCGGCAACTGCGTCAGCATCAACTGGTCGGTAGGCGGCTCCATCAGCACCATCCGTCTGCTGCGCAACGGGGCCGCCATCCTGGACAACGCGCCGGCCAGCGGCGCTGCGCCAGATTGCCTGACCGATGCCGGTTCCTATGTTTACCGGTTAGAAGCTAATGGGAGTGACGGCCGTCAGGATGTCCAGGAGCGCACGGTGACGGTAACGGCCGTAACCACCATCCCGCCACTGGCCGGAACATCCTGGAAATTGTCTTTTTACTATGATGGCGTGGGTGCGCTGGTGTCTGTCATCAATGGCACAGAGATCACCGCGCTCTTTGGCAATGATGGCCAGCTAACCGGCACGGGCGGCTGCAACACGTATAACGGCCGTTTCACCGGCGCCAACGGGCAGGTAACCATCACCGGTCTTAGCAGCACCAACATCGCCTGCGGCGATCCGCCTGGCATCATGGAACAGGAGGGGCGATACTTCCAATTGGTGCCCCAAGCCGCTACTTACCAGATCAACCCCAACGAATTAATCATCAAAGACATGTCTGGTCAGGTCATTCTGCGCTACGAACCGCTGATCAGTCCCCGATAAATACCAAAGAAGAGACTGGAGAATCGTATCTCCAGTCTCTTCTCTCCTGTCT
Organism: Chloroflexota bacterium; assembly: GCA_017993775.1. GTDB lineage: Bacteria > Chloroflexota > Anaerolineae > Promineifilales > Promineifilaceae > Leptovillus. The sequence continues at coordinate 25,676 of JAGOMA010000012.1, read as the reverse complement.
CTTCTCTCCAATCTCAACCGGCTACTCTCAGGCCACCAGGGCCAAAAACCGCTCCATGTAATACGCGGCCGTTTGCGCCCCCGGCGACAAACGCGGCAAAACAGATTCAAAACTGTGTTCGCAACCCGGCATGGGCATATACAACACCGGCACATTGGCTAAGCGCAGCGCCTGGTACAACCGCTTCACGGCAAAGGGGTTCACCAACAAATCGTGGGTTCCATGCAGCAGCATCGTCGGTGGGCAATCTTTGTCGACGTAGGTGATGGGCGAAATGAGCCGGTACATGTCGGGAATATCCGCCAATGGACCGCCTAGCAGCGCAGAAAGCCCCTGATCCCAGCCCTCCTCGCCGATACGCTCCAACAGTTGGTTCACGCGCCGGTTCACGCGCTGAGACATCACCCCGCCAAAACGCGCTTCAATATCGTCAAACAAAGCCACCATGTCCGGCGGTCCGTAATAGGAAATGACCGCCCGCACGGCCGTATCGCCCGCCATGGTACGGCCGTTAACGTCTTTGGGCTGCAAACCCAGGTAATTGGGCGTATAGGCGGCCAGCAGCGACAAATGACCGCCAGCCGACTGCCCCGTCAGCACAATCCGTTCCGGGTTGATGCCATACTCATCGGCATGTTCTTTCAGCCACAAAATGGCCCGCTTCACGTCCATGACCATGCCAGGAACCGACGTTTTAGGGTTCAACGTGTAATCGATGTCCATAATCAGGTGGCCCTGAGCGGCCAGTTGATGGAAGTAGGGGAATTTGTCGATGTTGCGACGGCCGTAACGCCACGCCCCCCCATGTACAAAAATCATCGCCAGACCACTAGGCGGCACACCTTCCGGCGGACGCAAAAAGTCGGCGATGAGCGGCGCGGCGGCGTCCGGATTCACGCCATACACCACGTTGCGCTCCACCCGTCCAACAGCGCCGCCCCATACAATCGGTCGCCAGCGATAGCGCGAAAATCGGGCGCGCACCACCAGGGGAATCTTAGCTTCCCAATCTGCCCCAAAGGCCTCGACCAGAATCGCCTCTCTTGGCGCAGTCACAGCGGCCAACTGCCGCAGCGCCAGAAACGTACTGCTTATCCCCAACCCTACCAGAAGCGGGTCGCGGCGGCGGCGGCCAACTAAAATCGGCAGCCAGCTCGCCACCACCACCAGCGGAGACAAGGCCGAGGCCAGTAATTTAGGCAGCCATAACAAGAAGTGCAGCGGCCCGTTGCGGGGATTTAATAACGTCGTCGTCGTGACAAACGCCATAATGAGACCAAAAACGCGCATGGGAAACCCTTTCAGGCAGTAGGGGTGGGTACTTGCTGGCGGATAAACTCGCCGATGAGAGCAGTGGTTTTTTCGACGTGGGTACGGCCGTCTGGCAGTTTAGCTTTGTAATCGAAATAATCGCCGCGCCCGGTGTGGATCATCGGACCGGGATCAATGATGGTGATACGGCCGTCGGCCACCGCCTGGTTCCAACCGGAATAACGCACCATCGGCCAGCGGCCGGGGAATAAAAATTTACCGATGTCAGGAAAATTATCTTTGGCGCTTTGCAGATGAAGCATATGCTCCATAAAAGCCACACCCGGGTCGTCGGCCATCACCCCGCCAACAGACACGACATACACGGGGGCATCCAACGCCTGATGCAAGTAAGGCACAACGCCCACGGCAATTTGCCCCCCGCCACTCCAACCCATCACAGTGATGGGCTTGCCGCTGCCCGGGCGATAGCCGTGGCGCAGCAAACTGAGGGCAATCTCGCGGGCGACGCCAACATTATAGATGGGGCCATAGCGTGGATCGCTGGAAACGCCAACTTGCAACAAATTGCGCACAAAAATCAACGTCGAAACAAAGCTCTTTTTGCCACCCATACGACTGTTGTGGATTTTTTGCCAGAGCCAGCTTAACTGACGTTCACCGTTAAGCGGATTGTTGGTGACCGAAAATGGGAAAACGTCATGGATGATTTCGGCTGTGGGTGTCTGCGTCTGCAAATGAGCGAGAAAAGTAAGCTCGCGTTTAGAAATATCTTCAGCGGAGATGCCGCCTATCGCCGTCAGATAAACAATAAAATAATCGGCGTCGGAGGCGGGAATGGGTAAGGGGGCGGATTCAGACGGCCGTACCCGTGATGTCTGTCGCTTAGACCATCCAGACCACCAGCCCAAGGCCTCTAACGGTGAAGCCATGGCCAAGAGAACAAAAAGAAGCAACCCGACAGAGAACAGACACAACAACGGATCGACCAGATTCATGGCTGCTCCTCCTGGTCGGGGGCGGCATCGGGTAACATCCGAGATGCCGTCCGCATCTCGCGGACAAACCTATCCACCACATCTTCCGTCGGCAAAATTTCGCGCGCGCCGGTTGTTTTAAGCCACAACCAGTTTTCGACGGCCGTAACCACCGGCAAGCGCGTCGCCACTTCCAGCATCAACCAGCCCAGCAAGCAGCAAACCAACGCCTGCCAGACGGCGAGGGGAAATACCACAGTAACAGCCCCCACCAAAGCCATCAAAATCCAGATGCGCAAAAAAATGTAGAGGATATTGCCAAAATATGGCACTAAAACAAACACGCCATACAACATAGGCGCATAACTCAGGCTAACCACAATCATCACCAACCGAATGGAGCGCTCCGCGCCAAACACATAGGTAGCCAATACCCAAACACTGGCCGCCCAAAACAGCACGCCCACCAGGAGCAGCAGCGAGGATAAGACCAGGCTGACCACAAACCGGCGGCGCGGCAATCGGTTGGCAAACAGCACCACGCTCTGGCCAATGGTGATGGACACCCCGGCGACAAAAAGCACCGCCAACGACAATCGGCCGCCGCCCTCCTGGGTGAGCGCGGCGTTGTAGGCTTGTGGATCCAGCGACAACACGCCCTGAATCAACGCCCACATAGAGGCCAAAAACCCGCCGATTGTCGTTAGATCAAATGAATACATTTTATTTCGCCGGAGTTACGGCCGTTTCCCCGTTTCTCCCGTTCTGCTGATCCACAAAAAAGGCCACAACCACCGCGCCCAATCCGATAAAGGTCACGATCAGGCTCAAAGCCCACCCCGCGTATGGGATGGCGGCCAGCAAAACAAAGACAACCAGACCAAACAACAGCGACCACACGCGGCGCTGCGCGCGCGGCACGAACCGACCCAGGAACCAGCCGCCAAAGCGGTAGGCTACGATGACTTTGCTCATATAAGAGACAAAGAGAATGAAAATCCAGAAAAACACACTCAACAACGATAACGAAATGCCCCACCACGTAAACGCCAGGCCCCAAAATGTGACCAGTGCCAATCCTGCGCCCAGGGCAATTAAAACGATCAGAGCAATCAAGGAGCCGATAAAACCGAAAATATAGGCTCCCAATCCCGAACCAAGCGCGGGCAACGGCCGTTTCCCCGCCTGGCCCGACCATTTTTGCAGCCAATTGGGCAGCAGCCATAAACCCAGCACGCCCACTACCAGATAACTCGCCAGCAGCCGTCCCCGGTCAGCCGCCCAGTTTCCCGCAGCCACCATTTGTGGGTTTATTTCCTCGGCCTGGGCGCGTACCCGGTACATGGTGGATTTATTCCGCGTATCGATCGTTAAGCCCGGCTCCAGAAAGGAAACCGACTGGCCGGTGGTGACCCGATTGAGTGAATTCAGGACAAATCGCACTACTTCAATAATGCCAATCACCGCCTGGGTGTTGCGCTCCACGTTACCGGCTAACCGGGCGGTAAACGTCACTGCAAACAGGTCGCGGCCAACGGTTGAACCTCGTTCTGTGAGCAAACTCAGGCCGGCATTGTAGAAGCTGCGTCCGATGACGGCCGTTCCCCCCACCTGTGTCGATACCGAACCCACGTAAACGCTGCCCCCTACCTGGCCATTGATGACCACTTTGTTGCCAAAGACAAAGAGACTACCATTGACATCCCCGTCGATGATGACCGTCTGGCCGATGATGAAAGCATCCCCATCCACGACCCCCGCCAGACGAACGTCATTGCCATTCAAGACAACGTCGCCTTCTATCTCATCTCCGGCAGCCACAACCTCGCCAAAAACAATGCCCTCGGCAAAAACCGATTGGGCGCTGCCTAAAAATAACAACAACAGAAGGCCGAGAACGGCCGTCAACCACTCAAACCGCAAACGCTTTTTCACCATCTATTCCTCCTGCTTCAAATATAATCCACTCTAACTATATCCGAATTTAACCCACGCGTCGTCAGAATGCTGATCAATAATTCAAGTCACGCAGTCACTCCGATAAAAACCCTAAGGGTTTTATAGAATCAATGGCCGTTTTCCAGAGGTCCGATAAAACCCTTAGGGTTTTATGCGCGGTCCATCAGTCAATTAAAGAAAAAGTCACCCAAACTGGCGCGTGATCGCTGGCCGCTGTTTCCGCGCCGCCGGCCGCAGCCACCGCCAGCGACCGTGCAAATAGATGATCCGCCGTCACCTCAATCCCGGCGATGGAAACTGTAGGCGGGGTCTGGGCGCGCGCCAACCCCACGCCAGCAAACTGGCCGGCCAGCCGCGCCCCATCGGCTTTGGAAATAGTGTTAAAATCGCCGCCCACTATAACCGGCGACTGACCAACGGAAATATCTTGCACAACGGCCGTGGCCTGCGCGCGGCGGCCCAACGAACGTAACCAATACGTTTCCGTATGCACGCTGTACACCGTCAATGGCAAATCACCCACATTCACAACGGCTTTGGCGGCGATGCGCCGCTGCCCGTTGCTGGGATTGGTAAATGGCAGCAGCAGCTTTTCCGGCTGGCTGATGGGCCACTTTGCCAGCACGGCATTGCCAAAATTACGGCCGTGGTGGCTGTGAACCGACGCCGGAATGTAGACATAATTATAGGCCAATGCCTGCGCAAGGCGGGCTACACCGGCCTCGTCCATTTCTTGCAGCAGCAAAATATCGGCGTTGGCCAGGTTGGGGTTGCGGCGAATTTCGGCCACGGCCGTGGCCACTTCCTCCCCAAACCGAATATTCCAGCTCACCACCCGAATCTGTGACGGAACCGGCGGCGGTGATCCGGCAAAATTGCCGGTGAAAATGGGGCCATCCGGGGCAGTGTAATTCGCCATCGTGCGCGCCGAAACGGCCCAGAGGAGCAGCAGCGATATCAACACCAGCCCGCCGCTCAGCCATCCCGCCCACCGCCAGCGCCATCTCATCGCGCCAATTTCTCCAACTGAGACAACTGCTCCCGCGTCCCCAACACGATCAACTCATCCCCGGCGGACATCCGGGTGTTGGCATTGGGAACAATTGTCGAGAGACGGCCATCGCCTATGTCCTGGCGCAAAGCGACCAGTGTAACGCCGGTTTGCCGCCGCACGTCTGCCTCGCCAACCGTTTTGCCATCCAACCGGGCGTTTTCGGCCACCACCAATTCTTCCACCCAGACTTCCTCTCCATTGTCCAGCGTCACAACTTCAAAAAAATCGGTGATGTGCGGCCGGATGGCCAGATTGGCCATATGCCGCCCGCCAATCTGATAGGGCGAAATGACCCGATTGGCGCCGGCCAGGCGCATTTTAGCCTCGTTTACGCCCTCGATGCTGCGGGCGATGATGAACAAATCGGGCTTGATGGCTCTGGCCGACAGCACGACAAACAGGTTGATGGAATCTTCGCCGGAACAAACGATGAGACCCCAGGCGCGTTCAACCCCGGCATCATAAAGGATCGCGTCATGGGTGGCGTCGCCCTCGATGACGTAAATCCCCTGCTGCCGCAAGGCCTCGGCGTTGAGCGGGTTTTTTTCGATGATGACAAACGGCCGTTTCCCCTCGCGCAATGTTTCCACCACACTTTGCCCGACACGGCCGTAACCGCACACAATCACATGATTTTCCATCACTCTCACCTGCCGCATAATTCGCCGCCGCCGCCACTGACGCAAATAATCGCGCTCTAAAATTAGCTCGCCCAGCGTCCGCAGCCCATAGGCCAGCGTGCCCACGCCCAACAATATCAACCCAATTGTAAACAAGCGTCCGGCCGTAGACAGCGGCTTTACCTCGCTGAACCCGACAGTCGTCAGCGTAATCACCGTCATAAACAGGGAATCTACCGGCCCCCATCCCTCAATCAAGACATACCCAACTGTTCCCAGAGCCAACAATCCGAGAACCATGCCTACCAGCAAGAGGATTTTGCGATCTGTGCTGCTTCTCAATCCAACAACACGCCTTCAGGCACACTGGCCAGCACACGCTCATACAGGTAGCGAAAGATCTCCGGCACCTGATGGATGATTTCTTCCGGCAGCAGCCAATCAATGGCTGAAATTTCGGCCGTGTCCGGCACAGGCTGCCCGCCAACCAGCCGCGCCAAAAACAGCGTGCCCACATTTTTCACCTGATCGCCATTGGGAAAGGTGTGGTGGTATGTGGGCGAGGTGTAGACTGCCAGAATGCGCTCGATGGTGATGTGGTAGCCGGTTTCTTCCAGAGTTTCACGCACGGCCGTATGCGCCACATTTTCCCCCAGGTCAGAATACCCGGCGGGAAACGTCCATGTGCCGTTGTCCGAGCGGCGCACCATCAGAAAACGGCCGTCGTCTCTTTGCACGGCCGCCATGGCCCCAACGGCGATCATCCGGCCATGCCCCACATATTGGCGCATGAGTTTGATTTGATCAGACGGCCGTGCCGACACATACGGCGGCAAAAAAGCAGGTGGCCCGTCCGCCAGACCATCTCGAATCATCGCCCGGTACCAATGCGGCACCGTCAGGCCAGCCAAATCTTCCGGCGCGAAAAAATCTTGCGCTTTGGTTTCTACCATGTCCGGCCGCATTTCGCCGCCGGAAACGAGACCCGCCAGGCAGATGGTGTACTGCTGAACTTCATCCCCATTGGGATACGTAACATCGAACTGCGGGTGGGTATAGATGCCCACCAACCGCAGCTCGCCCATTTCCAGGCCAGTTTCTTCCAATAATTCACGGCGGGCGCAGGTCTGAATATCTTCATCGATTTCCAACACGCCGCCAGGCAGCCCCCACACATCAAAATCGGTGCGGTGCTGTAGGAGAATACGGCCGTAACCATCACGCAAGATGATCGAAGATGTAACCAAAAAAATCTTGCGGCGGCCAACAAGTTGACGAACCCAGGCAATGTAAGATTGAGACATGCGCCGAGTCTACTGTAATCCCTCGGCCCAAACAACTTTACCCGCAGTGAGATGTGGCCAGCACGGGCAAATACAGTGGCCCCCCGGTATAACCTGGTCTATAATAATTTTTTAGTATCCACTAACCCTTTGCCCTTAAGCATTGATAAAGAACCAGACCTGCCCTGATCATAAACAATCAGGCGGCAAATACCTGAAAACTGAAACACATGACGACACGTTATGCCTTACATATCGACCACCGCCCAACCTCCCAACGCTTAAATTTCCCCCAGATCGCCAGCCATCACAAAGGCCTTCAGATTTTTTATCGTTGAATAGTCCGGCAAGACTGTTCTTATTAACCCTCATGCTATGATAGGAGAGTTACCCCATGTTTAAAAATTATATTGACCCGGTCGAGCGCCAGGAAGCCAACCGCAAGCTGCCCAATTTGATGGTAGAAGGATTGCTGCTTGGCGGCGCAGGGCTAGGCGTGCTGGCGCTGATCTTTGAAATCGCCGCCGACGCCTTTAGCGTGGCCGCTTACCAGACCCTGTTAGCCATCCACGGCGCGCAAGGCTACCACGAAATTGCCATCGCTGCGTTCATTTTGCTTTCTGTGCTGCTGTTTTTGGGCATTGTGCCTGCTTATAAAGCGGGCGCCTACTTGCGCCCCAACGCTGGCGGCAGCGGCCCGCTGGTTGAAGCCATCGGCCCGCCCAAAATGCGCTGGCTCTCCTGGATTGGCACCAGCCTGTTTTTTCTGGATGCGATTCTCACCATTATTATTAGCTCCATTTCCGCCGCCGACGTGACCATGTTGGTTTTGCCGGAACTGGCCCCTTACCGCATCCTGCTGGCGGAGGTTTTCGCCTTTTTCATTATGGTGGTTCTGGTGGCGATGGGGCCAAAAAGGGCTGTCCCCTTGTTCTTGATTGGCGGTGGGGCGTTTACCATCTTTACGGTGGTGGCTTTAGGGATGGTGGGGGCAACGGCCGTTTCCAACCCGGAATGGGCCTTTCTGACCCAGGGCATTGTTACCCGCTTGCAGCTTGCCGGCGTCACGGAACACGTCATCCGCGCCACGCAAGACATCTCCGCCCTCTCCACAGTAGTTATCTTCCAATTGTTTTTCCGCTCCATGTCCAGCGCCATGTTAGGCTTCTCCGGCTATGAAGTCATTCCGGCCAGCGGCAAACACGCCGCCCGCCCCAAATGGAAAACCATCAATACCGCCCTCACCCTGGCCGCCATTTTCCTCATCAGCACAGGGGTTTTCCAGCTTTTCGCTGCTCGGCAGTGGAATATCCCGGCCACCGAAGGATATAGCACCCTGCTCATCGAGTACGAAATCGTTTCCGCGCAAACGCTCGGCAACGGCGTCTCGCCCGAAGATGTGGCCGTCACCAATGCCGACAAATTGGCCGCCGTCGAACTTTACACCGCCGAATACACGGCCACAGCCCTGGAAGGCCCACTCACCAACGCCCCATCCCTGCCCGAAGAGCTAATCGGCTTGTCGGAAGACGAAATTATCGAGGGGTTAGCTGCCGATATTGCTCTGGCCCGCAAAGTAAGCGAGGCGACATCCGGTACATCTGGCGAAACGTTTCTCTTTGTTGCCGGCACACTGCTGGCCATCATTTTGTTGTTGGCGCAGGGGGGCGGCTACGTTGGCGGCGCGGCCGTGGCGGCGAATGCCGCCCGTTTGGGGCGGCTTCCCGGCTTTTTTATGGATGACCGCATCGGCATCGGCGTGATCTGGGGCATATCGGCCATCCTCATTCCTATCATTCGTGAGGTTATCGTGGTCGAAGCGTATTATGCTTTTGGATTTGTCAGCGCGTTTGTGATCACCAGCACCACCGTGTTTTTCGTGCGCAACGACATTTTGCAAGAGCGCGGCATCACCCCCGGCTCCGACGAGTCTAAATCGCTGCGCTTCGCCGGCCTGCGCGGTATGATTGCCAGTTACTTTATGTTAATCGTACTGGTTACGCAGAAAACAGATGCGCTGCCAGCCATTATTCTTGCCGGGGCAGCCATCACGCTCTTTCAGATTTTTATCGCCAATGGAGGGCTAAAACGACCCAGCATGGAGAAAACGGCCGTTCACCAATTCCCGCCCGGCACACCCAAACCCGTCTACGATATCGGCATTCAGCGCGCCCATGATCAGGCGCGCCAGCGAGGCATTGCCAATGCCGTTCTGGATTCCATCCACGATGGCCAATTTGCCAAATTCAACATGGGGCCAGACCGCATCCAGCGCCTGGTCAGCTACCTGTATAACGTAGACCCGGCTCTGTTCCACGCCCACCTCGACCACGACGACCACATCGAGGAACCCAGCGTGGAATTGGAAGCCACCTACCGCAACGCCTACAACCAACGCCAACAGGTGACCCAACGCATTGAGCATTTCTCTCACTTTGGCATCTTCATGTTCATTCACAACTACCATGTCAATTGGGTGGACGAGGAGCGCGGGCGGGATGTTTCCGTCGTTCAGCGGGCAATGCTGGACATTTTATTCCCGCTCACGGACCCCGAACAGGTTTGGCATGAATACTGCGCCTTCGAACCTACCGTCCAACCGGAAGCTATCTGGCAGTTTTGCCGCAGGCGGTATCTGTGGGCCAAAGATCAGTGGCCCAATTTAAGCGACCGCATCACCACCATCTGGACGTTGCAAGATTTTGGCCTTGTGCCGCAAGACATTGACGTGCAAACCATTGTGTCGGTGGCTGATGGCAAGAAGCAAATGCGCGTCCGCGTCCCCACAAAATTGTCGCAAGACGGCTGGAAATCGACTACCGAAGAAAAGGAATAACAGCCCGCGTGGATGGTGGATGTAAGAAGCACGTAGTACGCAAAAAATAAAAAGAGCGGTCGTTCAGGTGAACGACCGCTCTTTTTTATCCGATTGGTTTTGAACATGCATGGGGAAACGGCCGTTTCCCCACCACCAATTCATCGCTAAGAAATCTGGTACGGCACGTCAATCACCGCCACATCCTTGTGCCCGCGCAAACGGAAGCGCAAGAAATTCGCCGTCTGATTGTGCAAGAACTGGCTGCCGATAGATTCGGCCACGAATTCAGGAATCACCACTGTCACAACCTCATTCGGAAACTCGGTGGAATTTACTTGCTCAATATACTCCACCAGCGGCGTCAAGATGTCCCGATACTCATAATCAATGCAAATCAGATTCAGATCCTTGGTAATTTCGGGGAAACGATTCCAGCGGCGGATCAGCCGCTCCCGCTCCTGATCCGATGTCACCACGGAGATCACGCGCACATCATCGGAAAACGTCTTGGCAAATTGCAAGGCATACAACGTGCCGCGATGGATGTCGGCCACAGGAACGATCAGAACGTTGGCCACAGGGCGCGTCACATCCGCCAATTCCAGATCACGCGTGCTCAACGATTCGGCGACATTGGCATAATGCCGGTTGATGCTGCGGAAAAACACGACCAGGAAAGGCACGGCCAGCACAATCACCCAGGCCCCTTCGGTGAATTTGGTAACGATAAGGACCACAAGGACAACGGCCGTTGTCACCGCCCCCACCGCATTCAACAGCCGTTTCCAGGGCCAGCCCTTCTCAAAATGGATCGTCGTCACACCAGTGAAGAACGACTCACCCGGCTTCAACTTACCAATTTTGCCCATCAACAACACCATGCCCGACTGCGACAACGTAAAACTTAGCATCACGCCCAGAGCATATAAAGGCAGCATGGCAATTTCATCCGCCTGAAACACCAAAATCAACAGTGAAGCTAAAAAGGCCAGCACCACAATGCCATAGCTATAAACCAGCCGGTCGCCGCGATGAGTCATCCAGCGCGGCATAAAGCCATCCTTCGCTAAAAATGAGCTAAGGCGCGGAAAATCCTGGTAGCCGGTATTGGCCGCCAAAATCAAAATCATCATGGTGAAAAACTGCACCCAATAATAAATGACGCCGCCGCCGGCCACGCTCCGCGTCATCTGGGACAACACACTCTCCGATTCCGAGGGCAAAATGTTCAGGTGGGTGGCCAAAAAGGTAATGCCCACAAACAGGGACATGGCAATCACGCCCATAGCGACCATCGTTTTAGCGGCGTTTCTCGATTCCGGCGGCTTAAACGCCTGCACTCCATTGCTGATGGCTTCGATACCTGTCAAAGCCGTACAACCGGCGGCAAACGCCCGCAGCACTAACCAGATAAACAAAAACTGGGAAACTGGCTGAACAGCCGCCACATTATGAACCTGCGGAACCAGGGCCGGCACACCAAAAAACCCCGTAAACCGCACAAGCCCAATGCCCACCACCAATAAAACGCCGCCCACAAAAGCATACGTCGGCAAAGCAAATATGGTGCCGCTTTCCCGAACGCCGCGCAAGTTGATCCAGGTAAGAAAGAAAACGGCCGTTATCGCCATCAACACCCGGTAATCATACGTCCCCGGAAACGCCGACGTAATAGCCCGCACCCCCGCCGACACCGACACCGACACCGTGAGAATATAATCCAACAGCAAAGCCGCCGCCGCAAACAACGAGGGATAAACCCCCAAATTGTCTTTCGCCACCGTATAGGCGCCACCGCCATCTGGGTAATGCAAAATCGTCTGGATATAACTAAAAATTACCAACAACACCAGCGTCATGATGCCCATGGCAATGGGCAGCGTCAACGCCAACGCGCCGCTCCCCAGAAGGATCAAGACACTCATGATCGCTTCTGTGGCATACGCATTACTGCTGATTGGGTCAGACGCAAAGATAGCCAACCCGCGCGTTTTGTCCAGACGTTCGTGGATTTCGTTATGCGTCGGGAATGGAGTCCCCAGTAACGCCCTTTTTATTCCGGTATACGAAACTGACATGTTATTACACTCCTTTACGGGTCACACCTGCCTCGTCTTTTCAGCAACGGGCGCCAATAACACAGAGCATCGGCTGCCTGAGCAGCTCCTCGGCAGACTTGTAATCTAACTAAAACGTCTGGACTCCCCAAATTATGCTACCCTAAAGCTACTTTTTCTCGTCGGCACTGTAGTATTATGCCGCCTACCGCTGCTCGAATCATCAGGAATCATGACCAAATCGATATCGAAATAATATGACAAACGTACCAAAAAAGCGATGATATCCGGCACTTTCCGCTTCACACTGGTAAAATATCCATTGTAGATGAACAATCGATCCTAAAACCGATACAAGGAGTTCCCCATGAAAAGCCTGCTCGAAAAACTGAACCTCACGGCCGTAAACCCCGGCACCTCCACCGGCCCAGAAAACTGGCTGAAAACCGCCAACACACCCATCACCTCTTACAACCCCACCACCGGCGAAGCCATCGCCCAATTTATCCCCACCACCCCTGAAGCCTATAACCAGGTCGTGATGCAGGCTCAAACAGCCTTCCATACATGGCGCGCCACGCCCGCACCCAAACGCGGCCTCGTCGTGCGCGACCTCGGCAGCGCCCTGCGCGAACTGCAAGAACCTCTCGGCGAACTTATCAGCCTGGAAATGGGCAAAATTCGCGCCGAAGGCATCGGCGAAATTCAGGAAGCGGTGGACATTTGCGATTTTGCCGTCGGCCTCTCGCGCCAGCTCTACGGCCTGACCATGCACTCCGAACGTCCCACCCACCGCATGTACGAACAATGGCATCCCCTCGGCCCCATCGGCGTCATTTCGGCTTTTAACTTCCCGGCGGCCGTGTGGTCCTGGAATTCTGCCATCGCCGCCGTTTGCGGCGATATGACCATCTGGAAACCGTCCGAACTTTCCTCGCTGGTGGCCATCGCCGTGCAGCATATTTGCAACCAGGTCATGGCGGATCATGGCCTTACGGCCGTTTTCTCTCTAGTCACTGGCGGCGGCACAGTCGGTCAACTGCTCACCGAAGACCCACGCCTGCCGCTCATTTCCTTCACCGGCTCCATCCCCACGGGTCGCCGCGTGGCCCAAACCGTCGCCGGACGGCTGGGGCGTTCCCTGCTGGAATTGGGCGGCAACAACGCCATCATCGTCACTCCAGACGCCGATTTGGACCTGGCCGTGCGCGGCATTGTGTTTGGCGCGGTCGGCACTGCCGGGCAGCGCTGCACCTCCACCCGCCGCCTCATCATGCACACATCCATCGCCGCCGAACTGACAGAACGATTGGTGCGCGCCTACCAACAGGTGAATCTGGGCGACCCTCTGGCTGAGGGTACGCTGATGGGGCCGTTGGTAACCGAAACGGCCGTTTCCGCCATGCAGCACGCGCTGCAACAAGCCCAACAAGAAGGCGGCCAAATCCTCGTCGGCGGCCACACCCGCCCCGACCTCGGCCCACAGTTTGTCGAACCCACCATCGTCAAAATGCCCGGCCAAACGGCCGTCGTCACCACCGAAACCTTCGCCCCCATTCTCTATTTGCTGGCCTACGAAACCCTGGACGAAGCGCTCGCCCTGCACAATGGCGTGCCCCAAGGCCTCTCCAGCGCCATCTTCACCGACAGCCTGCGCGCCGCCGAAACCTTCCTCAGCGTCGGCGGCTCCGACTGCGGCATCGCCAATGTCAACATCGGCACCAGCGGCGCAGAGATTGGCGGCGCGTTTGGCGGCGAAAAAGAGACCGGCGGCGGCCGTGAGTCTGGCTCGGACGCCTGGAAAGCCTACATGCGCCGCCAGACCAACACCATCAACTGGGGCACAGATTTGCCGTTGGCGCAGGGGATTCAGTTTGGGGATTAGGGGATTTACGATTTGGGATTTGGGATTTGGGATTTATGATGGGGGAGTTATAGGTGAGGGTATGGATGGGCAATTGATCTGGAAACGAATGATGGGGCTGGTTTTGTTGGGTTTGGTGATGGGCGCGCTTATTTTTATGTGGCAACGGCCGTTCCTCCAGGCCGCCAATCAACCCACCGCGCCCGCCGCCTGCCCCATCTTCCCCGCCGACCATATCTGGAACACGGCCGTCGACACCCTGCCCGTCGATCTGCTTTCCAACGCCTACATCGCCGCCATCGGGTTAGACACCACCTTTCACCCCGATTTCGGCTCAGGCGATTGGCCGCCCGGTTCCGGCAACCTCATCGGCATCCCTTACACCGTCGTCGGCGCCGGCCAACCCGCCGTGCCCGTTGTCTATACCGCCTATGGCAGCGAAAGCGACCCAGGCCCCTTTCCCATTCCGCCCGACGCGCCCATCGAAGGCGGCTCCGACCACCACGTCCTGGTCGTCGATGACGCCAACTGCGTCCTCTACGAACTGTACAATGCCGTCCGCATCGGCGGCGGAACCAGTTGGGAAGCCGATTCCGGCGCTAAATTTAACCTGGCCGGATACGCCCTGCGCCCCGCCGGTTGGACCTCCGCCGACGCTGCCGGATTACCCATCTTTCCCGGCCTGGTGCGTTATGACGAAGCGCAAAGCGGCGAAATCAAACACGCGCTGCGTTTCACCGCTCCACGCACACAAAACACCTACCTGTGGCCGGCCCGCCACTTCGCGGGCAGCGATGACCCTGCCTTACCGCCGATGGGTTTGCGCCTCCGCCTGAAAGCCAGCGTCGATATCAGCGGCTATCCGGCCGAGGCGCGCGTCATCTTGCAAGCCATGAAAACCTACGGCCTCATCCTGGCCGACAACGGCTCACCCTGGTACATCTCCGGCGCGCCCGACCCCCGCTGGGACAACGACGCCCTGGCCAGCGCCTTCGGCGACATCCAGGGCAGCGATTTCGAGGCGGTAAACACCACTTTGCTGCAAATAGACCCAGATTCTGGACAGACACGGCCGTTCACCCTCCAAACTGCCGCCTTCCTGCCCAGTCTCCAGCGATAACTGGTGGAGAAATTGGGCCAATTTCCCCCAGCATAATCTTTGGCAATTTCTGGCAACTATGTTAGGATAACTTCCCGGTGTGTAATCTAAGCAGTAGGAGACTCAATCAGATGCTCAAATTCACCTGGAACTACCAAGATAAAATTTTCATTTTGCCACTGCTAAACGCAGACGATGAATAGCCTGATCCTTTTAGGGGTCGGGCTTTTTTTTTGCCTGAGATTGGCCGCCGAGCCATCCCCAGGCGCTAAAAAATAGAGTCATTGTGTGAAAGGCATTCACAAACGGCAGGACAAATCCTATGACAACCATTACTTTACCCGGTTTAATTGACCTACATACCCATCTGCGCGTGCCCGGCGGCGAGCATAAAGAAGATTTTGCCAGCGGCACGGCGGCCGCCCTGGCCGGCGGCGTGACCATGATTCTGGCGATGCCCAATACCAGCCCGCCGCTAACCACTACGGCCGTTCTGGAAGCCACCCTCGCCCAGGCAAAAGCCAATATCCGCTGTGATGTGGGCCTGTTTGCCGGAGCCAGCCCGCAAGACATCGCCTGTCTGCCGGATTTGGCCCAACACGCCGCGGCCCTCAAAATCTACCTCAACGACACCTTTGGCCGCTTGCGGGTGGAAGATGTGCCCACCATGACTGCCTGTTTCAAGACCTGGCCGCGTCACAAACTCATCGCCATTCACGCCGAAAAGCAGAGCGTGGCCGTGAGCATTGGCCTGGCGGCGGTGTACAACCGGCCAGTACACATTGTCCATGTCAGCCGCCGCGAGGAGATTGAGCTGATTGCCGATGCCAAGGCCCAGGGGCTGCCGGTTACGTGTGAAGTGACACCCCACCACCTGTTTATGGACCAAACCGACGCGGCGCGATTGGGACCGCTGGGCGATATGCGGCCAATTTTGGGCACACCCGACGATGTGGCCGCGCTCTGGGAACACATCAACACAACCATCGACTGCATCGCCACCGACCACGCGCCACATACTCTAACCGAAAAGTATTCAGATTCGCCGCCGCCCGGCGTTTCCGGCCTCGAAACATCGCTGCCACTGATGATCACGGCCGTGCAAAACGGCCGTCTCACCCTCCCCCGCCTCATCGAACTCATGCACACCAACCCGCGCCGCATCTTTAACCTGCCTGAACAACCGGACACGCAGGTGGAAGTGGACCTGACGCCCACCACCATCTGCAACGAAAATTTGTACACCAAATGTGGTTGGACGCCGTTTAACGGCCGTGAAGTTGCCGGCCAGGTCTCGCGGGTGGTCCTGCGCGGCGAGATTGTATTTGAAAACGGCCGTGTCCTGGCGCAACCGGGAAACGGCCGTCTCATCCGCCAGCCTTAAAGCCCGGCACATCAATCAAACAGCAAAAATTACTTTTCACAACATTTTTAGGAGAAAAACATGTCAAATCAAGAATTAACCCCCCTGTTCAACCTGGACGCAATGACCCCAAAAGTGGCCAACAGCAACAGCCTGACCGGCCAGGACATCCTATCCGTCGACCAATTCGACCGCGACAATTTGTCTTTTATCTTCGACCGCGCCCGTGAAATGCGCGAGATGGTGCAGCGCGTCGGCAGCGCAGACTTGCTGAAAGGCTACGTCCTGGCCTGCCTGTTTTACGAACCATCTACCCGCACCAGCTCCTCCTTCATCGCCGCCATGGAACGGCTGGGCGGCAGCGTTATCCCGATCACTCAAGGCGTGCAGTTTAGCTCCGTCAGCAAGGGCGAAACCCTGGCCGACACCGTGCGCACACTGGAACAGTATGCCGACGCCATCGTCTTGCGCCACCCAGAAATCGGTTCGGCCAAATTGGCCGCCGATTATGCCAGCGTCCCCGTGCTGAACGCTGGTGACGGCCCCGGCGAACACCCCACCCAGGCGCTGCTCGACCTGTTCACCATCCGCGAAGAATTGGGGCGGGTGGATGGGTTGAAGGTGGCCATGGTGGGCGATTTGCGCTACGGCCGTACCGTTCAATCCCTCACCAAACTGCTGCTGCACTTCGACGTCAGCCTGCGTTTTGTCTCGCCAGAGATTTTGCGCCTGCCGCTGAACACCATGAACCATGTCATCGACGCTGGCGTTGATGTGCGCGAAACCCACGACGTCGCCGACGTCATCAAAAACGCCGATGTTTTGTATGTCACCCGCGTGCAAAAAGAACGCTTCTCTGATCTGGCGCAGTACGAAGAGGTGAAAAACTACTACGAAATCACCACCGAACTGCTGGAAAAAGCCAAAGACAAAATGGTGGTCATGCATCCCCTGCCGCGTGTGGGCGAAATCCACTACAACGTGGACAAAGACCCCCGCGCCGCTTACTTCCGTCAGGTACAGAACGGCATGTACATTCGCATGGCGCTACTGGCGGCCGTTTTGGGTCGGGCCTAAGCATTTCTATTAGATTGGACCCATCTGGGAGATTGGTCCAATCTGGTCGGACTACATTTCATACATCATAAACGGCAAAAGCCAGGGCGATGGCGCCCCACAACGGGGCGTCGTCGCCGAGGGCGGCGGCAACGATGTCGCAATTAATTTCAGGGAGGGCGGTTTGCACGGCCGTTTGCCGCACCATTCGCCACCACAATTCCCCGGACTTGGTCACACCGCCGCCCAGAATCATGCGCTGCGGGTTCATAAAATTGGCCGCGTGACCCAAGCCAATCCCCAACGCCCACGCGCCGCGTCGTAAAATCTCCAGGGCGTCTGGCTCACCCGTCGCCGCCAATTGGGCCACAAGCTCTCCGGTCATTGGGGCGTCTGTGATGAGGCCGCGCGCGGCCAAATCCTGAGCCATATAGGGGCCGGACGCCAGGCGTTCAACGCAGCCGCGTTTGCCGCACAAACATTCCGGCCCGTTCGGATCGGCGATGGTGTGGCCGATTTCTCCGGCCAGACCTGCGTGACCGCGCCAGGGACGGCCGTGCAAAATCCACCCTCCGCCAACACCGGTACTCACCGTGACATACAACAAACTGTCCAGGCCCTGGCCCGCGCCCCATCGATGTTCACCGAGAGCGGCGGCGTTGGCGTCGTTGTCTACACGAACGGAAGCGGCGAATGCTTGCTCAAGGATGGCCTGCAAGGGTGTGTTTTCCCAGCCGGGCACATGGTGCGAAAGGTAGACAACGCCGGTCTGATGGTTAACCGGGCCGCCAAAACTGACGCCAACGGCCAACGGCCGTTGCCCACCCAACAATTCCCGCCCCAACTCAATCATGGTGTGTATATCGTAGGCGGCGTCCGCGCCCGGCGGGGAGAAGATGCGCCGCTGGGAGTGCCAGACCGGCGGAGTGCGGGTCACGGCCTCAGCGGCCAGCAGCGCTGCCGAAAGCTTAGTCCCGCCGAAATCCAGGGCCAGGTAATACGCTGTCATGACAGGGCAAAACGCTCGATGGCTTCGGCGACGCCGCTGTGATTGTTGTCGGCGGTCACATAATCGGCGATGGCTTTAACGGCCGTTCGGGCGTTGCCCATCGCCACGCCAACTCCGGCCATTTGCAGCATCTCCAGGTCGTTTTCGCCGTCGCCGATGGCCAGCATGGCTGCCGGGGAAACGCCCATGTCGGTTAAAAGCCGCCGCACGCCGCGCCCTTTGGATGCGCCGGGCGGCAGAATCTCGATGTAACCCGGCACGGCCTGAGTGACAGTCGCCTGATCGCCCATCAAGTCGGTCAGGCGGGCACGGGTGGCGTCGTTGTGGGCTTCGTCGCTGATGAGGAACTTGTTGATGTGCAGATCGTCGATCTGGTCCAGAAAGGGGCCGATGACTTCGGGCAGCGGCTCGTGGTATTTTTCTTGCAGCAAACGGCCGTAGGCATGATCGTAGGGGGCGACAATGCGGGCTGTGCAGTAGGCAAGGTGCGGCAGTTGGTGTTGCAGGGCAAAGGTGATGGCGCGCACGGCCGTTTCCCGGTCTAGAACCGTTTCGTGGCGCACAGAGCCATCGGCATTGTGGATGACTAATCCCTGGGTAAACACGCCGGGCGCTTGCAGGCCTAATTGGCGCAGCACGGCGATGGCCGATGCGCGGGTTTTGCCGGTGGCCAGGATGACCTGGATGTTTTGGGTGACGGCCGTTTGGATGGCCTGTACATTACGCGGCGAAACGGAGCCATCCTCGCAGAGCAAAGTCCCGTCCAAATCTAGCGCAATCAATTGAATGCGTGGTGGCATGGTGTACTTTCCTTTGTAATAAAAAAGATTCGGGGCAAGTATACATGAAAAAAGGCCCGACTCTGTTGAGCCGGGCCTTTGTCAAAAGGAGAGAAGCTTAATTTGTGGCTAAACTTTTCCGTATTAGCGCGGCCAGGGGCCGAGGATGACGGTGTCTACGACATGGATGACACCGTTGCTGGCGATGATGTCGGGAATAATGACGCGGGAGTCATCGTTGACCCACAGAGAGCCGTCGAAGTATTTCAGGCCGGCTTTTTGGCCGTTGGCCATGGTGACATCGCCGAGCAAGGTTTTGGCCTTAGCGGAGGTCACTTCGCTGCCCAGAGCGTGGTAGAGCAGGATGTCGGTCAGTTCAGCCTTGGTGAAGGCATCGGCGATATTGTCGGCGTTCAGGCCCAATTTGGCGAAAGCGGCGTCGGTCGGAGCGAAGACCGTCCATTCCCCACCAGAGAGTGCGTCACCCAGGTCGGCGGCCACTACAGCGGCAACCAGTGTGGTGAAACGGCCGTCATTGACGGCGATGTCGACAATGCTGCCACCAGCAGGCGCGGCCGGGGCGGCGTCGCCAGAACCATCGGCCGAGCGCGGCCAGGGGGGCAAAATCACGGTGTCGACGGCGTGAATAACACCGTTGGAGGCATCTACGTCGGCAATGATTACTTTGGAATCGTCATTGACCCACAGGGAACCATCAAAGTACTTCAGGCCGGCAAGCTGCCCATTGGCCATGGTGATGTCGCCGAGCATGGTCTTGGCCTTGGCGGAGGTAACTTCGCTGGTCAGAACATGGTACAGCAAAATGTCGGTCAGTTCAGATTTAGAGAAAGCATCGGCGATATTGTCAGCGTCCAGGCCCAATTTAGCGAAAGCGGCGTCGGTTGGGGCAAAAACGGTCCATTCGCCAGCGGAAAGGGCATCGGCCAGGTCAGCGGCTACAACTGCGGCAACGAGGGTATCGAAACGGCCGTCCCCAACGGCAATCTCGACAATGGTTTTTTGTTCTTCGGCCTTTACCACGGGCAAGGCAACGAAAACGGCTAACAACATCAACAGTAAACTTTTTGCGAAACGACTCATTTTTTGTATCTCCTAATTTTTATTTAAAACATGATATGGACAAAGTACGGCCGGGTCGTTTGGATATTTTAGAGTTGGTGACCGTATAAACGATAAAAAAAGTAAACGTGGAGCAGTGAAAAGCGCAAAGGTTTTTTACAGGTTTTGGTTTCTAAAGTAAGCTGGTCCTCTCCTTAATCTGGATTTTTCCTGTGCGTTTTGTGCGTACATGAACACATAATAGCGGTTTGTCTATATTTTGTCAATTCATTGCTCATGTTTTGTTAATATATTTTAGAGCAAAAAAAACGGCCTCTTGTTGGGGTACAAGAGGCCGTGCAAAAAGTCTCGCTGTTGAGAAATGGCGGGCAAAGTTATCAGGCAGATTTTTCTTTTGGCTTGCGCGCATTGAAGATGACGAACAAACCCAGGATGATGAGCAGCACTGGCCAGGCCAAATTCATCAGGCTCAATGTTTTCAAGAAGACGCCGCCAAAGAGCACGGCCAACCCGATGAAGGCGATGATGCCGCCGGGGATGAGCGGCCACCAGTGTACTTTGGGGGTGAAAACGGCCGTTAACACCGTAATCAACGCCCACCCCAGCGCAAAAGCGAGCATAAACGCGCCGCCTTCATCCATGTCCTGCGGCCAGGAAACCTTCTCCACCAGGATGATGCCCAGTCCCAAACCGCTTAAGATACCACCGGGAATCATGGGCCCGGCATTGTGCGCGGCGATGCCCCACACCAGAAAAATCAAACCCAGAAGCGGCAAAATCAAGAGGCCGATCATTTCGCCTACCTGAATATCCACAAATTGTCCTAACAAAGCCACCAGCCCGATCCCAATCAGGATGACGCCGCCGATCACACCATTCGTTTTCTTTTCGTTCATGTTATAACTCTCCAATCCTTTGAACATTGCACAACGAAGTGATTGTTTACCGCTGTGCAAGAGCTATCAATATGCTTGAAGGATAGCTGGAAGTTCGCCCGATTGGATGTGCCGAAAGTCATATTCGAGAGTCATGGCCCTGGCATGACCAGACTGTGCGTGGGCGTGGAAAAGTAATCACGATATGGAAAAGCCAATACGATGCCAATGATGATACCGAGTAAAAACTTGGTTGAACCTTGCATGGTTCGATTTCCTTTACGCATGAAAGCGTTGTCAATTGCTGCGCAGTGCGGCCACTGTTTCTTCATCAAATGGATTGCTGCCTGCTTCCAGGGCTTCAATCCAGGCTTCGCGCAGTGCAATCTTTTCCTGATCGTTGTTGTTTTCTTTTTGCCAGAGGATATAGGCGTTAAAGTCTTCGATCGCGCCCTCAAAGTCACCGGTTAAGGCTCGCGCTAAGCCACGACTATCCTGGTAGCCGCCGTTTTCAGGATCCATGGTAACGGCCGTTTCGCAAGCAAACAGGACATCCTCTGCCAACCCCCATAAACTGGCATACCAGCAGAGGTTATTAAAGTGTCTGGCGGGGATTATGAATTCGGGCATTTCAGAAATTACCAATTTGTAGGCAGCCACGCCTAAGCGTGCCTGTTCTGGGTTTTCACTGAAATATAAGAGGAGTTCTGCATTGTAAACAAGTCTGTTTGCCACATCTACTTTGTAATCTGTAGGAATATCTAGTGCCAGGATAATTAGTAAATTTTGCACGGCTGATTCGTATTCTTCTTGTTCTTGATAAGCCATGGCTATATTGAAGAAAGCATCAGCATTGTTTGGGTTAATCATAGTCGTTTGCTCCCAATCGCTGATGGCGTTTTCAAAATCATCTTGTCTGGAGTAGATAAATCCTCGCATTAGATAGTAGTATTGAGCCATTGGATCTTCGCCAGCCAATAAAATGGCTTCTGATAAATCAGCAAAAGCTTCCTCCATATTTTCCAGATACAGTTGCACCGCTCCGCGACCGAAATAGGCAAATCCATTTTCAGGATCAGCCAAGACTTGATCTTCGAAAGTCTTTAGCGCCGTTTCGGGATCAGCCTCAACACCTTTTTGAAGAAGGATAATTGCTTCTTCAAATTCGCCGGCTTCATAGCTGTTTTGGGACGAAACGAGTTGAGAATTTGCCCAATCACTCTGCGAGACATCCTCGCTTTCACTTTGGCCCAGATTGATCATGAATATTTTATGCAGAAGCGCCTCAATCTCTGCACCATATTCATCAAAAACCATTTGTGGGTTATACTCGCCGGGTGTCCCCACACTGATACTGGCCCAATAAAGGACGCCATCACCCATCAAAAACCCATCAAAGACAGATTGTCCATTATCATATTGGTCGGCGTAAAGGGCATACTCCGTGTCGTAGGCGATGGAGGATTCAAGTGGGAATGCGGTTTCATTCAAGATTTCTTGGGAAAAAAGCCATTCAATCATCTTCTCCATATCAACATCTGGCTTAACCTTGAAAATACAATTGATAGCAATATTAGGGTTAATACTCCAACTAACTCCCAAAAAAGAGCGGCACAGCCGATACTGCCATTCTAAATCTGCTCCTTCTGCTTCCCATTCGATAATGCCGATATCTTCTGTAAGCAAGTTTAATTGCGAGGCGGTTACCAAATAATCCAGGTGGAAAGGATCAGACGAAGCTGGCAATTTTGTGGCTGTGGCGGTTGGGCTTGGCTTCGGAGTTGGTGTATTGGTTGGCTCAGGCGTGTTGGTTGGCGGCGTTGTGGCCATGACGGTTGGCTTTGGCGTGAATGTTGGGGAAGGAACGGCCGTTGCCGTTGGCGCTACAGTATCAGTTGGCGTGACTTCAAAGGTGGGCGTGGGTTGTTCCACCGTTGGCGCACAGCCAACAAATAACAAAATGCCCATAACAATCGTGATAATGCGAAAAGTTTTCATGATTTCCTTCTGGTAAACATTGATATGGTAAGCTCGATATCTTCGTGATAAACATTTCTCAACGAGAGATCGTGCTCGCACCTGTGAACAAACCCGCCGATAACCGCACCAAGTGCGATGGCAGGTAATTTGAGAATACCGTGATTGTTCATGGCATCTACTGAAAATGCTTTCTGATTACGCTCCCTGCAAACGATGGCTTTCCGCCTCGACTTTTTCACGTTGGGGATGGGGTGGGTTCACCACCAGAGCTACCCCTGAAGCCAAAATCGCCGTCGCCACAGCCATCGACCAAAAGCTCACCATGCGAATCGAGAAAATCATCAGGATGTACCACAGAATGGCGAAGTTGTTGCGCAGGATGACAAAGCCGAAAAAGTAGAGCAGCACATAAACGATCAGACCGCCCGCCAGGGCCAGCGCCCAATCGAGAACGCGCCCGGCGACACTCTGCCGCCCTTTGATGAGGAACCAGAACACCAGCGGGACCAGGAAGAGCAGCGAGAACGGGTTAAGCAGCAAAATATACAGCCCACCCAGCCCCACCACCAGCAGCGTCAGGCTCTTACGCTGCCAGAAGGCGGGCGTTTGGCGCTGGGCGTAAGCCACCAGGCGACGGCCCAGCCACAGGAACAGCGCCAACCCCAAGACGAAGCTGATGACGGCCGGCCAGCGCGGATTGAACAGAATCGGATCACGGGCAACGGCCGGGTAGGCGTCAAATTTTTCCATCAACCCAACTTCTACCAGCAGGTAGAGCAGCAGCCCGGAGGCGACCCAGGGCAGCCACAACCCGAGGAAGTGCGGCAGGGCGGTGAGCCAACCATGAGCAATTTGGGGGAACGGCCGTTTCCGCCCCACCCACCAGCTCCCCACCAGGAACAGCGCAATAAACGCGCCAAAAATCAGCCACAAAACCGGTCCGCGCAGCACCCCATTCGAGCCGGGGAAATAGAGATACGGGCCGGACTCCTGCGGAAACGCGGTCATCGACAAAAGTTGGCGCACAGACGCCTCTGCAATACGCCCCGACTGATGCAGGGTGGTCGGTGATTGGTGGTCCAGCGTATCCAGTTCTGAATGGTACGTGTCCCAACACGCTTGCGCAGATTCGGCCGGGCAAATTTCGCCAAACCCAATGGCCGGAATACCCGCCGCCACCAATGGCCCCTGATCCCACAAGGAAATTGGCACAGCCTGGCTGAGTACCTGCTCATACGTCGGCACGATGGCCGGAACCCACAGGTCACCGGCGGCGCGCGCTGCCTCTTGCGCTGCCAGCTGCAGCCAGAGCGGCCCTACGCCGCGCAGTTGGCCCTGAATGCCCAGGCGCACGCCGGTATAGAACTCCTTGCCCAGATTATCCAGAGAGTAAGCGGCGATGATCCGCCCCTTGTCCGGGTGGGTGGCGGCGTAATGGCGCGTCCCCAACATGCCATATTCCTCGCCATCGCTGGCCAGGAAGGTGAGGGTGTAGGGCGGCGTGTCCTCGGCGGCGAACAATTTAGCCAGTTCCAGCATGATGGCAATGCCGGAGCCATCATTGTCCGCCCCCTGCGTGGTCCCGGCGAACTGGTCCAGGTGGGCCACAACCACAATTTCCCGCTCCGACGCGCCGGGCAGGGAGCAGACGACGTTGTTCAGCGGCAGCGGTTGGCTGTAATTGATGACTTCCCATTCTTGCATGGTGCAGGCCATGCCCATCTCGGTGAACTGGGTTTGCAGCCATTCCGCCGCCAGCCGGTTGTTGGGCTGACCGCTGTCCCGGTTGGGGAATTGGGAGACAAATTCCGTCTCGGTGGCGAAGGCTTGCTCGCCGTCAAAGCGCAGCGCGGCCGGATCGTAGCGGATGTCTGGCATCTCCTGGGTGGCACAGCCCACTATTCCTAACAGTGCCGCGACGAAGACGACGATAAACCTGACAGTCCGATAAGCGTTCATCACTTCCTCCTTATAAATTTAATCGAGTAGACCATGGAATGCCCGATGGTTGTTGCAATGCTCATGGCAACCTTCTTAATTCTTGAGACCCCAGGGGTTGGGAAAACCCCTGGGGTCTTCGCCAATCAGCGGCCGATCAATTCCAGCATCCGGTCCGGCCGGTCGGTGATGATGCCGTCTATGCCGGTGGCTAAGAGGCGCTCCATATCGGCCGTTTCGTTGATCGTCCAGGCGTGGATTTCCAGGTTGTGCTTGTGGATGATGCGGACGAAGCGCGGGGTGATGACCTGCACCTCGCCGATGACGGGCAGACTGGCCCGCTCTGGCACTTGCAGGGCCACCGCGCCGGCCGGCGTCTGGTAGAGTTGGCCGAGGAAGAGGGTGCTGAGAATCCAAAACGGCCGTATCTCCGACTCCACCATAGACGTGGGCGATTCCGGGCAGGCGGCGCGGAAGGCGTCCAACACCTCGTCATGCACCGTGCCGACCAACGCCCGCTCCGACGCCCCATGCTGGCGTAGCAGGTCGCAGGCTGCCTGGGCGACGGCCGGGTCTGGCGGTTTGATCTCCAC